>JBCDGE010000023.1:0-75208 GCA_038757895.1 Planctomycetota bacterium | reverse complement strand
CTGCCGGGTCAGCTCGTCGAGGCGCTCGAGGCCCTCGCCCTGGACGAGCCGCACCGTCGCGCCGAGCTCTTCGGCGTTGCGACGCGCCCAGTCGAGCGCTTCCTCCGACACGTCGATCGCGGCGACCTCCGCGCCCTCGAGTTCCAGGGCGAGCGTCACCGCGACGCAGCCGCTGCCGGTCCCGACGTCGCAGATGCGAGGTACTCCGTCCCGACCCTTGGCCCACTCGCGGACCGCGTCGACGAGGAGCTCGGTCTCGGGCCGCGGTACGAGGACGCCGGGGCCGACCCGGAAATCCCGGCCGTAGAACTCGCGACGGCCCACCACGTAGGCGGTCGGCTCGCGCCGGCCGCGCCGGACCAGCAGGTCCCTTGCGCGATCCACCTCGGCCCCCTGGAGGGGCTGGTCGAGGCGCAGGAAGAGCTGGAGCCGATCGATCCCGAGCGCGTGCGCGACCAGCAGCTCGGCGTCGAGCCGGGCCTCGCCGAGCCCCTTGCGCTCCAGGAACGAGCGCGCGAGGACCAGCATCTCACGCGCCGTTCGGGGCGCCGGGGGGCGCCCCGTCCGAGCGGTGCCGGGATCCCGGTCGGCGCCCAGCGAACTCAGCGCGACGAGGAGCGGGCCGAGCGCTCGGCGCGCTTGCGCTCACGCGCTTCGGCCTTCTTCCGATCGCCCTCTTCCTTGGCGACCTTCATCGTCACGTACATCGTGTAGACGGCCATGATGCCGCCCGCGGCGACGACGATCGAACCGACGATGCCGACGAGCGCGAGCCCGTACTCGCCGAGGTCCGCAACCGCCGTCAGGACGTGCAGCGCACCCGCGACGGCCGGGCCGAAGAACATCAGCGGGAAGATCGGGTTGAACTTCGCGCCGTACTCGTAGCTGTGGATGTGCGCGAACGTCGCGAGCGCCAGGTAGAGCGTGCCGTGCTCCAGCACCGCGCGGATGCTGTACGTGTTGCGGAAGGCCTCGTCGCCGGCCGGCGGGGCGAAGCCGAGGAAGTCACCGGTCGGGGTGAAGTACGCGCCGGCCGAGAACGCACAGGCCACCGCGCCGATGAACAGCACGAGCGACGCGCCGGCCGCCGCCATCGGGTGGGCCTCGACGAGCTTCTTCGAGATGCCGTTCGCCTTGGCACCGGCGCGCGCGTTCGCGGCGTCGAACAGCACCCAGCCGGCGAGACCCGTCAGCACGACGCCCGCGAGCCACATCGCGAACGGCATGTTGCCCTTGGTCGAGATCGACGTCATCCACGGCAGCACCGCACCCGCCATCAGGATGACGCTCGCCTTGCGCAGCAGCAGCGGGGCCTGCTCCAGCTCGCGCTTCGGCGGCTCACCTCCGGCGTCCGAGCGGCCGCGCCGCGCGCGCCTGGTGCTCGCTCCGGAGGAGGCCTCCGCCGACTCCTCGGTGGCGTCCGTGGTGTTGGTCTCGTCGCTCATGGATCGTCTGGGGGGGCCGCGCGGGGCGCTGGGAAGCGGTTCGGAGAGCTTTCGGGAACGAACAGGATGCGGGGCGGTTCAGAGATTCGCCAGCCGCGTCCGGCGGTCCTTCTCCTCCAGGGCCTCGAAGAGCGGCTCCAGCCGTCCCTCGATGATCCCGTCGAGGTTGAAGTTCTTGCGGTCGCCGTCCTCCAGCCGGTGGTCCGTCACCCGGTTCTGGGGGAAGTTGTAGGTCCGCACCCGCTCGTTCCGGTCGCCGGTGCCGACGAGGCTCCGGCGGGCCTCGGAGCGCTCGGCCGCGATGCGCTGTTCCTCGGCCTCCAGGAGCCGGCTGCGCAGGATCCGCATGGCGCGCGCCTTGTTCTTGCCCTGGCTGCGTTCGTCCTGGCAGACCACGACGATCCCGGTCGGAACGTGCGTGATCCGCACGGCCGACTCGACCTTGTTCACGTGCTGACCGCCGGCGCCGCCCGCGCGCATCGTGTCGATCTTGAGGTCGGTCTCGGCGATCTGGATGTCCGCCTCCTCCGCCTCCGGGAGCACCGCGACGGTCGCCGCGGACGTGTGGATCCGGCCCTGGGTCTCGGTCGCGGGGACACGCTGGACGCGGTGCCCGCCCGACTCGAACCGAAGGTTGCGCCATGCGTCCGCGCCGCTGACGCCGAAGGCGATCTCCTTGAAGCCGCCGACCTCACTGGCGTGCTGGCCGAGCACCTCGATCTTCAGCTTGTGCGCGTCGCAGAATCGGCCGTACATGCGAAAGAGGTCGGACGCGAAGAGCGTCGCCTCGTCCCCGCCGGTCCCGGCGCGGATCTCGACGATCACGCGGGTGCGGTCGTCCGTCGGATCGGCGATGAGCGCGAGCTTCACCTCGTCGTCGAGGCGAGTCTCCTCGGCGGCCACGGCCTCGAGGTCCTCTTGCGCCAGCGCTACGAGCTCGTCGTCCCCGCCGTCCTCCAGGATCGACTCGGCCTCCGTGCGACGCTCGGTCAGCGAGCCGATCTCGGCGAACATCGCCGAGGACCGCTCGAGGCTCCCGCGTTCACGCAGCAGCTCGCTGAGCCGCTTGCCGTCGGACGCCACGTCCGGCGAGCCGATCAACTCCGTGATCTCGTCGTACCGGGCCGCGCGCTCGCGCAGCTTCTCGACGAGTGTCGGATCGAACCCCACCGTGAGCCGTGGTCAGGAGCATCCCGCTGCGCGCAGCGAGGCGGTGGGGCCGCGTGGGCCCCACCCCGTGCGGATCAGCGCTGGCTCTTCTTCGCGAACTTCCGCTTGAAGCGATCGACGCGTCCGGCGGCGTCGACGAACTTCTGGTTGCCCGTGTAGAAGGGGTGACAGACGCTGCAGATCTCGATCTTCAGCTCCTTGACGGTGGCGCGAGTCGTGAACTCGTTGCCGCAACCGCAGTGGACCTTGCAATCGACGTAGTTGGGGTGGATATCGACCTTCATGTTGAGCTCCGCTTTGGCGCTCCGTCGTGGCGGAACGACCCGGAATTCGAGCGGGACACTCTAGGCCCTGGTGCGGCCGGATGCACCCACCGGGCGGCAGGAACTGGCGAAGGGGCCCCGCCGGTGGTTCAGCGAGAGGGTCAGCCCGACGAGGACCCGAGAAGCCCCAGGGTTCGCTCCACGGGGAGCCCGACCACGTTGTCGAACCCGCCTCCGTCGAGGCGCTCCACGAACCGATCGGCGGTCTCCTGGATCGCGTAGGCGCCCGCCTTGCCCTCCCATTCGCCGCTCTCGACGTAGGCCTCGACCTCGTCCGGCGTGATCGCCCGCATGGTCACCCAGGTCGTCTCGTGGGTGGCTCGCTCGGCGCCGCCAGCGGTCTCCACCACCGCGACGCCCGTGATGACCCTGTGGCGGGTCCCCGAGAGGGCGCGGAGCATCTCCCGGGCCTCCTCGGCGTCCGCCGCCTTCTCCAGGAAGCGCCGCGCCGGGTCGCCGTCCTCGCCGAGCACCACGAGGGTGTCCGCGCCGACCACGAGGGCTGGTGATGCACCCGTGGCTCGAGACCGCGCGACGGCGCGGGCCTTGCGCAGGGCGAGGTCCTCGGCGGCGGCCCCGGCGTCGAGCGTGAGATCGATCGTCTCGTCGACGTCCGCCGGCTCGATCCGGAACGACAGCCCCGCCTCACGCAGCAGCGCGTGACGGCGCGGGGACGCCGAGGCCAGGACGACCTCGGGCGCGCCGTCCGCGGAACGGTCCGCGGACCCGCCCACGGCTCAGCGGCGCCGCGCGACGGGCTTCTTGCGCGCCGCCTTCTTCTTGGCCGCGGGCTTCTTTGCAGCGGCCTTCTTCGCGGCGGGTTTCTTCGCGGCGGACTTCTTGGCCGCGGGCTTCTTGGCTGCAGACTTCTTCGCCGCCGGCTTCTTCGCGGCCTTCTTCTTGGTGGCGGCGGGCTTCTTCGCGGCGGCCTTCTTGGAGGCGGGCTTGCGTGACGTGGTCGCCTTGCGCGAGGCCGTCTTCTTGGCAGCGGCCTTCTTGCTGGCAGCCTTCTTCGAAGCGGCCTTCTTGCTGGCGGCCTTCTTGGCCGCCGCCTTCTTGGCGGCGGCCTTCTTCGCGGCGGCGGCCTTCTGGGCGGCCTCCTTCGCCTTCTTGGCGTCTGCGCGCTTCTTCTCTGCCTCCTTGCGCTTCTTGTCGGCCGCTGCGGCCTTGGCCCTGGCGGCGGCGAGCTTCTTCTCCTCGGCGACCCGCTTCCGCTCCAGCTCGCGGGCGCGCTTCTTGGCCTCGGCCTCGGCCTTCTTGCGCTCGCGCTCCTCCTCCTTGCGGATGCGCTCCTCCTCGCGCTTGCGGGCGGCCTCCGCCTTCGCGATCGCGTTGGTGCGCTCCTTGTGGCACTTCTTCCCGTACGCCGTGTCCTGGATGACCGGGACGGTCATGAAGATCGGCTCGTTCTCGTCGTCCCAGCGCTCCAGCGCCTCGTGGATCGCGAGGGTGAACGGCAGCTCCTTGCCCTTCGGCACGATCCCCTCGATCGACACGCGCGCCTTCTTGATCGAGGACGTCCGAGGCACCAGGTCGAGCTTGTCGAGGAGCTTGACGAGCGGCATGTGCACCGGGATCTGCTCGTCCGCGGCGACGTACATGAGATAGGAGGCGCCGGCGAGCCCGAGGACCGTGAGGCTGGCCGCGGTCTTCCCGGCCGTCGCCTCGTCCTCGCGCAGCTCCTCCAGGTCGAGGTGGTGCGTCTGCTGGAAGACGTCCTGGAGGTACTCCTTCAGAGCCATGGCCGCGTCGCGGCGGTCCTTCAAGAGCGCGATGCCCTTCTTCCGCGCGCTCGTGCGGAGGCTCTGGGCGATCTCCTGCGACTGCGAGACCCGGATCTCGTTCCAGTCCTCGTACGCGGCCTTGAGGGCCTTGACCGACGCTTCCGCCTGGGACTGCGTCATGTGCCGCATCAGCACGAGGACCGCCCCTTGCTCCAGGAGGTTGACCCCCTCCATCGGCGACTTCGGGACGGGATGGCGGAGGGCGACCTGGTCGATCAGCTTGGTGACGAAGTCGGACTTCTTGCTCACGGCGGGCGCGGTGCGTGCGGGAGGGACGGAGGTGCGTGGGCCGGGCGGCCCCGCGGGGGACGGCGAGGGCTCCTCAGGAACGCGAAGGGACCGCGCCGGCGCTCACCGGGCGGTCCGCTGTCGGTCCTTTGGCGCGCGTCACCGCGCGCCCGAGGGGAGTCGGAGGCAAGGTCGGTGGGTCACTCGCCCTCGGACTCGGACGCACCCGCGGCCGCCGCCGCCTTGCGGGCGGCCAGGCGCTCCGTCTGGCGCGCGGTCTTGCGCTCGGCGCGCGCGGCCTTGTCGGCCTGTCGGCGCGTCCCGGTGGCGGTCGTCTTCTTGCGACCCGGGCGCTTGCGGGGCTTGTAGCGCGCCGCGAGCCCGAGGTCGTCGACGTAGACGCCCTGGCGCTTGAAGATCGAATGCACCGTCTCGCTCGGCTTCGCGCCGCTCTTCACCCAGTGCTGAGCGCGCTCGACGTCGAGCTTGATCTGACCGTCCTCGACCTTCGACACCGGGTCGTAGAGCCCGATGGTCTCGAGGACGCGCCCGTCGCGCGGGAAGCGCGAGTCGGCGACGGAGATGCGGTAGCAGGGTCGGTTGCGGCGACCCGTGCGCTTCATGCGGATGACGACGGCCATGGACGGGAGCTGGACGCGAAAGCGCCGGAGGCTCGCTGGGAGGTCGTCCGGCGCGTCGAAGAGAAAAGGACCGGGAGGAGCGCTTCGAAGGAGGGCGGGAGGCGCCAGGATCAGCGGGGGCGGGGTGCCGATCGACCGGCGGAAGCGCTCCTCCCGGATTCCAGGGGGAAGAGGACACCCGAGTTGTGCCTCGATGTCCAGCCCGACCGCCGGAATTTTGCGTTCAGCGCTTCTTCCGGTTCTTCCGGCGCTGCTTGTTCTTCGCCTTCTCCTTCTTCCGATCGCGGGACTTCGGGGCGGCCCGCGTCGAGGAGGTCCCCATCGGCCGAGGGCCGCCGAACGGATTCGCTCCGAGGCCGTCTGGCATCTCGGGCATGGCGCCGCCTCCGCCGCCCCCGCCGAGGAGGCCGCCCAGCCCCCCGCCAAGGCCTCCGAGCAGGCCGCCGCCCTTGCCCGCCTTGGGGTCGATCATCTCGCCGCTCGGCGACATCCCGGCCAGCGCCTCGCGCTTGCCCTTGCCGCCCAGCATCGAGCCGAGGCCCATCTTGTTGAGCTGCTTCATCATCTTGCGCATGTCCTTGAAGCGCTTCAGCAGCTCGTTGACGGCGCCGACGTCCTGGCCCGCGCCGCGGGCGACCCGCCGGCGGCTGCTCATGTCGAGGAGGTCCGGCTCGATGCGCTCCCGAGGGGTCATCGACGTGAACAGCGCCTCCAGGCGGTTCATCTGCTTGTCGTCGATGTCGAGGTTCTGGGCCGCCTGACCCATGCCCGGCATCATCCCGAGGACCTTCTTCATCGGGCCCATCTTCCTCACCATCCGGAACATGCCGAGCATGTCCTCGAGGGTGAAGGAGCCCATCACCATCTTCTCGTAGGTGGCCTGGGCCTCGTCCTCGTCGATCTTCTGCTGGGCGGTCTCGACGAGGCCGACGACGTCGCCCATCCCGAGGATCCGGCCGGCCATCCGCTCGGCGACGAACGGGTCGAGGTCGTCGACCTTCTCGCCGGCGCCGAGGAAGAGGATCGGCGCGCCGGTGATCTCCTTGAGCGAGACCGCGGCGCCACCCCGCGCGTCGCCGTCCATCTTGGTCAGGATCACGCCGGTCAGCTCCAGCCGCTCGTGGAACGACTTGGCGGACTGGACGGCGTCCTGGCCGGTCATCGCGTCGACGACGAGGACCTGGTTGTGGGGCCTGGTGACCGCGGCGATCTGCGCGACCTCGTCCATCAGCTCGTCGTCGACGTGGAGCCGACCGGCCGTGTCGAGGATCACGACGTCGTTGCCGCCTGCGGCGGCCTCGGCGACGCCGGCGCGGCAGACGTCCGGCGGCGTGGCGCCTTCGAGGTGGAAGACGGGGATGTCGATCGCGCGGCCGAGGACGCGGAGCTGCTCGACGGCCGCGGGGCGCTTCACGTCGGCCGCGACCATGAGGGGGCGCTTGCCGTGCTGGTCCCGCAGGTGCTTCGCCAGCTTGGCGCAGGTCGTCGTCTTGCCGGCGCCCTGGAGGCCGGCCATCAGGATGACCGTCGGCCCGGACTTCGCGACGGCGAGCGTCGCGTCCTCCGGCCCCATCAGGTCGACGAGCTCGGCGTGGACCGCGTGGACGAACTGGTCCGAAGCCTCGACGCCGCGGAGGCGCTCGTCCCCCAGCGCGCGCTCCTTGACGCGATCGGTGAAGTCCTTCGCGAGCTTGAAGTGGACGTCGGCCTCGAGGAGCGCCTGGCGCACGGTGGCCAGGCCCTCGTCGATGTTCGCCTCGGTCAGCTCCTTCTTGTTGCGGAAGAAGGAGAACGACCCGGTCAGGCGCTCGGTGAGGGTCTCGAACATGCCAGGGTTCTAACCCATCGCCGCAGCCGCGTCAGCGGCTGCGGCGTCAGAGGCCGACTCGTCGCGTCAGCGGCTGCGGCGGGAGACGCTGCACAGCTGCGTCAGTCCGATTCCCGTCGGATCGCCGCTCCGATCCCCGCCAGGCGGTCCTCGATCCGCTCGTAGCCGCGGTCGATGTGGTACACGCGGTGGATCTCGGTCGTGCCCCGGGCGACGAGGCCGGCCATGACGAGCGCCGCCGACGCGCGCAGATCCGACGCCATCACCGGGGCGCCGGAGAGCTCGCGGGTCCCGCGGACGACGACCGCCGTGTTCTGCCGGCGCACGTGGGCCCCGAGGCGCTCCAGCTCCGGAACGTGCATCCAGCGGTCCGAGAAGATCCGCTCCGTGATGATGCTGAGGCCGTCGGCGCGGGTCATGAGCGCCATCCACTGGGCCTGCAGGTCGGTCGGGAAGCCGGGGTAGGCGTGGGTCGTGACGTCGGTGGAGCGGGGCGGCCGCTCGTTCAGGTCGTTCGCCTCGGTCTCGATCCAGTCCTCCCCCACCGTGAACGGCACGCGCGCCTCGCGCATGCGGTCGAGCAGCGCGCCGAGGTGCCCGGGCTCGCAGCCCTCGACGCGCACCTGGCCTCCGGTGAGAGCCCCGGCGAGGACGTAGGTACCCGCCTCGATCCGGTCCGGGATGACCCGGTGCTCCGCCCCGTGAAGCTCGTCGACGCCCTCGATCGTGAGCATCGGCGACCCCTGTCCGGAGATCTTCGCGCCCATCGCGACCAGCGCGTCGCAGAGGTCGGTCACCTCGGGCTCGCAGGCCGCGTTCTCGATCACCGTCGTCCCGCGGGCCAGGGTCGCGGCCATGAGCACGTTCGCCGTGCCGAGGACGCTCGGTCCGTTCGCCGAGCCCAGGAAGACGCGCGCGCCGCGCAGGCCGCCGGGGGGCGCCTCGGCCACGACGTAGCCGTGCTCGATGCGGACCTTGGCGCCGAGCGACCGCATGCCCTTCAGGTGGACGTCGATCGGCCGGACGCCGAACGCGCAGCCGCCGGGCAGGCTCACCTCGGCCCGCCCGAGCCGGGTCAGGAGGGGCCCGAGGACGCAGACCGAGCCCCGCATCTTGCGGACGGCCTCCCAGGGGGCCCTGCCGCTGATGTCGTCGGAGGACGTGATGTGGATGGTCCCGTCCTCGTCCTGGCCCGTCTCCGCGCCGAGCTCGGACAGGATCCCGAGCATGGTCGTGACGTCGGCCAGCCGCGGGGAGCCCGAGATCGTGACCTCCTCCCGGGGCAGGAGCGCGGCCGCCAGGATCGGCAGCACGGCGTTCTTCGATCCGGCGGTCCGGATCGTCCCCTCCAGAGGGCGGCCGCCCTCGATGATCAGCTTGTCCATGGCGTGCGGACGGGCGGCCCGGCCGGGTCCTCCGGCGGTCCTGCCCGCGTCCAGCGGCGGTGTGTGCGGTGTCCGCGAGGCCCCCTGCCTCGCGAGGAGCGAGCCTAGCGATCCGGGGGGGGCGGATTCCACGCTCAGACTCCACCCTGGGGCGCCTCGGTTGACTCCGGACGGGGGCGCGGCCTATCTTTTCCGGCTTGCGGATCGGCGGAAAGGGTCCCTCGGGAGGGTCCCGGGACACCCGCGCGACCGCCCTTCGGCTCTCGACAGCAGCCCCCACGCGGCAGCCCACACGGGTCCGGCCGACCCGGCCGACGACATGGATCAGATCGACATCAGCCAGGAGATGGCCGCCCCCGAGGTGCAGCCCTCCGTCTCCGGCCACCCGCAGCTCGACATCGCCCGGGACGAGATCCCGGCCTTCGGCACGCTGCAGGCCGCGCGCCCCGGCGTCTACGAGACCAACAGGAGCTACGACACCTTCTCGCGAACGGTCGAGGCGATGAGCACGGCCGGCGAAGAGGGTCGCCGTCGCGGGCTCGGTTTCTGGATGCTCGGGCGCTACGACGAGGCCGCCGACGCGCTCAAGTCCTACACCGACGACGACGTCGCGATGTACACGTGCGGCCGCTCGCTCGTCAGCGCCGCGCGCCCGGGCGAGGCCGTCGCGATCTTCGAGGCGCTCAGCGTCAAGTACCCGGACGAACCGCGCCCGAAGGGCGACATGCTCGACGCCAAGCTCGACGCCGACCTCGTCGCCGGTGACGTCGAGGCCGCGATCACGAACCTGGAGGCGTCGCTCGCCGCGCAGCGCGAGCCGTTCCACGAGAGCGCCGAGGGCCGTCACCTGCGCGGCCGCATCTCGGAACTCTCCGGCGAATATCAGGACGCCCTGGAGCACTTCCAGGCCGCCCGCGCCGCCGACCCGACCCACCGCCGCAACCTGTTCCACCTCGCGTACCTCTCGGAGCGCGTCGGCCAGGAGGCGCTCGCGCTCGACGCGTACGAGACCCTCGCGACGATGCTCCCCGTCGACCGCGCGGTGATGATCAACCTCGGCGTCCTCTACGAGGACCTCGGCCGGGACCAGGACGCGGCAGCGTGCTACGACACGATCGCTCGCACCGACCCGACGGACCGCTTCGCGCGCCTCTACCTGGAGGACGCGAAGGCCGGGATGTCGATGTACTACGACGAGGACCTGGAGAAGAAGGAGGACCGCCTCAACCAGATCCTCCGGATCCCGATCACCGACTTCGAGCTGTCCGTCCGGGCGCGCAACTGCCTGAACAAGATGGACATCATGACGCTCGGCGACCTCGTCAAGAAGACCGAGTCCGAGCTGCTCAGCTACAAGAACTTCGGTGAGACGTCGCTGACCGAAATAAAGGAGATCCTCGCCAGCAAGGGCCTCCGGCTCGGCATGGCGCGCGAGGAGGCGGTGGCGAGCATCGCCAAGGCGCGCTCGGCCCAGGAGGGCCGCGACCTCGATCCGAACGACCCGCGCAACAAGCCGATCTCGGAGCTCAAGCTCTCGATCCGCGCGCGCCGGACGGTCGAGAACCTCGGCTGCCTGACGCTGGGCGACATCACCGCCCACGCCGAGGAGGAGCTCCTCGGCATGCCGAACTTCGGCGTCACGTCGCTCCTGGAGCTGCGGAACCGCCTCGCCGAGTACGGGCTGTCGCTGAAGGGCGACGACTGACCGGACGCGGCAGAAGAGCATGTTCGAGTACGTCGTCGGCGAGGTCGCCGCGCGCTCGGGGACGAGCGTCGTGATCGAGGCGGGCGGCGTGGGCTACGAGCTGCTCGCGCCGCTCGGCGCCGGGTTCCCCGGTGTCGGTGAGCGCGCGCGGGTCTGGACCCACCTCGTCGTGCGCGAGGACTCGCAGACGCTCTACGGGTTCCCGCGCAAGGAGGACCGCGACCTGTTCCGGATCCTCCTGCGCGTGCGCGGCGTCGGCCCCGGCATGGCGCTCGGCATCCTCTCGGGGCTCGCGCCGGACGACCTCGTGACCGCCGTGGTCCAGGGCGACCTCGCGGCGTTCACGCGCGTGAAGGGCGTGGGCAAGAAGACGGGCGAGCAGATCCTGCTCGACCTGCGGGACAAGACGGCGCTGCTCGCGAGCCTCGCCGACACGCCGGCGGCGGCCGCCGCGGCCAGCGTCCCGGCGGACGAGTCGGGCCCCGAGGCCGCGACCCGCCGCGACGCGATCGCCGCGCTCGTCTCGATCGGCTACTCCGAGAAGGAGGCCGGCAAGGCGATCGACAAGGCGAAGGCGACGGCGGGGACGAGCGACCTGGAGTCGCTCGTGCTCGCGGCGATGCGCGGCTGAGGACGGCGTCAGTCGCGGTCGAACGGCGGCCAGCCCCGGTCCTCCGTGTCCCAGCGCCTCCGGTAGAACTCGGTGACCGACCGTTCCGCGCTCGTCGACGTCCCCGACCCGGCGTCGAAGAGCGTGGGCACCTCGACCGGCTCTTCCCGTCGCGAGCGGAACCGCAGTACGCCCAGGTCGACCGCGCCCTCTGCCAGCGTGAACGGCCCGAGCGTGTCCGTGTGATGGCGTGAGCGCAGCTCGATCTGGGGACCGGCCAGGTGATCGAGGTCGGCCCGCAGTAAGAACGTCCCGTCTTCGGCGACGCGAAGCGCGGTCTCGACGGCGCCCTCGTTCGGTGAGGTCCCGAGCGCACGGAACCCCACCGGGAGTTCGCCCGGACCGAGCGCGATCCGGCCGCGCACGAAGGCCTCCCGCTCACGCGGAGACACGGCGAGATCGACCTCGACCTTCGGGTTCGACAGGCCCTCCCGCACCTCGAACGATGCTCGGGCGGAGCGACGCGGCAACACGCCCATGGACGACGACGAGCCGAATCGAGCGACGACGTCATAGCGCCCCGGAAAGAGGTCGCGGCGCAGCGTGACGTCCGCGGATCGCACGCGCCGTTGGAACGTGATCGGCGAGTGTCCACTGGGTCGTCGCTCGGTGACGGTGAGGACCGCCGTCGACATCGCCACGGGCTGGCCCGACCGGTCGCGGACGCGGAGTACGATCTCGGTCGGCGCCGGGAGGACCGGCGCGGCCCGGGCACGGGTTGTCTCGCCCGACTCCACCCGTACCTCGAGCGGCTCGAATCGGAGGCGCGCGCTCTCCTCCAGCGCGAATCGGTAGCGCCCGACCTCCAGGTCGTCGAATCGCACCTCGCCCGAGCGCTGGATCGAGCGCGTCCAGGGGCCGCGATTCTCCGGGGGGTCCCCCGGCCCACCGAGCCAGGAGAGCCGCGCATCTCGCCGGATCGCGCGCAGCGCCTCCGTCGGTCCTTCGATCTCGACGACGACCGAGCCGAGCCGTTCGAGCGACGTTCGCTCGATGCTCGCGAGTTCGTCCCGCGCGGACGACGTCGCCTCGTCGTCCAGTCGCGCGACTGGCTCGTCGGAGCGCGACGACCGCTGCGACACCGCTCGCTCGATCCGCTCGCTCTCGTCGCCCTCCCGGGGGAGGAGCGCGAGCCACGCCGCGGAGATCACGACGGCGATCCCGGCGATCAGCAGAACGACTCGACGTGGCGCGGCAGCAGCCATGGTCGCGGGCCGGTACGGCACCGGGGCGCTCGCGTTGGCGCCCGCGTCAATTCCGCGCCAGACCCCGCGCGCGGGCCTCTCGAATGGCCAGTCCGCGGAGCGCCTCCGGGTCCAGCCGGTGGAGCTGGTCGATCCAGCGGCCATCCGGCTGGAGGTCGGCTCCGTCCCATTCGCCCGCCAGGTACTCCTTCTCGAGTCGCTCGACCAGCCGCGCGAGGACCCGGCGGTAGGCCGCGCCGTGGGGCGTGACCGAGGCGCCGCCCTCCTCGGCGGCGTCCAGCAGGTCGACGATCGGCACCCGCGGGTCCCGGCAGGCCGCGACCGCGATGAGCTGGGCTCGCTCCTCCAGCGCCCGCGCGATCCGCTGGCCCGAGAAGCCGTGGGCACCCGCGAACGAGATCAGCGACATCACCCGCGACACGCTCAGCGGGTACCACCCCGCCCGGTCGCACAGGTGTCCCTCCTCGTGGGTCGCGACGACGTGCGTCAAGTGATCGAGCGCGAAGTCCGGCTCGATCCGGCCAGTGCCCGGTTCCTCGATGCCGGCGAGCGACTCCAGCACGGCGAGCCGCATCCGATCGCCGGCGCCGAGCGCGGGCGAGACCTCGGTCCGGCGGGAAGGGTCGAGCGGCGCGCGACCGACGGACAGCGCGACCGCGCGCTCCGGAGCCTCGACGAAGCGCTCCGCGAGCGCGATCCATCCTCGCTGCTCCGCGGCGATCTGGCCGATGTCGAGGTAGTACCCCTCGTGCAGCGCCGCGCCCGAGATCCCCGCGCCCAGCCGTCCGAAGCGGCCCGGAACGTCGGCACCCTGGCACCAGAAGACGGTCCCGCGGAACGGCCGGCCGAGGTGTTCGCCCGCGCGCTCCTCGACGCCGACGACGCGCAGCACGGTGGCGTCCGGTCCGCCCTGGCCGGCGCCGTTGCCGACGAGCGCGAAGCGATTCATGCGGCGGAAGAGCGCCGCGATCCCGGGGACGGGCGCGCCCTCCTCCCCGCGCCCCAGGCGCTCGTCCTCGGCGGAGAAGTTCGCTCCCGGATGCAGCACGGCGCCGATGAAGCCGTACTCGATCGCCGGGGACGAGCGGTCCTCGTCCTCGACCTGGTATCCCGAGCGCCCGAAGGTCCGCACGATTTCGCCCTCGAGCGCCCTCAGCGAGCTCACGCGCTCGGCGTCCCTGACGTCGGCGTCCCCGTCGGACTCGCCCCAGGCGCGCGCGAACGCCTCGCGCGCGTCGATGCGGCGCGCGAGCTGCAGCAGCGCATCGAGCGTGGCCCGCCCCTGGACCGCGCGCTCCTCGATCTGGCGCGAGAGCTCTCGGTCACGCGCGCGGATCGCGCGGGCGAAGGCGAGCGCCTCGCGGAACCACCCCGCGCCGAGCAGGGCCTCGGCGATCTCGCCGTCGTCCCCGGACCCGCGGACCGCCTGCACCAGCGTCGCGAGCGGAGCGTGCGCGGGAACCGCCGACGGACCGGGGCCGAGCAGGCCGCGGGGGAGGTTGCCCTGCCACGCGTCGATCGCAGCGCCGATGTCGTCGAGGTCGCCGGTCGCGAAGGCGGTCTCCAGCTCGTGCGCGACGCTGCCGACGGGCACGGCGTGGATCGGCGTGCTCGATCCGACGAACGCGATGCCGGCCGTCGGGAGCACGCGATCCACGAGCGTTCGGATGGCATCGCCCTCGTCCGCCGAGTCGCTCTCGGACGCCGCGAGGAGGAGCCTCTGGGCGATCTCGGTGCGCGCGACGAGGTTGCCGTTCGTGGAGGCGAGCGTCGTCGCGAGCGCGGTGCGCTCGGCGTGCGTCAGCCCGGAGCGCCCGACGAGGTCGAGCCCCCGCTCGACGCCCCGGCGGCGGGCCGCGTCGTCCTCGAAGCGCAGCTCGATCGACGCGAGTTCGACCTCCAGGTACGTCCGTTCCGACGGCCGGAGCGCGAGCGCGTCGTCGCGTTCGAGCGCTCTCCGCAGGAGCTCGATCGCTCCGAGGACGTCCTCGTCCGCGCGCAGGTAGCGCGACTGGGCCCAGGAGAACAGCGCCAGCTCGTGGGCGTCGCGCGCGAGCTCGATCGCGCGCTCGCCGGCCCGACTCGCCGCTGCGCCGTCGCCGCCGAGGTACAGGTGCCACGCGACGCCGTGCCACCCCCACGCCAGCGCGGGGTCCATGCGCACGGAGCGCTCCAGGAGATCCGACCCGCCGGGACCGCCGAGTCGACCGGCGAGGTAGGCGGACGACGCGCGGCCGGACGCGACCCCCTCGAGATGCTCGGCGTAGCGGTCGGGGAGCGTCAGCGAGGGGCGGTGCCGCCATTCGTCGACGAACCGAGCAGCGGCGGCCCAGTCGGGGTCGAGGGCGAGCGCTGCCTCTGCGTCGACGAGCGCCGCCCGCTGGGCCTCGGCGCTCTCGGCGAACCCGAACTGACGCGACGCCTCCCAGGCGACGAGGAATCGCGACGACGCGTCGTCGCCAACGGGCGGCATGGGCGCCGGGCGACGGCTCGCGCACGCCGCGACGACCAGGATCGCGAGGACCAGCGCGGCCAGCGGCCCGCGCGGCGCCGGATCAGACGAAGGCCTCGAGGACCGCGTCTTCACCCGATTCGCGATGGAGCCGCTCGTCCAGCTTGGTGCCGGTGAGCCATGCGGCCAGCGACTCGCCCTCTCCACCGCGGACCGTGCCCGTGTAGACGCGGATCTGGTCGACGAACTCGCGCTCCAGCGCGCTGCGGAGGAGCGTGGGCCCCGTCTCGAGCATGACCCGACGGAAGCCCTGGTCCCACAGCCACGTCCAGAGGTCGCGGAGGTCGAGCGTGTGGCGGTCCATGCCGCGGTTCGAGTGGACGTGGGCACCGGCGGCCTCCAGGGCGCGGCGACGGATCGGATCCGAGCCGGGGAGGGCCATGATATGCACCGGACCGGCGAGCTCCCCCGGACCGGCTGGTTCGAAGAGACGTGCTTCGGGCGGCGTGCGCAGCCACGAGTCGAGGACGACCCGCGCCGGGCCCTCCTGGCGGACCGAGGTCGCCGCAGCCGGGAGCGCGTGCGGCTGGAACCGACCCGTCGGCACCGGCACGCGCTGGGGGCGCACCGTCAAGCGGGGGTCGTCCTCCAGGACCGTCCCGACGCCGGTCACGATCGCGTCGACGCTGCCGCGCAGGCGGTGCACCTCGGCGCGGGAGGTCGGACCGGTGATCCAGCGTCCGTCGCCGACGTCCTCGGGCGGAGAGAGCTGGCCGGTGAGGGTCTGCGCCCACTTGGCGATCGTCCAGGGCCGCGGACGGCGCAGGCGTTCGTACTCGTTCCAGCGCAGGAAGTGCGGGGCGACCGACTCCAGCGGCGATACGGTCGGGTCGACGAGCACCTCCACGCCCGCCTCGCGCAGCTGCTCGATCCCCTTCCCGCGGTGCCGGGGATCCGGGTCGAGGGCGCCCACGACCACGCGCGGGATCCCGCTGGCCAGGATCGCGTCGACGCACGGCGGCGTCTTGCCCTCGCTGCTGCAGGGCTCCAGCGTCACGAGCAGGGTGTCCCAGTCGGTCGGCGCCACGTCGGTCGCGCGCGCGGCCTCCAGCGCCTCGACCTCGGCGTGGGCGCCGCCCCAGCGCCGGTGGTAGCCGCGCGCGACGATCCGCGTCCCCGAGAGGATCGCGGCGCCCACGCACGGGTTGGGCGCCACCTCGAACCGGTACGCGCGCGCCTCGGCGCCGAGCTCCTGGAGGAGGCGGCGTGCCAGAGACGGGTCGAGAGGGCTCGTGAGGCGGTTCATGCGTTGGGTCCGGCGCGTGTTCTGGATCGTAGACCACGACGATCCGACCAAGAACGCTGAGCACGACTCCTTGGACGCCTCACCGTCCGCTTTGTTCACTCGCCTTACTCGGTCTCCGCCGCTCTGTTTCCGGGTTCGGCGCGCCGCCGGGGGCCGACCGTCGGCAAAATCTTCCCTCCACAAATCGAGACCGGCCCCCAGGTCCCCCGCCGCGCCGATTCCGCGGCCGATCTGCGACCGAGGGCCCCGGTCCCGACCCGACGAAGCGAGACAGCAAGCCCGCAGAGCCGGGCTCCCAGAGAAAGCCCTGACCGGGCACGTAGATCCCAGAACGATCCATGTCGAAGACGCCCATCCACGTCGCCGTCACCGGCGCCGCCGGCCAGATCGGCTACGCCCTCCTCCCCCGCATCGCCAGCGGCCAGATGTTCGGCCCCGACCAGCCGGTCGTCCTGCGGATGATCGAGATCCCGCACGAGAAGGCCATGGCGGCCCTCGGCGGCGTCGCGATGGAGCTGGAGGACTGCGCCTTCCCGCTCCTGCACGACATGGTCCTCACGAGCGACCTCGACGAGGGCTTCAAGGACGCCAGCTGGGCGCTCCTCGTGGGCGCCAAGCCGCGCGGCCCGGGCATGGAGCGCGGTGACCTCATCAAGGAGAACGGCCCGATCTTCGTGGGCCAGGGCCGCGCCATCAACGACCACGCGAAGTCCGACGTCCGCGTGGCCGTCGTCGGCAACCCGTGCAACACGAACGCGCTGATCGCGATGCACGCGGCGGCCGACGTTCCGAACGAGCGCTTCACGGCGATGACGCGGCTCGACCAGAACCGCGCCCAGAACCAGCTCGCGCGCAAGGCGGGGGTGGCGACCGACCAGGTCGCGAACACCCTCATCTGGGGCAACCACTCCGCGACGCAGGTGCCGGACTTCGAGAACACCACGATCGGCGGGACGCCGGCGTCCGAGGTGATCACGGACCACGACTGGCTGCGCGGCGACTTCTTCACGACCGTCCAGAAGCGCGGCGCCGCGATCATCGCCGCCCGGGGACTCTCCAGCGCCGCGTCCGCGGCGAACGGACTCGTCGACCACGTCCGCGACCTCGTCGGCTCGACGCCGCAGGGAACGTGGAACTCGGTGTGCGTCCCCTCGGACGGCAGCTACGACGTGCCGGAGGGCCTGATCTCGTCGTTCCCGGTCCGGAGCGACGGGAATGGCGGCTACGAGATCGTCCAGGGCCTCGACCTGAGCGAATTCCTCCGCGACAAGCTCCAGGCGAGCGTGGCGGAGCTCCAGTCGGAGCGCGACGCGATCGCCGACCTCCTCGGTTAGTCCCAGCGCATGTCCGAAGACCGTCCCGCACCCGACCGACGCACGCTCGATCCGAAGTCGGCCGGGTGCATCGTCCCCGCCGTCCTCATCGTCGCGGTGTTCGTCGCCGCCTGGTTCGGGATCCAGAGCCTGATCGGTAACACGGGCAAGTGGTCGCTCGCCGCGGCGGACTTCGGGCTCGACACCTCGGGGCTGCCGGCGACTGCGAAGGAGCCGTTCAAGCGCGAGGTCCAGCGGCTGCGCGACGCCTACGAGAGCGGAGCGCTCCAGCCCCAGGAGGTCGTCGGCGGCGTCGCCGGCCTCCTGGAGACGCGCACGATCCACCTCCTCGTGGTGGACGACGTCGTGGTGCGGCGCCTGCCCGCGTCAGGGCTCGACGACGCCGAGCGGGCCGGCGCGGCCGAGACGCTCGGCGTCCTCGCGGGGTGCGTCGACGGGGGCACGGTGCCGCTCGCCACGCTGCTCGACGTCCTGGGTCCGCTGAAGGACGTCCCGGAGGACGGCGGTCCGGTCCCGCTCGACGACGCCGGCCTGCGCGACCTCGTCGCCCGGGCCGAGGTGGCCCTCGACGGCGCCGCCCGGCCGGAAGAGCCCCGTCCGGTCGACGCCGCGTCCCTGCTGTCTCGATTCAGCGCGCACGTCGACGAGACGCTCGCGGGAGCGGGCCAGCCCGGCGCCGGTGACTGACCGGGATGCGCGGCCGCGCCCGCCAGCCCGCTATCCTTCGCGGATGCGTGCCTGGATCGCAGCCACGTCCGCGTTCCTGATCGGGTTCGCCGCGACCAACCGCGCCCTCGTGTCGCGCGTGCCACTGCCAGCCGAGGCGGGGCTGCGCTCGAAGGTCGAGTACGTCCGCGCGCACGCCGACGACTTCGACGTCCTGTTCGTCGGCTCCAGCGCGACGCTCTACGGCGTCCGGCCCGACGTCTTCGAGGAGGAGCTCGCGCGCCTGGGGCATCCCGGCGTGCGCTCCTTCAACCTCGGCGTCGGCGGCATGGGGAGCTTCGAGGCCGCCCAGGTCCTCGAGGGCGTGCTCTCGGAGCGACCGGCGCGCCTCGCGTGGGTGCTCTACGAGGAGCCGCTCTTCGACCCGCTGCTCTGGTACCCCGACGTCTACAACCCGCGGTACGTCCACTGGCACGACCTCCGGACGACGGTCGACGCGATCGGCGCCGTGGCGCTCGCCGACGCCCCGCCGCCGTACAAGGTCGACGAGTACGCCGCCGACTGGCTCGGTCGCTTCGACTGGCGGCTCGCCCTCGCCGCCGAGCACCTCGGCCTGTTCGGCTGGCGCGCGACCGCGCTCGGCGAGGGACCCGACCTCGCGCGCCGGTGGACCGCGCGCGATGCCGACCCGCTCTGGCCATCGCGCTCCGAACTCGAGCGCGATCGGGGCTGGATGGACATCTCGCTCGATCCCGAGGAAGGCGCCCGGAGAGCGCACGAGAAGTTCCGGGAGGACCCGGCCGCGTGGCGCGCGCGCGTCGATGCGATCCGCGCCAGCGCGGACGAACGCCCGGCGCTCGAGGGCACGTACGACGTCGCGTCGCTGCGCGGGCTGCTCGCCGCGATCCGCGGCGCTGGCGCGGAGCCGCTCGTGTACGTGGCGCCGCGCGGGCTCCCGAGCCCGCTGATGGCGTCGCTCCGTGACGCGGGCGAGCTGGACGCGCTGCTGGAGTTCCACCTGCCGAGCCGCTATCCGCGGCTTGCCGAGGAGGCGCTGCGCTGGGACGCGAGCCACCTCAACGCCGAGGGAGCCACCGAGTGGTCGCGCGCGTTCGCGGCTGCCTTCGCCGCGCACCTCGACGCGACCGGACGCAGCGCCCGTCGGACCCCGAGTCGCTGAGCCGCTGAGGCCGCCCGCTCCCCGTGCTCTTCGTCGAGTTCCGCTTCCTCGCGTTCTTCGCGCTCGTCCTGGCGGTCGCGTGGTCGCTCCGCGGCGATCGCGCGCGCAAGGGCTGGCTGCTCGCCGCGAGCTACGCGTTCTATGCGGCGTGGGACTGGCGGTTCCTCGGACTGATCCTGCTCTCGACGGCGGTCGACTGGATCGTCGGTGCGCGCATCCACGCGGCGGAGGGCAGGCGCGCGGTGCAGCGCGGGTGGCTCGCGGTCAGCCTGACCGTCAACCTCGGCCTGCTCGTCACCTACAAGTACTTCGACTTCTTCGCGGAGTCGCTGAACGCGCTGCTCGCGTGGCTCGGCATCGGGACGTCGATGCCCGTGCTGGAGCTCGTCCTTCCGGTCGGGATCAGCTTCTACACGTTCCAGACCCTCTCGTACTCGCTCGACATCTTCTTCGGGCGGCTCAGGCCTGCGCGTTCGCCGCTCGACCTGGCGCTCTTCGTCGCGTTCTTCCCCCAGCTCGTCGCGGGCCCGATCGTGCTTGCGAAGGAGTTCCTGCCCCAGCTCGCGGAGCGACCGCGCTGGCAGGACGTCGACGCACGGCGCGCGCTCGTGCTGTTCTTCGTCGGCTTCGTCAAGAAGTCCTGCCTGTCGGACGCGCTCAGCCCCTACGTCGACGCGGTGCACGCCGCGCCCGAGGCCGTGGGGACCGCGGCCGCGTGGCTGGGCGCGGCCGCGT
The DNA here is from genome assembly GCA_038757895.1 of Planctomycetota bacterium. Classification (GTDB taxonomy): domain Bacteria; phylum Planctomycetota; class UBA1135; order UBA1135; genus Saltatorellus. The sequence goes on along the minus strand of JBCDGE010000023.1, from coordinate 55,151 downwards.
TCTCGGCGCAGATCTACTGCGACTTCTCGGGGTACACCGACATGGCGATCGCGTGCGCTGCTCTGCTCGGGTACCGGCTGCCGAAGAACTTCGATGCGCCGTACCTGACGCGGACGGTCGGGTCGTTCTGGACGCACTGGCACATGACCCTGGGGCGCTGGTTCCGCGAGTACCTGTACGTGCCGCTCGGCGGCAACCGGCGCGGCGAGCGCAGGAGCCTCGTCAACATCATGATCGTCTTCCTGGTGTCGGGCCTCTGGCACGGCGCCGCCTGGACCTTCGTGGTGTGGGGCCTGATCCACGGGCTCTTCGTCTCGGCCGAGCGCACGCACCGGGGGCGCTGGCTGACTCGCATGCCGCTCCTCCCGTCGATCCTCTACGTCAACCTCGTGTGGGCGATCAGCATGGTCGTCTTCCGCGCCCAGGACATGAGCGGCGCGACCGCGCTCCTGCGAGCGATGGTCGTCCCTACGGCGCACGTCGGGACCGCGGGCGCGCCCGCCGTCCCGGCGTGGATCGGACCGACGCTCGGGGCCGCCTTCCTCGTCCATGCGCTCTGGCAACGCCTCGGAATCGAACGCCGCTGGGCCGGGCTGTCCCCCGCGGCGTTCGGTCTGACCTATGGTGTCGCCGTCGCGCTCGCGCTCCCCTGGGTGAGCACGAACCCCGCGCCGTACATCTACTTCGCGTTCTGATGAGGCTCCCCGTCTTCGGCTCGATCGTGCTCGCCGGGGCCTTCGGCGGCGCGGCCTGCGGCGGCGGGACGAGCAGCGAGGACGCGCAGAGACTGGCGCTGTCGCGCCTCCAGCTCCAGCCGCTGGCGACCGAAGCTCCCGGCTCGCGCCTGGTCGAGCGCTTCCTCCCGAACGTCCCCTCGCGCCCGTGGCTCCGCAAGCGGGGCCGTCAGGTCCCGCTCGTCGTCTCCGACGGCCGGGCGGCGGCGATGGTCTCGTACGAGGTCCCCGTCAGCGTCTTCATCGATACGGACCTCCGGACGACCGCGTTCGATCGCGTCGACGTCGTCGTTCGTATCCCGCGCGGCGAGGAGGAGATCCTGCGCGTCACGCTCTTCCAGGAGCGCACGAAGGTCCTCGTCAGCGAGGTCGTCACCGTCCGAGGCACCGGGTCGTTCGAACGCGTACGCTTCCCGCTGCCGAGGATCGAGCTGCACGACCTTGAGCTCACGAAGTTCGCGATCCAGGTCGGCGGGACCTCCAGCCTGACCGAGATCGCAGAGCTCGACGTCATCGCCGATCGGCCGGCGTCGCAGCTGCCCATGCCGGGCAGGCCCGCCGCGCTCGTCGAGGTGAACGCGGACGCGCGACGCGGCTGGGGCCTCGACGGAACCCTCGGCGGTCGCGTCGAGATCGGCGCATCGGTGCGGACGGGCGACGAGCTGCGGTTCTCGTACGCCGTCCACCCCGACGCCGCGGGCGCCGCGCTCGTTGTCGAGACCGACGACGGCGACGTGACGCGTCTTCCGCTCCAGGACGTCGAGTCGCGGTGGCGCACCCATCGGATGCCGCGCGTCCCGGAGAGCGTCACGTTCTGCGTCGACGATCCGATCCCCACCGAGACGGTCACCTGGACGGCGGTGGCGGAGCTGCACGTCGAGACTCCGCAGCCCGCGGCGCCGCTCGTGCTGCTCATCACCTCCGACACGCACCGGGGAGATCATCTGGGACGGGGCGGGACGCCGGGCCTCGTTTCCACGCCCAACCTCGACGCGTTCGCCGAGCGCGGCGTCCAGTACGTGGACGCGTTCGCGCCGTCGAACATGACGAATCCTTCGCACACGTCGCTGATGACGGGCCTGTCGCCGCGCGACACGCGGATCGTCGGGAACCGGGCGCCACTCGCCGAGGGCGCGGTCACCCTCGCCGAGCGATTCGCCGAGGCCGGCTACGCGACGGCGGCTGCCGTCAGCGTCCTGCACATCGGCCACAGGCACAGCGGTCTCGGCCAGGGCTTCGATCGCTTCGACGGCCTCAGCGCGCGTAGCGACTACAAGAACGCGCGCCGGCCGGGCGAGCTGACGCTCCGGACCGCGCTGCGCTGGATCGACGAGCGGGACGACGTGCCGCTCTTCGTGTGGCTGCACGTCTTCGACGTGCACGCCCCCTACGAGGCGTCGGAGGAGTACGAGCAGCGCTACCTCTCGGAGCGTGAGCGGCCGGTCGCCGCGTACCTCGACCCCGTCCCGCGCACCCCGGACCTGCCGGCGTGGATCGCCCAGAACCCCGACCGCCGCTCGGACATCACCGCGGCGCACGCGCGCTACCGCGCGTCCGTCGATCAGCTCGACCGCGTGCTCGTTCCGCTGCTCGACCACCCGCGCGTCCGGTCGGGCATCGCCGCGCTGACCGCCGACCACGGCGAGTCGTTCGGCCGGAACCGCATGTGGTGGACGCACCACGGGCTGTACCGGGACCAGCTCCACGTCCCGCTGTCGGTCGTCGGCCCGGGCGTGCCGGAGGGGGTGATCGTCGACGCGCCCGTGCGCATGATCGACGTCGGGGCGACGCTCCTGCGCCTGGCGGGGATCCCCCACGAGGAGCACCCCTCGCCGCCGCTCGACCTGGCCGCGACCGAAGTGCGCGAGCCGCGATTCGCGCTGGGCTTCGGCGGCCTGAAGGCAGCGGTGGAGTACGAGGGGTGGCTGCTCGTGATGAATCTCCAGGACCACGAGGTCTTCCGCGTCGACCGCACGTTCGAGAAGGGCGCGCTCGAGCTCTACCGGATCGAGGTCGACCCAGGGTGCTCCGACGACCTCTCCGCGCGGGAGCCGGAGAGGACGGAGCGCATGCGGGCGGCGCTCGTGCGCTGGCTCGGCAATGCGGACCCCAACGGGTTCGCGACGGCGTTCAACGTGAGCGACGCGGCGCGGAAGCGCCTCGTAGAGCTCGGCTACGTCGGCAACGCGGAGAGCACGAACGACGGCGCGTGGTGGTCCGAGGGCGACGACGCGGACGAATCGCGCTGACGGGCCCTCAGGCGTGCCCCGCCATCCCGTACGGCGTCGTCTCGACGACCTTCACGCGCGCGTGCGTGCCCACGAGCGCCCCCGTGCCCTCGAAGGAGATCGGCATACCCCACGGCGTCTTGCCCATGACGATCCGGGCGTCGCGCTCCGACACGGACTCGACGAACACGGGCACCTCGGCGTCGCGGTAGCGCTCGAAGCGCAGCCGCTGGGCGCGCTCGGCGGCGCGCAGGAGGCGCTGGTTGCGCTCCTTCTTGACCGCGTCGGCGACGTCGTCCACGAGCTTCTCGTCCGCCTTCGTCGACGGGCGCGGGTCGTACTTGAAGACGTAGTTGACGAGGAACCCCTGCTCGGCGAGGAAGCGCTCGGAGCCCTCGAAGTCCTCGTCGGTCTCGCCGCAGAAGCCGACGATCCAGTCGCTCCCGAGCTCGATGTCCGGGACGATCTCGCGCAGGAGGTCCGCGCGGCGCCGGTAGAGGTCGAGCGTGTAGCCGCGCTTCATGCGACGCAGCACGTCGTCCGAACCGGCCTGGGCCGGGAGCGGCAGGAAGCGCTCGACCTTGTCGTAGTCGCGGATCGCCTCGGCGAACGGACGGTCGACGTACGCGGGGTGGAGCGTGATGAGCCGGATCCGCTCCAGGCCCTCGACGCCCTGCAGCCGCTCCAGCAGATCCGCGAGGCTCGGCCGGCCCTTCCGGCCGCGCATCGCCGGAGCGCCGGGCTCGGGCGCCGGCATGTCTTCGCCGTAGCTGTTGATCGTCTGACCGAGGAGGGTGAGCACCTGCACGCCCTGGCTCGCGTACCACTCGGCCTCGCGCACGAGGTCGTCGATCGGGCGCGACCGCACGCGGCCGCGTGTCGTCGGCACGATGCAGTACGTGCAGTTGAGGTCGCAGCCGCGCATGACCGCGAGGTAGGCGTGGCGCCCGCCGGCGTACTCCTCGCCCGCGCGGTCGACGACGACATCCTCGGTCATGTCGGTCGCCAGCAGCCGGCGCTCCCGACGCGAGAACCGGTCCGGCGCCTCGCGGCGCTCGCGCAGCTCCTCGACCATGCGCGGGAGCAGGTGGAACTGACGCGTGCCGGCGACGAGGTCGACGTGGCCCGCGCGGCGGAACACCTCTTCCTCGACGCGCTGGGCCATGCAGCCCATGACGCCGACGACGAGGTCGGGGCGGCGCTCCTTGACGCGCTTGAGCTCGCCCACCCAGGACCAGGTGCGCTCCTCGGCGTGGTCCCGTACCGAGCACGTGTTGAACAGCACCACGTCGGCTTCGTCGATCTCGCCCGTCGTTTCGTAGCCGACGCGCCGGAAGCGTCCCTCGACGAGCTCCGAGTCGTACTTGTTCATCTGGCACCCGAAGGTGACGACGTGCAGCTTCGGCGAGGCGGCCTCGTCGGGCTCCGTCTCGGGTGCGCTGGATCGGGACTGGTGGCGCGTGGTCGACATGGCGAAGCGCGCATGATGCCAGCGGAGGGGGCGCGGCGCACCCGGTGACCGCTCCCGGGGACAGGTGTCCCCTGGGCACCCGGGGCCGTGGGACGGTGGCCGCGCGGGGGCTCCGGCGATCCCCCCCCCAGGACCCCCGGGAAGGCGGCTCCGGACCTGGCACGCCCGTTGCGCCAGGGCGGGTGGCGCTCCGCACGTGGCGGGGTGCTCCCGATCCTCGCGCACGAACCAGGAGGTTCCGCCGTGCAGCAGCTTCCGAAGTCCCTCCTCAGAACGTCACTCCTCCTCGGAGCCGCCCTCGCGCTCTTCGCAGCCGCAGGCTGCGGTCGCGTGACCCATGTCGGCGGCCCGAGCGCGCCCGCGCCGGACTCCTTCGTCGAGCTGGAGCCCAACGACAGCCCGGGCCTGGCGGACTTCGTGACGTACGTCGACGAGAGCAGCTTCCTGCTGGTCGACGGGCACGTCGAGGCGATCGGCGTCGACGTCGTGGATCACATCGAGTTCGAGTCGACCGAGCCCGTCGAGATCGAGTTCTTCCTGGAAGCGTTCGGCCCGTTCGGGGACGTCGACGTCTCGATCTACGACCCGATCGACGACATCGTGCTCGCGACGTACGCCATCAGCGGCGCGTACGAGTCCGGGACGATCGTCGTGCACGAGCCCTGGCGCCCGTTCCAGTTCGTGATCGAGGCGTACTCCGACGACTCGCCGTGGACGCTGGAGCTCGTGGCGTATCCGTACACGTGCGCGTGCCTCGCCTCGAGCGAGGCCGGTGATGGCGACACGGCGGAGAGTCTCGAAGCGAGCCCGGACGCGCGGGCCGAGGACCCGGCCGGAGAGCCCGACGCGGACGCCGCGGAGAGCCCGAAGCGGCACCCGATCGAGATCCTCGTCGGCCCCTGATCGGACGTCCCAGGGAGGGGCACTGAACGGCTTACCGAGCCGGTACAGCGCCCCTCCGCGCCGCCAGATGGAGGGGGGTACGGTTCCATGTGAACCCCACGAAGCCCCCCCACGCTGCCGTCCTCGCTCCCCTGCTCGGCGTCACCGGAGTCCTCTTCCTGTCGTGCATGGCGACCCCGCCGTCGTCGATCCTCGCGTTCGACGGCGGCCGAGTCCTCGCCGCCGATCCGGTCGAGGCCGGCCGGGTCGAGACGCTGGTCTCCGACCTCCGCCCGCGGCTCCTGGAACTGCTCCCCGACACGCAGTTCGACGACGTCGACGTGTGGGTCCAGGAGCGCCCCAGCCTGTACCGCTTCACCGCCGCGTCGACCGCCGACGCGGAGGGTCTGTGGTCGCCGTCGCACCGGCGGATCATGCTCTCGCGCCACGCGGACCACTTCGCGCGCACGCTCGCCCACGAGATGACGCACGCGGTCCTCGGCGAGTCCTGGGCGCTCCTGCCGGGCTCGATCGAGGAGGGTCTCGCAGACCACGTGTCGGCGACGCTGTGCGAGAACGGCGCCGCGCGCCTGCGCGCCGGCCGCCTCTCCAGCGCGTGCCTCGCGACGGGCGGGCTGGAGATCGACGTCGACGTCGTGCGCGTCGACCGCCGCACGGACGACCTCGTCCCCGTACAGCGAGGCTGGTCGGCGCGGGTCAAGCTCAAGGGCGACACCGAGACCACCGACCCCATGGACGTGTTCCGGCTCGCGGCCGGGCTCTCGTCGACGAAGCTCGACACGGGCACGAAGCGGGGCTTCTACGGCCTCGCCTACGTCGCCGTGTCCCGCATCGTCGAGCGCGAGGGCTACGCGGGCCTCCATCGGCTCTGCGAAGAGGCGTACGAGGAGGGCTTCGATCGCGTCCCCGCCGGGGCGATCCTGCGCGCCGCCAACCTCGACAAGGACCCCGAGACGTGGCGGGCCGCCGCGGCGTCGGCGATGGGCGATCGCGAGATCGTCGAGCTCGTCCGGATGTACCCGGACTTCCTCGTCGACGCGCTGACCGGCTACCTCGCGACCGTCCACGACAGCGCCCAGCGCGCCGTGGACCCGGCCGACCTCCTCGACGAGGTCGACGTGAAGGTGCGGCTCGCGGACGGGAGGAACTCGATCACTCTGACGGAGCTGCCGTTCGTCCGCGCCGAGGTCATCGCGGCGCTCCGCGTCGAGGCGGCCGTCGAGTCAGCTCATCGCTGATTCGTAGCGGCGCAGCCCGCGCCGGAACGCGCGCGCGACCAGCACCGCGAAAGCGACGAGCACGAGCGGGTAGAGCGCGACGAACAGCGGATCGAGCCGACCGAGGACGAGCGACGCGGGGAACCACGCGATCCCGGCGACCGGGATCGCGAACGTCAGGACGCGCTTGAGGCCCCTGGGGTAGACGTCGAGCGGCCGCTCGCCGAAGTTCGACACGAACATCGACAGCAGGTGGCCGATGTCGCTGTTGAGGAGCCAGAACTCGCCCAGGTTGTAGGCGAGGATCAGGAAGACCTGGCTCCACGCGACCACCGCGATGGCCAGCGGCAGCGCGAGGAGTACGTGCGGTAGCCCCACCAGGTCGGGCACGACGCCCGCGAGCGCGAACGTGAGCCAGCAGGCGGCGATCAAGAGGTTCGTCAGGCCCTCCGGGCTGAAGCGCTGGAAGAAGTACGTGAACGCCGTCGGGCCGGGGCGGACCTTGAACGGGTCGATCGCACCGTTCTTGAGGTCCTGGCCGAAGTGCCAGTTCTGCCCCAGGAAGGTCATGATCAGGGCATCGGAGATGAAGACCATCCCCAGGTACACGCGCATCTCCGCGTGCGTCCAGCCGCCGAGCGTGAGCGCTTCGCCCCCGCCGTCCCCGAGCCCGTAGAGGATCTCGAAGGTGAAGATGAACGCGAGGTAGAAGCACAGGTCCATCGCCACCTGGTTCAGGAACTCCAGGCGGAACTGGCTCTTCCGGATGAACCCGATGCGGACGTAATGGCGGAGGACCCGCAGGCCCCAGCCGATCCGGCCGACGATGCCGTCGCTTCGATGCGGTCTGCTCACATCCCCGCTCCCACGTACTTCGCCAGGCCCCGCCGCCAGACGGCGCGCCGCAGAGCCTCGAGCAGGCCGAGCTGGACGAGCAGCAGCAGCAGCCCGCGCTGGAACGCCTCGGTTCCGAGGCGACCCATCATTAGCTCGATCGGCGCCGTGATCGTCCAGTACGGGAACCCGTACGACAGGACCCGGAACAGCGGCTCCGGCATCTGCGACACGGGGATCGTGCCTCCGCCCGCGAACGAGATGACGAACCACGCCATCACGAGCAGGCTCCACACGACGTCGAGCCAGAACGCGAGCGCGTTGATCGTGAAGAACAGGAGGAAGCAGCAGTAGCTCCCGAGCAGGACGAGCGTGAACGCCTGGGCCGCGGCGCTGAAGCTCACCGGAACCAGCCATCGGTCGCCGGCGATCGCGTAGCCCAGAGCCCACACCAGCCCGGCCACCAGCACCTGCATCACGAGGTACTGGACGAAGCGGCCCTGGAGGAGCACGAAGAACCGGAAGGGCATCACGAGGTACTTCGTGATCCGTCCCTCGAAGATCTCGGAGGCGAGCTCCAGGCCCCGGTTGTTGAAGACCAGCTTGCGCACGACCATGAGGCCTGCGCAGTACTTGATGATCTCCTCGTAGCGCCAGCCGCCGAGGACCGCCGGCGCCCCGTCGGTGCCCGCGGACGCACTCGCGTAGAGCGCGCCGAAGACGAACAGCATGATCAGCGGCTCGACGGTCCCGTTGATCGCCTCCCGGACGAAGAACCCGGTCCGGAACTGGATGCGCTTGCGGAACTCGTAGCCGACGGACTGCAGAAGCAGCCGCGGATAGCGCGCGGCCCCCGCGCTCACGTCTGCCTCCTGCCGCGCGCGGGGCGGAGCCCGGCTCCCGCCCGGTCGCTGCGGCGGTAGATCTCCTTGACGAGGTGCTCCAGCGGCTGCCGCTCGACGGACACGTCGCGCACGTCGAGCGTCGCGAAGAGCACGGGAACGAGCTCGGCGAGCCGCTCCGCGTCCACCACGACCGTCAGGGCACCCGCGGTGCGCCCCGAGATCTCCGCGCCGAGGGGCGCGATCTCGGTCGCGACGCGCGCCTCGTCCACCTGGGTGTGCGGGTCGACGTGGATCTCCACCGCTCGCTTGCCCGTGACCTGGCGGGACAGCGTCGCGAGATCACCGTCGAACGCGACGCGTCCGGCGTCGAGGACCACGATCCTGCGGCAGGTCTCCTCGATGTCCTCCAGATCGTGGCTCGTCAGGACGAACGTCACGCCGCGCGTCTCCGCGAGGTGGACGAGGAACTGCCGGATCGTCTCGCGCGACACGAGGTCGAGGCCGATCGTCGGCTCGTCCAGGAACACGACGTCGGGGTCGTGGAGGAACGCGCCGATGATCTCCATCTTCATCCGCTGCCCGAGGGAGAGCTGGCGGAGCTGGATCTTGAGGCGGTCCTTCACGTCGAGCATCTCGGTGTACTGCTCGAGGCGCGCGTCGAAGTCCGCGGGGTCGATCGAGTAGATCTCGCGCAGGAGCTGGAACGAGTCGATCGGCGGCAGGTCCCACCAGAGCTGGCTCTTCTGGCCCATCACCAGCGCGAGCCGGCGCTTCTCGGCGTCCCGCAGGTGGAAGGAGTCCTCCCCGAGGAGCCGCGCGACGCCCGAGGACGCGGGCACGATCCCTGTCAGCACCTTGACCAGCGTCGTCTTCCCGGCGCCGTTGGCGCCGATGAGACCGACGGTCTCGCCGGGATGGACGACGAGATCGACGTCGTCCAGCGCGGTGATCTCGACCTTCTCCCGGGCGACGAAGTTCTTGACGATCCCGAGCAGCCCCGGCGCGCGCTCGAAGGTCTCGAACACCTTCCGCACGCCCCGGGCCTCGATCGCCGGATCGCTACCGTCGTGGGTCACCCCGCCGTCCAGTCCGCGTGACAGTTCGGGGTCTCGTAGATCCTGAGCCCGACGAGCCGGACGTCGCGCGCGGCGGCCTCGGGGAGCGCGTCGAAGGCCTCCTGGAAGCGCGCGGCGAGCCAGCCGCAGAGGTTCTCGACCGTCGAAGGGAAGTCGACGACGCAGTACTTGTCGCCCTCCGACTGGAGGAAGGCGAGCAGCGACTCGTCCCCCCGGTCCACCACGCAGGCGTGGTCGAGGTGCCCGTCCACGAAGCCCTTCATGGCGCGGATCGCGTCGCCGAAGTCGAGCACCATGCCGAAGTCGTCGGTCTCCTCGGCCGCGAGGGTCGCGATCGCGACGTACCGATGCCCGTGGAGGGAGCGGCACTTCGTCGTGCAGCGGGGCCCGAGCCGGTGGGCCATGTCCCACTCGATCCGCCTGGAGATCGTCACCGTCCCGCTCATGGCGAGGAGCTTATCGCGTTGCGGCCGACCGGGTCCGACCCCGGCGCCGCTATCATCCGCCGGAGATGGCCGATGCCCCCGCAACCTCCGCGGCGCGCAGCGAGGCGCGCTGGCCGGCCGCCGGCGGGCCGCCCGCCGGCGGAGCCCTCGACGTGGTCTCGATCCGCAACCTCCGCGCCTGGACGCTGATCGGCGTGCACCCGCACGAGCGCGAGATGAGGCAGGAGGTCCGGATCGACGCCTGGCTCGGCACCGACGTGACCGACGCCGCCCGCGACGACGACCTCGACGCCTCGATCGACTACGCGGCGGTGAGCCGCGCCTTCCGCGAGCACGCGGGCGGCGCCTCGCACCAGCTCGTCGAGACGCTGGCGGAGGAGCTCGCCGCAATCGCGCTGGAGCGCTTCGGCGCGCTCGCGGTGCGCATCTCGGTCGAGAAGCCCGGCGCCGTGCCCGGCGCGGACGCCGTCGGCGTGACCATCGAGAGGCCGCGCGAGGGACGCGGCGGCGCTCCCGCATGAACGCGCCGCCCGACACGAAGCGGCGCTTCCCCAGGGGGCGCGACACCCGCCCCGGCGCGCGACTCGTCGTCGTCGGGCTCGGATCGAACGTCGACGGACCCGAGCAGATCGACCGCGCGATCGAGCGCATCACGCTGGAGTACGACCTCCTCGTGCGGTCGACCCGCTACGTCGGTCCGCCCGAGGTGGGCCCCGACGAGGAGCTGGACGAGGAGGCGGCGCCGTACTCGAACGCCGCGATCCTGATCCGAACGGCCGACGACCACGCGACGCTGAAGGCCACCCTCGGCGCTCTCGAGCTGGAGCTCGGCCGCGACCGGTCGATCAAGGGCGAGGTCGCGATCGACCTCGACATCCTCCTGATCCAGGACGAGGTCGTGCGCGACGGCGACGAGGTCGTCGTGCCGCATCCCGACCTGACGTCGAAGCGCCACGCGGCGATCCCGAGCGCCGAGGTCGCGCCGTTCCTGGAGCATCTGACGACGCGGGAGAAGCTCGCGGCGATCGCGGCAAGGCTCGCCTGATGGGTGCGCGGCTACAGCATCCAGCCGCCCGCGACCTCGACGTTCTGCCCGACGACGTGTGACGCGTCGTCCGACAGGAGCCAGCGCGCCGCGGACGTCACCTCGCGCATCTCCGCCGCACGCCCGATCGGGATGCGCTCGTGCAGCTCGGTCGAGACGGTGTCCGGCGCCGCGCCCTCGTGGGGCACGAATCCGGGCGAGATCATGTTCGCGCGGACCCCGTGGGGCGCCTCCTCCAGCGCGAGGCCCCGCACGGTGACGAGCAGCGCGGCCTTGGCCGCGATGTAGGCCGTCGTGACCTCGCGCGCCCGCCAGCGCTCCAGGCCGGCGCAGCCGAAGAAGAGATACGCGCCGCTCGCCGCCCGGAGGTGCGCCCGCGCCGCCGTGACCACGTGGATCGCGGTGAAGAGGTTGCCGCGCAGCATCGCGTCGAACGTCTCGGGTCCGGTCTCGGACAGCGGCCCGGTCGCGTAGGGCCCGACGGCGTGCACCACCGCGTCAAGTCGCCCCTCCCGCTCGATGACGGCCTCGACCGCGCGCGCAGCCGCGGCCCCGTCGACGAGGTCCGCTTCGTGGACGCGCTCCTCGCCGAGACGCTCGACCGCGCGCCGTCCCTTCTCCGGCGTCCGGTAGGTCACATGGACGCGCCACCCATCTTCCGCGAGCGCCTCTGCGACGCCGCGTCCGATCCCCTGGTCGCCGCCCGTCACGAGCGCGACCTTCTGTCGATCTTCGGGGTTCGAATCGGGCATGCGAGGAGGTCTCGTCGACGTCGCGTCGTGGGGATCGGTGGAAGCGGCCTAGAATTGGGCCGCCGCGGAGTCTGCGGCCCGAAGAGCGATGAGCCACCCCAAGCCGATCGATTTCCACGCGCACTTGTTCGCGCGACCGTTCTTCGAAGCCCTCGCGGAGCAGAGCCCCCACGGCGGCTCGACCGCCGAAAAGCTCCAGCGCGTCGAGGAGAAGACCGGGATCGAGATCCCCGCCGAGGGGATCGACGCGCACCTCGCGCGCTGGATCGGCGAGCTCGACCGCAACGGCGTCGAGCGGATGGCCGCGTTCGCGAGCGCGCCGGAGGAGATCGCCGCGGTCGGCGAGGCGGCGGCGCGCTCGGAGGGTCGCCTCACGCCGATCGCGGTCTGCAACCCGGTGGCGCCGGGGGCGGCGGACCGCCTCCGACCGCTCCTCGCGGAGCGCGGCTTCCGCGGCGTGCTGCTCTTCCCGGCGATGCATCACTACCACCTCGCGAGCGACGAGGCCCGGCCGGTCCTGGAGCTCCTCGAGGAGCACCGCGCCATCGCCTACGTCCACTGCGGGATCCTCGTCGTGAAGCTCCGCGACCTCCTGGGTCTCCCGCGCCCCTACGACCTGCGCTACGCCGACCCGCTGGAGGTCGTCCCCGCGGCGGGCCGCCATCCGGGGCTCACGTTCTGCATCCCCCACTTCGGCGCCGGATTCTTCCGCGAGACGCTCATCGCGGGAGCGCAGTGCCCGAACGTCGTCACCGACACCTCCTCGACGAACGGCTGGACGAAGACCCAGCCCAGCGACCCCAGCCTGACCGAGGTCCTGGCCCGGACCCTGGACGTCTTCGGGGCCGAGCGGGTCCTCTTCGGGACCGATTCGAACGTCTTCCCGCAGGGGTGGCGGAGGGAGCGCTACGAGCGCTGGTGCGCGATCTCGGAGGAGCTCGGGCTGTCCGCGCTGGAGCGGAGCCGGATCTTTGCCGATAACGCCAGGGGACTCCTGGACGCGGCCGCGCCGACGGAGGCCCAGGTCCCCTGACGCCCCCACCCCATGCGACGACCCCTGGCTGCTGCCGCGCTCCTCACCGCGTCCTGTGCAGCCTGGCCGGGCGAGCGGCAGGTCCCCCCGCAGGTCCCGTCCGAGTGGGACGACGGGCGCATCGAGGTCGAAAAGCCGAACCGCACGTTCGACGCGGTCCTCGGCACCCGAAAGCTCGAGGACGAGGCCGCGTGGGCACCGCTCGGCGAACAGGCCGAGTTCGGCATCTCGTTCCAGACGCCGTTCCTGGGGACCCGCTCGGAGGCGCGCCTGGACCTCGCGGACTACTTCGACTGGGACGTCTCGATCCGCTTCGCCTACGACGACGCCCGCGTGACGCCGCCCATGGCCACCGACAGCGTCAGCGTCGGGAGCCGCACCTGGGACGTCGGCGGTGGCCTCCTCTTCGTCCCCTTCGCCGAGCGCACGATGCTCCAGCCGTACGTGGGCGGCGGCGTCGCGCTGCTCTTCACCGACGTGCGCTGGCTCGATGGCTCCAACGTGCGCAGCGACACCGGCGCCGTGCTCGCCGGCTACCTGCGCGGCGGTCTCCGGATCCAGCTCACGAAGGGCCGGTACTTCGGCGCCGACGCGCGGTGGGTCTCGGACGGCGCCGACGTGGACGGCGTCGGCGCGAGCGCGTCGTCGCTCGCGCTGTCGTTCCTGTTCGGCGCCAGCTTCTGAGGAACGAAGCGCCTCAGCGCGCCCTCACCCACTCGCCCACCCGAACGGCGATCGCCTCGTTGCCGGCCCGACTCAGGTGGGCCCGGAGATACAGGTCGTCGGGCTTCGCGCCGCTCTCCACGGCGGCGAGGAGCGCCCCCGCGCCGTCGATGACGGTGACGCCGCGCGCTTCCAGGGTCTCCGCGAACTCGGTCCAGTAGGGCTTCACGCCGCGCGCCAGGCGTCGGAACGCGTTCTTGGTCGGGAAGAGCACCACCGCCGCGCGATCCGCGCCAGCGGCTCGGGCCTCCGCGCACGCGGTCTCCAGCAGCGCGAGGCTCACCCGTGCGGGCTCGCTCTCCAGGTCCCCGTAGAACCGGATCCAGCGCTGGGCTCCACGCGCGTCCTCCGGGTTCCCCGTGAGCCAGAACTCGTGCGGGGCGATCGCGGCGGCGAGTGCGTCGTCGAGCACGGCGCGGTAGACCTCGCTGCGCAGCCGGAACGGGATCGGAACGAGCTCGAGCTCCCCGTCCCGCAGGATGAAGCGCGGCTTGACGATCGGCATGGTGCTGTTCGGATACAGGACCGTGCGGTAGCGGTTAACGTTGCGGGCGATGTTCTCGGTCATGAAGCCGAAGAGCACCACGTCAGGCTCGAAGTCGTCGATCGTCGCGCGGAAGCGCAGCACCGCCTGGTCGGTGCCGTAGCCGCCGACGCCGAGGTTCCACACAGCGACGTCCGCGCCGCTGGCGTCGAGGATGGAGGGCCAGCAGTCCGCGTCGGGGACCTCGCTCCCGAACGTGAACGACTCGCCGTAGCAGACCACGGCGAGGGCATTCGCGTCCTTGCCCGCGGGCGCTGGACCACGACCACCTCGCTCGTTGATCATCGCCATGACCGCGCCGTGCTGCCCCGATCCGGGTCGGTGGACCCAGCCGAGGTCCGGGTCGAATCCGTGGATCGGACTCGCCGCCTCTATCGCGTCCAGGTCGTCCTCCAGGGCGCTCGCGATGCGCTTCCGCTGAGCCTCGTCGACGGGAATGCTCGGGCGGGCGGCGGCTCCACCCGTGGCCGCGGGCGGAGCGACCGGAGCCGGGCTCGTCGCAGTCACGATCCAGTAGGCGACAGCGCCCGAGATCAGGAACGAGGGGATCGACAGCGTGCAGAGTTTCTTCGGCGACATCGGACCTGCCGGTGATCAGATGTCGTAGAGGAAGTCCGAGCCGGGATCGTCCCCGCGCAGCGCCAGGATCAGGATCGTGATGACCGCGACGATCAGGATCGGGATCAGGATGTAGAGCAGGTTCTCCTTGAGGTCATCCATGGGTGGATCGCTGGTCGCGGCGACGGTGCTGGCCCGCTGGATCGATCGTCCGTCGTGACTAGTGTCCTGTTTCGGAAGTTCCTTGGCGCTTGCGTGCGTCCGTGTCGTCCAGGCAAGGCGGCGCGAATGTGGCGTAGCAGTAGCTACGTCCAGTGAGCGCCAACGCCGCATGGGCGGCTCGGGCGCGCGCAAGCGCCAAGGAACTTCTGAAACAGGGCACTAGAAGTCCTTGGGCGCGCCGACGCTTCCGAAGGTCGCGACCGGCTCGACGAGCGCGTCGAGAGGGAGCGACTGGAACACCACGCGCCCGGAGCTCGATCGGTAGGCGACGGCGACCCGCTCGCGGCCCAGCATGCAGAGGCCCGCGCCGCCGACGCCGCGACCGTCGTCGAGAAGGACCTCCAGGTCCGGGAACCACTTGCTCCCCCGGTCGTTGGACCCCCGCACGACGAGGTTGCGCGGCGGCTTGCGCTCCACCGCGGCGTTCGCGAACAGGAGGCGACCGTCGGGAGTGAGATGTGTCTCGACGCCGACGTGGAGGATCGCGCCCGCACCCCCCGCGCACGGGAGCGGGAGCGAGCGGCGCCTCGTCACGACGCGCCACTCGCGTCGATCCAGCTGGATCCTCTCCTCGACCCGGCGACCGAGCCCCGGGCCGGCGGAGTTGACCAGCAGGAGCCCCGAGAGACTCTCGAACACCGTCGGCCACGTGCGACCGCGGACACCGGACGGGGCCGCGCTCCACGTCTCGCCCCCGTCGCGGCTCAGCACCAGCGCGGACGCCGGTCCGGCCATGGCCGTCTTGCCGGCGAGCGAGATCGCGGGGAAGACCATGTCGCCGGTCGTCGCGTGGATGCCGCGGCCACCGGCAGGGACGACCCATGTGCCGTCCTGCTGGTCGAGATCGGGCGTCAGGTCGCGCGGCTCGGACCAGGTCCGTCCCGCGTCCTCGGTGGCGACGAGCATCGTGCGAGGCGGTCCGGCCGCGGCGCCGAAGTCCTGGAGCGCCTCGCCCTCGGCCCAGCAGAACGCCAGGTGTAGGCGCCCGCGCGCCCGGTCCCGGAGGAGAGTCGGGTGGCCGAGCGTGCCCGGGGCGAGCCCGAACCGCTCGATCGACGTGCTCCACGTCAGCCCGCCGTCGTCGCTCGTGTGGATCGCGAGCCCGTCGCCCGCCTCGCGTCCCTCGCGGACGATCACGATCCGATCCGGCGTCGTGTCGAGCGCCGTCGACGGCAGCGTCGCGCCGCCTCCACCGAGCGGGCCCAAGTCGACCGCGGTGCGGCTGCGGACCGTGTCCTCGCTCTCCAGCGTGAGCGCGTCGCCGGTGATCCGCACACGGACGCCGAGCTCGATCTGGAGGCCGACCGCCGTCGCCGCGGTCGCGCCGTCGAGCGCGTCGAAGCGCGCGAGCAGCGAGATCTCGCTGCGGCCCTGGGCGAGCGGCGCGGCCGGCGAGAGGACGATGGCGCCCGAGCCCCCGGGCTCGTCCCGCGACCAGCGAGCGAGCTCGTCTCCGTCGACGACCTGGAGGACGAGTTCGGTGAGGGAGACGACGGGCGCGGCCACTTCCCCGTTCGCCCCGGAGCCGGCCGGCCTCACGCGCTCGACCTCGATCCGATCGAGGAGCAGCGGGTCCAGCGCACCGCGCGTGGACTGATCCATGCGGAGGATCTCGACGGCCCGTCCGAGGACGAGCGGCCGGACGACGACCTCCGTGCTCGAGTCGACGAGCTCCATCGGCGCGGGCGGACGCAGGACGATCTCGTCGATGAGCAGCGGCCTGGGCCCGGCCACTTCGGCCTCGATCCAGAGCTGCGCCACCTCGGGCCCGATCGGCAGGTCGATCCACGCGAACTCCTCCGACGAGACCGACCCGGACACGTCGTAGGTCACGCGATCCTCGGCTCCCGCGAGGCTCCCCACCCTCAGGACGAACGGCCGGCGCCGCGACGTGCGCCGGACGCGCAGCGCGAGCTCCCCCGAGGCTCCGAGCGTCCGCCGCGCGGCGTCGGAGAGGTCGATCTCGACGCGCGCGGACGCGCCTCCGCCTCCGAGGGCGAGCGCGCGGCCCCCGTCGGCGTCGACGATCACCGAGCGTCCCGCGGACGCGCGGAGCGTGCCGAGGCCGGTCTCGATCGACTCGACGGACGCCGGCGGGAATCCGTCGAAGCCCTCGCGCAGCTCGTCGGCGACGGCGGTCGCTGCGGGGATCACCGGGGCCATCGCCAGGGACAGGACCGCTGCAGGGAGCGCTCGGATCGACAGGCGCCGCATCAGTTGGGGACCCCTTCGTCCACCCGAGCCTCCTGGCCCCGGAGGACGGAGTTGTCGTTGAACAGCTTGCGCTGGTCGATGACGGCGGTCCCGTCGAGCGCCCCCTTGTCGATCTGGCCGGAGTAGCCGTACGCCGTCACCGCGTTGCGCCAGGTCGTCTTCTGGATCGCCTCGACGTCGAGGCCCTGATCGAGCATGAGCTTCGCCGTCTTCGGGACCGAGAGCGGGTCACTGACGCCCCAGTCGCACGACGAGTCGACGATGAAGCGGTCGGGGCCGTATTTCTTCGTGAGGTCGACCATGCGCTGCGATCCCATCTTCGTGTGCGGATAGATGGTGAACGCTGCCCAGGCGCCGGCCTCCAGCACGTCCTCGACCGTCTCCTCGTTGTTGTGGTCGATGACGAGCTTCTCCATGTCGATCCCGACCTCCTTCGCGACGTCGAGGGAACGGATGATCCCGCGCTTCTTGTCGCGGTGCGGCGAGTGGACCATCACGACCATGTCGTGATCCTTCGCGAACTGGAGCTGCCACTGGTAGGCCTTTTCCTCGGCCGCCGTGATCTCGTCGTAGCCGATCTCGCCGATCGCGACGACGCCCTCCTTGAGCGCGAAGCGGGGCAGGATCTCCAGGACCTCCTTCGCGAGCCCCTCGTCGTTCGCCTCCTTGGAATTGAGCCCGATCGCGCAGTAGTGCTCGATGCCGAACTGCGAGGCCCGGAAGCGCTCCCATCCGACGAGGCTGGAGTAGTAGTCGACGAAGGAGCCGACGTTGGTACGCGGCTGACCCAGCCAGAACGCGGGCTCGATGAGCGCGCGAACGCCGGCGTTGGCCATGCGCTCGTAGTCGTCGGTCGTCCGCGACGTCATGTGGGCGTGCGGATCGAAGAAGCGGAGGTCGGCCATGGCGCGTTCAGGAAGCGGGTGCGGAGGTGCTCTGGGGCACGGCGCCCTCGGGGATCGAGATGGCTGCGAACGCGCCCTGGTCGTGTCGTCCGACCAGCGCCCAGTCCGCGACGGGAGAGAAGGTCGTGCCGCCGTCACGCTCGATCTCGCGGAGGCGATCCGTCTGGCCCATCCGGCCGAGCGCGAGGATGGCCCCCTTGCGTGACAGCTCGTCGTCGCCGGAGAGCTCGGTCTCGACCGACGCGAGCGCGCGCTCGGACGGCTCGCCACCGAGGCACAGCCAGAGCTCGGGATAGATCGACCGGCCCGCGCTGCGGCGCTCGTCCGCGAGGTCGAGCGCCATGCGCGCGAGCTCGGAGTCGATGCGCCCGTCGAGGCCGTGAACGCGCCACAGAGGCGCCTCGACGAACAGCGCCTTGATGCAGAGCTGGCGCCACGCGACGTCGTCCAGATGCGCAACGGGGAAGGCCGTGTCACATGCGTTCGCCTCGAACACGCTGCGCATGTTGGTGCGGCAGCCCTCGCCGACGCGCCACACGAAGCGTTCGGGGCCAGGCAGCAGCTGCAGGCTCCGGTAGAGCGCGCAGAGCTCACCCTCGTCCGCGTAGCGGAACGCCTCCTCGATCGCGTCCGGCAGCGTCGCGTCGTCCGCGAGCGCGCGGGCGACGACGAGGCGCACCCGCACCGCGTCCAGGCACGTCCAGCGCTCGGGGTTCCAGCCCTCCAGGACGTTGGCCGCGCCGGCCAGGCGCTCCAGGCTCGCGTCGAGCGGCCCGCGCGGAGAGAACCGGCTCGCGAGCGACAGGAGCTGGGCGAAGCGACCGTCGTCCACGCTCCCTGCGCGGAGTTCGGCCGCGCGCTCCTCGGTCCACGCGATCTGCGCGTCGTCGCAGCGATCGGCGAGGGCGCGAAGGAGCCACGCCTCCGCCCGTTCGAGTCGTCCGGTCATCGGTCGGGTTCGGTGAGCCCCTCGTTGAGGGAGAGGACGAGGAATGCGGTGGACGCGTTCACGAGGTAGTCGCTCGACAGGAAGTCGTTGGACGACCCGTTCCCGCGCTGGGTCTTGACGAGGTGCGGCCGGAGGCGGGCCTGGTAGGCCTCCCGCTCCTCCGGCGGGAGCAGCGAGATCGCGAGGGCCGCGTAGTAGTGGGCGAAGAAGTAGAAGTACCCGGCGTTCGCGTGGAAACCCTCATGCGGGATCGGCTTGAGCCGGACGTTGTCCAGATATGCGTGTTCCCTGAAGAACGCGTCCAGGCCCTCCTTGAGCACCTCGTCGGTGACGCGCCGGTCCCCCAGGCGTCGCCGCGCCCAGTTCCCGACCTGGGTCCGGCCGAGGCTGCCCTCGATCCGGTTGATGTGCTCGACGCCGGCGATCCGGGCCACGGGCGTCAGGTCGTAGCTGTAGGCGCCGCCGGGCATGACGCACAGCTCCAGGTAGCGCTGCGCGCGCCGGATCGTGTTCGGTCGCACCGAAAGCCCGACCTCGGACGCCGCTGCGAGGGACGGGAGGACGAGCGCCGTGCAGAAGCTCGTCGCCCAGGTCGGCACGACCCCGAAGGGCGGGTCGTCGTAGTACGCCCAGCCGCCGGAGACGGCCTGGTGACGCTCCAGCACGCCGAGGAACTCGCGGCCACGGCGGAGCAGCCGCTCGTCGCCCTCGAAGCGCGGGTCGGAGAGCAACTCGACCGAAGCGACGAAGCCGTAGAGCGCCGTCCACACGTAGTCGATGTCCCAATCGCTGTCGCGGGCCGGGAACGGCACTTTCGCGAACCAGTCGATCGCGGCGTCCAGAGCGGCGCGTCGCTCGGGCGTCTCCTCCGACCCGGCGAGCGCCATGCAGACGAGCCCGTGCGAGGCGATCCGCCAGGCCTTGAACGAGTTGAGCGCGAAGCCGAGCTCCATCGGGTTCGGGGCGTTGTTGCCCCACGACCCGTCGTCCTTCTGGCGATCGACCAGATAGCCGAGGGCGCGGTCGATCGAAGCGATCGCGTCCTCGCGGGGGAGCGTCCTCGGGACGGCCGGGCGCACCGGGGCGTCGGTGAGCTCCTCCTGCGGCGTCGCGGGGAGGGCCGCCGCGCCCGCGAGGACGAGCCCCATCAGCGGGCTGCGGATCACTTGTCCCCCGCAGGCGCCTGGCCCGCGGCGTCGGTCGTCTCGTCCTTCGCGGCTTCGTCCGTCGCCGCCTCGGCCTTGCGGGCCGCCGCGGCCTCGCGCGCGTCGTTGAGCCGCTTGCGCGCGCGCTCGAGCTTCTTCCCTGCGGCCTTGGCCTTCTTGCGCGCCTCGTCGTACTCGTCGGCGGCCTTCTCCAGGTCCGCCTCGCTCTTGCGGCGCGTCTTCAGCGCGTCGGCCTCGGCCTTCGCGAGGGAGGCCTCGGCCTTGCGGACGCCCTCGGCCTTCTCTCGCATCTCGGCGGGCAGAGTGGTCTCCAGGAGCTGCTTTCGCTCCGCCTCGTTCAGGGCGACGCGCTCGCGCGCGAGGTCGACCTGGATCCGGTACTTGAGGATCACCTCGTCCTTGGTGCGGGCCTCGGTCTCTTCCTCGTAGATCTCGAGGACCCCGACGAGGTCGGCCTCGACCTGCCGCAGCCGCTCGGCCGACTGACGCCCGTCGAGGTCCGATTTGCGGATGCGCAGAGGGCGCTCGACGGTGTCGAAGGCCTCCATGGCGGCCTTGGCGCGCTCCAGGCCCGCCCGGGCGGACCGGAGCGACTCGACGACCCCGAGCTCGGTCGCGGCGGCGCCGAGCTCTGCGATCTCCAGGTCCGCGGCGCCGTAGCGCTCCTTGCGCCGGGCCTCACCGCGCTCCGTCTGGGCCCTGGTGACCTCCGCCTGGAGCTGCTTGATCGAGGGACCCTTCTTCTCGGAGGCGGCCTTCTTCGGCGCCTCGTCGTCCTCGCCGGCCGGCGCCGTCTCGGCCTGCGCGCCGTTGGCGGTCGGGACGACCTCGGCCGTCGTCCCGGCGTCCGAGGTCCGGACCGCTTCGGGGAGGGTGTCGGGGGCGCTGCACGCAGCGGCGCCGAGGGCGAGGAGGGCGGGGAGGAGTCGCTTCATGGTGCCGCGAAGGGGGGGATCGGAGCTCGGCGAGGACCACTCATGATGGGTCCGCGCATCGACACTGCAACGCGCATTTGGGAGACTCGTCGCCCCCCGTCTCACGGCGCGCGCCGCCGGAGGGCCCCGGCACGGGGCCCGGACGACCGCTCCTCCCCAGGTCCGAGATCAGCCATGACCCACGGCGTCTTCCGCGTCCCCGTCCCGACCAACGAACCCGTCCGCTCCTACGCCCCCGGATCCCCGGAGCGGGAGAGCCTCACGGGCAGGCTCGCCTCGATGTCCCAGGAGACGGTCGAGATCCCCCTCGTCATAGGCGGTGAAGAGGTCCACACCGGCAAGACGGTCGACGTCGTGATGCCCCACCGCCACGGGCACGTCCTGGCCAAGGCCCACATGGGTGGCGCTGCCGAGGCCCAGCGGGCGATCGACGCCGCCGAGAGCGCCCGGCACGAGTGGTCGTCGCTGCCGTGGGAGGAGCGCGCGTCGGTGCTGCTGCGCGCCGCCGACCTGCTCGCGGGCCCCTGGCGCGACACGATCAACGCTTCGACGATGCTCGGACAGTCGAAGACATCGCACCAGGCCGAGATCGACGCCGCGTGCGAGATGGCGGACTTCTTCCGCTACAACGTCCAGTACGCGACCCAGCTCTACGAGGAGCAGCCCGAGTCCTCCGCGGGGCTGTGGAACCGACTGGAGCACCGCCCGCTCGACGGCTTCGTGTTCGCGATCACGCCGTTCAACTTCACGTCGATCGCGGGCAACCTGCCGACCGCGCCGGCGCTGATGGGCAACACGGCGGTGTGGAAGCCGTCGACGACGTCGCTGCTCAGCAACTGGTACACGATGAAGCTCCTGGAGGCGGCCGGTATGCCGCCGGGCGTCATCAACTTCCTCCCGGGCAGCGGCGCGCAGATCGGCGACATGGCGCTCCCGGACCGCCGCCTCGGCGGCGTGCACTTCACGGGCTCCACGGGCGTCTTCCAGCACATCTGGAAGACGATCGGTGAGAACATCCAGGGCTACGGCCAGTACCCGCGGCTCGTCGGCGAGACGGGCGGCAAGGACTTCGTCTTCGTCCACCCCACGGCCTGCGGCGCGCGCGAGGTCGCGGTCGCGCTCGCGCGCGGCGCGTTCGAGTACCAGGGCCAAAAGTGCTCCGCCGCGAGCCGCGCGTACGTGCCGAAGAGCATGTGGGCGTCGGTGCACGACGAGCTCGGCGCCATCGTCGGCGAGATGAAGATGGGCGACGTCGCCGACTACTCGAACTTCCTCGGCGCGGTGATCGACTCGCGCTCGTTCGCGAAGCTGAAGGAGGCGATCGACCGCGCGAGCGGCGAGGCGAACGTCGATGTCGTGATCGGCGGGAGCTGTGATGACAGCGAGGGCTGGTTCGTCCAGCCGACGGTCGCGGTCGTCCAGGACCCCAAGCACGACCTGATGCGGACCGAATACTTCGGGCCGCTCCTCTCGATCTACGTGTACGACGACGACCGCGTCGACGAGACGCTGGAGCTGTGCGCGACGACGTCGCCGTACGCGCTGACCGGCGCGATCTTCGCCGACGACCGCTTCGCGGTGCGGCACGCGATCGACGCGCTGCGCTTCGCCGCGGGCAACTTCTACGTCAACGACAAGCCGACGGGGGCGGTCGTGGGCCAGCAGCCGTTCGGCGGCTCGCGCGCCTCGGGCACGAACGACAAGGCGGGGTCGATCCTGAACCTGCTCCGCTGGGTCAGCCCGCGGACGATCAAGGAGACGTTCGTGCCGCCGAGCGACTGGCGGTATCCGTTCCTGGGCTGAGGGCGCGACGCCCGAGCCGCCCCTCGTCAGCTGCTCTCGGCCTCACGCGTATGCGTGAGGTCGACGCGGCGCTCGGCCAGGTGATCGTGGATACGCTCCCAGAGCCCGTCCGCGCGGCCGACGAACTCCGGCGGAGACACGCCGGGCGTGGTCCAGGCGCCGTCCACCAGCGCGTCCGCCATCCCCGTGCAGGTGTAGCCGGTCGTCCGCGCCATCGACGAGGTGCCGGTCGCTGCGTCCCCCCGGTCGTCGAGGTGGTACACGTGCCGGACGGCCTCACCGTCCTCGACGCCCTCGACCGTCACCCGCATGACCGTGAGCTCGGGCTCGCCGGGGTGGAGCTTCCACGAGTCGAAGAGCAGCTTCGACGTGAAGCTCCGCGGGCTGATCGACACCCCGTCGACCTGGACCGGATCGTCCGACAGGAACCCCGCCTCGCGGAACGCGAGCATCAGCTCGCGGTGCCCGGGGTAGCGCAGCGTCCGCTCGACCATGTCGGGGATATGCGCCATCGTCTGGATCAGCGACCGCAGCCCGTCGGTGTTGAACGCCTCCAGCGCGCCGAGGCCGGGGAAGTCGACGTAGCCGGGCTCGGACAGCGCCGGCTTCACGACCTCGCGCCCGTGCTCGTAGACGCGCGCCGGGCGCAGGTACTCCTCGATCACGTCGACGGGCGAGAACGGCGCCTTGTACTGGAACGGGAAGCTGCGCTCGATGGGCAGACCCCCGACGAGGCACTCGAACCGCCGCACCTCCATGCGTACGTCGTGGTACCCGAGGATCAGGTTGTCGATCCCCGGCGCGACGCCGATGTCGGTGACGACGACGGCGCCGGTCTCCCTGGCGCGCGCGTCGAGCTGGAGCGCGTCCTCGGGGAAGAAGGAGATGTCGGCGACGGCGCAGCCCGCCTCGACGAGCGTCGAGAGCGTCTGGAACCCGAGGTGTCCCGGAACGGCGCAGACGACGACGTCGGCGCCTTCGACGGCCTTCCGCACGGCGGCCGCGTCCGTGCAGTCGAGGGTCTGCGTCGTGACGTTCGCGAGATCCGCGAGCGGCTCCAGCGCCGACGCGCTGAAGTCGGTGGACAGAACCTCGTGCCGCTCCGCCAGGTCGCGGACCATCGCGCCGCCGACGAGGCCGGCGCCCAGGACAGTGATCTTCGCCATGCGGGGATCCTAATCACCCCGTCGCGCGCGCGCTCGTGCGAGCCACTGCGAGAGAGGTTGGACTTCTCGCAGGTTTCGCACCCCGCGGGACGGCATTCGTGAGACACCCTCCGCGGGCTCGGTCTCGACCTCTTCCATCTCCACGTTCGCGACGATGAAGCTCCCGATCCTGATCGCCACGGCCGCCCTCGCACCCGCTCCGACCGCCCTCGCCCAGACCTGCCTCACGACCCTCTTCGCCCGCGACAACGCCGGCGGGATGGGGTGGGCCACGTACTTCGACGTGTCCGCCCAGCAGGTGACCTCCATCGCCGCGCTGGAGATCAACACGGCCAGCCAGCCGGGCACGAACGGCGGGATCGAGGTGTGGACGCGGAGCGGGACCTACTCCGGATTCGAGGCCGCGGCAGCCGGCTGGACGCTGGCGGCGACGGACGACGGCGGCGTCGTTTCGGCCGGCGTCGACCAGCCGACGCCGGTGACCCTGTCCTCTGCGATCGTGCTCCCGGGCGGAGGCGCGACGACCGGGTTCGCGATCGTCTACCTCGGCCTCTTCCCGGCGTACACCAACGGCTCGCCCACGAACCAGCAGTTCACGGACGGCAACGTGACGATCGACCTGGGGTCGGTGTCCGACAACCCGTTCGCCGGAGGATCGGTGTTCGAGCCACGGATCTTCAACGGCTCGCTCTGCGGCGGGTCGGTGCAGATCGGAACGAACTACTGCGCCGCCAACCCGAACAGCACGGGGAGCCCGGGCGTGCTGTCGGCGATCGGCAGCGTGCTCGCCGTGGACGACGACGTGACGCTCACCGCCTCCGACCTCCCGACGGGCTCGTTCGGGTTCTTCCTGACGAGCCGCACCCAGGGCTTCACCGCGATGCCCGGAGGGAGCGAGGGCAACCTCTGCCTGGCCGGCTCGATCGGCCGGTACGTCGGCGCGGGCCAGATCCAGAACACAGGCTCGGTAGGAAGCTACGCGCTGACGCTCGATCTGACGCGTACGCCCACGCCCACGGGGCTGGTGGCCATCGGCGCCGGCGAGACCTGGAACTTCCAGGGCTGGCATCGCGACTCAGCGGGAGGATCGGCGACATCGAACTTCACGGACGGTCTCCAGATCGACTTCCAATGATCGGCTGAGCGGCGGAGCCGGGAGCGGCCCGAGGACGGATCGGAGTTTCCTGTAATGGGGCGGGCCCCCGCTCGTTCAGCGGATGCCGCCCCTCCATGGCCTCCACCGACCACACCGCCCTCCCGTCGTTCGAGCGCTGGGTCCGCCACGCGGACCTCGACGCGCTCGCGGCCTTCTTCGACGAGGCTGCGCCGAAGCTCCTGCGCGTCGCGATGCACGTGGCGCCGGATCCGGGCGAGGCGGAGGACCTGGTGCAGTCGGCGTTCCTGACGCTGATGGAGAACCGGGAGTCGCTCGATCCCAGCGAAGATGGGGTTGCGTGGCTCGCCGTGGTCCTGCGGCGCCGCGCCATCGACCGGATGCGCCGCGCGGGCGCGCGCCCGGTCACGGACGAGCTCGACCTCGACGCGATCCTCGCGAGCGTCGAGGACGCGGCCGGGCCCGCGGAGAAGCGCGAGCTCCACGCGGAGGCGCTCCGCGCGATCGACCGGCTCAAGGAGCCGTACCGCCAGCCGGTGCTGCTGCGTCTGCGGCACGGCGCGAGCCAGGCGGAGATCGCGCACCTGCTGGACCGGAGCCCGAGCACGATCGCCGTCCAGCTCCACCGCGGCATCAAGGAGCTCCGCCGCCTGCTCCCCGCGTCGTTCGCCGTGTCGCTCGCAAGCGCGCTGCCGAGCGCCGGCGCGCGCGGCCTCGACGGCGTCCGCTCGCTCGTGCTCGAACGTGGGGCGGCGCACGTCGCCGCGTCGCAAGTCGCATCGACCTCGTTCCTCGTCGGAGGCATGTCGCTCATGACCACCAAGACCCTCGTCGCCGCGGGAGCGGGCGTGCTCGTCACGCTCGCGCTCCTTGCCGTCCTCACCGGAGCGCGCCGCTCCGCCGAGCCGGATGGGACGTCGGAGTTCGCGAGGGAGGAGGCGATCGCCCTCGCGGACCCGTCCGGTGCCGACCTGGAGCCGCCCCCTTTTGCCGTCGAGACGACACGGGCCGCCGAAGCAACCGAGACGGCGGCCCCGGATGCCGCGACCTACTTCGGCGTCGTCATCGACGGGGTGAGCGGAGAGCGGATCGCGGGGGCGACGATCGAGCTGTTCGCACCAGCGCAACTCTCTCCACGCGAGGCGGTCCGGCGCTTTCCGGCACTGTTCCGCGTCGACGCGTCGGGGCGGATCCTGAGCCGCGTGGGGAATCTCCTCGAGCTGGACCCCGACCCGGAGGCTGCGAAGCGGCGACCCGGGACGCTCCACGACTACGAGGGGCGGCCGATGCTGCAGATCCCCCCCACCTGGCCGACGCTCGAGGGGCTCTCCGCAGACACGATCTTTGAGGACCGTCCTGTCACGGTGCTCGGCGTACCACCCGAGGGCGAGCTGCCCATCGCGCAGGGACGGAGTGGTGCCGACGGAGAGTTCGACTTGCGGGCGTACGTCGGGACCTCGTCGGGCAAGTGCCTCCTTCAGGTCACGGCGGCGGGACATGCGTCTCGAACGCTGACCGCCGTTCCCGGGGAGAGGATGGTCGTCGATCTGTTGCCCGCCCGACGCGTCGCGGGCGTCGCGGTCGGGCCGGACGGCAGTCCCGTCTCCGTTCGCCTCGCGCTGATCGGAGGGCGGGGCGGCCTGGCGAACGCCACGGACCGGGAAGAGCTGCAACGCGCCCTTCAGCACCCCGGGGGCCTCGCGGTGGTCGAGGTCACGACGGATGCATCGGGAGCCTTCGACGCGGAGATCGGGGCTGCGCAGGTTTTCGCCCAGTCGCTCGATCCGAGGTGGGACGTCCAGGGCTGGAACCTGACGGTCGGAGGAGAGGTCGGGAAGGTGTTCCTGAGGCGTGCCGCGCTCTTCCGCTTCCTGGACGCGAACGACGACTCGCCCGTGGAGCGGATCTCTCTGCGCGTCAGCGAACGCGAGAACGGCTACGTCGAGATGAGCGGCACCTACGACTGCCCCGGGGGCCTCCTCGGGTCGCCGTCGGGCTTCGACTTCTCGTACCTGATGCGGAACTCGACGCTCGAGCTCACCGCGTGGAGCCCCGGTTACGCGCCCGCCCGGCTCTCGCTCCCGAAGGCGATCCCGGAGGAGCCCATGGAGCTTCGCCTCGAGCGCGGAGTGGCGCCCGCCGCGACGGGCCACGTGAGCCGCGGCAAGTCACCGGTCCGGGGCGCTCTGGTCGAGCTCCTCGCAACCAGTCGGCTCTCCTGGTGGCGAAGCGAGGAGCACGTCCTCGACGCGACGCGAACGGGTACGGACGGTCGCTTCCACCTGACCGGTCCCGACGGCCCCGCAGCGGTCCGGGTCGAGACCCCGGACGGCCCCTACGTCGAGACGATCACGCTTCCGCTGGAGCGCCCCCTGCAGATCAACCTCGACGCGCTCGGGGGGATCCACGTCGCGGTGCGCTCGTCGAACGGCGCCGTCCGCGCGGACCACGTCGTCGCCCTCCAGGGCAGAACGACCGGGCTCGACGAGCGCGCCTACGCGGACGAGGACGGGGTGGCGCGCTTCGACCGGATCGGGCCGGGCAGCTACCTCGTGATGGCCCCCGCCGTGTCGACGACGTCGAGCTTCTCCGGCGACTTCACCGAAGAGGTCGAGCTGCAGAGGGGTGAAGAGCGACGGGTGGAGTTCGTCGTTCCCGATCCGACGCAGTCGCGCCACCTGCGCATCGACGCGGGTGCGGACGGCTACTCGGGGTGGCGCGCCCGGACGGGGTACAGCGAGTGGATCGAGATCGAGAACGATGGAACGGTGCCCATCGACCTCGCCAGCGCCACCGAGGCGTGGGAGATGCGAATCGCCGCCGTCGACGGCCGGCGCTGGCGATTCCACATCCCGGCGACGGCACCGGACGGAACGGTGATCGCGCTCGGACGCGGAAGTGGAACTTTGAAGGGGGTCCTGGTCGACCACGAGGGAGCGCCGCTCACCGGCGTGGCGGTTCTCGTGCGGACCACGGGCACCGACCAGGACCTGAACGACAGGTGCGTCGCGGTCACGGACGGGACGGGCCGGTTCGAGGTCACCGGCCTGCGTAGGCAGACGGCCACGATCGCCCTGCGTGAGGATCCGGAAGCCCGATCCAGCGCACGGGACGGGAGGATCGACGAGACGAGGTTCACGCTGAACGTGCCCATCGGGTCCGACACCTGGGTCGAGCTCGAGGTCCCGAAGCTCACGGAGCGGATCGTCGTCGAGGGCGCGGTGCTCGACGCCGATGGGACGCCGCTCGACGGCGCGAACGTCGCCGTGGTCGCGGGGATCCGCGGCACGACGGTCACCTGCCAGCCGGCGAAGAGCTGGGCCATGCAAGGCCTCGACGAGGACGGCGCGTTCAGGGTCGAGGTCCCGCGCACCGAGTCTGTCGAGATCGCCGTCTACCCGCGGGAGCTCGGCGAGGCGCTCCTCCGGCAGACGATCGACGTCCCGGCGACGGGCCCGCTCGCGCCGATCGAGATCCGGTTGCCGTAGACCTCTCGGTCCCGGTCGCTCACTTCGCCCGACGCCGCGCCAGTTCGGCGTGGAGCTCCGGGTCGTCGCTCGGGGTGCTGAGGCTGACCTGGATCCACGTGGTGTGCTCCTCGGTCGTGTACTCACCCGTTCGAGTCGCCTCATCGAGCGTGAGGACGAACCTCATCCATGGGACCCAGGGAGACACGAACGAAACGTGCGGCGCACCGAGTCGGGCGAGCTCGTCACCCTCCGCCGCAAAGATCAGGAAGTCCTCGCGATCGAACATCTCCAGACGCGTGTCGGGAAAGTGCTCCAGCAGATCGGCAGGAAGGAGGAACTCGACGCGCAGGTGATCGGCCGCGAGCTCGCACTCGGCGCGTTCTCCCTTCGTGACGTTCGCATCGCCCAGATAGACCCGACCTCGACTCATGAACTTCACCGAGATCCTGCTCGCGGGCGCCTCGATGTCGATCCAGCCGCGCGCGAGATCCGTCGCCGAGATCGCCCGCCTTCCGAACTGGGTATGGCCGCTGAACGCCCGGAGTTCGCCCTGGGCGAGAGGCTCGCCGCTCGGCGCCAAAGGAAAGACCACTCTCAGGGACCCGCTCGGTGGGATCACGACCGTTCCGATGTCCTGTGTCTGCCCCTCGTCGCATTGCACGGGGTGTCCGGAGATGCACAGGCGTCCGCGGTGATCGAGGGCGAAGGCGCTCCAGCGCCCCGGCGCGAGCGAACTGACGGAGAACTCGCCGGTGCGTGGGTCGACACTGACAGGGACCGTCTGGCGGTGGATCGCGCCCTGCACGAACACGCTGCAGGGCAGAGCCTCCGGATCGACGCGTCCCACGACGGTCGTCGTCGGCGACGCACCAAGGTCGACCTCGACCGTCTCCAGGCCGCGCAGTCGCTCCGTCAACGCAATCGTGCGCTCGATCGGAGGGTCGTCCGGCGTGGCGCCCGCGCTGACGAACCGAAACCCGACGACCGATCCGTGGTAACCCGCGACCGACAGTCGGCCGTCATCGGGGACGGCGAGCACAGGCTCGGAATCCCAGAGATCGTCCGCGTCGCCAAGTGGACTGACATGACCCCTCGTGCTCGGAATCGCGACGCAGGTCACGGGGCCGTCGGCGCCAACGACCGCGAAATCCCATCGCTCGACCTCAGCCAGGTCCGCCACGAAAGTGTCGAACTGGATTCGCCCCTGCTCGTCGAGCGGCGGCATGTTCTCGCGACTGAACCACGGCGTCCCATCTTCCACGACCTGGAAACACGCTCGTTCGCCGCTCCACCTGTGCGAGATCGTGAATTTGCCGCGTTCGTCGGTCCGCGTGCGAGCGATGCTTCTCCTCACGTCGGAGCGCAGAAACAGGCCCGTCGCCAGGTGCGGAATGCCTGCCCCGTCACCGTCGACGATCGTCGCGGAGAGGGTCACCAAGGGGTCGACCTGGATGCGCGACGGCGGCGCCGCGCCGGCGTCGACCAAGGCACTCGTCCACGCAACAGCGCCGTCGTCTCGGACGAGCTCGATCCGCCATGCGGTGTCTTGCTCGGCGAACCCGTGCGCCCCATCGGCGCTGCGCCAAGGTGGAAGCCACGTGGCGCGGTCGCGCAATCCGCGACCCCAATCGATCGATATCGCGTCAGGCTCACCCCGCCGGCGCCAGCGCGCGAAGGTGCCCGCGAGGTCGGGCGCGTCCGGCGCCTCGATCGCGATCCAGTGGACGGGGCGCTCGAGCAGCTCCAGCGTGACCGCATCACCGTCCCAGCTACTCGCGAGCTGGATCGGCGCCCCGTCCGATGCCGCGCCAGGAACGCCGCGCGCCGCCAGCCAGGATTCGCGCGAGGAGGAGGTCACCGTGACCCGCCCATCGTGCCCCGTGGTCCCGAGGTGGCTGGGCCGCGCGGTCCCCGGAACTCGCTCGAAGATGTCTGCGCCGGCGGCGGGTGCGCCGCGCTCGTCGACGACGCGCACGTCGACCACCTGCGCACGATCCCACGCGAGCTCCCAGTCCTGCGTTCCGGCCTCCAGAACGCGCTCGTCGACGGCCACGCCGGAGATGCGCGCAGCGTAGAGCCCGGGCGTGAGCCCGGTCAGCTCTCCCTCGACGCCGCGCGCGACGTGCGCGACGTGGGTCGCCCCTTCCGGGCCGACGAGCTCGACGAACGTGCCCCGGGACCAGCGTGCGACCAGGTCGTTGGACGCGTGGAGCCGGACGCTGGCTGTCTGTGGCACCGGGGTGCGCGGGCCAGCCTCGACCGCGGCGGGGTCGCCGACCGTCTCGTCGGTCGCGCGAGCGGACGCGACCTCGGTCGGTTCGACCGGAGCGCGATCGCCGAGCGTCCCGAGGCCGTACCACGCGGCGATGCCCGCCGCCGCGACGAGCACCGGTGTCCGGAGGCGCCGGACGATCTCACCGAGACCGAGGCCGAGAGGCGCGGCGATCCGGCGCCGCCACTCCGCGACCTCGGATCCGTCCAGGTCGCTCCGTAGCGCGTTGAGCCCGCGCTTCACGCGAGTGCGCGCGGTCTCGACGGGGACACCGAGCTCGGTCGCCACCTCGACGGCCGAGAGTCCGCGCAGGAAGCGGAGCTCGATCGCCTGTCCCTGCGACGACGGCAGACGCCGGATGGCGCTCCGAAGCACGACACGCATCTCGTCGTCGAGGACCAGGTCGAGCGGATCCTCGTCCTCCGTCCACGCGTCCTCGTCCACCGGCTCGCGGACGACGCGGTCACGACCGACGTCCCTCCGCAGCGTGTTGATGCACACGCTGTAGAGCCACGCCCTGAGCGAGCGCGGGTCGCGCGGCCGGGCCTGGAGGGCGACGAGCAGCGTCGCCTGCTCCAGGTCGTCGGCGAGGTGGACGTCACCCTTCGCAACGGAGCGAGCGAGGTGTCGGACGTACGCCCTGAGTCGGGCTTCTTCGTGAGGGTCGAGTGGCTGGATCAAGGCGAGGCGATACGCGTCGTGGGCAGGCGACGGTGTCGCGCCGCGGCAGTCTCGTCATGCAAGGGGGCTGCTCGCCGGGCGCAGGATCAGGTGATCCCAAGCGTCGGGGGTCGCAACCCCCCGATCGCTACGAGTTGTTTTTCTGGGATAGGCGAACCTGCCGGGAGGCGCCGTCGCACGCACATGGCCGGAGTCAGTTCGTCCCGTTCGAGAAGCGCCGGATCGACCCGTCGAAGTTCAGCGCGAGGACGAGGTCCTGGTCCCCGTCGCCGTCGAGGTCGGCCGCCCGCGGGATCGAGTAGCTCCGGATCGTCCGAGCGATGGGTCTCGCTGGTGAGAATCGGGGAGCCGAGCCGCCGACGTTCTCGAACCACGAGACGGGATCGTCGAAGCTGAAGGAGCCGAGCAGCAGGTCCAGATCCCCGTCGGCGTCGACGTCCGCGAACTCGAGCTCCCCGAGGGTCGAGCCGGGTGCTTCGAGGTCCGCCGGGAGCTCGAACGCCCCGGAGCCGAGGTTCTCGACCCACCGGAGCTGCTCTCCCACGATCCAGGCGAGGTCGAGGTCACCGTCGCCGTCCAGGTCCTCCGCGTCGAAGTCGTACGTCATGTCGATCCCCGCCGCGATCGCGACCGGCGGCGCGAACGTCCCGGGACCGGTCGCGCGGCTCCAGCGCACCGCGGCGAGGCCCGACGACAGCGTCGCGACGTCGAGCAGACCGTCGCCGTCGAAGTCGGCGACCTCTAGGCCGACCGGGGCGGCGTCCCCCACCGACACGCGACGGGGTGGGGCGAAGCCCGCGGACGTGCGCTCGATCCATACGACGGCCGGAGGGCTGCCGATGGCCGCGACGACGTCGAGGTCCCCGTCCTGGTCGAGGTCCCCCAGCTCCAGGTCCGCCGGTGCGCTCGGGAGCCGGGGGAGCACTTCGCCCGCGTCGAACCTCGCCGGCCCGGCGGGGATCCCGCGGAACCACTCGATGCGCCCCTCGAAGCGCGCGGCCACGGCGAGGTCGACCACGCCGTCGCCGTCGATGTCTCCGGCGCGAACGACGCCAGGATCGACAGGTTGCTCGGTGACGATCCGCTGGGGCGAGAAGCCTGCCGCGCCGAGGTTCTCGTACCAGGAGACGTGACGGTTGGAGCCGGCGACCGCCACCGCGTCGTCGTCCCCGTCCCCGTCGAGGTCCGCAAGGACGAGGTCCGACGGGCGATAGTCGACCTGGTTCAGCGCCACGGGCGCTGCGAACCCCGAGGATGACCCGGGCCGTCCTGGCATCACGGAGAGCCCGACGGAGCGGTCGTAGGAGACGAGGACGTCGAGCGTGCCGTCCCCGTCGAGGTCTTCGACCGCCCGGAGGAAGGGCTCGATCCCGGGGATGGGCAACGGTTCCTCGGGCGCGAACGAGGCACCGCCGAGGTTCTCGAGCAAGCGGACCCCGTCGGCCCCACTCGAGCAGATCACGAGATCGAGGTCTCCGTCGAGGTCGAAGTCGATCGGTCCGAACGAGTGGCTCGACCCCGAAGTGATCGGAAGGAACTCGAACGGGCCGAACGCGCCCGCTCCATCCCCTCGCTGCCAACCGGCCGCGCTCCCGCCCGAGCCCGACGTCACCAGGAGGTCGAGCCGTCCGTCGTCGTCGAGGTCTGCGAACCGCTGGGCCCTGGGACCGAACGGTGACGCGGTCTCCGCTACGTGGAGCGGGAGCGATCCTTCGTTGAGGAACGTCGTGCAGTAGCCGTACGCGTCCACGTCACCGTCGCCGTCCACGTCGCCGAAGAGGACGTCCCCGACCTCGAACGCCCAGGGCCCCCGCCCGATGGCGAAGTCGACGGGTCCGAACTGACCGCCGCCGAGGTTCGGGAACCGAAGGATGGCTCCGCGCAGCAGACCGCCCGAGGTCGCGACGAGGATGTCCCTGCGGCCCGTCCCGAGGAGGTCGACGAGCCAGGGGCCCGTCAGCCCCGCCGATCCGCCGCGACCGACGAGGAGCGGAGGATCGAACGCGAGCCCACCGACGTTCCTCGACCAGTACACCGCCGACGCGAGCCAGGAGCTGAAGACGATGTCGGCGAGGCCGTCCCCGTCGATGTCGTCCGCTTCGATTCTGTCGGCGCGGACGGGCGGGTCGAACGCGATCTGCGCCGGAGCGAACCGGCCGCCGCCGGTGTTCTCGCGCGTCGTGATCCGCCAGCCGAGGTCCTCGATGGCGAGCAGGTCGAGATCTCCATCGCCGTCAAGATCGACGGTCTCCACATCCCACTGCCGGGTGTAGACGCTCGTCAGCGGCTCTGCCTCGACGAACGGCGACTGGGGAGCGGCGGGAGACGCGACGGCGAGGAGCGCGAGGAGCATGGCGGGGAGAGCTGATCGGGGGCGAGACGGCCGCTGTGCGGGACCGCTCACGCCGGGGCGTGGGCGAGGCGAGAGGGGAACGGCGTGCCGTCCCCTCATACTCGATGGCAACCGCCGTGCCGCGCTCAGTCCGGCTTGCGTGCGATCACCTCGACCACGATCGGCGAGAAGAACAGCGCGTCCGGGTTCTCGCGCATTGCGCTCCAATCCGCGTCGAAGGCGCGACGCTCCGCCGCGGTCATCAGGCCGCGGTCGAGGTAGGTGTCGACGAAGCGCGGGAAGAACGCGTCCGCCCACCGGAAGGCGTCCGAGCCGGGGCCGCCGCAGCGAACGACCGGGCGGAGGTCGTCGACGACGAGACCCGCGCGGCGGAGCGCGCCGGGGAGCTGGCCGACGACCCAGGCGTCGCCGCCCGCGCCTGCGTAGAACGCGCGCGTCGCGCGGATCGCGGCCTCGAAGCCCGTGCTGCGCGGGAACACCGAGATGCCCTCGTGGTTGTAGTCCTGGACGACGAAGGCGCCGCCCGGCCTGAGCGCGCGCGCGACCCGCTCGGCGGTCTCGTCGAGGTCGCTCAGGAAGCTCAGCACCCAGCGGGCGAACACTCCGTCGAACCGCGCCTCGCCGAGGTCCGCGTCCTCGATCCGCTGCTCGACGAGATCCACCGGGGCGTCGAAGCTCCGCGTGCGGAGGACCTCGTGCCACTTCGGGGACTCGTCGAGCGCGACGACGCGGCCCGACGCCCCCACCCGCGCGGCCAGGTCGAGAGTGACGAAGCCCGGGCCGCAGCCCAGGTCGAGCACCGTCGCTCCGGGCCCGATCCCGGCCCGATCGAGGGCGCCCTCGGACGTGTCGCGCCACACGGAGTGCTGGAGGTCGAGCCGGGCCAGCTCTTCGTCGTTGGTGCCTAGGACGTATTCGCGAGTGTCGGACATGGGCCAGGTACGGGGGTGAGGCGCGGGATTCGGCCGGGCGGGGCGCCGGGACGCAGGCTCCTGGGAGCCCGCGGGTCCGGTCGGTAGACTGCGCCCATGGAGGCCACGGGCGCAGTCACGGACGAGCGGAGCGCGGAGGTGCACCTCGGCGATCTCCGGCGCGCCGTCCGGCGGGGCGACCTGGAGGCCGTCCGCGCCATCCTCGACGTCGACCCGAAGCTCGCCTTCGCAGCGTCCGCCGGCGGCGGATCGCTCCTGCTGGAGGCCCACGAGCGCGAGCACGCCGCGGTGGCGGAGCTCGTGCGGACGACGCGTGAGCGCGCCGGCGGCGAGGCCCTCGACGTCCACGAGGCAGCGGCTCTCGGCCGGCCCGGCGCCGTCCAGCGGGCGGTGACCGACGACCCGCTGTCCGCCGAGGCGCCGGGACCCGCCGGGTTCCTGCCGCTCCACCGCGCCGCCTACGCCGGGGACGCGGACTGCGTGCTGCTGCTCCTGCAGATGGGCGCGGATCCGAACGCACCCTCCGAGAACGGCGCGCGCCTGACGCCTCTGCACAGTGTCGTCGCAGGAGCGGCCCGGGCCGTGGCGGGAGCCTCGCGCGCGGGCGAAGCCGAGCTCCCCACGCGCCGTGCTGCCATCCGGGCGCTGCTCGCGGGCGGGGCGGATCCCGCGATCGAGATGGAGGGCGGCTGGACGCCACGCTCCGCCGCCGACCGGAACGGGCTCTCCGTGCTCTTCGAGGCGGAACCCGCCAACGGGGACGGCCCCGCCGCGTAGCGGTCTCCATGAACGCTCGCCGCGCGTTCTTCCTGCTGCTCGCTGCCGCCGCGATCGCCCTCGCCGCGATCCTGACGCTCACGCTTGACCGCCCCTCGACTCCGGAGGGCGACGAGCGTGCAGCGATCGAGCGAACGCACCTCGCGTCCGCCGCGCCCGTCGTCGACGAGGAGGCCGACCTCGCCGCGCCGCGGTCCGCGTCGGCCGACGGCGGTGCGCGCATCTCCGAGGCGTCGGCGACCACGCCGATGGACGGCCTCGGTGACCTCCGCCCGCTCGACGCGATCTTATTGCACGCGAAGTCGAGGCAGCGCGCGCCGAACCGACGGATCGCGCTCTTCGACGAGAACGGCGTCCGCGTCGACGCGACGAGCGACGCGCAGGGTCGGATCATGGCGCACGACCTGCTGCTCGCGGGCAAGGTCTGGCTCAGCACGCGGCCGGACGAACAGCCGGCGAAGCGGTCGAGTCGAGAGCTGCAGCGGATGGAGAAGTCCGCGGACAGGTTCGGCGTACAGCCAGTCGAGCACAGGGGCGGTGCCGACGGGGACCCCGACGTCTGGGCCGTGGACCTCGACGGGCGGCTCGAGATCGACTACGCCGCGACGGCGACCGCCGACGCGCGGCGGTACGCGTTCGTGACGGCGGAGGCGACGAGCGACTACGCCGAGCTCGAGATCGAGGAGGTGAAGGCGACCAGGATCGATCGCGTCACCGACGTCGTCGTCGTGCCTCTCGACTGCCACGTTCCGACCTGGCGATCGCGCGAGCTCGATACGACGATCGAGGGGCGCGAGCTGGTGGTCGTCGAGGTCGTACCCGGAAAGCTCCGGGCGGGCACGGCGAGCGTGCCGACGGTGGATGTCGTTGCGGTCGACACCGTCTTCCTGATGCTCCTCCCGCTCCTCGAAACCGACGGTCCCTCGCTCCAGGCTCGATTCGGCCCCAAGCTCGGCAAGCGGATCGGCCGGCTCGTCGCAGACGCGAACGCCGAGTACGAGGAGATCCTGGCCGAGCACTTCACCGGAATCTCCATCGAAGGCTCGGTCGCGAGCCAGTCGGGCACCTACCGCGAGCCGATCAAGATCCAGGCCCGCCCCGCGCGCGACGAGCCCTTCGGCCCGGACCGCCCGACCCGCACTGGCGTCGCGACCGTGGACTGGGACGACCAGGGGCGCGGGACGTTCCACATCCAGAACCTCGACACCGGGCGCTACGAGCTGCGCATGCTCGGCAGCAGCGTGCCGTTGACGCGGCCCGCGCACGTCGTCGTGGCCTCGCCGAGCGACCAGCGCGGCCGGCCGCTCTTCACGATCCTCGACGAGCAGCAGACCTCGCCCGTCGCGATCCGCGCGCAGACCGCGGACGGGACCTGGCTCGGCGGGTTCCGCGCGAAGATCGAGGCGCCGTTCGGAGGGCGCGTCCTGCGCGGCGGCGTCGTGGCGCCGCTCGTGTTCGACACGAAGCGGATGCCACCGAGCACGATCGTTCTGAGCGAGGTGCCCGAGGGTTCGCGGTTCGAGGTGAAGGTGAGCCTCGCGGGCTTCAAGACCGCCACGCTGCACTGGAACGACTTCTCGGTCGAGGGGAAGCGGCTCGTTGCAACCGCGGTCCTGTTCGGCGGCGAGAACTCGATCGGGAGCGGACGCTGAGTCCGTCGTCCGAGCCCCATCCCTGCGAGGGGATCTGGATCGAGGCCGCGCCGTTCCGCGGGCTCTCCGCGGAGTCCCTCCGCGCGGTCGAGGCGCGCGCGGCCGACCACGGCGCCGCGGGCTGGGTGATCCCCGCGGGCACGTGGGCCGAGGAGGCGGTGGAGGGACTCGACGAGTCGACGATCCGCATCGACCTCAGGCGCGACGGCGACGACACCGCGCGGACGGCCGACCTCGTCGCGGCGCTGGAGCTGGAGCCCGACCTCGTCGGACTTCCGGTGAGCGGTCCCGACGCGCGCCTCGTCGAGCGCGCCGCCGAGGCAGAGGTCGACGTCGTCCTGCTCGCGAGGGGCGACGCCCGCGAGGCCGAGGTGATCGTCGACCTCGCGGCCCGGTACGAGGCGATCCTCGCCGTCTCGGTCGAGCGCGTCGACGAGGAGGGCCTCGACGTCCTCGGCACCATCGAGCGGCTCGGCGTGCTCGCGCCGGGGTTCGAAATGGTCACCGCGTTCCGCCGCGGCGCGTGCGGCGCCGACCGCCGGATCGGCCTGCTCTCGCCGGGCGCCGCGACGTGGATCCTGGAGACGTGCGACGCGCGCATCGGCGACGCCCTCGACCTGGAGAGGCGCCTCCAGCGCTTCCTGGAGACGTCCCTCGATCGCGGACGCCGCGCTTTCGACGGGAACGAAGAGGCGTTCGGGAGACTCCTCGTCGCACTGGGTGGCTGGGCCGGTCCGGGGACCCCCGAAGACCCTGGACACGCCCTCGACCTCGACGCGCTGCGGGCGGACCTCCTGGACGCCTGTCCCGAGCTGGCGCCCCACCTGGGCGGCTGATCCGGGACGGGGCGCACGAATCGGCCGACTCCTGTAACGATGCCGGGGCCGGCCGGAAGGACCCGCGCCATGCTCGCACGCGACCCGAGACGACTGTTCCTGCGCTACCGCAAGAAGGGCGACGCCGCCGCCCTCGGGCGGGTGTTCGACCTGGTGGCGCCCGAGCTGCTCGCGCTCGCGGTCCACGTGACGGGCGACCTCTCCACCGCCGAGGACGCCGTCCAGGACACGTTCCTCGTCGCGGTCGAGGGCGCGGACCGCTACGACGCGAGCCGTCCGTTCGTGCCGTGGCTCGTCGGCATCCTCGTGAACCGCGCGCGCAAGGGTCGGGATCGCCGGCGCGACGACCGCGTGCGAGCGACGGCCGAGGACGGCGCGCCGCTGGAGGAGCTCGCCGCCGAGGCCCGCCGCGCCGACCCCGCCCGCGCGACGGCGGCGCGCGAGATCGAGGACCTCGTCGCACGCGCGGTCACGATGCTCGGCGAGCCGTACCGCTCCGTCGTCGAACAGCACCTCGGCGAGTGCGCGCCGCCGCGCGACATCGCCATCGCCCTCGGCCGCGCGCCGGGCACGGTGCGCGTCCAGCTCCACCGCGGCCTGGAGCAGCTCCGCGAACTGCTGGGCATCGACCCCGAGCGCTCCGTCACGGAGCGACTGTCCGGCGTCGGGCTCGCGCTCCCCGCGGCCGTGCGGCTGGGCGACGACCTCGGGATCCGGATGACGGCGATGCGCGAGTCGATCGTCCAGACCGCGACGAGTACGACCGCCGTCGGCGCGACGGAGACCGTCGGCAGCTCGTTCACCGTGCCCGCGATCGCCGGGATCGCGGTCGGCGCGTGCGCGCTCGCGGTGGTGCTGGCCCGGCTCGGTGCCGGCGGACCCGACGGCGCGCGCACGATCGAGCGGACCGCGCTCGCCCGCGTGGAGCCTGCCGCCGTCGACGAGGAGCTGGAGCTCGCGCCCATCGAGCGCCGGAGCGCGCCGCGCGCCCAGGCCGCTGCCAGCGCGCCTCGGCGGTCGACGCTCGTCGAATCCGCCGCCCCGACGCGCCGCTCCGCACCGAAGCGCTCCGCCGCGGCCGCGGCACCGGAGGCAGCGCCCGCGCCGAAGGAGGAGGAGGAGTTCACCTTCTTCATCGAGCCGATGCTCGACCTGAACCTCGTCCCCGATCTCGTGATCGACAGCCGCGCCGAACTCTCCGCGCGCGGCCCGGAAGGCCCCCTCGCGTCGACGCACGGGTCGCTCGTCTCGCTCACGCAGATGCGCGTGGGGAGCTGGGCCTCGACGGACGACGCGGGCAAGATCGTCGCGCGGCTCGACCACCCGGACGCCCTGCCGGCGGAGATTGTGGTACTGCCGCAGGACTGGTTCCCGCTCGGGCCCGACTACGCGGCGCGACCGACGTTCCGCCTGGCGCCCGTCCTCGCGTCGCTCGAGGTCCTTCCGAAGCGCAGAGGGCGGCGCGCGTTCAACGGCAACGTCCTGCTCCTGAACTTCCACGAGGAGGGCGTCGACGTGCTGGACCGAAGCGCGCTTGCACGCGGCCCCGGGAAGGACGCGGCGCGCCTGCGTCTTCCGCATCCGTACGCCGCCTACATCGTCTTCGCGACGCCGAAGGACGAGCACCGCTCCGCCCACCTGGTCGCGTACCGCGGCCAGGGGCCCGGCGAGCACACTCTGAAGGCGAAGCTCGAGGGCCTCGACGCCCCGCACACCGAATTCCAGTTCCTCGACCCCTACGGCGAGCCGCTCACCGGCGTCGAAGTGCGCGCGCGACTCATCGACGAGCGGATCGTCGCCCGCCACGGACCGAACTCCGTCCCCACGACCGTCGAGGGCTGGGCGTTCTGCGACGATGACTCGGCGCGGCGGGAGTACGTCGCCCGCATCTCGCTCGGAGGACGCGAGCAGCGACTGCCGCTCCTCCCTGCCCGGATGGAGCTGGAGGGATCGTCGCTCGGCGACGGCAAGGTGAAGGTCTGGGGAACGCACCGCGGCTACTACAGGTATGCGGTGAAGACGGACCTGAACGACGGCTTCCAGGAGGGTCCGATCGACAGCGACGACCCGGGGATCGGTCGACGCTCCAGGCCGATCAAGGTCATGGCCCCCGTCGCAGCGCTCGAGGTCGGCGCGCCGGCCGAGGCGCTCGCCGCGCCGAAGGGCAACGAGGCCTGGGAGCGGACCCGCGTCGAGGTCAAGGCCGGCGAGCGCACGCTCGGCGTCGCGGTCGGGCCCGACATGCGCGCGAGCCTGCTCGTTCCACCGTCGACGCCGCTGGAGATCACCGCGACGGTGCCGGGCGTCGGGACCTTCACCGGGAGCCACCCGGCGATCGCGTTCGGACGCGTCGGCGTGGCGGCCCTCGAGCTGGAGAAGGCGGAGGCCGCAGAGGAGGACCCGGAGGAGGACCCGGAGGAGGACTCGGAGGAGCCCGAAGAGGACCCGGCCGAGGCGGAATCGGGAGGGGCCGACGACGACGGGGAGCGACCGTACGTCCCCCCCCTCGAGGACCCGGACCCGCCCGACGGGTCCGTGCGGTAGCGACCTCGACCCGGCCCCCCCGCCTCGGGCACACTGTCGGGCCCCGGCGCCCGCGGCGCCGCGGGATCTCCCATGGGCCTCCGCGTTCCCCTGCGCCTCTTCGCACTGACGGCCGTGACCGTCCCGCTCTACACGGGCTGGGTCCTCACGCGCCCCGTCGCGTGGGTGCTGCCGAAGACCGACAAGGGCCTGCAGCGCTTTTGGGTCGGGCGCTGGGCGCGGAGCGTGCTGCGGATCATGGGGGTCCGCGCGCGCTACGAGGGTCCCGAGCCCGACGGCCCGTTCTTCCTCGTCTGCAACCACCTCTCGTACGTCGACATCCCCGTGCTCCTCGCGCAGCTCGATGCGCGATTCCTGGCCAAGAGCGAGGTCGCGAGCTGGCCGGTCCTGGGTCTCCTGGCGCGCTCCACCGGGACGCTCTTCATCGACCGGAGCCGTAAGCGGGACCTCACTCGGGTCATGCCGGCGATCGAGCGGGTGCTCGGCCGCGGGCCCGGCGTGATCATCTTTCCCGAAGGCACCAGCACGGACGGGGCGAGCGTTCAGCCGTTCAAGCCGTCACTGTTCGAGGTCCCCGTCGAAATGGACCTGAAAGTGGTGTGTGCGGCCCTCCACTACGACTCTCCAGAGGGCCCCCGGCCCGCCTGGGAGGCCGTCTGCTGGTGGGGTGACGCACCTTTTGGGCCCCATTTCTTGCAGTTCTTGAAGCAGGCGCAGACAAACGCCACCGTAACCTTCTCCGCCGAAACGATCGTGGCTCCCGAAAGGGACGGCAAGGGGCGACGCAAAGACCTTGCCGCCGCCGCTCACGGGGCCGTCCAGCGATCGTTCACACCTTCCCGCACGACCCCCCCGGAGCACGAGCCCCCCGCCGCACCCCACGCGCTCCCGACCACGTCCAGATGACGTCGACCGTCGCTCAGCTCGTTCAAGACAACCTGACCGTTCTGCGTCAGGGCCACGACCTCGTGCGCGTGCTCGACGAGGGCGCGTACGCGCAGAACGCTCCGAGCCTCGCCCTCTCCGGCGTCGGCCCGCACCTCCGACACGTCGTCGACTTCTACCAGCGGTTCCTCACAGCCCTCGAGACCGCCCCCGATGACGCGGGGCCGTACTCGATCCGCATCGACTACGACGCCCGCGACCGAGACCCGCGGGTCGAGACGGATCCCGTCCACGCCCTCTCGGTGCTGGAACGGACGATCGGCCGCCTCCGCGCGGTCCCGGACCACTCCGCGGCCCGAGCGGGAACGACCCTCCAGGTCCGCAGCGACGGGTCGCCGTGGATCGACTCGACCGTGGCGCGGGAGCTCCAGTCGCTCGTCAGCCACACCGTGCACCACTACGCGCTGATCGCGATCGCCGTGCGCTCCCAGGGTGGCGCGCCCGATCCCGAGTTCGGCGTCGCGCCCTCGACGCTCCGGCACTGGAGCGAGCAGAAAGCGCGCGAGGGTGCGGCCGACGACGCGTGTGCACGCTGACGTGGACGCACCG
This sequence comes from Planctomycetota bacterium, assembly GCA_038757895.1. GTDB lineage: Bacteria > Planctomycetota > UBA1135 > UBA1135 > Saltatorellus. The sequence goes on along the minus strand of JBCDGE010000023.1, from coordinate 13,257 downwards.
CCTCGCGGCGGTCGACGAGTCCACCGCCGAGTCCACCGCCGGGGGCACCGGGTCGAGCTACCAGCTCTGGTTCAACCGTGACGAGCTGCGGACCCGCGGCGACGAGGTGCCGCCCGCGGTCGAGACGACTCCCTCGGGCGTCCGCTACATCGCTCCCGCGGACAGCGACGCCGGCGGGACCTGGCTGGCCGTCAACGAGGCCGGCGTGACGGTCGCGCTCCTGAACGGGTACCGGGACTCGAAGGGTCCTCCGCGGGAGAGCTGGACCAGTCGTGGGCACCTGGTGCGTTCGATGGCCGACGTGACGGGCCCGGACGAGGCCTGGACGCGTCTCACGCCCGCCCGGATGGCCGAGTATCGGCCGGCGATCGTCGTCGTCGTCGCGCCCGATGCGCCGACGCTGATCGCCCGCTGGGACGGCCTCGACCTCGCGATGGATCCGATCGGCGAGCGCCAGCTTCCGGTCACGTCCTCCAGCTACGAGCAGGACGCCGTCCAGCGCGCGCGGCGCCGGCTGTATCGCGCGATCGTGTCCAACGGCGATCCCGGGCCGCCCTCGCCCGAGCTGCTCGCGGCGTACCAGAGCCACGTCGGCGAAGGAGGCCCCGACGCCTTCACGCCGTCGATGTCCCGCCCGGACGCCGCGACCCGCAGCCAGTGCCACGTGGCCGTCGACGGAAGCGCGGTCCGCCTGTCCTACGCGCCCGGGCCGCCCCACGAGACGGCCCACGGGGAGCCGCTCTCGATCGAACGCCGCACGGGCTAGCCATGGCGGACCAGGATCGAGGCGACGACGGCCCCCGGCCGCTCGGCGGGCGCGTCCTGCTCGCCGTCGCGGCGGTCTACCTGGCCATCCTCGTGGTGTCGTGGACGACGACCGCGGTCCGGCGCGGCGACCCGCCGCTGCCTCCCGGTCGGCCCGCCATCGAGTCGAACGAGTTCGGGGCCGACGGCGAGCCCACGGACCGCGACGACGCCGTCCGGGTCGCGTACCGCGCGTACGGCAACGAGGAGGGGCCCACCCTCGTCCTGCTCCACGGCAGCCCGGGGAGCTCGTACGACTTCCGGAGCATCGGCCCGCTGCTCGCGGAGAGGTTCCGCCTCGTCGCGCCCGACCTCCCCGGCTTCGGCCTGTCGACGCGCAAGGTCGCCGACTACTCCGTGCGCGCGCACGCGGCCTACACGCTGCGGCTCATGGATGAGCTGGGCGTCGAGCGGGCGCACCTGCTCGGGTTCAGCATGGGCGGCGGCGTCGCGCTGGAGATCGCGGACGCTGCGCCGGAGCGCGTGCGCTCGATCACCATGCTCGCCGCGCTCGGGGTCGAGGAGCTGGAGCTGCTCGGCGAGCACACGCTCAACCACGGGATCCACGGGCTGCAGCTCGGGCTGCTGCGGCTCTCCCGCGTGCTGATCCCCCACTTCGGCGAGCTCGACGACGCGATGCTGTCGATCGAGTACGCGCGGAACTTCTACGACACCGACCAGCGCCGGCTGCGGCCGATCATGGAGTCGTTCGAGCCGCCGATGCTGATCCTGCACGGCGAGACGGACTTCCTGATCCCCGCCGCGGCAGCGCGCGAACACGCGCGGATCGTCCCGCAGGCGGAGCTGCTCGTGATCGAGGATCGCGGGCACTTCATCCCGTGGACGGTGCCGTCCGAGATCGCGAGCGAGGTCGCCTCGTTCGTCGATCGCGTCGAGAGCGGCGAGGCGCGCACGCGCGCCACGGCCGAGCCGGAGCGCGTCGCGCGCGCCAGCGAGCCGTTCGACGCGAAGACGGTGCCGCCGTTCGAGGGGCCGGCGTTCCTCGCGGTGCTGCTGCTGCTCGCGCTCGCGACGCTGGTGTCCGAGGACCTCGCGTGCATCGCCGCGGGGCTGCTCGTCGCGGATGGCCGGCTGGGGCTCGTGCCCGCGAGCGCCGCGTGCTTCGCGGGCATCTTCGTGGGCGACATGCTGCTCTACCTCGTGGGGCGCCTCATCGGGCGCGCTGCGCTGCGGCACCCGCCGCTCAAGTGGGTCGTGTCGGAGAGCGCGGTCAACCGCGCCAGCCACTGGTTCGAGCGCAAGGGGATCGCGGTGATCTTCCTGTCTCGGTTCACGCCGGGGCTGCGCCTGCCGACCTACGTCGCGGCGGGCATCCTGCGGACGAAGTTCCGCACCTTCGCGTTCTTCTTCGCGATCGCCGGCATCCTCTGGACGCCCGCGCTCGTCGCGATCGCCGCGTTCGCCGGCGAGCAGCTGGCCGAGGCGATCGGCGGCCTCGGTGCGAAGCAGCTCCCGTGGGTCATCGCGCTCATCGTCGTGCTGTGGCAGGTGTACGGGATCGTCCCGCTGCTCTTCACGCACAAGGGGCGCCGCCTGCTGCGCGGGCGCTGGCTCCGCCTGCGGCGCTGGGAGTTCTGGCCGCCGTGGATCACGTACGTGCCGGTCCTCGCGTACGTCCAGTGGCTCGGTATCCGGCACCGCGGGCTGTCGATCGTCACCGCCGCCAACCCCGCGATGCCCGCGGGCGGCTTCGTCGGCGAGTCGAAGTTCGAGATCCTCCGCGACCTCGGCGTCGACGCGCCGGAGATCCCCCAGTTCGAGCTGCTTCGCAACGAGGCGTCGCCGGCGCAGCGCGAGCGACTCGCGCGGGAGTTCCTGCGCAGGCCGGGCGTCGACCTCCCCGTCGTGCTCAAACCCGACGCGGGGCAGCGCGGCTCGGGCGTCGCGATGATCGACGACGAAGAGACGCTCGTGGCGCGCGCGCGCGCGCTCGACCACGACGCGATCCTGCAGCAGCGCGTCGACGGCGACGAGTTCGGGATCTTCTACACCCGCCACCCCGACGACGAACAGGGGTCCGTCTTCGGCGTGACGACGAAGGTGCTGCCGACGGTCACGGGCGACGGGACGCGCACCGTCGAGGACCTGCTGCTGGACGATCCGCGCGCGTGCGCGATGCACGCGGTGTATCTCCAGGAACTCGGCGAGCGCTCGGACGAGGTCCCCGCCGAGGGCGAGGTCGTCGCCCTGTGCAGCGTCGGCACGCACGCGCGCGGCGCGATCTTCCTGGACGGCGAGCACCTCATCACGCCGGAGCTGGAGGCCGCGGTCGAGCGGATCGCGCGGCGGTACGAGGGCTTCTTCTTCGGCCGCTTCGACATCCGCGTCCCGAGCGCGGAGGCGCTCTCGCGCGGTGAGGGGGTGAGCATCATCGAGCTCAACGGGGTCACGTCCGAGGCGACGCACGTCTACGACCCCAGGCACTCGATCTTCGCCGCCTACCGCATCCTGTTCGCCCAGTGGCGGATCGCCTACGCGATCGGGGCCGCAAACGCGGCCCGAGGGGCCGAGACGACGGGGCTCCTGGGCATTCTCTCGGAGTGGCGCCGCTACCGCCGGAGGCAGCGCTCCCACCGGACGTAGCTTCCTCCTGGGCGGGGGGATCCGTCCGGGGGGCGACCCGGCGGGGTCCTCTTTCGGACCTACGGAATCCGTACCCCCTCTTGATGCGAGACTCGGACTGGTATCGAGTATTCGTCCTGGCGCGGGACCTGCCCCATCACCCTTCCCCGAGTCCCCCCCGTCACCGCACCGACGGCGACCAGCGACCCTTGGCCGACCAACACAACCGCCCGCCGGAGCCGACCGACGAAGGCGGCGCCACGCGGCTCCTCGAGGACCAGCACCTCGTCCCCGACCTCGACGTCAAGGCCGGGCCCTACGCGCTGCGCTTCGCGCGCACGGGCGCCGACCTGGAGACGGTCCGCCGCCTGCGCTACGCCGTGTTCAACGTCGAGCTCGGCGAGGGCCTCGCCGGCGCCCACGAGACCGGCCTCGACGCGGACGCCTTCGACCGCCAGTGCCAGCACCTGATGGTGATCGAGCGCGCGAGCGGCGCCGTCGTCGGGACGTATCGCATGCAGACCGCCGCGTCCGCGCGCGCGGGGCACGGCTGGTACACCGCCGGTGAGTTCGAGCTGGACGGGCTGCCGCCGGAGCGCCTCGAGACCGCCGCCGAGCTCGGCCGCGCCTGCGTCGCTCGCGCCCACCGCGACAAGACCGTGCTGTTCCTGCTGTGGCACGGACTGATCACGTACTCGAAGCACGTCGGCGTGGACGCCTTCTTCGGGTGCAGCTCACTGACCGGGACCGACCCGCGCCCTGGCGTCGAGCTGTTCGCGTACCTCGTCAAGCACGGCAAGGTGCACCCCGAAATGCACGCCCCCCCGCGCCGCGCGCTGGCGTGCCCGCTCCAGGAGTGGCCGCTGAAGGGCGACTTCAGCGGCATCGAGATCCCGAAGCTGTTCGCGACCTACCTCCGCTATGGAGGCCGGGTGCTCGGGCCGCCCGCGATCGACAAGGAGTTCGGGACGATCGACTACCTCATGTGGATCGACATCGGCCGAACGCACATCAAGCGCTTCGGCACGCTGCGCTGAGGTGACGCGCTACCGCTCGCCGGCGTCGTCGTCCTCGTCGTCCGTGCGCGGCTTGATCCCCGACGGCAGCGGTCGCTCGGGGCGGCCGTGGTCGCGGAAGACCGTGAGCCAGTGGTCGATGCTGGAGTTCTCCAGCGCGCTGGAGCCGATCCACGGCACCGCGTCCCGCACCACGTCCGAGGGATCGAGGAACATCAGCCACCGCCGCCCCTGGTCGATCGAACGGTCGTGGGCCTCCTCGTTGCTCTCCTCCGCCTGCTCCTCGTCGTCCGCCGGGGGCCGGGCGACGACCGAGTGGAACGCGACGCGCGGGAGCGGGATCCCGTCCGCGGCGCCCTCGGCGAGATCGGCCTCGAACTCGCCGACGTCCATCGCGGGGCGGTAGCGCTCCGGCAGCACGACCACGAGCGGCTGGACGACGTCGCGGCGCATCATCCGCTGGAGGAGCGAACGGGCCGAGCGCTTCGCGCGCTTGACCGCGACGCCGACGGAGTCCTCGCGGGACTCGAGCCCACGGATCGCGTCGGACTTCGAGCGCGACGGCACCCAGAGGACGAGCGTTCCGTTCGGCGCGGTGCTGCGCTCCGCCCCGAAGTGCACCCGCTGGTTCTCCAGGCGGTCGAAGGAGGGCCCCGTGCCGCGCTCGAGGTCGAGGGCGGAGAGGTCGAGGGGCGCCGTGCCGTCCTCGGTCGCGGCGTTCGCGGACGCCCGCGCCGTGGCGACGCGCGCGGGCTCGCCGTCCGTTCGGCGGACGATCGGTGGGGCGAGCCGCACCGCGCCGTTCGACGTTCCGAAGCCGACGAACCCCTCGATCGGCGCTCCGTCGATCGTGTGGTAGGTGCCCGCGTACTGTCCGGCGATCCAGGCCGATACCGCGGCCCCCTCGACGAGCAGCTCCAGCGTGACCGACGTCGACGAAGACCCGAGCACGATCGCGCCGCCGCGCGCGCTCCCGGGCAGCCCGGCGTCGCGCGTCCGCATCCCGTCGAAGCCCCAGCGCACCGAGTCGAAGCGCGGCTCCTCGTCCTTGTCCCCGACGGCATACGCCCAGTCGCCCGCGGTGATCTGCAGGCGGACGTTGCGCTCGCGGCTCGTCCAGCCGACGACCGCCACGGCCGTGTTGTAGGCCGTCGTGAACCGCACGTTCGTGCGGACCGAGTACGAGCCGGGGAGCATCCAGCGCGACGCGCGCACGAAGGACTTGCCGCCGCCGCGCCGGTCGAAGCGACCGGACCCTCCGCGCTTCACTCGCCGCCCGAGGAGGATCCCACCGTCCTCCTCGAAGCCGAAGAGCTCCTTCGGTCGGTCCTCGTCGAGCCGCGTGAGCTCCTCGTCGGCCCACCCGACGAGCTCGTCGTCGAAGGTCGGCGTGGGAGCCCCCTCGGGCGCGACGTCCGCGGGAGTGCCGAGCCACGCCGCGACGCGGGACGCCTCCAGCGCCAGCCGGTCCGCGGCGCGCGGCGCACCGGCCGCGTGCAGGGTCGTCGCGCCCTCCCGGAGCGCGGTCAGGTGCGCCTCGACCGCCGGCATGCGCGCAGGGAACGGCCCGGAGGCCGCGGGCTCGAGCGCGGACGCGAAGGGCTCGCCGCGCCGCTCATGCTCGGTCACCCACAGCGCTTCGCGCCGGGCCGCACTCGGCTTGCGCTCGGCGCCGAAGAGCTCCAGCAGCCCGTCACTCGTCCGGCGGTCGTACCCGTCGACGGCTCGCGCCCAGACGAGCGCGCGCAGCGCCGCGTCCCTGTCCCCCTCCTCGAGCAGGAAGAGCCCGGCGATCCGCGCCTGGTTCTGGCCGAATAGCGGCTCGGCCCGCGTCCAGTCCCACGTCCAGGTTGGCTCGTCGTAGACCCACTCGCCGCGCTCGGCGTTCTCGTGCGAGTTCACGTAGCGCGCGGTCCACTTGGCGGGCTCGCGGCGATCGAACCCCTGCAGGAACTCGACGAACATCTCCTGGAACTCGTCGAAGGACGACGGGCGTCCGCCCTCCCCGTCGCAGAACGCGTCCTCGAACTCCTCCAGCCGGTCGCTCGGCCGGCGCGAGTGCTCGCCCGAGTCCTCGTACTCGCGCAGGCGGTCGGCGAAGATCGGCTCAGCGGCCGTGAACGACGTCGCGTCGCCCGGGAACCACGTGCTGAGGAAGACGTACAGCGCGTTCCCGACCGAGTAGTTGCTGCGGTAGTCCTCGGGCTCGCCCTTCACGAGCCCCTCGAGCTCCTTGCGGTTCGCGAGCCCGCGTCGGAGGACCGTGCGCATCGTGCCGAAGTTGCACCACGCGTCGACGAACGTCGTGTCGTCGGTGCGCGCGTAGGCGGCGCCGGTCCACACGGCGCGGCCCTCCGCGAGCCACGACGGAATGCCGCCGTGCAGCGCGCCGTCGAAGCGGTGGGTCAGCTCGTGCGTGAGTCCGCGGCCGAGCCCGACGATCGTGCCGACGCTGTGCCGCATGACGGTCGTGTCGCCGGACTGGAACCCGCCGGCCCAGAAGAACGGCGCGCCCTCCGCCTCGAGGCCGCTCGGGTCCGGGACGATGCGCACGAGCCCCTGGCGCAGGTCGCCGTCGGTGAACGGATCGGAGCCGAAGTAGCCCGCGATGCGGACGTGGTGGTCCTCGATCGTGCTCGCGACGCCCAGCAGCGTCTGGTACCCGCAGTCGGACTCGATGCGGTACCAGCCGCGCGGCGACACGGCGACGCCCGGTGCGCCGAAGTCGGGGTGCTCGCGCGTGAAGGCCTCGCCCTCGTCGGACGCGAGCCACTCCAGCTCCTCGACGGTCCAGGGCCGCTGCCCGTCGTCGCGGAGGCGCGCCCGCGCGCGACCCAGCAGCTCGGCGCCCTTCGAACGCCAGCGGGCGAGACCGGCGGGACGGTCCCCTCGCAGGTGCGTGAAGTCGGCCTGGACGCCGAAGCCGTGGATGATGCGCGCCGCACGCGCCGCGAGGCCGGGCTGGCCCGACGAGAGCGCCTTCTCGGCGACGCGCTCCAGCGCCTTCAGCACCGGGCCGTGCGCGTCGCGCGGGGCGTGGACCTCCGGCGCGAGGCGGGCCTCGAATGCCGACAGGACCGCGGGCGAGCGCTGCGCGAGGTCGAGCGCGAAGCGGCGCGCCCAGGCCGCGGTGAGGAGCTGCTCGGGGCGACGGCCGCCCTTGGACTCGCGGTCCGCGGCCGCCTTGGTCAGCTCGGCGACGGCGCCGACGCGCGTCCCCGCGATCTCGCCCGCGAGCGCGAGGAGCGGCGGACCGTCCTTGCCGAGGTCGAATGCGCCGCGCGGCGGCCGCTGGCCCGGCCGGCCCTGGCCGCCGATCTGGAGGTCCGCCCACCCGAGCGCGGCGCGCGCGAGGGCATCGACGTCGCCGTTCGCGCGGGCGATCTCCTCCATGCCGAGCAGCGCGTCCGCGCGGACGCCGGGGTCGTCCGAGGCGGCGGCGCGCTCGAAGTGAACGCGGGCGCGGGCGGCGTCACCGCGCTCCGCGGCGCGCCGACCGGCGCCGAGCGCGACCTCGGACTCGGTCTCGGCGACGGGCGGCCCCGCAGGAGACGCGGCGGGCGGCGAAGCGAGAGCGAGCGCCAGGAGGGCGAGCGCGAGCGGCGCGAGTGCGGAGCGCGAGGCGTGCATGCAGATCATTAGACCCGGGCAGCCGCGGGGTTCCCGGTTCCCCTGTTCGGGCTCGGTCACCGGATCGATCGCCGGCCAGGGATGTCCCATCGGGCGAAAGGTCGGGGGCCCCGATGTGCGAAGATGGACCCATGACCCCTGCACGCACTCTCCCCCGCGGCGGCCGCACCGCCGGGCCGCTCGCGCTCCTCGCCTGCCTGCTGACCGCCTGCGGCAGCCTGTCCGGCCGCTCGACGCTCGACCTCGACGCCGGGACCCGGGACGCGGTCGGAGCCGAGGGCGAGGTCGCCCTCGTCCGCACGCCCGGCCAGGAGTCCGTGACGATCGCCGAGGCCGCCGAGGAGCTCGCCTCCGCGGACGTCGTGTTCCTCGGCGAGCAGCACGACTCCGCCGAGGGGCACGCGGTGCAGCTCGCGCTGACCAGGGCCCTCGCCGACCTGAGGGGCGAGATCATCCTCTCGATGGAGATGTTCGAGCGCGACGCGCAGCGCCGGCTGAACCTCTACCTGTCCGGTGCGATCGACGAGGAGATGTTCCTCGAGGGCGCACGCCCTTGGTCCAACTACGTCGCGCACTACCGCCCCGCGGTCGAGATGGCGCGCGAGCGCGGGTTCGAGGTCGTCGCGGCGAACTGCTACCGGCCGATCGCCTCGCGCGTGGCGCGTCGCGGGCTCGCGGAGGGCGCGGGCGACGCGTGGGCCGCGCGGAGCGTCGACGTCTCGAAGGGCGAGTACCGCGATCGCTTCGACGACGTCATGTCCGGCGGACACGGCGGCAGCATGCCGTCGACGGCGCTCGACAACATCTACGCAGCTCAGTGCATCAAGGACGACACGATGGCGGAGAGCATCGCCGACGCGATCGACGCCCGCGGCGGAGACGCGCCGCTCGTCGTGCACTGGAACGGACGGTTCCACAGCGACTTCGGCCTCGGAACCGTCGAGCGGCTGCGCAAGCGCAAGCCGGACCTGAACATCGCGGTCGTCTCGATGATCTCGACGCGGAACGTCCGCAGGTCGCTGGAGGGCGAGGAGCTGCGCCAGGGGCACTTCGTGATCCTCGTGCCGCCGACGGGCGACGAGTAGCGGGCGCGCTCGCGGCCCGGTCAGGCTGACAGGAGCTGCGCCAGGTCGGCCACGACCTCGGCCGCACCGCGCTCGCTCGTGCGCACGCGCCGGTCCGCGAGCGCGTAGAGCGCGCCGCGGCGCTCCAGGATCTCCCGGAGCTCCTCCAGGGCGCGCGGGCGGCCCTCCATCGGCCGGTGGTCGCCCTGGTCGAGGACTCGCTTGAGGTGCTCCTCGGGCTCGGCGGACAGCCACACGGTCCGGCAGGACTCGCGGAGACGCTCGTAGGTGTCCTCGCTCGTCACGATCGACCCGCCGGTCGCGATGACCTGGCGCTGGCCCTCGGCGAGGACCTCCTCCAGGGCCTCGCGCTCCAGTCGCCGGTAGGTCTCGACGCCCTGCAGGTCGAAGATCGCCGCGAGCGACAGGCCCGCGTTGCGCTCGATCCGCTCGTCGAGCTCGACGAAGGGCACCTCCAGCTCCCGCGCCAGCAGCCGGCCGACGGTCGACTTCCCGGCGCCGCGCAGCCCGACGAGCGCGATCCGCTCGCGCGGCGGACCCACGTCCGGGAGGTCGCACAGCTCCCCCAGGCGCAGCCGGAGGGTGGTGGCGATGCGGGCCAGCTTGAGGAGCGTCAGGTTGGCACGGCCGGCCTCCGCCTCGGTCACGTAGCGCCGCGACAATCCGGCGCGCTCGGCGAGCTCCGTGACCGTCAGGGCCGCGCTCTCGCGCTCCCGGCGGATCCGGCGGCCGAGCTCCCGAAGGAGGGCTTCGTCGTCTTGTCTGCCCATCAAATGGAAACTATAGTGCATCCGGGCACGCCCATTGAGCGATATCTTGCCCACAAGCTGCGCCGACCTCCCCAGGAGCCGCCTTGACCACGACCGACGACGCCACCGCCGCCCCGACCGCCGCTCCCGCGACCGCCCCGCTGGACGGGCCGATCTCGTTCCAGGTCCACCCGTCGGACTACCGCCACTGGGACCTGTCGATCGACGGCGACGTCGCGACGCTCCGCATGGCGGTCGAGCCGTTCGGTGGCCTGCGCGGCGACGCGTACGAGCTGAAGCTCAACAGCTACGACCTGCGGGTCGACATCGAGCTCGCGGACGCGATCCAACGGCTGCGCTTCGAGCACCCCGAGGTGCGCTCGGTCGTCGTGACCGGCGCGCTCGACCGCGTGTTCTGCGCCGGCGCGAACATCGTGATGCTCCGCAGCAGCGCGCACGCCTTCAAGGTGAACTTCTGCAAGTTCACGAACGAGACGCGCCTCGGGATCGAGGACGCGTCCGAGCACTCGAACAAGCGCTTCCTCGCCGCGCTCAACGGCACCGCGTCCGGCGGCGGATACGAGCTGGCGCTGGCATGCGACCGGATCCTGCTCGTCGACGACCGCAACAGCGCGGTCTCGTTCCCGGAGGTGCCTCTGCTCGGCGTGCTGCCGGGCACCGGCGGCCTCACGCGCATCACGGACAAGCGCAAGGTGCGCCGCGATCGCTGCGACGTGTTCTCCAGCGTCGCCGAAGGCATCAAGGGCAAGCGCGCCGTCGAGTGGGACCTCGTCGATCGCATCGCGCCGCTGTCGAAGTGGGAGGAGACCGTCGCCGAGGAGGCGCGCGCACTCGCCGACTCGTGCGAGGACCGGTCGGACGCGAAGGGGGTGGCGCTCGACGCGATCGAGGCCGAGGTCGACGGCGACAGCCGCAAGTACCGCTACGTGAACCTGGAGGTCGACGGGGCGCAGCGCACGGCGACGCTCAGCATCGAGGCCCCGCAGGGCGGCTCGGCCGAGGTGCCGACCGACGAGAGCGGCGCGTACGCCGCCGGCTCGGACTGGTGGGTCCTGCGCGCGTTCCGCGAACTCGACGAAGCGCTCCTGCACCTGCGCATGAACGTGCGCGACTGCGCGCTCGTCCTGCTGCGGGCCACGGGCAGCGCGGACACGATCCGCGCGACCGACGAGCTGCTCGCAGCGTCCGAGCACTGGTTCGTCCACGAGACCAAGCACCTCGTCAAGCGCGTCCTCAAGCGCCTCGACATGACCGCGAAGAGCTTCTACGCGGTCGCGGACGAGGGCACTGCGTTCACGGGCTCCTTCCTGGAGCTCGCGCTGGCGAGCGACCGCCTCTACGTGCTCGACGACCCCGACGTGGAGGTCGAGCTGGGCGTGTCGTTCGCGAACACCGGCATGTTCCCGATGTCGAACGGCATCTCGCGCCTGGAGACGCGCTTCCTCGGCGAGCCCGAGCGCGTCGGTCAGGTGCTGGAGACGATGCGCCAGTTCCCGGCCGAGGAGGCGAACGAGCTCGGGCTCGCGACCTTCGCCCCGGACGACATCGACTGGGAGGACGAGCTGCGCCTCGCGATCGAGGAGCGCGCGAGCTTCTCGCCCGACGCGCTGACCGGCATGGAGGCGAACCTGCGCTTCGCCGGCCCCGAGACCATGGAGACCAAGATCTTCGGGCGCCTGACCGCCTGGCAGAACTGGATCTTCCAGCGCCCGAACGCGGTCGGGGAGCGCGGCGCGCTCGTCTGCTACGGCACCCCGATGCGGCCCGAGTTCAACGTCGAGCGGACCTGACCGACCGGCGAACGACCACCAAGACCAGCGTCGCGCGCGCGACACGCCGGAGGGGCGTGTGGATCGCTGCCGCGCGCCGCACACCACTCTCAATCGACCCAACGGAGACCCGAATGACTGGCATCGACTACACGCAGAAGATCCCGAACAACGTGGATCTGAAGTCGGACAAGCGCCTCCAGCGCGCGCTGGAGCGCTGGCAGCCCGACTACCTCGACTGGTGGCGGGACATGGGCCCCACCGACTTCAACGAGAACGACGTCTACCTGCGCACGGCGGTGAGCGTCGACCGCGACGGCTGGGCGAACTTCGGCTACGTCAAGATGCCGGACTACCGCTGGGGCATCTTCCTGACTCCGACCGAGCCGGGCGGCAAGATCACCTTCGGCGACCACATGGGCGACGACGTCTGGCAGCAGGTCCCGGGCGAGTACCGCGGATGGCTGCGGCGCCTGATCGTGACGCAGGCCGACACCGAGCCGGCGTCGGTCGAGCAGCAGCGCCTGCTCGGCCTGACCGCGCCGTCGCTCTACGACCTGCGCAACCTGTTCCAGGTCAACGTCGAAGAGGGCCGCCACCTGTGGGCGATGGTCTACCTGCTCCACAGCTACTTCGGGAAGGACGGCCGCGAGGAGGCCGCCGAGCTCCTGGAGCGTCGCTCGGGCAACGCGGACAGCCCGCGGATCCTGACCACGTTCAACGAGCCCTGCCACGACTGGCTGAGCTTCTTCTGCTTCACGATGTTCACGGACCGAGACGGGAAGTTCCAGCTCCTCTCGCTCGCCGAGTCGGGCTTCGAGCCGCTCGCCCGTACGACGCAGTTCATGCTCACCGAGGAGGCGCACCACATGTTCGTCGGCCAGACGGGCGTGGCGCGCGTCATCCGCCGGACGTGCGAGGTGCTCGCCGAGAACCCGGATGCCGACCTGCTCGCCGAGGGTGTGATCCCGCTGGAGACGATCCAGCGCTACATCAACTTCTGGGCGGCGTCGTCGCTCGACCTGTTCGGCGCCGAGGTGTCGAGCAACTCGGCGAACTTCTTCGGCGCGGGCATCAAGGGCCGCGCGTACGAGGCCAAGAACTACGACGAGCACACGGCGCTCGATCAAGGCTACGAGCTCGACCGCTGGGTCGACGGCGAGATCAAGCCGGACGAGGTCCCGCTGCGCAACGCCATGAACGAGGTCCTGCGCGACGCGTACGTGAAGGACAACCTCAAGGGCATCGCGTACTGGAACAAGGAGTGCCAGAAGGCCGGCATCGACTTCGAGTTCAAGTACCCGCACCGCCGCTTCAACCGCACGGTCGGCGAGTGGTCCGGCGGTCGCTTCCACGTCGAGACGGGCGAGCCGATGTCGCGCGAGGCCTACGAGGAGGGGTGCCGCGAGTGGCTCCCGAGCCAGGAAGAGGCCGACTACGTGAAGGGCCTGATGAAGCCCTGCACGGAGCCCGGCAAGTTCGCGAACTGGATCGCGCCGCCGCTGCGCGGCATCAACAGCCAGGCGGTCGACTTCGAGTACGTCAAAATCTAGTCTCCGCCCAAGGCGCGTCTTCTCCGCGCCAGGCGCCGTCAGCGGGG
>JBCDGE010000022.1:0-78833 GCA_038757895.1 Planctomycetota bacterium | reverse complement strand
GGGGACGTCGGCTTCGGCCCGGGCCGCGGGCGGTCTCGAGATCAGGCGAACCGCATCTGCGGCTCGGGGCGCGCGGGCGCGAGCTCTGGAGGCTCGGCGCGCAGGCCGAGATGCTGGAGGATCTTCCGCGCGACGATCGGGTCGGTGATCGTCGCAACTCGACTGCGCCGTCCTGCGCACCTCGGACAGCGAAGCACGTCCACCGCGAAGGTCCTTTCCAGCAGCTCGGCCCAGCTGCGGCGGTTCGCGCGAGCGCAGGGATCCCCGTGGTCCACGGCTCGGCGTGACTCGCGCGAGCGCGGCACCACCGCATCACGCAGTGGTGACGCGGGCGCCAAGACCCCGAAGTAAGTCCACTGATGCTCGCGCGGGTGGGGGACCAGCGCGACGAGACGCTCGAGCGGTATCCCCTCTTGGTCAAGCGGGTCGAACACGAACGCGCGCGTGCCGTCGCGCCACGGGCGACGCAGCGACCGCTTGTCCTTCACCTTGCCGTCGCCGCGAACCTCGAGCCGGCACTGCGCGAGAGCAGGACGCGCGAGGTAGCGCACCAGGCGTTCGAGCCGCTCCCGGTCATCGGGCTCTACGCGGGTGGCAGCGTGTAGGGAGTACCCGTCGAGTTCGCAACGGAGCTCGTCTGGCAGGACGACGTTCGTCGCGGCAGGGCGTATGGCGACGGCGGGGTCGACGAGGCGCGGTATCGGGCGGCCCGACTCCGCGCCGAGCGCGACTCTCGACTGGAGTGACGCGGCCTGGACGAATGGGAAGAGCGACTCCGAGCCGTCGAAGCCACCGTCGTCGAACGAGGGACCGTCGTCGAGGATCCCGCGGTCGCGGAGCACGCGCTCGATCCGACGCACGATGTCGCGTTGGACGCGAGCGAGCTCGTCGTGCGTCAGCGGCGACGCGGGGTGGAAGTGCGGGCGGCTCGCAGGACCACGGACGATGTACGTGCCATCGAGGAACAGCGCGTGCCGAATCTTCTCTCTGGGGAACGTTGAGTGCGAGCGACGACCCGAACCTCTGCACGAAGTTCACGGCGCCCGCGTGGGCTCGCGGGACGCCCAGCGGATCGTCGACGGCGCTGGTCTCGAGCAGTCCCACTTCCTTTGCGCCCCGCCGGTACGCCGCCGCCACTGCCCGCAGGAACGCGCGGGCTACCGCCCGGCACAGATCCGAATCGCACGCCATCCGCAGCCGTAGCGCCCACGGAACCGAGAGGACCCATTGCCGAACAGAGACTGGCGGCAGCACGCGGTCGACGAGGTTTCTTGCGAGCTCGGCCATCCGACGCCCGCCGCACGCGCGGAAGCCGCGCAGCTCCTGCTCGACGTAGAGCGGCAGGCGCCGGCCGCCGTGCTCGTCCTCGACGCGTGCAAGGAACGTCTCCAGGTGTTCGCGGACGAGGGCGTGGAAAGGCGCAGTCGTCGCGTCGCGGCGAGGTCCCTCGGGCCCGGTCGGTCCCCTCGTCGCACCGCGCTCCACGCAGGACTTGACGGTCCCGGCGTCGAACGGTTGCGCCCCTTCCCCTTCTCACCGCCGTCAACCACGGACGCGCCGAACCCGCGAGACGTTGAGGCCGTCGGGGATGTCGTCGCTACGCCCGTGCTTGGCGGGCTGTATTGCCGACCCTTGTTCCGCCGCACACTGATTGGCTCTGGCACATGCTGCAACGCGACGAGATCGAGCGACTGGAACTGCGGCGATGGCTCCGGCGCATCCGAGAGCGGATGCTCCCACTGCGCCTACGCGAGGATGTCCGTCGCCACCTCCCCGTGGACGTCCGTCAGGCGGAAGTCCCGCCCGGCGTACTGATAGGTCAGCCGCGTGTGCTCGAGGCCCATCAGGTGGAGGATCGTCGCGTGCCAGTCGTGGATCGACATCCGGCCCTCGACCGCCTCGATGCCGTTCTCGTCCGTCGCGCCGTACGAGAGTCCGCCCTGGACGCCTCCGCCGGCCATCCAGGTCGTGAACCCGCGGTTGTTGTGGTCGCGCCCGTCGCCGTTCTGGGCGTACGGCGTGCGGCCGAATTCGCCGCCCCAGAGGACGAGCGTCTCCTCGAGAAGTCCGGAGCGCTCCAGGTCCGCGAGGAGCGCCGCGATCGGACGATCGATCTGGCGGCACTTCGCCGGCAGGTCCTGGCGCAGGTTGCGGTGGTGGTCCCAGCCGCCCATGCCGACCTCGATGAACCGCACGCCGGCCTCGGCCATGTGGCGCGCCGTCAGGCACTGCCGACCGAAGACGTCGGTCTCGTCCTGGCCGATGCCGTACGCGTCGAGCGTCCTCTGCTTCTCGCCGGAGATGTCGAGTAGCCCGGGGAGCTCCGACTGCATGCGGAACGCGAGCTCGTAGGACTCGATCACCGCGTCGACGTCGTCGCTCCCCTTCTCGCGCTTCGCGTGCTCGCGGTTGAGCTTGTTGACGAGGTCGAGCTGGGCGCGCTGCTGCTTCTCGCTCTGGCGCGGGTTGCGGATGTCGGCGATCGGCTCCTGCCCGCCGCGCGACCGCCGTCCGCTGCGCGACATGCCGATACGCAGGCCCTGGTAGGTCGCGGGGAGGAACGCGCTGCCGTAGTTCTGCGCGCCGCCCTGGCGGCTCGGCGGGTTGAGCGTGACGAAGCCCGGCAGGTCCTGGTTCTCGGTCCCGAGCCCGTAGAGCGTCCACGCGCCCAGCGACGGCCGCACGAACTGGAAGCTGCCGGTGTGGAGCTTCGTGAACGCCTGCGGGTGGGCGGGCACGTCGGTGTGCATCCCGCGCAGGAGGCACATCTTGTCCGCGTGCTTCGCGATCTCCGGGAAGAGCTCGGAGATCATCAGGCCGCTCTTGCCGCTGGCGTTGAACTTCCACGGCGAGCCCATCAGCTTCGCGCCGCGCCGCGTGCCCGAGAGCGTCGCGCCGTCGCGCTTCGTGAGCTCCGGCTTGTGGTCGAACGTGTCGACGTGCGAGGGCGCGCCGTTCATGCACAGGAAGATGACGCGCTTGGCGTGGGCCTTCGCGTGCGGCGCCTTCGGCGCGAGCGGCGAGGTCTGTCGGGCAAGGGCGCGCGCAGGGCTCGCGTTCGCCATCCCGCGCATCGCGAGCAGGCCGAATCCCGACGAGAGGAGCCGCAGTGCGTCGCGGCGGTTGGGCGTGTGGAACGGGTTCATGTCTTGGATCTCCTCGTCTTCAGCCGATCGTGCGGAACTCCGCGCTCTGGAACAGCGCCTGGGCGAACGCGGACCAGGCCGCGTGCTCCGGGCTCCGCGGCGGCGCGAGCGCGGCGTCGGAGCCGCGGCCGCGCGCACGACCGCGCTGTGATCCACCGCGGCCGGCTCCACCTCGCTGGGCCCGTCCGCGACGCGTCGACGAGCGATCGCTCGCGTCGTTCTCCTTGGGGCTCATGCGCTCGTACTCACGCAGGAACCTGCGCACCGCGTCCGTCTCGACCGACGTGGGCCGGCGGCCCAGCGCGAGTTCGAAGGCGAGTCGGATGCGCCGCGTGTCCTTCTCCTCGGCCGCCATGAGGCGGTCGGCGAACGCGTCGGCGAGCCGCAGCACGTCCTCGTCGTTCATCAGGAAGAGCGCCTGGGTCGCCGCGCTCGTCTCCTCGCGGTCGCCGGTCACGAAGGCCGCGTCGGGCGCGTCGAAGACCTCCAGCGAATGGACGACCTCGCCGCGCAGGCTCGGCAGGTAGACCGAGCGCACGGGCCGCTCCTGGGTCAGGAACGCGGTCAGCTGCTCGACGCGCAGCGCGCCCTCGATCGCGCCGGTCGGCGAGCCGACCGGGGGCTCGCTCTCCAGCGTCCCGGAGACCGCGAGCAGCGCGTCGCGGATCGACTCGGCCTCCAGCCGCCGGTCGGCCATGCGCCAGCGAGTGACGGCGTCCGGGTCGAGCGCCTCGTTCGCGCGGCTGGAGCTACTGTCGAGCCGGTACGCGTGGCTCAGCGCGATCTCGCGCACGATCGACTTGGTCGACCAGTCGTTCGCGACGAGCTCGGTGGCGAGCCAGTCGAGCAGCTCGGGGTGGCTCGGCGGCTGCCCGCCCGCGCCGAAGTTGTCGGGCGTCGACACGATCCCCGCGCCGAACATGTGGAGCCAGATGCGATTGACCCAGACGCGCGCCGTCAGCGGGTTGTCCCCCGAGCCGACCCAGCGAGCGAGCTCCAGGCGCCCGCTGCCCTCGTCGATCGCCGGCTGCTCGCCGCTCCAGAGCACCTGCGGGAGGCCGCGCTCGACGACGTCGCCCGGCCGATCGAGCTCGCCGCGCTCGAGCACGGCGATGTCCCGCGGCGTGCCCTCGACCGCTCCCATCGCGACGCGGTTCGCCGCCGTCGGGCGGCCGCGCTCGTCGAAGCGGACGAGGAGGTCGTCGAGGATCGCCGCCTGCTGGGCCGATCGGCGCTGCTGCAGGCGCGCGAGGCGCTCGTCCGCCGTATCCATCTCCCGGTCCATCGACATCCCGTCGGGCGACGCGCGGCGCTCCGCGCGCTCCCTTCCCCGCTCGAAGAGCCGGCGGATCAGCGGGTCCATCGTCGGGCCGTCGGGCACGTCCGCCCCGGCCGGCAGGTCGATCAGATCGGAGGGGTGGTCGTTCCCCGCCCCGCGCAGCGTGCCGTAGCGCGTGTCGGTGCTGAGGAAGATGCCCGCGAGGGCGTAGTAGTCCTCGATCGGCACGGGGTCGAACTTGTGGTCGTGGCAGCGCGCACAGGCGAGCGTCAGCCCCAGCATCCCCTGCGAGACGGCGTCGATCTGCTCGTCGACGACGTCGAGGGCGAACTGGCGGCGGTCGTTCGTGTTGTGGCTCTTCGAGCCGATCGCCAGGTATCCGGTCGCCACGAGGTTCTCCGCGCGCTCGTCCTCGCCGGCGTACTCAAGGAGGTCGCCCGCGACCTGCTTCTGGAGGAAGACGTCGAACCGCATGTCCTCGTTCATCGCGTCGATGACGAAGTCGCGGTACCGCCAGGCGTGCGGGTAGGCGACGTTCGTCTCCTTGCCGCTCGACTCGCCGTACCGGGCGACGTCGAGCCAGTGGCGGCCGAAGCGCTCGCCGAACGCGTCCGACGCCAGGAGGCGGTCGACGACGGTCTCGTACGCCGTGGCCGAGCGATCGGCCTCGAAGGCCTCGATCTCCTCGGGCGTCGGCGGAAGGCCGGTCAGGTCGAAGGTCACCCGGCGGAGCCAGGTCCGCTTGTCGGCGTCGCGCACGGGCTCGACCTCGGCCTCCTCCATCGCGGTGCGCAGGAACCCGTCGATCGGTCCCCAGGCCCACTCGGCGTCCTCGGGCGTCGGCGGCTCGACGCGGACCGGCGGACGGAAGGACCAGAACTCGCGTCCGGCCTCGATGTCGATCTCGCGGTCGAGCGACTCGCCGCCCGCGAGGTCCTCGACCTCCACGCCGGCGTGCATCGCGTCGTCCGGGACGCGTGGCCCGTCGTCGGGCCACGGGGCGCCCATCTTCACCCAGCGCTCCAGGTCGCGGACCGCCTCGTCCGAGAGCGGCGCCTTCGGCGGCATGGCGAAGATCGGGTCCTCGTAGCGGACCGCCTCGATCAGCGGCGACGCGTCCGGGTCACCGGGGACGATCGCCGCGCCGGTCGCGCCGCCCGCCAGCAGCGCGGCGCGCGAGTCGACCCGCAGGTCGCCGCGGACGCGGCCGGCGAGGTCAGAGTGGCACGAGAAGCACGACTCCGCGAGCACCGGACGAATCTTGGACTCGAAGAACTCGATCTGCTCGGCCGTCGCCGGACCCTCGGGGGCCGGATCACCCTCCGGCGGCGCCTCGGGGCCGTCCTTCGATGGAGCAAAGTCCTCGCGCGTGAGGTAGCCGTCCCGATCCCGGTCGAGGCGGCGGAACGCGCGCGCGGTGCGCGGGAACTCATCCCGGCTGATCTTCCCGTCGAGATCGAGATCGGCGCGACGCAGGAGGGCCTCGAAGGCTCGCCCCCGATCGCGCTCCTGGGCGGCGCTCGCGGGCGCGCCAGCGGCGAGGGTCAGCGCGGCGAGGGCGGAGCCGACGAGGGTCGCCCGTCCGGCGGTCGTGATGAGGCTCTTGGTCATGGCCATGGCGTGGCGGGAGGCCCGGGCGCGGTGGCGCTCTCCCGGGTGCTCTTTCGGCCATTGGAACCGCGCACGGCACACGGGGTTCCGGCGTCGCTTGTTCCGCCTCTCGTCTCGTCCGTAGAATCCCCCGCCGTGGGCCCCTGAACGGCGGTCGGGTCCGCGGCACCGCCATGACAGACGAGGAGGAACAGGCGCCCGCGGCGCGCGGCGCCGAGGTGCTGCGCCAGGAGGCCCAGGCGATCACCCGCCTCGCCGAGACCCTCGCCCACGGCGTGGGCCCCGGCGCCAGCGAGGGAACCGGCGGGCAGGCCTTCGAGCGGGCCGTCCGGATGGTCCTCGACTGCCGCGGCCAGGTCATCGTCACCGGCATGGGCAAGGCGGGCCTCGTCGGCCAGAAGATCTCGGCCACCCTCGCCAGCACCGGCACGCCCTCCTTCTTCCTCCACCCCGGCGAGGCCCTGCACGGGGACCTCGGCCGGGTTCGGAACGACGACCTCGTGCTCGCGATGTCGAACTCGGGCGAGACTGCGGAGGTGAACATGGTCATGGGCGCCGTCCGCAAGCTGGGCGTGCCCCTGATCGGCCTCACGGGCCGCCCCGAGTCGACCCTCGGTCAGCACGTCGACTGCCTGCTCGACATCGGGCGGATCGAGGAGGCGTGCCCGATGAAGCTCGCGCCCACCGCCAGCACGACGGTGATGCTCGCGCTCGGCGACGCGCTCGCGATGGCGGTCCTGGAGGAGCGCGAGTTCGGGCCCCGCGACTACGCGCGCTTCCACCCGGCCGGGAGTCTCGGCCGCAGCCTCCTGCGGATCGACGAGGTCATGCGCAAGGACGACGCGCTGCCCATCGTCTCGTCCGGGACGAGCGTCGCCGACGCGCTCATCCAGACCTCCCGCACCAAGGGGCGGCCTGGTGCGGCGCTGGTCGTCGACGACGAGGGGCGGCTCGCGGGCATCTTCACGGACGGCGACCTTCGGCGGCTCCTGGAGGGCGGATCGTTCGACCGACTCGAGCGACCGATCGACGACTTCATGGCGAGCGAGCCGAAGGTCCTCTCGCCGGGCGACCTCGCGGTCGACGCCCACCGCCTCCTGCGCGAGAACCGGATCGACAACGCGCCGGTCATCGACTCCGACCGTCGCCCGATCGGGCTCGTCGACGTCCAGGACCTCATCGAGGTCGGGATCTGATCCCGCGGCGATGACCCGAAACGTCCGCACCATCCCGCGGCACGGTGCGTCGCGCCGTGCGTCCTCCTGCTCGGACGGCCCGGTCCGACCACGCGGCGAGGCGGCTTCGTGAGGCGGCTCGCGATCCTCGTGGTCGTGCTCGGACTCGGCGCCGCGCTCCTGTGGCACTTCGAGTTGCGGCGCAAGGAGTCCAGCGCGCGGCGGACCGACGTGCGCGTGGTCGAACGGCGGGACAGCGAGCTCGAGAAGACCATGCCGCCTCCCGCGCCGGACCCGCCCGATGGTCCGACGGACGACGACCCGGACGACGATCCCGACGGGACCGACCCGGCGGGGTCTGGGGCGGGAACGACCGCGCCTGAGGCCGACGACTCGATCGACAGGCTCAAGCCCGGTGAGCGCATCGTTTTCGGGGGCGACCTGGTCCACCGGCGGAAGCCGCGCAACGAGGACGAGCCGCGCCTCTACCTCGTCGCGGACCAGTTGAAGCCGCTCGACCCGATCGGTCTGAAGTACGAGCTGATCTCGGTCGAGATCGAGTCGTACGAGGTGGACGGCTCTCCCCAGAGCCAGCAACCACTGCGCAGCAGGATCCAGGCGGAGACGGCGCAGGCGGAGACACGCGTCGACGAGGTCGGCGTCCTCCGCCTCGCGGATCAGCTCGACGTGACGATGTTCGACGTCCTGGTCGAGCAGAAGCGTGGATCCCCGCTCTCTCCGCTGATCATCGAGGCGCCTCGCCTTCGCGGCCAGCTGGAGATCGAGGAGCTGCGCTCGGTCGGCGACGACCTCGTGCGGTTCCGGTCCCACGACCTGCGCGGCTCGGGGCGCGGGCTCGTCGCGATCGCGGGCGCCGAGACGCTGGCGTTCCAGCGGGGCGCCGACGTCGCGATCCAGCTCCAGAACGGTCGCCAGGCCCGCATCGTCACCGCGGAGGAGGGCGACCTCACGATCGTCGACGTGACGCCCGAGGAGGAGGAGACCCCCGATGGACCGCGCACGGTGCGCGTGCTCGCCGGCGACGGCGTCCAGGTCCTGATCGAGTCGCCGAGCACCCTCGACGCGCGCGGCGCCACCGACCCGCCCGTCACGATCGACGCCGAGAGCATCGACATCGTGCTCGTCGTCCGGCGCGGCGACGACCGCCCGATCGTGCGCAAGGCGCGCGCTGATGGCGCGGTCACGATCCGCCAGGGTCGCGACGTCTACCGCGGTGACACGGCGCGGATCACCTTCGACGGCGGGCGGCCGCGTCAGGTCGTGCTGGAGGAGGAGCCGCGCCTCACGTACGTCCTGCGCGACGAGAAGGGCAAGGAGCTCAAGCTCGACGTCACCGGCCAGGGGCCCGTGACGGGGAACCTGATCCCGATCGACTCGGACCCCGATGCCGCGTCCGACGGGACGGAGAACTCGCGGATGCGCTTCGTCTTCGTCGGCCCCGGTCGCATCGTCTCCAGCGAGCGCAGCGGCGTCGTCACGTTCGAGAACGAGGCCAGGGCGCAGGGGCTGGAGGACCGCTCGTCCGCGACGGTGCTGCTCAACGGGGACGTGCGCGTGCGGACCCAGGAGGGCACGCTGGAGTCCGAGTCGATCCTCGCGACGTACCGCTCGGACGAGGACATCCGCTTCGTCAGCGAGGGGCCCACGCGCATCGTCGCGCGCTCGCCCGAGACCGAGGACGAGGTCCGCGTGCGCTCCGGGCTCGGCATGTCCGCGCACCTGGAGGGCGAGCGCTGGTTCGTCGACCGCGCCGAGGACTTCCACGCCGAGTCGTTCGGCGCCGATCCGTTCCGCGTCGACGCGGCGACCGTCACGAACGTCGACGTCGACCGGCGGACGCTGGAGGCCAGCGGGGACATCTCGTACCAGTCGCTCTGGGGCGAGGTCCGCTCGGCGGACGCGCTCGTCCGCGGCGAGGACTCGATCGTCCTCCAGGGGACCGAAGAGGTCCCGGTCATTCTCGACCTCGCGCCGGAGGGCCTGGCGCTCGCGAACCGGACGCAGGAGGCGGCGGGGATCCGGACCGGGTTCGTGCGCGCGGCGACGCTCGAGCTGCGGCGGAGCAACTTCCGCGCCGAGGGGCGCGTCGAATCGGAGCTCGAGACGCCCGAGGGCGTGTGGGCATTCGACGCCGACGTTCTTCGCGTGCAGCGTGCGCCGCTCGGCGCCATGCCCGACCCCGACCTCGGCCCGATCACCGACCCGATCGCAGAAGTCGACGACGACGGGCCGAACGAGCTGCGGGTCGAGGCCGACTTCGTGCGCGAGGCCCGCTTCGAGGGCGTCGACGGTCGCGCGCGCTTCCAGGCGAAGCGGATGGTCGTCGAGGGAGTCGTGCTGCAGTCCGAGGACGACGCGGCCGAGGAAAACGAAGACCTGAGTCTCGACGAGCAGCGCCCGGTGCGCGTGCGTGCGATCGGGGACGTCGACATCGTCGCCGAGAGCCTCGGCCCGCTCCCGAACCCGGTGATCGCGCGATGGACGCTGCAGGCCGGCTCCGCGCGTTTCCTGCGCGGCCCGATCGACCCGGACGGCCGGCCCGGCACGCCGATGAACCTGACGGCGGACCAGGTCGAGCTGTGCCGCTACGAGGCGGAGGGGCGGCTCGCGGAGCTGTCGTCGAAGAGCGTCGAGATCGACGCGACCCTCGGTGCCGAGCCGACCGTCGACGGTGGGCTGCGCGAGACCGGTGAAGACGGCGCGCCCGTGGAGGCCGCGCAGCGCCTGGAGCCGCGGGGCTCGTCGCTCGTCGCGAAGGGCGACGTCGAGCTGTCCTTCCGGAGCACGCCGGGCGAGGAGCCGCTCAAGGCTCGGAACGGCGACACGCTCGTCATCCTCGACGGCGAGCGCGGCCGGATGCTCGCGGAGAAGGGCAAGCGCGTCCGCGTCACCGGCCGCCTCCCCGGCGACGAGGTCCCCTACACGCTGACCGCCACGACGCTCTGGTTCACCCAGAAGGACCTCCGCGCGAACGATCCTGAGATCCGGTTCGCGCGCTCGTTCTCGCTGCGGCAGTTCGGTGGCGTCCAGATCGACATCCTGAGCGCGCTGGAGCTGTTCGCCGACGAGAAGACGGTGACGCTGACCGGGGACGACGGCAGGGTCCAGGGGACGGGGACGAACGAGCTCGGCGACGAGATCAAGCTGGTTGCGGACAGCCTGACGATCGACGTCGTGGACCTGCAGGAGCAGATAGGAGGGCCGCGCAAGACGATCGGTCCGTTCGACCCGGTTCCGCCGCAGGAGGATGACGAGGACGAGCGCTCGTCCGGCTCCGTGGGCAAGAAGCTGTACATCGACTTCGGCGACGGTCGCATCATCAGCGCGGACGACGGGAAGGTGGATGAAGAGAGGCTCCGCCTCGAGGGCGGGCCCGCGCACCTGGAGGGAAACGGCGTCTCGCTCGACGCTGAATTCATCGAGCTACGCTTCGAGGACTACCTCCTCTTCGCCGGCCGGGGCGCGATCCGGGGACCGGGAGCGAAACCGGGGGAAGTCTGGACCCTCGAGTTCGGAGCGATCGACTCGAGGGTGGTCGATGACGAGATCCTGATCACGATCTACTCCCCTCGCGTCGCGTTCGGGCCGGATTCGGCGCGCATGGACTACGTCGCGCTGTTCCTCGACCGGGCCCGGTGGCGCGCGAAGGGGGACAGCGTCCGGCTGAAGACGCCGATGCCCGACGAGTTCCCCGTCGACGCCGACGTCGCCGCAGCGCGGAAGCAGCCCAACTTCCTCGCCGAGATGCTCTTCGAGCTCCAGTCCCAGGAGTTCGGGGAGTACGTCCGGGCGATGTACATGGAGGGCGGGATCGAGATCTCTCGCGCCGACCGGCGTGCGATCACTGGATCGAAGCTGTACATCGACCTGGCGCGTGCCATCGCGTGGATCCAGGACGTCGAGCTCGTCTACCCGCTCGTCACCCGCGGCCAGCAGGTCCCCCTCCGCGTCCGCACCGAGCGGCTGGAGTCGGACGAGAGCGGCGCGCTGGTGGCCAACGGCGCCACGCTCACCACGTGCGACCACGCGGAGCCGCACTTCGTGGTCCGTACGAGCCGTTTCGCGCTCGCGCCGCGCGGCGACGGACGCTGGCGCTTCGGCGCGAAGGGCAACCGTCTCAAGTTCCAGGGCGGCGTCGCGCTCCCGCTCCCGTCGATCGGCAACGTCGTCCTCGACGAGGAGTTCGGGATCGACGGGTTCGAGAACGAGGCCGGCGAGGTCACGCCGATCCGCGACATCGGTGTCGCCCAGACGGCGCGCTTCGGCGCGGTCATCGGGACCGCGTTCCGCTTCGACATCGGAAAGGTCGGCAGCTGGATCGCGCGCCGCATCGGGATGAACCCGAAGAAGGTGCGAGGCAAGTGGGACGCGGACGCGAGGTACCTGTGGGATCGCGGTCCGCTCCTCGGGCTCGGGCTGCAGATCCGCGAGCGCGAGCCGGGCGACGATCCGGACGAGGACTTCCGCGTCGACGCCTTCGTCACCGGCATCCCCGACGAGGGCGTGGACGTCGGTACGGTGCGGGTGCCCGTCGAGGACCGGGACACGCTGCGCCTGTTCGGCTACGTGCGGAGCCGCTACCCGATCGTGCGCGGCGAGTGGGTCGACGTGGCGGTCGCGTCCCAGACCGACGCCGCCGTGCAGTCCGAGTTCTACGAGGGCGACTTCCAGCGCTTCGAGCAGCGCGACACGTTCGTGCGCTGGCGCAAGTCGTTCGGCGCCGACTACCTCACCGGCGGCGTCCAGAAGCGCATCGACAGCTTCCGGAGCCAGCGCGAGGAGCTCCCGTCGCTCCTCGGCTACCGCGGCGAGCGGCGGGTCGGAAGATTCACCGGCCTGCCAGTCCTGTACGGCGGCGACCTGGAGATCGGCTACTTCACGCGCCGCGAGGGCGAGCCGGGCAACGACCTGTTCTCGGACCTGCCGGGCGGCGCGCTCCTCGGCGTCGGGGACGGCGAGGCCGGCCGCGCGGACACGACCCAGCGCCTGTCGCTCCCGATCCGCACCGACGTCGCCGCGATCCGCGCCACGCCGTTCGCGCAGTTCCGTGGCACCGCCTGGACCGAAGCCCTCGATGGCACCGACTCGCCCGCGCGCGGCGCGCTGCAGTCGGGCGTCGAGCTCTCGACGACGCTGCACAAGGTGACCGACAACGGCTACCTGCACGCGATCGCGCCCCGCGCGTCGGTGCGGACCGACCTCTGGTACGAGCAGAGCGAATCGCAGCCGATCCCGTTCGACCGCACCGAGGAGCCGATCGACGGGACGCAGTACGAGGCCGGCGTCCGCTTCCTGTGGCAGCGCCCGGCGACGTTCGAGAACCTCGACATCGACCTGCGGACGATCTTCCGCACGGATCGGGACAGCGACATCGAGGACGAGGGCGAGTTCGCGACGCTCGCGGAGTACATCACGCGCTACGGCTCGGGCGAGGGCCAGATCGGGCTCCGCCACGACGGGCGCTACGACGTCGAGTCGCTCCAGACCAACTACTCGCGCAGCACGTTCGCCGTCCGGCCCAACGACGCCTTCCTCGTCCAGTTCTCCTACTCGCAGGCGCGGGACATCCTCGACGTCGAGCTGTTCGAGGTGACCGGCGTTCGCGGGCGCTGGACGATCGACGCCAAGTGGGAGCTCGAGGCGGGGTACACGCACGACCTCCGCGGCAACCAGCAGCTGTTGACCGACTTCGTCCTCCGTCGGTTCAGCCACGACTTCATCCTCGACATCGGCCTCCAGGACCGAGCGGGCGAGGGCATCGCGTTCGGATTCCGCTTCTCGCCCCTGCTGGGCTGGAACCGTCCGCGACTCGGGATGCTGGACCGCTAGGCTTCCGCTCCCGGAGGCCCGCCGCTTCAATGCGTCGATGACGGACGCCGAACGGAGCGCGGGGGCGGAAACAGCAGCGGGCGAGATCGACTACGGGACGTCCGGCGACGACTCGCGGCTCTTCCCCACCCTCGCGCCGGCCCAGTGGGTCACGTTCGCGCTCGTTGCGGCGGTCCTCGCGGCGACGAACATCTACACCACGCTCCTGATCGGCTGGGGCGACACGGGGTCGATCGTCGCCGCGCTCGCGTCGTTCGCCGTGCTGGGCGTCGTGCTACGCCGCCGCGTCACGGTGCACGAGCTGAACATCGGTCAGACGATGGGCAGCGCGGGCGGCAGCGTCGGGTTCGCGGTGGCGAGCTACGCCGCGGTCTACATCGCCGAGCCCGACTTCCGTCCGTCGACGCCGCACCTGATCGCGCTGTTCGCGACGATGGGGATGATGGGCGCGATCATCGGCTCGTCCGTGCGCGCGTCGATGGTCCGGTACTTCTTCCCCTCCGGGACGGCGTGCGCGGTCATCCAGACGTCGATCGCCCGGACCGTGCGCGACGGCGCGTCGAACCGACCCGTCCGCCTGCTCGCGATCTGGGGCGCCATCGCGTCGGTCGTGACGATCCCGACCAAGATCGCGTTCCAGAAGGGCCAGGGCGCGCTGATGCACGAGATCCCGTGGAAGATGGGGCGGCACGAGGTCGGGCTCGGCGTCGACCCCCTCTACTACGGCATCGGGGTGGTCGTCGGGCCGCGGGTCGGGCTCGGGATGCTCCTCGGCGCGCTCGTCTCCCCGTACGTGATCCAGGACGGGCTGCTCGGGACCGCGCTGGAGGCGGAGACCGGGGACTGGGTGCGCTGGGGCGCGATCGCGGTCCTGACGCTGCCGACGTTCGCGACGATCGGGTTCGCGTACCTGTACCGCGAAGCCGCCGTCGTGCCGCCCGGGTTCGAGCCCGGGCGCACGCACTACCGCGTGCCGGCGATGCGCGGTCCGGCGATCGGCGCGGTGCTCGTCCTTGCGTTCGCGGCCGTCGCGTACCTCGCGAACGCGGTGTTCGCGATGCCGTTCACCGTCACCGCGATCGTGGCGGCCGTCGCCTGGCCGATGTGCGTCGTCAACGGTCGCGTGACGGGCGATACGGACATCAACCCCGTGCGTCTCGTCGCGATCGTGCTGCTCTCGGCGTTCTTCTGGCTCATCACGAAGGACTTCGAGGGGAATCGCGTCCTCGCGATGCTCGGGATGGCCGTCGTCGGCGGGACGCTCGCCAGCACGGCCGTCGACATGATGCAGGACTACCGCACGGGCTATCTCGTCGACGCGAACCCGACGCACCAGACGTTCGCGCAGTTCGTCGGCACGATCGCCGGCGCGCTGGCGGCGATCCCGGTTCTGAACGTGCTCCTCGGTCAGCTCGGGATCGGCGAGGGCAGCTCTCTCCCGGCGCCCGGCGCGAGCATCTGGGCGGCGATGGGCGAGGCGGCCGCGGGCGGCTTCGATCCGTCGTTCGAGCTCAAGCTCGCGATCGCGATCATCAGCGTCGTCGGGTGCGGCTACGCGTTCCTGACGGTCTGGCCGAGCACGGCGCGCTTCATGCCGTCGCTCTTCGGCATCGGCATCGGCATGCTCCTCGGCGTGCCCGCGTCGGCGGCGATCTTCGGCGGCGGGCTGCTCAAGTGGTTCGTGACGCTCGCGTACACGGCCGGGAAGAAGGACGAGGAGCGCGCCGCGGCGGCGGACCGTGCCGGGAACGACACGATGCTCGCCGGCGCGTCGGTGTTCGCGGCCGGGGCGATCGTCAGCATCGCGCTCGTGCTGCTCACGACGCTGATGGGCGCCCTCGGCCTGGAGTGGTTCTATCTCGCCGGTTGACCGCGCCAGGAACGCCTACTCGAGCGCGCCCTGGTCGATCCACGCGCGCAGGGCATTGCGGTCCGATACGCCCCAGGTGCCCATCGCGACCCCGCCGTTGCACGCCGTGACGTTCGGATCGACGACCTGCATCGTGAGGCTGCCGGCCGCGTTGAACGGCGCCACGCGCAGGATCCCGCTGCTGCTGCAGTCGTCACCCTGCGCGGGCACGCCGACGAGCGCGTCGTAGAGGTTCGCCGCCGTGTCGTTGATGCGCAGCCCGCCGCCGGGCGAGCTGGAGCCGTGGCACGAGTTGCACCCGTTCGCGGCGAAGCGGCTGTAGACGGTCGAGAACCGCGGCGCGTCGATGTCGACGGGGATCGTGATCGAGTCCATCCCGCCGGGCCCATTGATCGTCAGCGTGACCTGGTAGAGCCCGTTGTCGGCGTAGGTGTGCTGCGGATTCTGCTGCATCGACGTGCCGCCGTCCCCGAAGTCCCAGCTCCACGAGCTCGGATTGCCGCTGGACTGGTCCATGAAGTCGACGCGCAGACCCTGGTCCGAGAACGTGAAGTTCGCGCCCGACGGCGGCAGGACGTCGATGTAGTCGACGCGCGTCAGGTCGTCGCTGCCGCCGAGCCCGCTGACCTCCAGAGTCACGTCGAACGTGCCCTCGGTCTGGTAGACGTGGGTCGGAGACTCGTCGGGCGAGGTCTGTCCGTCGCCGAAGCGCCACAGGTAGGAGACGTTCTCCTGATTGCCCTGCAGCGTCGCCGAGAAGCTCGTCTGGAGCGGGCGCGGTCCGGAGAGCGCCGTGGCGTCGAAGGTGACGACCTGGAGCGGCTCGACCGCGCGGATGAACCCGGGCTTGACCGTGGTGGTCGTCCCGCTCTCGCGCGTGACGGTCAGCGACACGTCGTAGCTGCCGGGCGCCGCGTAGGTGTGCATCGGGCTCTGGTCGGACGACGTGCCCCCGTCGCCGAAGTCCCAGCTCCACGCGCCGGGCGCTCCGTTCGACGTGTCCGTGAACTGGACCACGAGCGGCGCCGGTCCCTCGGGCACGTCGGCGATGAAGTCGGTCCGGATCGTCGGCGCGGCGTCGATCGGGAAGGCTGCGACGACGTCCTGGCGCGTCGCGCCGAGCTCTTCCGCGTTCGAGCGGAAGGCCGCATAGATCTCGTTCTCGTAGGACCCCGTCGCGTCGCGGAACGTCGTGACGCGTGCGCCGCGCGACGCGGACCCGGCGTCGCGGCTCATCGAATCGAGGCTGAGCCGACGGCCCTCGGTGATGCCCCCCGCCCGCACGGGCCGCAGGTCGACGTAGAGGACGTCGCTCACTCCGTTGGCGTCGTTCGTGCGCTCGGCGTCGAGGTTCGACGCGCTGGTCGTGAACACGACGCCCTCGCCGGTCGGGCTGATCCGCGGGGCGCTGGAGACGCCGTTGCCCGGCTGCTGCGTCCCGCCGACGGTCCGGCGGCTCAGCAGGGTCGTGCGCCCGTCCTCGTGCAGGAAGACGTTCACCGGCGCCGCGATCGGCGCGAGGTTCGTCATCTCCGACTCGAACGCGACGCTGATCACGCCGGACGGCAACACCACGACCTGCGGCTCGTGGTTCGTGCCGCCGACGCCCTCTCCGCCGTCCGACCGGACGCTCGCGCGCTCCAGCGGCAGCAGGGCTCCGGAGACGCGCTGCGTGTAGAAGATGTCGCGGAAGCCGTTCGTGTCGCCCGGCGCCAGGTTGGTCGACTGGGAGCTGAACGCGATCGCGACGCCCGTCGGGCTGATCGCCGCCTCCTCCGACCGTCCGTCGCCGCCGATCGCTCCGCCGGGCGTCGTCGCGCTGACGAGCGTCGTGGAGGTCAGGTCGAGGTCGCGCAGGTAGACGTCGTTGAACGGCCCGTTCTGGTTCGAGAATCCGGCGACGAGGTTCGTCGCGGCGGACTCGAAGACGACGCGCCGGCCGCTCCCGTCGAGCGCGGGCTCGATCGAGTCTGCGTTGCCGCCGACGCCCCCGGTCACGCGCTCGCTGACCAGCGTGTGGTTCGTCCCGGTGCTGACGAGGTCGAGCGCGCCCGGCGAAGACGCTCCGGTCGCGGGGTCGCGGTCCACGAAGACGTCGATCTCGGTCACGTAGACGTCCGACACCGTGCTGCCGCCCGCGACGAGGTCGGACGCGGCCGAGGCGAACGCGACGACGATGGTGCCCGCGGGCTGGGCCGGGCTGGAGGGCACGAAGGCGGGGTTCGGGACCCACGTGATCGAGGGCGACGACGACGCGCCGTTCGCGGCGCGGTTCGCCGAGCGCGAGCGGCTCACGAGGACGACGTCGCGGACGGAGCCCTCGGCCGTCGTCTGGAACCCGCCGGCCTCCCAAGCGCGAAGCTGCGCCTGGAACGTCCCGAACGTGATCGGGACGCGCCCGGCGTCGCGGCCGAGGCCGTTCCAACGCTCGCTCGTGCCGGCGTTGCCGCCGGCCGCCGCGGGGACGAACGGAACGTTGCCGCTCTCGATCGCCCAGCGCACGCGACCGTCGTTGAGAAGGTGCTCGTCGAACGACAGGCGCTGGGCCTTCTCGGCGAGCTGGAAGAGGGTGTTCGAGCGGAAGTCGAAGTCGCCGTTCGCCTCGCGCGGCGCGCGCCACTCGACGCCTGCGAGGTCGGGCACGTTCGCGGCGATGTGGCACTCGACGCACTCGTCGGTCGTGACCGGCTCGGCGCCGCCGGGGTGGGGCTCGTTCGGGAAGATCGGGTCCTCGCCGGGTCCGGCGAGCGTGCCGAGGCCGTGGCAGTGCGTGCACCGGTTGTGCCGGAACACGTTGATGAGCGCGCGGCTGAACGCGACGGGCTGCTCGGTGGACCCGCCGCCCGCGTCCAGCTCGTCCTCGAACGCGACGAGGTAGACGTCCGACGCTCCGTTGGAGTCGGCGGGCGTGGCCTGGGTCCGGGTGATCGAAGCGCCCGTGCCGGTGCCGTCGGCGTCGTCGTTGGGCGTCGCCGTCGAGAACGCGAGGAACGACACGCGCCGGTCGTCGTCCGGCGTGATGCCCGGGATCAGCGCGCCGGCGACCGCGACGTCGTCGGCGATCGGATCGGTGAGTTCGAAGCCGAGGTCGAGACCGAGGCCGGTCGCCGAGGACGAGGCGATCGTGGGCGGCGGCGCGTCGTTGCCGGTGCCGAGGCCGCTTGAGCACGCCCCGAGGACGGAGGCCGACGCCGCCGCGAGGAAGAAGATCGTGGCGCGCATCAGTACGACCACCGGATCCCGATCCCGCCGTAGAACTGATCGGGCCTGAGCCCGATCGTGTCGAACCACTCGCGGTACTGACTGTCGACGATGGTCGAGTAGGCGAGGAACGCCGACGCGGTCGTGTGGTTGTCGAAGCCGTACTCGAACGTCCCGCGGAGCGTCAGGTCCGCGAGGCCGCTCCTGTCCGTGGGTTCGGCGTAGTGCCAGAACGCCTGGTTGCCGTCCATCCACGCGAGGCCGAGCTCGGTCGCGAGGAGCATCTTCTCGTTGAACTCGTGCTCGTGGCCGAGGCTGCCGCGGATGTAGAAGCCTTCGACCTCGTCGAAGTCGTAGTGCACCGCGAGCGCCGGCACGATCGCGAGCCACGAGTCGGGGAGCTGGTACGAGCCCTCGACGAGGAACTCGGAGGTCGCACCGCGCTCGCCGAACGGGAACTCCAGCCCGTTCGGCAGGTTGTAGTTGATGAACCCGGCGGTGATCGTCGCGTCGTCGAGGCGCTGCTCGTAGAGCAGGTTGTAGTCGATCTGGCTGAACTTCCCGGCGTGCCCGTCCGGCAGCCAGGCGTCGCCCGTGTCGTTCGACATGTCCATGTTCGCCCACGTGCGCGCGATGATCGTCCCGTCCTTCTTGGTCGGGAGCGCGATCACGCCGCTCGGCTGGATGACCCCGTTCTCGTTCTGGATCATCCCGCGGAACACGTAGGCGGACGCGATGTCGACGCCAAGGTTCGCGTTCGGCCGCGCGCCGTCGGGGACGACGCAGGCAGCGAGTGAGACGAGAGGCAGGAGTACGAAAAGACGGCGCGGGGGTCGTCGCATGGGCCGGTGGGGGACGCAGGCAGCGCGGACGCAGGGAAACAGGGGACGCGACGTGGCAGGGACGCCGCTGGAACGCGAGGGGACGACCGCGGGCCTCCCCTCGACGAATCACTCGATTCGTCTCGCGCGCCGGATCAGCGCGCGCGGTACGCGAGGTCGCGCCAGTCGGCTCCGCCGGATTCGACGTACAGCTGGAGCTCGACGAGCGGCGCGCCCTCACCCTCTTCCAGCGACACCTGCTCGCGCGGCCCTTCGCCGATCTGGAGGAAAACGCCGTCGGCGGTCTGCTCCACCTCGAAGGTCACGGCCTTCGCGTCGCCGATCGTGGCCTGTGTCGCCGTCGCCGGGACGTCGACGAGCACCCGGCCGCCCGCATCCAGGAGCCGCACCCCGGCGCGGTACTCGCCGCTCTCCGGGCGTGGGAAGCAGGGGCCGTTCCGGACGCGTCCCGAGAGGCTCCAGGCGCCTTCGGGGCAGCGGAAGGTCGCGGTGTGCCGCTGATCCGGCGCAGCCTCGGACTGCAGCCCCTCCGCATCACCATCGGAGAGCCACCACTGGCCGCCGTCGGTGTGTTTCTCTTCCCAGTCGTCGACGAGACGGGCCCTGTTCCTCCACGACTCGATGAGACGAATCCCCTCGGCCGGCACGGGTGGGTCGAGCTCGAGCGGCGGGGTCTCTTTCGATGCGGGCTCGGGCGTCTCCTCGACCTCGCTCGGAACAGCGGCGGTCGCCGTGGACGACGCCAGCTGCCGATCCTCGTCGCTCGCCGACGCTGCGCTCGCCGGCTCCTCGCTCTCCGCACCGTCGAACACGCCCAGCCCCGCCATGGCACCGACGACCAGCGCGAGCCCCGCCGCGACGCCGATCATCGCGGCCGGCGTGCGCGACCTCTGCGCCTTGCCGCACCGTGCCTGCTCGATCTCGTCGAGCAGCTCGCGGTAGGTCTGGTGCCGGTCCTCCGGCTTCGGCGCGACCATGCGCTCCAGGAGCCCGCGCGTGCACGGCGTCGCGCCGGCGACGCGCGCGAGCTTGATCGACGAGTCCCGCGCCGTCTTCTTGCGGTAGATCTCGGTCATCGTCGCGCCTTCGAAGGCGCGCTTGCCGGTCAGCGCGTGGTACAGGACGCAGCCGAGCCCGTAGATGTCCGTGCGGTGGTCGACGTCGTCCGGCGAGTCGAACTGCTCGGGCGCCATCGTCGTCGGCGTACCCATGACCGCGCCCTGCGTGGTCAGGTTCGGCATCTCCGCGTTGTCCTCGGTGCAGCGCGCGAGGCCGAGGTCGGTCAGCTTCGCGCGGAGCGTCGCGCCGCCCGCGCCCGAGTGCGTCTGGAGCAGCACGTTCTGGGGCTTGACGTCCCTGTGGATGATCGACGCCTCCAGCCCGTGCTCCAGGGCCAGCGCGACGTCGCGCACGACGTCGAGCGCGTCGCACTCCGCGAGCGCACCGTGCTCCTCGACGTACCCGCACAGGTCGGGCCCGTCGATGAACTCCATCACCATGTAGCAGTGGTCGTCGTCGGTGACGCCCGCCTGGTGGCACGTGACGATGTTCGGGTGCTGGAGGCCCGCGAGGATCTTGGCCTCGCGCTGGAAGCGCCGTGAGAAGCTCGGGTCGACGTGGCGGTGCAGGACCTTCACGGCGACCGGGCGGTCGATGTACTCCTGGTGACCGCGGAAGACGACGCCCTGACCGCCGACGCCGAGCTGGGTCGTCACCGACACGTCGGGGATCTGCGGGACGTACTCGTCCGGCCGCTGCTTCGGAACGGGGCGCGGGCCCCGCGACGCAGAGTCTCCGGCGTGCGTGCGGTCGACCTCGCCGGCGAGAGTGCCGTCGTCAGCGGGCGGCGACGCGTGTTCCTCAGGCGCGCCGCCGGGCGGCGCGCTCTGGATCGTCGCCTCGAGATCCGCTTCGGACGGCTCCCGCTCGTCGGTCATGATCGATCCTGCAGCTTCTTCAGCTCCTCGACGAGCAGGTCGACCGACGGCCGGTCCTCGTTCGTCTTCCCGATGTACGCGAACCGGACGATACCGTCCTCGTCGAGGATGAACGTCGACGGGATGATCTTCGACCCCTCCAGGTCGAGCATCGGGCCGATGATGTAGTCGTTCTCGTACAGCATCCCGTACGGCGGGATCTGCGCCTCGCTCAGGCTGTCATAGGCCTCCTTGAACGCCGCGAGGCCGTTCTTCTCACCCGGGAAGACGACGTGGAGCTTCGCGCCGAGCTTCTCGAACGCCTCGATCGCGCCGCCCTCGTAGAGCGCCTTGGTCTGGGCCGTGCAGTAGACGCAGACCTTGCCGGGGTAGCCGCGCAGGACCACGACGACGACCTTGTTCCCGCGCAGATCGGCGAGGTCGTACTCCGTTCCGTCCGCGCTCTTGAACACCGTCAGGCCGAGCGGCTTGCCGACGAACTCGTCCGCGACCTCGACGTCGCCGCCCGGGTCGGGGAGCGCGAGGCCGCCGGTCGACGGTCCGCGGACGCGCGCGTAGCGCGAGCGCAGCTCCTGAAGCGCCGCGCCGCCCTTCTTGTAGACCTCGACGAGCAGGTCGAAGTTCGTCAGCTCGAACTCGGTCCACGGCTGCGCCATGACCGGGACGTCGGGCTCGACGTCGGCGGCGGCGAGCGCCTCGGCCGACGCCTCCGCGCTCTCCGCGCCCTCGGGCTCGCTCATGTCGACGACGAGGTCGGCGCCCATCGGCGCGGCGGCCTCGGAGAGCCAGACGGACAGCGCCCCCTCGACGCCCTGCTGGGCGGCGAGGTCGGCGCTCGACCACGTCCCCGCGAAGGGCATCGACGGCGAGAAGCCGGACGCGTCGACGGCTGTCATCGATCCTCCGCGCTGCACCGACCAGCTCCCCACGGCGCGCCCGAGCTCGACGCGGCCCTCGCCGATGAGCTGCTGGCCGGCGCCGAACGCGGTCCAGTGCCCGTGCGGCACGCCGTTCTCGAACGTGCCGATGAGGCGCGGGTCGCCGTTCTCGTTGCTCAGCGTCCACAGCCCGTTCGGGCGGCCCATCGCGCTGAATCCCTCACGGCGCGACGAGCCGTCGTCCCAGCGGTCCGCGATCCACTCGACGGCGTCCGGCATCGGCGTCCACGCGACCGACTCGGTGCCGTCCGCCGCGCGCAGGCGCCAGCGGCCGACCTGTTGCCCCCGGTGATAGAGCCCCTCGGAGGCGAGCGTCCCGTCCGCGTGGAACGACGTCCACCGCCCCTCGCGCAGCCCGTTCAGGAACGGCCCGCGCTGGACGATGCTCCCGCGCGGGCCCCAGAACGTCCACGTGCCGAACTCGCGTCCGTCGACGAACGTGCCAACGGCGCGCGGGTTGCCGTTCGGGTGCCAGTACTGGTAGCGCCCGACGCGCCGCTCGCCCTCGAGGACGCCCTCGTACTCCTTCTGGCCGTTGTCGAAGAAGTAGGTCCAGAGGCCGACCTGCTCGTCGTCCTCGTACCGACCCTGCGCACGGATCCGACCGTTCTCGCTCAGGTACTGCCAGTCGCCCTGCTGCTTGCCGTCGACGACCTCGCCCTCGCCGCGGACGATGCCGTTCGCGAAGCGGCCCACGGCACGGAATCCCGACGCGACCGAGTCGACGATCGCACAGGAGGACACGGAGAAGAGGGCCGCAGTGAGGACGGCGGCAGCGCGGCAGGAGATCGGCATGGTGGGTCGTGGGGATGGGGTCGGCCCGAATGGGGGGAGGGGCGGCGCGCCGGCCGCGCCACGCCGACAACGCGACGAATTCCCCCGCTTGCCGTCACGGAGAGATTTGTCGCCGTTCCCGCGTCGGATTCGTGCGCGGGTGCCCCTCCTGTCCCCCAGGCACGCATCACGGCACGCGTCCCAGCATCCGATCCAGCCCGCGTCCCCTCGAATTGCAGGTAGCGGAATCCCGGATCCGGGTCTGTAATGCCCGGTGACCCTGCCTTCACACCAACCTGCCTTGCAACTGTCCGACGAATGCCTCGAGCTCGCGCGCCGCGCCCAGAAGGGTGACGATGACGCATTGAACGAGCTCTTCCGCCGCTATCAGGAACCCCTGCGACGCATCGTCCGGATCCGGATGGGCGCCCACCTGCGTCGCCACGGCGGGCTGGAGTCGATGGACATCGTCCAGCAGACCTTCGTCAAGGCGCACTCCAAGCTCGACGACGTCGAGATCCGGACGCCGCAGGCGATCCTGTCGTGGCTCGCGCGGATCGCCGAGCGCCAGGTGCACGACGCGAACGACCACATCACGGCGCGCAAACGCGACTACCGCCGGACCTCGCCGCTCCAGTTCGGCGACGAGAGCTTCGGGTCGGTGTTCGACGTCGAGCCCGAGGCGACGGACACGCTGCCCGAGGACCGCGCCGAGCGGAACGAGCTCAAGATCGCGATCGACGAGGCGATGCTGGAGCTCAAGGACGAGTACCGCGAGATCATCCTGCTGCGCGAGTACGCCCAGGCCGACTGGGACACGATCGCGGAGGAGGTCGGTGCGCCGAACGTGCGCGCCGCGCAGGCGACGCACTATCGGGCTCGGGCGAAGCTGGCGAGCTTGCTGTCCCGCCGTATGGACGAAGTCGAGTCGTGACGCTCGTGCGACCGGCTACGACCCGATGAGGTAGCCGATCGCGCCGGCGACCGCAGCGACACCCGCGACGGCCGCAGCGATCTTGACCCGCCGCGCCTTCGCGTCCGCGTCCGCGTCGCGCTCACCCTGGCTGCGACCCTCCAGGTAGGCCGCGAGCTCCTGCGCGAGCTGCTCCATCGACTGGAACCGCGCCTCGGGCGCGCGCGCCATCGCGGTGCGGATGATCGACCGTAGCTCGGCCGGCGCGTCGGCCGCGACCGAGTCGATCGCGGCCGGCGGGCCCTGCTGGAGCCGGAAGAGCACCGCCTCGACGGCGGCGCGCTTGCCGGGCTCGGTGTACGGCGCGTGTCCAGCCACGACGTGATAGAGGATCGCGCCGACGCCGTACACGTCCGCGCGCTCGTCGATCGCCTCGGCGCGACCGCTCGCCTGCTCGGGCGACATGTACGCCGGCGTGCCGACGGACGCGCCGCGGCGGGTCTTGTCCTTGCTCTCCTTCGCCTCGCGCAGGAGGCCGTCGCGGTCCGACGTCACGCGGAACGTGATGTCACCGCCCGCGAGGAGGACGTCCTGGTGATCGCTGCCGAGGATGCGCGCGAGCCCCCAGTCCATCACGTACACCGCGCCGTAGCGGCCGACCATGATGTTCGTCGGCTTGAGGTCGCGGTGCAGCACGCCCTTGTGATGCGCGTAGGACATCGCCTCGCAGACGCGATGCACCGTCGCGACGAGCCGGTGGAGCGACCAGTCGGTGGCCTCGCCCGTGCGACGGGCGTCGTGGTGCTCGTCGATGACGCTCAGGAGCTCGCGGCCCTTGACGAGCTTCATCGTGAAGTACGCCTGGCCATCGGGAGAGACGCCGAAGTCGTGCACCGGCACGATGCTCGGGTGGTCGAGCTGGCTCGTGACCTGGGCCTCGGCGACGAAGCGCGTCAGCGTGCGCTCGTGCTGCTCCGTCTGCGCGCGCCCGAAGCCGCGGCTCAGGATCTTCATCGCGAGCGTGCGCCGCAGGTCGTGGTCCCACACGCGGAAGACCTCGCCCATGGACCCCTGTCCGACCTTGCGCTCGACCGAGTAGCGCGTGAACGGGTTGCCGCGCGAGACGATGTGGTCGACCAGCTCGCGCGTGCGCCGGGGCGCGGTGCGCTTCTTGCCGCCGGGGACGATGCGGGACGGCGCCTGCGCTGGAGGGTCGATCGCGGGCGTCAGGGGGAGCTCCGGATCGCGCTCGGCCTCCGCGTTCGACGCAAGTTCGCTGCTCGCGTCGTCGGCGGACCCGATGCCGAAGATGCCGCTCATCTGCGACAGCCGCCGCTCGTTCCGGTCGAGCTCGCGCAGGTCGATCTCGAACACGGGGTGCTCGCGGACGAAGTCGTCCAGCTCGAGCGTCTCGCCGTCATCCTGGCGGAGGCGGAACTCCGCGTACAGATCGGCGACCCGCTCGGCCCGCTCTTCGCTCTGGCTCCCGTCCGGCATCGGCGCCCATTCGACCATAGGTAAGGGCCGTAGTGGCTCCCGCCTGCGCAACACGCTCCGCGATTCCCCTTCGGCGCTGCCGTAGCAGGCCGATCCTCACTGGGATTCGCGTACCCGAACTCCACAAGACCACAGGCATTGATAGGGTCCCGGAGTCGGACGTGACCTGTGGGATCTGCCCTGGCGGACCTCGGTGCGCGCGAACCGCCGGTGGCGCCATATGGGGGCAAGGCAGCCGGGCGAACGTCGTTCCGTTCACTGAATCGGGCCGGACAGCATGAGCCGCAAGGTCGTAGTTCTCGTCGCGATCCTGATCACTTGTGGTGCGATCGCCCTGTTCGCCCGGTCCCGGTGGCAGGGAAGCGCTTCGGTCGTTCGGCAAGAGTCGCGTCATGTCGAGCTGTCAACGCGTCGAGACGTGAAGGCGCCCCCCGCGGCGTCCGGGGCGCGTTCAGCAGAACCGGCGAGCCCGGACGTCAACGCGCTCGAGGGCCCCACGGAGGCGGGCTTCACCGGACGCATCGAGTGGGCCGACGGAGTGGCTCGTGAGGGCGCGATTCGCGGGGAGGTGTGGGTCTGCGACGAGTCTGTCGCTCCGGTCCGTGGAGCGTCGGGCGTTCCGTCCTACACCTCCTTCTCGGTCGATGCGCGCGGCCGGGTCCTGGGCCCGACCGCGATGCAGGGGGAGCCGCGTGAGGTGGTCGACGGCCGATGGACGATGGACGTTCCGGTCTCGCCTCTCGTCGTTGCACGCGTGGAGCACCAGGGGGAGTCGCTCCACATCGCTGCCGGCCACCGAATCGAACCGGGCTCGACGCACTCCGTCGTTCGCGTCGAGCCACGTCGACGAGTCAGCGTCTCCGTCGTGGACCAGGCGAGCGGAGAGCCGAAGGTGGGCTTCGTCTTCGCCCTGGTTCCACGGATGCCCCGAGGAGTGACCGTGGAGCTCGTGACCGAGGGTGGGCGGATCATGGCCCCGGCCAAGAAGGTCCCGACGGATCGCCGGGGGAGTCCAGAGCCACCAGAAGAACGGCCGCGCATACGAAAAGAGGGCGTTTCGACGATCGACCTTCCTGCGTTCGATGCGCCGCAGGAGCTCTGGGTCGGCGCGGAGGGGTATCAGTGGGAGTCCGTCGACGTCGGTCCCGATTCGCCTGACCTGGTGGTCCCAATTCGGCGAGAGGGGACGGTCGAGCTGTCGTTCGTCGCACCCGATTGGAGCCAGCGGGGGCTCGGGCTGACCGTCGTGCGCGGCTCCGTGGTCCTGGCCGAGTGGCGTGGGCTCGATCGAGGCCGGATCTACACGCTCGAGCGCACCGGAGCGGGCGACTGCACCGCGCGACTCACTTGGAACGGTATGCACGAGCATCGCGTGCTTGCATCGGAGCGAGTCCGCGTCGAACCGGGCGAGACGATTCGCGTCCACCTCGAAGCAGAGCGTCGATCTGAAACGGGAGCACTCGAGGTCGCCGTCCGATCCTCCGGCAATGCGTCCGATGTCGACGGGCTCCGGCTCCTCGTGGCTCCCGCTTCGGACGGGGTGTATGGCCTTGCCTCCGCGGATGCGATCCGTCTCGTACAGGCCGGATCGATCGACGGGGGACGATTGGCGGCGATCAAGAACCTCACGCCAGGCGAGTACGCCGTGGCCTTGCATCCGGTGGACGCGATCCAGGTCGTGCCCGTCCGTGCGGGCGAGGCAACGCGTGTTCGGTTCGAGGTGGACGGCATCGCGACGCTGAATCTATGGCCTGACCTGACGGACCTGTCGGTCGAGCAGACGCGCGATGTCGAGGCACTCCGACTGAGCTGGAATCGGATCGGAGGCCTGGACTCCTGGCGCCTCACGCCGCTGCACTCTTCGTCCAAGGCCAGCCTGTCGTCGGCTGGATGCTGGTCCTTCCAGGCCGTCTCCGGGACCTACGTAGTTGCGCTCTTCGACCGAGAGAACCGGCTCTGGTACGAGGAGCAGATCGAGCTGACATCAGGAGTGCTGGACGTCGCTCTTCCCACCACGTTCGACCCGAAGGAGGCGATCACGGTCCAGGTCGCAGGTCTCGACCTCGCGGAGCTCGGTCGCGTCGCGGCCGAGTTCGCGCTAGGCCTCGACGCTGACCGAAGGGTGCGCCCGTTCCACTCGACCTTCGCGGACGAACCGGACGGGAGCTTCGTGGCGGAGTTCCTGTTCACGCCGCAGCTGTCCGAAGGGGATCTTCAGTTCGACCTCCTGCCGCCGGAGTTCGGTTTCGCGCCGATCGCCGGCAGCCAGCTTCCGACCAGCGCCGCTGGCCTGGACGGCGCTGTTCTGCAGATGACCCGTTAGAGGCCGTCGACCCGCGCCGCGATCCCGTTGAACAGATCGAAGACGTCGACCGCCTCGCCGCGCTCCACCCGCTTCGAGATCATCGTCAGCGGGAAGAGCAGCGTGCTCGTTCCCGGGACCCGGACGGCCGGGTCCCGCCCGTGCTCGTCCTCGACGGTCACCCACTCCATCCCGAGCTCCAGCACGAACGCGTCGCCGAGGAGCACGCCGAGGCACTGGAGCTCGTAGGTCTGTTCGGGGCGGAACACGCCGGCGTCCAGGATCGCCCGGATCGTTCCGAGCTTGCCCGCCGCCGTCCGGAGCTTCGCGAGGTTCTCCTCGTCCTGTGCGACCAGGCCCTCGATCGCCGCGCGCTGCTCCGCCAGCCGCGCGAGTTCGTCCGCGGTCGGCGCGGTGATCGACTGGCCGTCCGGGGCCATCAGAACAGCCCGACGACCTCGCCGGCGTCGTTCAGGTCCACGTGGCGGTACGCCGGCGTGCGGCCGAGCCCGGGCATCGTCATGATCGCGCCGGCGTAGACGACGACGAAGCCGGCGCCGGCGGCGAGGCGGGCCTCGCGCACCGGGAAGACGAAGCCGCGCGGCGCGCCCTTGAACTGTGCGTCGTGGCTGAGGCTGTACTGGGTCTTCGCGATGCAGACCGGGAGGCGACCGTAGCCCAGGGACTCGAGGCGCTCGAAGGTCTGGCGCGCGCTCGCCGAGAACTCGACCGAGCCGGCGCCGTAGAGCTTCAGCGCGAGGGTCTCGACCTTGCCGGCCAGCGACATGTCGTCGGGGTAGAGCGTCCTGAAGTCCGCTTCGCCGGACTCGGCGGCCTCGACGATCGCGCGGCCGATGGCCTCGCCGCCGGCGCCGCCGCGGGCGTGGACCTCGCTGATCTCGGCCGCGCGGGCGCCGGCGATGAGCGCGCGCTCGCGCACGACGGCGATCTCGGCCTCCGTGTCGGTCGGGAAGCGGTTGACGGCGACGACGACCGGGACGCCGAAGTTGCGCACGTTCGCGATCTGCGCCTCCAGGTTCGAGCAGCCCTCGCGCACGGCCTCGACGTTCTCCTCGAAGAGCTCCGGCGGCAGCGGCCGGCCCTGGCGCGTGGGGAAGTGACCGGAGTGGACCTTCAGCGCGCGCACCGTCGCGACCAGCAGCACCGCGTCCGGGCGCATCCCCGACGCCCGGCACTTGATGTCGAAGAACTTCTCGGCGCCCATGTCGGCGCCGAAGCCCGCCTCGGTCACGAGGTACTCGACCGACTTCGCCGCGACGCGGTCGGCGACGATCGACGAGTTGCCGTGCGCGATGTTGGCGAACGGGCCCGTGTGGACGAACGCGAGCGTGCCCTCGGTCGTCTGCATGATCGTCGGGTCGATCGCGCGCTGCAGGATCGCGGCCATGGCGCCCGCCACGCCGACGTCCTCGGCCGTGACGACGTCCCCGCTGCGGTTCTGGCCGATCACGATCCTGCCGAGGCGCTCGCGCACGTCCTTCAGGTCGCTGCTGAGCCCCAGGATGGCCATCACCTCGGACGCGGACGTGATGTCGAACCCCGTCTCGCGCGGCACGCCGTTCTTCGATCCGCCGAGGCCGGTGGTGATCTGGCGCAGCGCGCGGTCGTTGACGTCGAGGACGCGCTTCCACGTGACCGAGGTCGGGTCGATCTCCAGCGGGTTGTCGAGCAGGATCGACGAGTCGATCGCGGCCGCCAGGAGGTTGTTGGCCGCGGTGACCGCGTGGAAGTCGCCGGTCAGGTGGAGGTTGAAGTCCTCCATCGGCACGACCTGGCTGTGACCGCCGCCCGCGGCGCCGCCCTTGATCCCGAAGACGGGGCCCATCGAAGGCTGGCGGATCGCGCAGGCGGAGCGGTGCCCGAGCCGGTTGAGCGCCAGCGACAGCCCGACCGTGTGGACCGTCTTGCCCTCGCCCGCCGGCGTCGGAGTGATCGCGCTCACCACGACGTACTTCGCGCCGCCCGCGGCCTCGGTCCCGACCGCCGGGTCGCTCCCGAGGCGGTGGTCGACCTTGGCCATGTGCCGGCCGTAGGGCTCCAGGTGGACCGCGGGGATGTCGTAGTCCGACGCGACGTCCGCGATGGGGCGGAGTTCGACGTCGCGCGCGATTTCGAGGTCGGAACGCATGGCGGGGAGGGTACCCGCTAGCGGACGGATGCGAGCCGTCGCCTCAGACCACTCGGGGAGTTCTTGCGGACTCGACTCCCCGCTCCGCTCGGCGCGCGGCAACCTACGCGCCCGATGGACGACGAGCGAGCGAACGAAGCGAAGGAGGGGCGCCGCGATCTGCTGCGCCTCTGGGGCCCCCTCGCCCTCGTCACGGTGGTCGCGTTCGCGATCACGCTGCGCTTCGTCGGAGCGCCGCCGCCCGACCGGATACGGCTCGCGACGGGCCCGGAATCGGGGGGCTACGCGGCCGCGGGCGAGCGGTTCGCCGCCGCCCTGCGCGACGCCGGGATCGAGGTCGACCTCGTCGCGACGCGCGGCTCGACGGAGAACCTGGAGCTCCTGCGCGAGGAGAAGGTCGACGTCGCCCTCGTCCAGGGCGGGATCGCGAGGCCCGAGGAGCCGGAGCTGGTCGGTCTCGTCTCGCTCTATCTGGAGCCGCTGTGGATCTTCGCGACGGAGTCCGTCGATCGCGTCGACGACCTCCTCGGCAAGCCGATCGAGATCGGCCCCGAGGGCAGCGGGACACGCGCGCTGGTCCATCGGCTCCTGGACCGCGCCGGCGTGGAGGTCGAGGAGCGCGGCGGCGACCTGGACGCCGCGAAGGCGGCCGTCGCGAGCGGTGAGGCCGGCGCGCTGGCCCGGGTCGCGGCGCCGCGCTCGGAGCTGGTGCGCGA
This sequence comes from Planctomycetota bacterium, assembly GCA_038757895.1. Taxonomy (GTDB): domain Bacteria; phylum Planctomycetota; class UBA1135; order UBA1135; genus Saltatorellus. The sequence goes on along the minus strand of JBCDGE010000022.1, from coordinate 48,633 downwards.
TCTCCTCGCGCCCGACAGCGGCTTCGAGCCCGCGAGCCTCGACCGCGCGGAGGGGATCGCGCGCACTTTCCCCTACCTCCGCCGCGTGCGCCTCTACCGCGGGTCGATCGACCTCGCCGGGGACCTGCCGCGGCGCGACCTCGATTCGGTCGCAGCTGCCGCCAACCTCGTCGCGCGCGAGGGGCTGCACCCCGCCGTCGTCGGGCTGCTCGTGCAGACCGCGAAGGCGCACTTCTCGGGTCGCGGCGTGCTCGAGAACCCGGGCGAGTTCCCGTCGCAGACGCTCCTCGACGTCGAGCCCTCGTCGGTCGCCCGCACGTCGCTGGAGCAGGGGCCGTCGTTCCTCTACCGCGCCTTCCCGTTCCAGGTCGCGGCGCTCATCGACCGGCTCAAGATCCTGATCCTGCCGTTCCTGACGCTGCTGCTGCCGCTGTTCCGCCTCGCGCCGCCGCTGTACCGCTGGAGGATCCGCCGCCGGATCCTGCGCTGGTACAAGCAGATCATGAACCTGGAGCACCGCCTGCGCGCGGGCGAGGCCACGGACGCCGAGCTGCGCTCGGCCGCTGCCGAGCTCGATCACATGGACGCGGAGCTCGCGCAGGTCTCGGTGCCGCTGGGCTACGCGGACGAGCTCTACCACCTGCGCCTGCACCTGCGCATGGTGCGCGAGGACCTCAGCTCGCGCCGCGGCCGCTGGGCGAGCTGAGCGCGGCGGCCTTTGCCCGGTCAGATGTCGCTCGTCAGCACGAAGTCGAAGCGCCCCGCTCCGTTGCTCGGCTTCGGCATCCGGTGATGCAGGACGGTCGCGGTCGCCGATGGCTCTGCGCCGTGCGCGACGAGATCGAGCGCCAGAGCGTCGCCGGCCGGCGCGCAGAGCATGTGCGTGTGGCCCGGGGCCACGTCGTCGAGGCCGCGCTCGGCGCACGGGCCGAACTGGACGTGCAGGAGCCGTAGCGGCGCGCCCGTGCTCTCAAGCACGAGGTCCTTCTTGCCGGCGAGCGACAGGAACGAGGTGGGCCCGCGGTGCCGCTCGACGATCGGGCGCAGCTCGGCCATCGCGGACGCGTCGAGGCTGAACAGCTCCAGATCGGCCGCGTGGAACGGCACCATCCGCAGACGGTCGACGAGCCGCGCGACGCGGTTCTCCCCGCGGCCGGGCTCGTTCATCGAGATTCCGTAGCCACGCCCGCAGCGCGTGTACGCGCCGAGGAACGCGTGACGCGCGAACCGCGCCGCGATCCGCTGGCCACGGTACTCCGGGTACACCTTGAGGTCGCACAGGTACCAGCAGCGCACGGGACGCGAGCGCAGGATGCGCGCCGAGACGCCGATGACCCGGTCGCCGTCGAGGGCGACCTCGTAGACGGTCTCGCCGAGCCGGTCGAAGAACGCGAAGTAGTCCTCGCCGTGGTCGAGCTCGAAGCGGTCTTCGCCGAGCGGGTACGACGTACCGCGCTCCAGCGCGGCGATGCCCTCTGCGTACGCCGCCCGATCCCGCGGTCGCACGGTCACGACCCGCAGCGGCACGTCACGACCTCGCGTGCGGGCCGGCGCGCTCCGGCGCCAACGCGCGCCGGCCGCGGGCGCGGTAGAGCCCGCGATAGAGCGTGTCGAAGGCGGTCGCGCCGAGGCGCAGCCCTTGCTCGACGTAGTATCGCGCGGCGGGCTCCTCGTCCCATGTGCTCCGCAGCACGTCGAAGAAGTCCTGGCTGTGCTTCACGTCGAGGGTCTCGTGCAGGTCGTAGTGCACCATGCGCTCCTCGGCGAGCCAGCTTCGTTCGACGACGCCGCGCCCGATCCAGCTCGAGATGTCGACGAACATCCGCTCGATCATGCCGAGCATCGCAACGCCGACGATCCACTCGTCGAGCGCGCTCGCGCCGGCGAGCGCGGTGTCGAAGAGCCGGGCCTCCGGCCAGAGCGCGCGCGCCTCCAGTTCGTCGGGCCGCAGCCCCGCGAGGCGCAGGAGGAACTCGCGGAACGTCGCGCCGTGCGCGCGAGAGAGGTCGCCCTCCCCGTGCTCCTCCCACACGTTCCGAAGGACCTCCAGGCGGAGTTCGGCCGACGGGATCTTCGCCGCGACGGTCGCCATCGGGCGGCTGAAGAACTGGACGACGAAGTAGAACTGGACCTGGGTCTCGACGAAGTCGTCGAAGGCGAACGAGCCGTCGCGGAGCGCGACGAAGTACGGGTTGTCTGCGTGGCCAGCCTCGTCGAGGACGCGCTGGACGGTTGCCTCCAGCGTGGACACTTCGGCGGCCGTCGGGTCGGAGTGGACGATCATCGTTTCGTCAGGATCAGGAGGCTGGAGTAGAAGAGGCTCTGGTCGAGCGCGTGGAGGTTCTCCGCGAGCCTGGACTCGACGCGCCACGCGCCTGTCAGCGCATCCGCGAGCGGGAGCGGCGTGTTCAGCGTCCGCAGGGCGAGCACTGCGCCCGGACGGGCGCGCTCGGTCAGCAGCCGCGCGGTGTCGTCGATCTCGCGCGGCGACATCCAGTCGGTGACGTTCGAGAGCGACAGCACGTCGAACCGCGCGAGGTCGGGCACGTCCGCGAGCGTGCCGTGGACGAGGTCCGGGTCGTGCATTGGCGGACCCGAGGCGAGATACGGCGGGAGCGCGTCGGGCCGGTCGAGGTAGTGGCCCAGCAGCACGTGATGCAGGAACCGGTTGGACCGCGCAGACGGCGCGCGCAGGCCGGCCTCGAAGGCGCGCCGGAAGTGCTCCGGGTAGCTTCCGGGCGGCGCGTGCTGGATCGCGGCCTCGCCGAACATCGTCGCGAGCAGACCGTCCTGGAAGTGCACGTCGAAGGCGACGCGCCAGTACGGGTGCTCGACGAGGCGGCGGACGGTGTCCTCGAGGGGGAGGCGCCCGTCGAAGGCGCCGAGGAGCTCCTCGCGCGGCACGACGAGGTCCTCCAGGAAGCGCCGGAGCGAGCGGAACAGCGACTCGAAGTTGCCGCACGCGTTCAGGCCTTCGGGGCTGTCCGTCCCGATCGACCACAGCGCGGCGTCCCGGCGGTCCTCCCTCAGCGCCCCGAGCTTCGCCCGCACGAGATCGAGCTGGGCGGGATTGACGTCGAACGCCGTCACACGGACGCGGGGCCGGTCCACGCCCAGCGTGAGCGCCGTGCAGCCGCCGGACGCCACCAGGAGCACCTCCCGGGCCGCCACTCGATCGACGAGGGCAGTCTCGACGAGCGGGTCCTCGCGGACGACGGCGAACTGGACGGGGTTGTCTCGCATGGCGTTCGACCGGAATGCGCGGCGGGCGGGGCGTCCTGCGCGCGCTTGGCCGAATCGCGTCGATTCCCCCCGCGATACGAAGGCGAGGTGGGGAACGACGACACACTGGCGGGCGATGCTCCTGCCCCTCGCCCTCCTCTCGTGCGCCGCGCCCCAGGCTGCTCCACCGCAGCCGCCGAACATCGTCCTCGTCTACGCCGACGACATGGGGTGGGGGGACCTCGGCGCGCAGAACCCCGACTCCAGGATCCCGACGCCGCACCTCGACCGCCTCGCGGCCGAGGGCATGCGTTTCACCGACGCCCACAGCTCGTCGGGCATTTGCACACCGAGCCGCTTCGCGCTCCTGACCGGAACGCACCACTGGCGGCGGTTCCACGGGATCGTGAACGCGTTCGGGCCGTCGGTGTTCGAGCCCGAGGACCTCACGCTGCCTGAGCTCCTGCGCGACCGCGGCTACGCCACGGCCTGTATCGGCAAGTGGCACCTCGGCTGGGACTGGGACGCGATCAAGCGCGAGGGCGCCGAGCCGGTGAAGGGGCGCGGTTACGCGCCCGACGCGTTCGACTGGAGCCGCCCCGTACCCGACGGTCCGCTCGACCACGGCTTCGACCACTACTTCGGCGACGACGTCCCGAACTTCCCGCCCTACACCTGGATCCGGGACGACCGCGTGGCCCTTGCGCCGACGCTCCCGCTGCGCGTCGATCCGAAGCCGACCGAAGGCTCGGCGGAGAGTCGCCCGGGCCCGATGGCCGAGGGCTGGCGCCAGGACGTGGTCATGCCGCGGCTCACGGCCCGCGTGCTGGAGTGGCTGCGCGAGGAGGAGCGCGGCGAGCGCCCGTTCTTCCTCTACTTCCCGTGGACGTCTCCGCACGCGCCGATCACTCCGGCAGGCGAGTACCGCGGATCGACGGAGGTCGGCGGCTACGGGGACTTCCTGCACCAGAGCGACGCGCACCTCGGCGCAGTGCTCGGCGCGCTCGACGATCTTGGTTACTCCGAGAACACGATCGTGATCTTCACCGCCGACAACGGACCCGAGCACTACGCCTACCCGCGTATACGTCGGTACGAGCACCGCAGCCCGGGACCGCTGCGCGGGCTCAAGCGGGACGTGTTCGAGGGAGGGCACCGGGTGCCGTTCCTCGTGCGCTGGCCCGGCGTGGTCGAGGCGGGCAGGGTGAGCGACGCGCTCATCGGCCAGACCGACCTGATGCGAACGATCGCGTCGATCGTCGGCGCGGAGCTGCCCGGCGGGCAGGCGAGGGACAGCGTCGACCAGCTCGCGGTGTGGCGCGGCGAGGCGGAGGCCGCGCGCACGTTCCACGTGCACAACACGTTCAAGAAGCGCTGGGCGATCCGCAGCGGCCGCTGGCTCCTGATCGACGCGCCCGACGGGGCGCACACCCGCGTTCCCGCGGAACACGCTGCCGCCGAGGGGTTCGGCGAGAACCCGCACCCCGGGATGCTGTTCGACCTCTCCGCGGACGTCGGCCAGCGCGAGAACCTCTTCGGCGCGCACGCGGACGTGGTCGAGCGGCTGCGGTCGCTGCTCGCGGCCGAGCGCGCCCGCTGAAGCTGCGTCAGAGCGCGTAGGTGAGCGAGACGATCAGGCTCGTGATGAAGTCCTCGTCGACGATCGGGCTATCGGTGATCGACTCGTCGAGGTAGCGCTGGCGAAGGACGACGACCAGAGCCGTGCGCCGGTTGAACAGATAGCGCGCCGTCAGGCCGAACTCCAGGTTCAGCGCGCTGCCCGTCGTGTAGGCGGGCCGTCCGGGGCGCGCTTCTTCCGGGCGAACGCCGAAGTAGTAGTCGGCGAGGTTGCTGCTCTGCCACTGCACGCCGATCTCGGGGACGACGAAGAGTCGCCCGGCCCGGAACGTACGCCCGACCGTTGCGCCGATCTCCACGCCCTCGTGACGGCCGAGGAGGTCCGTCACCGCGTCCAGCCGGATGTCGGCGCCGCCCTTCAGGCGGATCGTCGACCGCACGCCCGCGTCGAGCGTGTCGTCGCGCTCCATCCCGTCCAAGACGTCGCCGTCGTCCGACTCGTATCCGTCGAATCGGTAGCGGAGTAGTCCAGTCAGGCGCACGTTGTCCCACTGCGCCAGCCGATAGCGCGCGAACGGGCCCTCGACCGTCAGCCGCTCGCCCTGGTAGCGGATCACCGGGATCGGAACGACGCGTGTCTGGCCGCCTCCGTACGGGCGCGTCGCGACGATCGCGCCCGCGCCGACCGACCAGATCGGGAGCTGGGGCGGTCCGCCCGGGGGACCCGCCCCGGGCGGACCTGCGCCCGGGGGCGGGAGGTCCTTGGGCGGCCCGGTGGTCTGGGCGAGCGTGGTGACGAGGAGGCCGAGCAGAAGCATGGGATCCCTGGGAAGGAAGCGCGACAGCGAGTCTTCGCCCGCTCGTGCGGCGCGGAGGCGCAGTAGGGTGCCCGCATGGAATCCAAGACGCGAGTTCGCTCCGGGTCCCCGTACGAGGAACGCTTCGGCTTCTGCCGCGCCATGCGGATCGGTGATCGCGTGCTGGTCGCCGGCACCGCGCCCATCGGTCCCGACGGGAGCTGTCCCGAGACCGCCGCGGAGCAGGCGCTTCTGTGCTGGGAGATCATCCAGAACGCGCTCGAGGAGGTCGGGGCGAGCTGCGACGACGTCGTGCGGACGCGGATGCTGCTGGTCGACGCAGCGGACGCCGACGCGGTCGGCGAGGTGCACGGAGAGTTCTTTCGCACGGCAATGCCGGTGTCGACCATGGTCGTGATCGGCGGGCTGCTCGATCCGAGGTGGCGGATCGAGGTCGAGGCCGAGGCCTTCGCGCCCGCCCCGTAGCGGCGGATCGCGAGGGCCGCTGTCGCGGTCTGGAGCAGTCAGGGCGGACCGTCACGGCCATTCGAGACGCCTTCAAGTCCACCCGGAGCCGGGGTCGATCGCCGCGGAGCACCGCGGATCCCGCCCTGGCCGTGACGGCCCACCCGACGTGGGTGGCCGCCGTCCTCGGAGGGTCCGTCCGACCCCCCGAGGATTCCCATGCACACTGCCAAACTCCTGCTTGCGTCCGCCCTCCTCCTGCCTGCATGCGGAGGCGGCGAGTCCGCCTCGATCGGCGTGGGGCCGGGCGGCGGCTCCGCGGAGACTCCCGACGGCACGCTCGAGCTCGCCTTCGACCACCTCGAGAACAAGCGCATCAGCTCGTTCCTCATGCTCATGGCTCCGCCCCCGGAGCTGCAGCGCATGAAGGACGAGTGGGCCGAGATGCAGCGCAAGCCGCTCGAACAGGCCGAGGACGCGCAGTTCCGTCAGATGATGGGGATGCTCACCGCGGACGGCGCCGAGGACACTCTCTTCGCGATGGTCCAGCCGAACCTCGCCGAGGCCCAGAAGCAGATCGGCATGGTCGCGGGCATGGCGCCGATGATGGCCGCCGGCGCGATCCAGGAGAGCGGCGCGCCCGCGGACACGCTCGTGATGGTCGAGACGATCGGCGCCAAGCTCGCCGGGATCGACATCGCGAACGAGAAGAAGGCCAAGAAGGCGATCGCGATCGTCTGCAAGGCCGCGCGCAAGATCGACGTCAAGAGCGGCGCCGAGATGCAGAAGCTGTCGTTCGAGCAGGCGATGAAGAAGGCGGACATCGCCTACGCCGGCGTCGTCGACGCGCTCGCCGTTTACGGCCTCGACTTCGACGAGACCTTCGAGTCGCTGGAGGCGCGCGTGCTGTCGACCGCGGGCGACACGGCCGAGGTCGAGGTCTCCGTGTCGCTCTTCGGCCTGGAGAAGAAGACGGTCCCGGTCACGATGGAGCGCAAGGCGGGCCGCTGGTACCCGAAGAAGGACGAGGCCGAGAGCGCGCCGGGCATGGCGCGCTGATCGCGCGCCCGCGCGCCCGGATGGCCGAGTGGCCGGGCGCGACACACCAGGCTCACGGGCGCTGGATTCACGGGCGCTGGGCGGACGACCCCGCGCCGCGCCCGTGTCGTATCCCGTCGAGCGCGACCGCGCCGACGATGATCGCGCCGATCAGGATCTCCTGCACGTAGTTCGGTACGCCCGAGAGGTTGCAGCCGTTCGCGAGCGTCGCCATCAGGAACGCGCCGATGAGCGCACCGAGGATCGTGCCCGTCCCGCCCGAGAGCGACGCTCCGCCGATGACCACGGCGGCGATGACGTCGAGCTCCTTCCCGAGCGCGGTCGTCGGGTCGCCGACGGTCAGGCGGCCGAACTGGAGAACGCCGGAGAGTCCCGCCGCCGCGCCCGCCAGCACGTAGATCAGGACCTTCGTGCGCTCGACGGGCACGCCGCAGAGCCGCGCCGTCGATTCGTTCGAGCCGATCGCGGTCGTCCAGGCGCCGAAGACGGTGCAGCGCAGCAGGACGGCGGCCGCGATCGCCGCGAGGACCATCAGCCACACGCCCGGCGCCACGACCAGCCACGCGGGGTCCGGACTCTTGGACATGGCGCCCTCCAACCATCCGCTGGGCGCGTCGACCTTCTGCTCGTCGCCCAGCCACTTCGCGACGCCGCGCGCCGCGCCGAGCGTCCCGAGCGTGACGATGAACGGCGGCAGCGCGAGGCGCGTGACGAGGCCGCCGTTGACGAAGCCGACGGCGGCGCCCGAGGCGACGCCGAGGACCACCGCGGCGAACTCGCCCAGGCCGTCGCGCATGCACAGCGCCGTCACGACGGACGAGAGCGCGATCGTCGAGCCGACCGACAGGTCGATCCCGCCCGAGCGGATGACGAACGTCATGCCGATCGCGGACAGGCCGACGATCACCGTCTGCGTCGCGATCGTCTTGGCGTTGTACGCGGAGACGAACCCGCTCGGCGCGACGATCGCGAAGAGCAGGACCACGAACGCGAGTCCCAGGAAGGGGCCGAGGACGTCCAGGAGTCGCCGCCAGCGCGGCGCGCCGCCGTCGGCCTCGCCTTCGTTCCTCGGGGTGGCTTCGGGTGTCGGGTCCGTCATCGGGCTGCTCCGGCGGTGGCCTCGGCGAGGGCCGCCTCTTCCGTCCACTCGTCCGTCGGGCGCGCCGGCCCGAGCGTTCCGCGGTGCATGACCGCGATGCGATCGCACAGCCCGATGAGCTCCGGCATCTGGCTGCTGACGACCAGGATCGCCTTGCCGTCGCGCGCGAGCTCGTCGAGCAGCCGATAGACCTCGACCTTCGCGCCGACGTCGATGCCGCGCGTGGGCTCGTCGAGCAGCAGCACGTCGGCGCGCGACTCCAGGAGGCGGGCGAGCGCGACTTTCTGCTGGTTGCCGCCCGACAGCTCGCGCACCGGCTGGTGGGGCGAGCCGCAGCGCAGCGCCAGCCGTTCGATCCACGGCGCCGCGGCGTTCGCTCGCGCCGTCTGCGTGACGGCGCCACCGGGGCCTGCGAGCGAGTCGACCGTCGAGAGCGTGACGTTCTCGGCGATCGAGAGCTCCAGCGCTACGCCCTCGCGGGCGCGGTCCTCGCTGACGAGCCCGACGCCGCGCCGGACCCACGCGCGCGGATCGAGGCGCGACGCGCGCGTCTCGCGGATCTCGACGGTGCCGCTCTCCAGGCGGTCGAGGCCGAACAGGCACCGCAGCGTCTCGGTCCGCCCGGCGCCGACCAGCCCGAACACGCCGAGGATCTCGCCCGCCCGCAGCTCGAACGACGCGTCGCGCGGGCTGCCGTCGCCTGCGAGGCCATTCGCGGTCAGCACGACCTCGCCCGGCGTGCGCTCGGCGCGCGGGAAGACGTCCTGGATCGAACGGCCGACCATGCGCGCGACCATCTCGTCGGTCGAGGTGGTCGCGACGTCGCCGTCACCGACCGTCAGCCCGTCGCGCAGCACCGTGAAGCGGTCCGCGACCGCCTTGACCTCGTCGAGGAAGTGGCTGATCCACAGGACCGTGACGCCGTCCTCGCTGAGGCGCCTGGTGATCCGGAAGAGACGCTCGACGTCGGGACGGGAGAGCGAGCTCGTCGGCTCGTCGAACACGATGATCCGCGCGTCGGCGACGAGCGCGCGCGCGATCTCGACGAGCTGGCGGTCGCCGGGCCCGAGCGTCTCGACGATCGACCGGGGCTCGAACGACCGGACTTCCAGGGAGTCGAGCACGCGCCGCAGACGCTCCTCGGTCTCGCCGTGCCGCGTGAATCCGAGCGTCGTTCGCTCGGCGCCGAGCGCGACGTTCTCCAGTACCGAGAGGTGCGGGCACAGGTTCAGCTCCTGGTAGATCATCGCGATCCCGGCCTCGCGGGCGTCGCGCGGTGAGCGCGGAGCGTACGGTTCGCCGTCGATCCACATCAGGCCCTCGTCGTGCCGCACCGCGCCGGCGAGCACCTTCATCAGCGTGCTCTTCCCGGCGCCGTTCTCGCCGAGGATCGCGTGCACCTCGCCCGCCTCGGCCGCGAGGTCGACGCCCCGCAGCGCCCGCACGCCGCCGTACCGCTTCGCCGCACCCTCGATGCGGAGTCTCCTCGGGGCCGGACGCGACGACGACACGGCCCGCGAGTCTACCGGGACGCAGGGTTACAGGAACACGATCTCCAGGCCGTCGGTGAAGTTGGAAGTCGGTGTGCCGGCGACGGCGTCTCGGTACCAGGCCTGGAAGTTCCAGTCCTCACCCGCCATGACGGAGACGAACCCCATCGGCGTGGGCGTCTGGGTCAGGTCGATCTGGAGCGTGATCTCTCCCGACGCGCCCGAGTTCTGGATCTGGCCGGGCCCGACGTAGCGACCGATCATGCCCGACAGGCACAGGACGCCCGCGCTTCCGCCCGGGTTGGGCACGAAGCCCTCCGTGCGACTGGTGAGGAAGTAGCCGAAGCTGTTCGCGGGGAGCGACGTCGCGCGTAGCTCGAGGTCGTTGCTCGAGGCGAGGATCGAACCGAAGGCCGACATCTCGGCGATGCTCCCCGTCGAGTTCGGGTTGGCCATGCAGTAGTTCGTCCCGATCGTCCCCGAACCCTCGCCGGTCAGGCCCGAGAAGCCATTGGCGGTCATGTCACCGGTGAACGGTGCGACGAGCGTGCTGACGCCCGTGATTGGGTCGAATCGGAAGAGCGAGTTCGTGCCGGGGAGCGTTGTCGTCGTGCCCGCCGTCGCGAAGTGCCCGACCCCGGCCTCGATCGTGACGCCCCCGGCCGCACCGACGATGTCGCTCACCGGCGAGAGGACGGTCAGGGCCGCAGTGCCAGGATCGATCTCCACGATCGCGTTCGTGACGCGGTCGAGGCCGATCAGCATGCCGTCGCTCCGGTACGCCATGCCGTTGATGTCGTGAGAGCCGCCGCTCAGTGGTCCCACGAGCGTCGTCGTCCCGGTGGCGAGGTCCGCCTCGTAGAGGAAGGGACTGCCGGCGCTTCCGCCGTTGACCACCCACGCATCTCCGCTCGGCGAGATCGCGATGCCGCCCTCGAAGCTGAACATGCCGAGGGGGGCGAGGAGCGTCGCCGACCACGTGACGGGGTCGATCCGGTAGAGCGTCGAGCTGGAACCTGTCGTCAGTCCGTAGTAGTTCCCGTCCGGGGCGCGACCGATGCTGCCCACGTCGGCGTTGACCCCGGTCACGGTGCCGATCCGTGTGGTGACACCCGTTCCGACATCGAGGCGATAGACGTCGTTGGTGAAGAGCTCGACGCCCACGAGCGACGACTGGGCCAGTGAGGTCGTGAGCAGAGTCGGGGCCAAGAAGGAGATGGAGAGGGCGAAGGGCAGGGCGGCGAGCGAACGGGGTCGATTCATGACCCCGCCGATGATCCTCCAGACCTGGGGATCTCGCCACGAGGAACACGCTCAGGACGCCCTCTGCAGGGTCTCTCTCCCGGGTCCGTGCCTCACATCACGAACTCGACCGCGATGGCGTTCGAGAGGTTCGAGGTCGGCCCGGCCGGCGACCCGTCCCGGAACCACGCCTGGAAGTACCAGGTCTCACCGACGCTCGCCGGAACCGTGCCCGCGGGCTGGGCGATGTTCTGCGGGTCGAGCGAGAGGATGTAGAGGCCCTGGGCATCGGTCGGACGCACCTGGTTGCTGAATCGGCCGAAGCCGAGCCCTCCGAGGCAGAGGTTCCCGGCCGAGCCGCCGACGTTCACGACGAAGCCAGGCTCCCTCGCCGTCAGGATGAAGCACGGCGAGCCCGTGGGCATGTCGGAGCAGAACAGGTCGTGGTTGGACGCGATCCCGCCGTCGCCGTTCGCGTAGATCCACGCGCGCTTGCCCGTCGAGTTCGGCGCTGCCGTGCAGTACTGCACGCCGGCGGCGCCACTTGCGGACACTCCCCTCAGGTAGCCGCCCTCGAGCGTCGTCGCACCGGATTCGTTGACCCACGCGGAGTAGCACGTGTTCCCCGACGAGCCGTCGACTCCGCCCTCGAACCGTGACGCCACGGCCGCGTTCGTCTGCGGAGTCCCCGAGTCGAGCAGGACCTGGTTCCGCTCGGCCAGGCCGAAGGTCTCCGGCGCCGGCTGGCCGGAGCACATGTAGACCTGCCACTCGCCCTGGAAGGGGCGGTCCTGGTACGTCACCAAGAAGCGATCGGTCCCGGCGGCGACCGTGGGGCGGCGCTGTTCGTTCGAGCGGCGGTCGTCGGACATCGCGCTCAGGTTCGCGATCGAACCGCGGACGCTGCCGTCCACGCACGTGGCGGCGTAGATGTCGCCTGTGATCGAGAGACCGGAGTCCCAGACGATCACGTAGGGCGCGGAGCCGTCGGGCAGCCTCGACGCGTTCGACGAGCACACGGAGACCCGCTGCGTGCTGGAGACGTTCGCGACGCGCCAGCCCGGCGTGACGACCGTCGCGTTCCGGTCGACGTCGACCGCCCAGATCGACTCCTGCCCGGTGTTCGACGTCTGCTTGTAGGCGATTCGGAAGCGCTGGGGATCGAAGGTCCCGGGCTCGCCGGAGCCGGTCGAGATCGCGGGGATCGACGACCGGACCTGCACGGTATCGATCTGCCGCGCATTCCCTGCCGGGCCGTTGCCGTCGAGCGGGCGGACATACACGCCCCGCAGGTCGAAGAACCGGTTGCTCCAGACCGCCATGAAGCGTCGTCCGAGGAAGGGGCCGCCCGACTCGGCGCCGATGTCGGGGTCGAAGGCCTCGACGTTCGGCGAGCTGACCAGGAACGGCACACCGACGGAGAGGCCGTCCGGACTCGAGCTGCGGGCGTGGACCCGCCGGCCAGTGCCCGCGCCGCGCGTCGCGATGACCATCAGCTCATCCGTCCTCTCGATCGCTGCGAGGGCGGGGTCCTCCCAGTTCGTCGACGTGACGTCGATGATCGCGATGAAGGTCAGGGTGCCTCCCGTCAGCCCGGGAAGCCGATACAGGATCACGTCGCTGTCGGTCGAGCTGAACGCGCGCTCGACGACGAGGTAGAACCCGGAGGACCCGAGATAGGCGACGTCCGCGATCACGAAGGGATGTGGCGGGTTGCTGAAGAGCGCACCGGAGTTGATCACCGGGTCGATCACGAGCCTGTCGCCCGCGGCATCGACGACGCTCTCGGGAACGACGATCGCGTAGCCCTCGGGCGTGCGGACGGACTCGACGGGGAGCTTCGTGCCGTCGCCGGGCAGGACGAACGCCTCACCGACGTCGATCGCCGCCGTCGGGTCTCCGAAGCGGAACGGAGCCTGGGCCCGCGCGGGCCGCGCGAGGTCCGTCTCGACGTCGAACTCGATGCGTACCGGTCCAGAGACGCCGTCGAGGTCGATCTCGACGAACTGTTCGACCGAGTCCAGCGAGCACGCGTAGCGTTCGACGAGCGGACCGCGGTCGACGACGAGCGACGTGCCGTCGCGGCGGACCGCCGACGGCTCGAGCGGTACGGGCTCGCCTCCGGCGGTGACGGAGCGCACGGCGAACGTGGCGCTGGTCGTGGGGGCGTCCGGTCCCAGGTAGGGCACGAACTGCAGCCCGTTCCCGTCGACGCAGGCCTTGTACGAATGGCCGAGGGCCCAATGCGCGCCCTCCGCCGTCGCGTCGAACAGGACGCGCTCGGGGAGCCGGACGTCGAGCGAGTCGAGCTGGGCTGGGTCTATCCGGGCTGGGTCGATCTCGGCCGGGTCGATCTGGGCGAGGGCGAGCGCGGAGGTCAGGAGGAGGGGCAGCGGCATGTCGTGATGGGAGTCGGTGGTCGAACGAGGGGACCGAGGACGGCCATCTGGGGCCCGCGACACGCGTCACGGCGATTCGCGACGAAAGTGGACACCGCTACACTTCGCCTGGCTTCGCCGACCTCCGATGCGCCTCCTCGCCCGCCGACTCCTCGCCATGCTCGGCGCGCTGCTCGCTGCGTTCGGCCTGGCGGAGATCGCGGTGCGCGCGGCGGGCGTCGTCGCGCCCCTGCCGTCCCAGTACGTCCGCTTCGCCCCTGACCCCGTCCTGCCGTATCGGCTCCAGCCAGGGAGCGAGATCCGAGGCCGGTCGGGCTCCGACGAGTTCGAGTTCCACTACGTCCACAACGCGTCGGGGTTCCGGGACCGCGAGCGCGAGCGCGCGAAGCCCGACGGCACCTTCCGCATCCTCGGGCTCGGCGACAGCTTCACGTACGGCGCCGGCGTCGCGGCCGACGAGACGTATCTCGCGCGGCTCGAGCGCGCGCTGGGCTCGCGGGAAGGCCGCGCGGGCTCGATCGAGGTCGTGCGAGCCGGCGTGCCCCGCTACTTCACGCGGGCCGAGCGCCTCTTGTTCGAGCACGACGGCGAGGGCTGGGACCCCGACCTCGTCCTGCTCGGCTTCGTGCCCAACGACGTCGTCGACACCGCGGTCGGGACCGAGGGCGTGCGCGTCACCGACGACGGACGGCTCATCTCCACCGATCTCGCCGCGCTGCTGGAGCGGCTCGGCGGCACGTCCCGGTGGCTGTACGAGCGCTCGCACCTGGCGCGCCTTGGGCTACGCGCCTGGCTCGCACGCTCACGCTCGACCGCGCCGCCGGCGCCGCGGCTCGACGACGTCTATCGAGCCGGCGGACCGCTGGAGACCGCGTGGTCGGAGGTCGAGCAGGAGCTCACGCGCCTCGCCTCCCTCGCGCGGAATCGCGCGATCCCGCTCGTCGTCGTGCACCTGCCGCAGCGCCCGCCCTGGACGCCGGACCGTTCGTACCCGGCCGAGCGGCTCGCGGCGTGGGCGGACGCGACGGGCGTCACGTTCATCGACACGCTCCCGGCGCTCCGCGCACACGCCCGACCGGACGCCCTCTACTGGCCGATCGATGGCCACCCGCGCGCGGAGGGCCACGCCGTGTTCGCCGAGGTGCTCGCGGAAGAGCTGGTGCGCCGCGGACTCGTGCCCTGACTTTCCCGGGCGACGTTCCCGCTCACAGCACCGGCGCCAGCAGCCGCGACAGCCGGACCGCCGCGCGGAACGCGATCCCGCGCTCCGTGTACTCCGTCGGCTCGAACGGACGGCTGCGCGCCAGGTCGGCCTCCAGCATCTCCACGACCTCGGCGATGAGCTCGTCGTCGTGCAGCAGCATCGAGATCTCGAAGTTCAGGCGCATCGACCGGTTGTCGAAGTTCGCGGTCCCGATCGATGCGATCTCGTCGACGAGCATCACCTTCTGGTGCATGAACCCGGGCTCGTAGCGGTACATCCGCACCCCCGCGCGCGCGAGCTCCTCCAGGTAGGAGTAGCTCGTCAGATCGACGATCGGGTTGTCGTTGTTGTCGGGCACGATCACGCGCACGTCGACGCCGCGCACCGCGGCGATCTGCAGCGCCGACACGATCTGCGCGTCCGGAACGAAGTACGGCGTCGCGATCCACACGCGGGACCGGGCGTTCTGGAGCAGGTCCAGGAAGACGAGCGTCATCGTCTCCAGCTCGTCCGCTGGGCCCGTCGGGACGCAGGCTGCGATCGCGTCCCCCTCTGGCGCGCGGCGCGGGATCCAGTCGAGGTCGGGGACGTCGCCCGTGGTCCACGACCAGTCCTCGACGAACGTGACCTGCGCGGCCAGGACCACCGGCCCGCGGACGGCCACGTGCGTGTCGCGGAACGGACCGAGCTTCGGGTCGAGCCCGAGGTACTCGTCCCCCACGTTGTGACCCCCGACGAACGCCTCGCGACCGTCTACGACCACGATCTTGCGGTGGTTGCGGAAGTTGACGCGGAATCGGTTCCGCAGGCCGCGCGTCGTCCGGAACGTTGCGGTCTGGACGCCGCCGTCGTTCAGCTCCTTCACGAACCCGCGGTCGAGCTTTGCGCTGCCGATCTGGTCGTACAGCACGTAGCAGCGCACGCCCGCCGCGGCCCGATCCAGGAGCGCCGCCTTGAGCCGCTGGCCGAGGCCGTCCGAGCGCAGGATGTAGAACTGGAAGAGGACGTAGTCCTCGGCGCTCCGGATGCTCGCCTCGATCGCGTCGAAGGTCGCCTCGCCGTCGACGAGCAGGTCGACGTCATTGCCGCGCGTGAGGGGGAGCAGCGCGAGCCGCTCCAGCAGGCGCGCCCGCAGCTCCGACGTCGAGGAGTCGGGCTCGAACACCAGCCCGCCTTCGCGCAGGGCGCGCATCGCCCGCGACTCCGTCGGGCTCCCCGCGAGGTAGTCCCTGTGCCGCAGCAGCTCGTACCCGTCGAAGCGCGAGTGGCCGAAGATCAGGTAGGCCGGCACCGCGACGTACGGGAACGTGTTGAGCGAGACCACCCACGCGACCGCCCCCTGGGGCGTACGCGTCGCCATGACCGAGTGGATCGACAGCACCGCGCCCGCGACGTGCATCGCGGTGACGAAGAGCGCCACGAGGCGGCGCCGCCGCGGTGCGGCCCACGACCACATCGTGCGCAGCGCGCGGAGCGGGTTCCGGATCGTGCCGGACTCGGCCATGCGCAGAGGTTACCGCCCGCCGGCTCGGACGAGCGCCGCGAGGCGTTACCCTCCCCGCATGGCGTACGACCTCTTCGTCCTCGTCTGCGCGGTGCTCGGCGTTCTCGTCGGCTACAAGCGCGGATTCGCGCTCCATACGGCCGGACTGGTGGCGCTCGTGCTCGGCTTCGTGGTCGGGATCCCGCTCACGAAGCTCGTCCTCGGCGCCCAGAGCGAGCCGAGCCCGGCGACGTCGCTCATCATCTTCCTGGTGTGCTTCGGCGCGGTCAGCTTCGCCGTCCACCTCATCGGGGTGGCGGTCCGGTCGAAGCTCAAGAAGCGGAGCCTGGAGAGCTGGGACCGCCAGCTCGGCGCCGTCCTTGGCGTCGTGCACGGGCTCTTCCTGTGCCTGATGCTCACCTTCGCCGCCGTCGTGATCGCGCCGTCGCTGCTGCCGCCGATCCTGGAGCGACCGTCGGGAAAGGCCATGCAGGAGGCCTTCCGCGCGATCCACGCGGTCCTGCCCGCCGACGTCCAGGAGGGCATGCAGCCCCTGATCGAGCGGTCGGGCCGCGACGAGTGAGACCGGGCGCGCGCGGTGGCCCGCAGCGGGTCCTCGTGGAGAACTGAGAAGGATCCTCGGATCCGTCTGCAGCGTTCCCCCCTCCCGTTCGCTCGGGGATGAGCCGGCGGTCGTGTGCCGCCCCACATCCTCGACATGCTCCGACTCACTGCCTCCTCGTGCGCGCTCGCCGCCGCGCTCGTCCCGCCGTCCGCTGCCCAGTGCAACGACAGCTTCGTCCAGTCCGCCCTCGTGCATCCGCGCGCGGGAACGCCGTTCTCGATCGCCCGTGCGGGGAACGACGTCCTCCACCTGGGTGACGAGATCATCCTCGCCAGCGCGTCGACCACGACGCCGGGCGCCTCGAACCGCGACGGCGCGGTCCTGACGTACGAGCGCTCCGGTTCGGGCTGGACGCGCACCGGCGTCCTCACGATCCCCTCGCCGGGGAGCGGTGGCGAGCAGCAGTTCGGCGATGCCCTGGCGAGCGCGGGCGACGTGCTCGTGATCACGGCATCGGGGCGCGCGCTGGGCATGCCGCCCGGCGTGCTGCCGACCGGGGCCGCTTTCACCTACCGGCGCGTCGGGAGCACCTGGAACGTCGACCCGACGTTCCTGACGAGCCCGACGCCGAGCCGCGACGATCTCTACGGCAATGCCGTGGCGACGAACGGCGCGTGGATCGCGGTGGGCGCCAGGCTCGACTCGACGACGCTCCTCGAGGCCGGCGCGGTCCACCTCTACGAGGACACGCCGTCGGGCTGGCAGTTCCGCCAGACCCTCACGAGCCCGAGCCCGCTCGCGAACGCCCAGTTCGGAACCTCCGTCGCGATGACGGACGACGTGCTCGCCGTCGGTGAGCCGCGCGCAGGATCCGGCCGGGTCGAGATCTACCGCCTCACCGCCGGGGCGTGGTCCCACGCCGAAGAGCTGGCCTCGCAGGTGCCGGGATCGAACGAGAACTTCGGCGTGAGCGTCGACCTCGACCAGGGCCCCCAGGAACTCGTCCTCGCCGTCGGCGCGCCCGCGTCGCCGCCCGCGTTCCAGGGGGCGGTCGTGCTCTACGAGACCTTCGGCGGCGGGCAGTCCCTCCTGTTCTCCGAGCGCTTCGACGCGCCGTTCCCGGTCCAGACCGATCGACTCGGATGCTCGATCGCGGTCGAGGGCGACGTCGTGGTCTCCGGCGCGTGCTTCAACTCGCCCTCGGGCGTCAGCGCGGGCGGCGCGCACGTCTTCCGTCGCACCGACCCGTTCACCTGGGAGTGCGACGACCTGCTCTTTCCGTCGGAGGCGCGCGCCAGCGCGGCGGTGGGCTCCGCGGTGGACGTCGAGGGCGGTGAGATCGTCGTCTGCGGCACCGGCTTCCAGTTCAACGGTCAGGCGAACGGAGGCTGCTGGACCTTCGAGCGGATGCCCGAGAGCGCGAGGCTCTTCGGCTTCGGCGATGGCGCGACCGATCCGTGCCCGTGCGGGAACGAGACCGCGACCGTGCTCCAGCAGGGCTGCGAGAACCTCTCCGGCGTCGGCGGCTCGCTGTTCCCGAACGGAACGCTCGGCCTCGGGGCCGACGACCTCGAGCTCGACGTGCGCAACCTGAACGGGGCGAACCTGACGATCCTGTTCTCCGGCACCGGCGTGCTCGCGCCCGCCCAGACGATCGGGAACGGCCTCAACTTCTGCTTGCCGCCGCTGCGCCGCCTCGGCGTCGAGAGCTCTGACGCCTTCGGGATCGCGACCTTCGGGCCCGGGCTCGTCGCGGCGTCCGGCTGGAGCGTCGGTCAGACGCTGACGCTCCAGGCCTGGTATCGCGATCCGAACGCCGCCTGCGTGTCGACGTTCAATGCGACCGGCGGCGTCGAGCTCACGATCCTCCCGTGAGTCGCCAGCGATCCGCTGCTATTGCGCCAGGATCGACAGGTCGGGCTTCAGGAGCGCCTGGACGCTCGGCTCGTCGATCTCGGCGCTCTTGACGACGACCACCCCGGTGTCGATCCGCGCCTCCGGGGCCTCGCCGCGGATCGCGCCCACGCAGGCGCGCACGGCGAGGTCGCCCATCTTGACGGGGTCCTGCAGGACGAGCGCGTCGATCTCTCCGTCGCGCAGCGCGTCGACCAGCTTGTCGCTCGCGTCGAAGCCGACGAACGCGACGTCGTCCGTGCGCCCGGCGTCCTGGAGGGCGCGCAGCATCCCGAACGCGGCGGACTCGTTGGGGCAGAAGATCCCGTCGACGTCCGCGAAGCTGTTCAGGAGGTTCTCCGACGACTGGTAGGCGCCCTCGTTCGTCGCGCCGGCGTACTGGTTCGACGACACGACCTCGATCCCGTCGAATCCGCCGATCGCCTCCAGGAAGCCCTCCTCACGCGCGAACGTGCTGGCCGATCCCTCCAGGTAGCGGAGCATCACGACGCGCCCCTTGCCGCCCAGGAGATCTGCGAGCGCCTCGCCCGCGAGCTCTCCGCCGCGCCGGTTGTCCGTCGCGACGAACGAGACGCGGTCGGGCCAGTCGAGGTCGCTGTCGGCGATGACGACCGGGATCCCGCGCCCCGTGGCCTCCTTGGCGGGCGACACGAGTGCCTTCCGGTCGAGCGGCATGAGGACGATCCCGTCCACGTTCCGGACCACGAAGTCCTCGACGACCTGGATCTGTGCGGCGCGGTCGTCCTCCTTGATCGGGCCCTTCCAGATCACGTCGACGTCCAGGTCGGCGGCGGCGCGCTCGGCGCCCGCGTGCACCGCCTTCCAGAATTCGTGGGTCGTCCCCTTCGGTACGACTGCGATCTCCAGCGTGCCGTCGGATGCGCCGGCGCCGCCTCCGCAGGCCGACAGAGCGAGAGCGAACAGAGCCGGGATCAGGAGTCGAGTCATCGTCGTCGCGGAGGGAGGCGGGTCGGCGCGAAAGAGGCCGGCCGTCAAGCGTACCAGCAAGCGCGAGCCTGCTACCGTCCTCGCCAGCATGCGCATCGACGCCCACCAGCACTTCTGGCGCTACGACGCGGCCCGCTACGGGTGGATCGCGGACGGCGGCCTCGCCGCGCTCCAGCGCGACTTCCTGCCCGCGGACCTCGACCCGCTGCTCCGCGCGAACGGCATGCAGGGCAGCATCGCGGTCCAGGCGCGCCAGGACGTCGAGGAGACGGAGTGGCTGCTCGACCTCGCCGCGGAGACGTCGTGGATCCTGGGCGTCGTCGGCTGGGTCGACATGCGCTCGGAGACCGTCGACGTCGAGCTGGAGCGGCTGCGGGCGCGGGCCGGCGGCGACCGCCTCGTCGGGCTGCGCCACGTCGTCCAGGACGAGCCGCCCGGGTTCCTCGACGATCCGACGTTCCGCGCCGGCGTCGCGCAGCTCGCCAAGCACGACCTCACGTACGACGTGCTGGTCTACGAGCGCCAGATGGAGGAGGCCGTCCGCTTCTGCGCGGCATTCCCCGACCAGCGGCTCGTCCTCGACCACATCGGCAAGCCGCGCATCGCCGACGGCGCGATCGACGAGTGGGCTCGGCACCTGCGCGAACTCGGAGCGATGGAGCACGTGACGTGCAAGGTGTCGGGCATGGTCACCGAGGCCGACCACGCGTCCTGGACGTACGAGCAGATCACCCCGTACATCGACGCGGCCTACGAGGCCTTCGGTCCCGAGCGACTCGTGTTCGGCACGGACTGGCCGGTCTGTACGCTGGCGGCCGACTACGGCCGCGTCTGCGAGGTGTTCGACAACTGGCAGCGGTCGCTGTCGCTCGTCGGCGCGAGCGTCGACACCTCCGCGGGCGTCCGGGCGACGTACGGGATCGGGTGAGGCGTACTCTGCCCTCGGCCTGATGATGTCCCTGGCGCATCCTCTGACGAGGATGCGCGGTCACCGCCCGCCGCGGAACATCCGCTCGACCTGCGCGCGGATCGGCGCCTGGGGATGGGCGGCGATCGCGCCCGCGAGCTGCTGGCGCGCCTCGTCCACCCGGCCCGCGTTCGCCAGCGCCATCGCGCGGAAGTACGGCGGCCGCGGGTTCGTGGGCGAGCGCTGCACCCACTCCTCGATCCTGTACAGGGCCTCGTCCCAGCGCTTGAGGTCTCCGAGCACGGAGATCCACGCCTCGGTCGAGACGTCGTCGAGGGGGCCACCGCTCGAAGCGGCGCCGAAGTGTGCGATCGCGTCCTCGAACCGCCTGGCCTCGGCGTCGAGCTGGCCCAGGAGCGCGTGGGCGCTCGGGTCGCGCGCTTCCTGCTCCAGGAGCACGCCCAGCTGCGCGCGTGCGTCGTCGAGCTTTCGCAGCGACACGAGCGTGCGCGCGAGCATCATACGCGCCCGTCGGTTCGTATCGTCGACCGTGAGCACGCGTTCGAACTCGACGGCCGCGCCGCGCAGGTCTCCGCTGCGGAACTTCGACTCACCGCGCTGGTAGTTCATCGCGGCGGTGCGCGACATGCTCATGATCTCGCGGCGGAGCGTGTCGCGGAGCTGCAGCTTCGTCGTCGGCACCTCTCGCTGGCGCTCCGTCACCGCGGTCGCCTCGTCGATGCGCCCGTCGAGCGTCAGCGCCTGGGCGTACGCGGCGGCGACCGCCTCGTCGCCCGGGTGGTCCCGATGCAGCGGATTCAGGCGCTCGATCGCCCCCTCCACGTCGTCCTGGTCGAGCAGCGCGCGCGCGAGCCCGAGCTGGGCGTACTCGTAGTCGGCGGCGACCTCCAGGGAGCGCCGGAAGGCGTCCGCGGCGGCCTCCGCCTCGTCGTTCGCGAGGAGGTGCTGGCCCAGTCGCGCGAACCCCGGCGCGTAGCCAGGCATCATCTCCGTCGCGCGCACGAAGCGCGCCGTGACGTCGGAGGCATCCCGCGGCAGGAGCGTCCCGAGTACCGCGTAGTCGTACGCGGCACGGCGGTGCGCCGAGTCGATGTCGAGCGCGACCTCGAGGCTCGCCTCGGCCTTCTCCAGGAACATGTGCGCGTCGAGCGCGAGGCCGAGCTCGGCCCACGCGCTCCCGTCGCCCGGTCTCTTGCGCACGGCGTCGAGGCGCACGTCCAGGTAGTCCTGGACCAGCGGCTCCATCTCGCTCGTGTCGATCGTGGGGATCTTCGGGCCGGCGACGCTGGACACGCCGGAGCCCGCGTTCGTCTCCACGCCGGGCGCGCTCCCCCCGTCGCTCGACGAACCGCCGCAGGCGAAGGCGAGGAGCGCGGCCCATGCGGCGCCCGCCGCGGTGGCGCGTCGGGATCGGATCACCGGGTCTCCCCCACGTCCCGAAGGGCGACGTGCACGCTCTCCGGCGCGAGGCCGCGGAACGCCTCGGCGGTCCCGTCCGGCCAGGTCACGACGACATCGACCGACATGGCGTCCGCGGGCACGCCGAAGTGCGCGCGCGGATCGCGGCTCGACTGGTATCCGTCGGACGAGCGCGTCGTGCGCGCGAGGGCGAAGTCGCCGGCGCGCACGGCGACGCGCGCGCCGAGCGTCGTGCACGCACCCTCCTCGGCGACCGGGTCGATCGTGATCCACGTCCCGGCGCGCTCCGCGTCGTTGCGCAGCACACGCGCGGGCGCCTCGTTGCCGGTCACGACGATGTCGATGTCGCCGTCGCCGTCGATGTCGCCCTGCAGCACGCAGCGGTCGACCAGGATCGGTCCCGTGAACGCCTGCGCACGCGTGACCCCGTCGGTGAACGAGCCGCCGTCGTTCACGAGGAACGAGTTCTGCTCGGCGAGCCGGGCCCACGCGCCCGTCAATTCACACCCGCCGTGGACCGGGCCGATCCGCACGCGCCCGTTCGCGACCGCGAGGTCGATGTCGCCGTCGAGCTCGACGTCGAAGGCGGCGACGCCGAAGCCCGTCATCGGCCGCGTCGGCACGTTGAGTCCCGCGCGACCGGTCCCGTCGCGGAACGCGCCCGCCCGGCGCGCCCGGTAGAGCGTGTGGGTCTCCTCCTGGAGGTGCGTCATGAAGAGGTCGACGAGCCCGTCCCCGTCGAAGTCCTCCGCGACGACCCCCATGCTCGCCTCGGCGTAGCCGTTCTGGTTCAGCGCGATCCCGCGCGAGAGGCTCTCGTCGCGCCACGTGCCGTCGGGCTGGCGCACCCAGAGCTGGTTCGCCTGGCCGTCGTTCGCGACGTAGACGTCGCACGTCCCGTCGCCCGAGAGGTCCTCCAGGACGACGCCGAGGCCGGGCTGGGGCGTCGCCGTGAGCCCGATACGCTCGCTCGCGTCGACGAACCGATTCCCCTCGTTCAGCAGGATCACGTCGTGCACCGCCGGGCCGCTCGCCGGCGGGCAGTACGTCCGCCGCCCCGCCGCGTCGTTGCAGACGAGCTCGGGGTCGAGCTCGATGTAGCGGGTGACGAAGAGGTCGAGGTCGCCGTCCCCGTCGAGGTCGCCGAACGTCGCCGACGTCGACCAGCCGGTGACGCCGGCGTTCCACTCCTCGGTCGCGTCGGTGAAGCGGCCGCTGCCGTCGTTCAGGAAGAGCGCGTCGCGCCCGTGCTGGGTCACGAAGAGGTCGACGTCGCCGTCCGCGTCGACGTCGCCGGTCGCGACGCCCATCGCGTACCCGATGAGGCCGTCGAGGCCCGCGCCGTCGCTGACGTCCTCGAAGCGCCCGGTCCCGTCGTTCCGGTAGAGGGCGTGCCCGCTGCCCGCCTGGGCCGACGCGGGAGAGGCCGAGTCCGCGCCGCCCTGGAGGAGCAGGAGGTCGAGGTCGTCGTCACCGTCCGCGTCGAAGAGTGCGCCGCCGCCGCCCATGATCTCGGTCAGGATCCAGCGCCCGTTCGCGCCGGTGCCCTGCGCGAACGCGACGCCGCTCGCCTCGGTGACGTCGGTGAAGAGCTGGCGCGGGCGCGTGGCGGCGGACGTCCCTTCGGCCGCCTCTTCCGCCCGGGGCGCTCCGGGGGCGGTGGCCGGCGTCGACGCGTCGTCCTCCGGTGAACCGCCGCCGCAGGCGACCAGTCCAGCGGTGAGACACGCGGCGGCTCGTGCGCGGAGTTCCATGGCGCGAGATCGTAGCGGGCGCGCACGCGCGGCGGGGCGCGGCCTGGCAGGCGCCATCGCGTCGCACTGCCTCGCGCGTCGATCACCGCGCTTTCCCGACCGTTTCTCGGAGACGACTTAGTCTGGCGCCGTGCGCTTCCTCCTCTTCCTTACCTCGGTCGCATCGCTCGCCGCTTCGTGTGCGACCACGCCCGACCCCGAGTACTCCGAGTGGGACCCGCCGTCCATCACGGTGCAGTGGGGCCGGTCGGACGTCGAGACCGGTCTCATCACCAACCCGGGCGGCGGCCAGTCGCTCAGCGAGGCTCCCGGCGACCTCACGTCGCTCGGCGTCGTCGTGCGCGTTCCCCACCGATCGCTCCCGTTCGAGGGCGGCCTCGAACTCGGCGCCAGCTACTCCTACGGCAGCGACGCCGGCGCGGTCGAGTTCGATCCGGGTCAGGGTCCGGTGCGTGCCGATCGGACCCTGCGCAACCTCGACCTGCTCGTCGGCGGCTACGCCGCGAAGCCGTTCGGCGACATCTTCCGCGTCCACGCGAGCCTCGGGCTCGTCCTCACGGCGGGCCGGGTCGACCTCCAGTTCGACAGCCCGGTCGACGGTTCGCGGCGGCTCCGCGAGAGCGGCGGCGGCGGCGGGTTCTACGTGGGGATGGGACTCGACGTGCAGGTCACCGAGGGGATCGACGTCGGCGTCTTCGCCCGCTACCTGGACACGCGGATCGATCTGAACGACGAGGACGAGGAGTTCCCGAACTACGACCAGCGGCTCGACGACGTGCGCGTCGACTCGATGCAGATCGGGTTCGCGGCGACGTATCGGTTCTAGCCGCCGAGGCGGGCCGGCTTCGGCAGCGTCCAGCTCCCGTCCAGGATCTCCGGGCGCGGGCGGTAGAGCCGCACGATGTAGCTCCAGCCCTTCGCGATCGGAAGGTGGTTCGCCGCTCCCGCGTCGCCGCCGAAGCGGATCGTCGCGCTCCCGTCGGCGTTGCGCTCGACGTTGGAGCTGCACAGGACGAGCGGCCCGTCCTTCGCGCGCAGGAGGCGCCCGCTGCGGTCGTACGCGGTGATCGACCAGAACCCGTCGACCGGGACGTCGGCCGGGATCGTCAGGACGTGCGCCGTCTTGCCGTCGTTCTTCTGCACCACGCCGCCCGCGTAGACGGCGAGGTTCTTCGGCGTCCCGCCCCAGCTGTACGACGCGCTCAGCCAGTGGTGGATCGGGTCGACCGAGCCCTTCTCGCCGAGGCCGCCGGAGGTGTCGTCGAGCGTCGAGGCGAGGAAGCGCATCGCCGCGGTCTGCGCCTCCAGCGTCCGCGGGTTCCAGTGCGGCGCCTCGAACGTCCCCGGGTCCTCCTGCTGAACGACGATCTGGTCCTGGAGCGCCGCCGCCTCGGCGAGGTCGTCGGGGTCGCTCGGATCCGCGTGCGTTCGGACGCCGACGAGCGCATAGCGCGTCCCGACGGACTCGATCGACAGCGTCGTGGTGCCAGGCCCGTAGACGGCGGGGAGGATCGAGTGCTCCTCGCTGATCACCGACAGCGCCTGGAAGCGCTCGCCGGGATCGGGGAGCGAGACGGTGACGGGGCTGGAGAGGTCGAAGACGCCGATCGAGTCGATCGTGTCGTAGTTCTGCCGGACGGCGTCCTCGTCGGTGAGCGAGGCGGGCGTCCGCTCGTGCACCAGCGCGCCGAACGCGCCGTCCTCGACGAATCCGCGGAGGATCGTGTCGCTCTTCGCCCGCGCGTACGTATCGACCGTCACGCGGGTCCACGGATTCCCGTCGGGCGCCAGCTCGGCGGGCGCGGAGGAGCCGCGGGAGCGGCAGGCGACGAGCGTGAGGGCGACGGCGAGCGGGACGAGGTGCTTGGTGCGGATCATGGGCGTGGCTCGGGGGCTCCGGCGCGAGCGTAGCGTCGCGACCCGCCCGATGTACGGGTCGTCGCGGGAGGCCCCCGCGGGCCGCGCCGCCCCGCGCTATCGTGGGTCGCCCCGAACCGCCGGACCTGAACCGCTCGGCGCGGCCCGCCAGACCCCCTTCCCCTCGAGATCGACCTTGAGCCAGACCACCCTCGTCACCGGCGCGCTCGGCTGCATCGGCGCATGGACCGTCGAGCGCCTGCTCGCGCGCGGCGACGTCCCCGTCGTGTACGACATGGGCACCGACCCCCGCCGCATCCGAGACCTCGTCGGCGAGGAGGGCCTCGAGCGCATTCGCTTCGTCCAGGGCGACGTCGCGGACCCCGACGGGCTGCGGTCCTGCGTCGAGTCGAACGACGTCCAGCGCATCGTGCATCTCGCGGGGCTCCAGGTGCCGTTCTGCCGCGCCGACCCGATGCTCGGCGCGCGCGTCAACGTCCTCGGCACCGTGAACGTGTTCGAGGTCGCGAACGCGTGCGGGATCGATCGGCTGTCCTACGCCTCGTCGGCCGCGGTCTACGAGCGGGACGACGAGATCCGCGCCGGGGGCGCTCCGGACGAGAACGCGACCCCGCACCCGAACACGCACTACGGCGTCTACAAGCTCGCGAACGAGGGCACCGCGCGGGTTTCGTTCCTGGAGCACGGAACCTCCAGCGTCGGGCTCCGTCCGCTCACCGTGTACGGCGTGGGGCGTGACCAGGGGATGACGAGCGGACCGACCAAGGCGATCAAGGCGACGGTCGTGGGCCGGCCGTATGCGATCGGCTTCGGCGGCGTCACCGACTTCCTGTACGCGCGCGACTGCGCCGAGGCGTTCCTCGCCGCGGCGTCGACCGGGCCGGAGGGCGCGCACGTCTTCAACCTCGCCGGCGAGGCGATCGAGGTCGCGTCGTTCGCGGCCGAGCTCGGCCGCCAGGCGCCGGAGGCGACCGACCTCGTCTCCATCGACGGACCCGAGCTCCCCGTGCCCGGCGCGATCGACGGCGCGGCGCTCGGCGAGGTGCTCCCCGACCTCACGCGCACCTCGATCCCGGACGGGATCGAGGAGACCCTCCGCCGCTTCCGCGATCTGCACGCCGCGGGACGCCTCGACACCTCCGACCTCGACGCCTGACGACTCCATGGGCCCCCGCATCACCAAGGTCGAGACCGCGTTCCTGCGCGTCCCCCTCCAGCAGCGCCAGATCACCGACTCGCAGAGCGCGGTCGACGAGGTCGAGTTCCTGACCGTCCGGCTCCACACCGACGCGGACGTCATCGGCGTCGGCACGAACTGGAGCTACACGCCCGGCCTGCGCGCGGCGCAGGTCATGGTCGAGGAGAACTACGCGCCGGTGCTGATCGGCAAGGACGTCACGCTGCGCAAGGACATCGTGCGCGAGATGTTCCTGACGAACCACTTCGTCGGACGCGTCGGCGCGTCGCGCGTCGGCATCGCCGCCGTCGAGTTCGCCCTCTGGGACGTGCAGACCAAGCGCGCCGGGATGCCGCTGTGGCACTACCTCGGCGCGGCGCGCGACCGCGTGCGTGCGTACAGCACTGACGGCGGATGGCTGTCGTGGAGCACCGAGGACCTCGTGCGCGACGCGACGGCGCTCGTCGAGCGCGGCTTCCACGCGGTCAAGATCAAGCTCGGCCGCGACGACCCGAGCGAGGACTACGACCGCATCGGCGCGGTGCGCGAGGCGCTCGGTCCCGGGATCGACATCATGACCGACGTCAACTGCGCCTGGACGCTGAACACGGCGCGGTACTGGGGCGGCAAGCTGGCCGACCACAACGTGTACTGGCTCGAGGAGCCGATGGTGCCCGAGAACGTCAAGGCGCACGCCGAGCTGCAGCGCGCGATCTCGATCCCCGTCGCGGTCGGCGAGACGATCTTCACGCGCTACGCGTTCCGCGACTACATCGAGTCCGGCGCCGTCGGCGTCGTCCAGGCGGACGCGACGAAGCTGCTCGGGATCGACGAGTGGCTGGAGGTGGCGGCGCTCGCGGGCGCGCACGACCTGCCGATCGTGCCGCACACGAACGTCCAGCAGAAGCTGCATAGCCAGCTCGCGGCGGCGACGCCGCACTGTCCGATGCTGGAGAACTGCTACGAGTCCATCAAGGACATCTGGATCGAGCCGATCGACGTCGTCGACGGCTACTACGAGCTCCCGACGCGCCCCGGCGTGGGGCTGGAACTGACCGAGGAGACGCTGTCGCGGTTCACGATCGCGACGACGTCGACGACCTGAACCGGGCCTCCCGCCCGCGGGCTCCGACTCGCGAACACATGCACGCATCGCTTCGCTCTCTCCTGCTGGCCGTCGCCGCGCTCGCGGCGCTCGCCGCGTTCGCCCGGGCCTCGGACGACGACGAGGTCGCCGCCGACCCCGAGGCCCTCGCCGCCGCCTTCCTCGACGCCGAGGGGGAGGCGCGCGACGTCGCCTACGCCGAACTCGACGGCCGGCTCGACCCCGAGCGGATCGACGCGCTGCTCGTCGAGCGCGCGAATCGCGCCGTGCGCGCGCTCCAGAAGGGGAGCGCGATGAGCCAGCTCGAGCGGCTCGCGAAGATCCGGAAGGAGCTCGACGAGGCGCGGGGCGCGGTCCTGGAGATCGTCGAGGACAGCGAGCGCTACTTCACGCCCTACAAGGTCCCGGAGGTCTCGCCGGACAGGGCGGCGGAGTACATCCAGGTCCAGCGAGAGATCGACGACCACAAGCGCACGCTCGCGGACATCTGGGACGAGAAGAAAAAGGCGAAGCTGCCGAAGGGTTTCCGCGCCGCGCTCGAGGATCTCGCGTGGACGAACGCGCTGCAGCTCGACCGCAAGACGACGCCGTCGATGCGGCGTCGCCGCAAGAAGCCGGACCCGATCCCGCTTCCGGAGGGCCTCCCCGAGTGGATCCTCGGGGTCGACGCGAGCCTCGACAAGGTGACCCTGCGCGAGTTCGCGTGGTCGGCCAGTGAACGCGACGCGCTGGCGCTCTCACGCGGCGTGATGGAGTTCAACGAGGCGCGGATGACACGCGCCATGAAGGCCAAGAAGGAGCTCACGGACGCGCAGCGCCCGTCGAAGTCCGAGATCGAGCAGGTCCGGATCACGAACGAGTACCGCCTGATGCTGGGCCGCCGCGCGCTCGCGTGGGATCCGCGCCTGCAGGACGCGACCGACCACCACTCGAACTACCAGTCCAAGTGGGGCGTGCTGACCCACTTCGAGGAGAAGGACCAGGAGCACTACGACCTCGGCAAGCGCACCAAGCTCGCCGGCTACCCCGCCGGCCGGGGCGAGAACTGCTCGATGGGCCGCGCGGACCCGAAGGGCACGCACGACGCCTGGTGCTCTTCGTCCGGCCACCACCGCAACCTGGTCGCGGCAGGCCACACCGAGATGGCGAGCGCGGTGGCGGGGAACTACTGGACCCAGAACTTCGGCGGCCGCCCGGTGAAGGCCGAGGACCTCGACTCCGAGTCGGACTGGCCGGCCGCCAACCGCTGACGACCCGTGAGATCATGACCAAGGCCGCAGTCCTCGCGTACCTGAAGGCCGAGCA
The DNA here is from genome assembly GCA_038757895.1 of Planctomycetota bacterium. Taxonomy (GTDB): domain Bacteria; phylum Planctomycetota; class UBA1135; order UBA1135; genus Saltatorellus. The sequence goes on along the minus strand of JBCDGE010000022.1, from coordinate 19,602 downwards.
GGACCCCCGTGGGATCGCTCACTGGAAGAAGCTCGGGTCGAGTACCGGCGGGCTGAAGAGCCACGGGATCGGTCTGACGCGCCTGCGGAAGTACGCGAAGGAGCTCGGTCGCGACCCTCGGCTCGCGGCGCAGCTCTGGAAGACGAAGGTGTACGAGGCGAAGGTGCTCTCGCTCCTCATCGACGACCCGAAGACGATGACGATCGAGCAGGCCGAGAGGCAGGTCGAGGAGCTGCAGGGAGGCCACCTCGCGCACGTCTTCTCCTCCTGCGACGCGACGCTCGCGAAGACGCCGTTCGTGGTCGAACTCCTCCAGACGTGGGTCGTCAGCGACGACCCGGTCCGCAGGAGCTGCGGCTACGGACTGCTCTACGAGGTGTCGAAGTGGAAGAAGAAGTCCGCCCCGGACGAGGCGGCCTTCCTGGCGCACGTCGAGCGCATCGACGAGCGATACCCGGACGAGTCGATCCCGGTCCTGATGGCGATGGCCGGCGCGCTCCTCGGCATCGGGAAGCGGACGAAGAAGCTCAACGCCGCCGCGCTGAAGGTGGCAAAGAAGATCGGGCCGATCGAATTCGACCGCACGGGCAGGTGCGACCCGTTCGACGTCGCGAAGCACCTGGCGAGCGACTACGCGAAGAGTCGGCTGAAGTCCTGAGCCGGAGTCGCGCGCCGGGCGACGGTCAGGGCGCCATCGCGCGCAGCTGCTCCAGGCCGACGAGGACCTCGTCACGGTGCTTGGCGGCGAGCACCCAGCCCGGGAGCCGCGACGACATCGCCTGGTTGGACCATCCGTGGACCTCGTCACGCGTCCTCTCCCTGAGTCGGGCGCCGACGATCTCCTTCAAGGCCGCGACGTGGGCGAGGTTCGCCGCCCACAGCGTCTCGCCGCAGCATGGAGTCGCGAGCCACGGGACGAATTCGTCCGCGACGAGCTCGCGACGGCCTGGCTCGGGCACGAGCCGGAGCGTGGACGCAGAACGGACAGCGCCGCACGACGCGCACGTCATACGTCCTGAACCGTAGGGGGCTGGACGCGCGAACACCGCGGCCTCCCCGCAGGCCGGGCATCGGACGAGCACCTGACTCATGAACCGGTCGAGGTAGGTGGGGGCACGCTCCTTCATGATCGCTGACTCCAGCCTGGTGTCCTGTTTCGGAAGTTCCTTGGCACTTGCGTGCGTCCGTGTCGTCCAGGCAAGGCGGCGCGAATGTGGCGTAGCAGTAGCTACGTCCAGTGAGCGCCAACGCCGCATGGGCGGCTCGGGCGCGCGCAAGTGCCAAGGAACTTCTGGAACAGGGCACTGGGTGCCGCACTCGATCGCGCAATGCCTTCACCCGCGGACACGGGCCGTTGCCCGGGGCGCGCCAGGCGGCGACACTCGTGCGGGAGAGTCGAGCCAATCACCACGCTCCACCTGCACGGCGCGGAGGCCCACGCCTCGTTCCTGACGCAGCGCGCCCACCGCGCGGCGTACTGCGACTTCCTCGTCCGGGTCACTCCGGAGAACCAGAGGGAGGCCCTTCGGCTTTACGGGGAGAACGAGACCGAGTTCTCGGGGCTCCGCGTCGAGGGCGCAGTGGATCTCTCGTTCTTGACCCGCCACCCGCGCCTTCGCTATCTGGAGGTCGTCAGCGCCACAGGCATCGACACGAGTGCGCTCTCCGGCCTGGAGAACCTCCGCGGGCTCCGGATCGAGCAGCCGAAGGCCGGGATCGACTTCCGGTGATTCCCGATGCTGGAGGTCTTCGTCGGTGACTGGCATCCGGACAACCGCGGCGTCGAGCATGCGGACGAACTGCGTCAGCTCAGGGCCTGGAAGTTCCGGCCGGAGTCGCGGGACCTGGCGTCGATCGCGCGAGCCACGCGCCTCGAGTGGCTCCAGCTCGTCCAGACGAGCATCGAATCGCTCGACGGCGTCGGTCACCTCGAAGACCTGCGGTACCTGGAGGTGGCGTACGCGCCGAAGCTCACGACGCTCGACGCACTCGGTGCGGCGCGCAGCGAGGTCCGCGAGCTCAAGCTGGAGAGGGCGAACCGCATCGAGTCGTACGAGCCGCTCAGCGCCGTGCCCTTCCTCCGTCGCGTCCAGCTGACCGGATGTGCGCCCATGCCGGATCTGCAGTGGACCCAGGGGATGGACCGGCTCGACTTCCTCTCGTTCGTCGACACCAACGTCCTCTCCGGCGACCTCACGCCGCTGCTCGACCTGCCGGCACTCCGCAACGTGGGGACGCTCGACGAGCGGCACTACAGCCACAAGGGTGCGGAGCTCAACGCTCTCTTGCAGGAGCGGTGGGCACTCTAGGTCGGTGGTATGCGAGCGCGGCGCCGCCTCACTCCCGCGCCGCCGGCACGATCTCGATCTGCGCGGGCTGCGTCGGCCCTTCGACGCGGACCGCGTCGAGCGTGCCTCCCTCGAAGGGCGCGAGAGAGAAGAGGGCGAGCCGGGAGCGGGCGGCGCCGAGGTCGAAGGTCCGCGCGATCTCGGCCCCTCGCTGATCGCGACCGGTCGCGGTGACGCGCAGGAAGGGCGCGCTGGCGACGAGCCGGACGGCGAGCACGTCGAGCGGCGCCACGCTCACCGGGCCGGAGACGCCGCGCGAGAGCGCGACGTCGGCGTCCGTCATGACGCGGATGTCGAGGAGCGCGGCGCGCGCCCGCAGCCCGGCGGGTGTGATCCGCAGCGGTCGCCGCGCGCCGGTGGGGTCGAGGACCGGGATCACGACCGCCCTCTTCGCGTCGTCGAGCGTCACGGCCACCCGGGACGAACCTCGCGTCACCAGCCAGCGGGTCCTCTCCTCGCTCTCGCAGCGCAGCGAGAGGTGGAGGACGCCGTCGCCGCTGCTGAGCAGCGTTCCCGGGGGGAAGACGTACGAGCCGTCCCTGCGCCGGGCGGTGCCACCGACATCCTCGGAGCGGAGCGGGACGACGCGCGGAGCTTCGAGCGTCCGGGCGAAGACGCCGAGGAAGCTCGCCGACGAGCCGGGTGGCGCGAAGGCATCGTGCGTGGGGAACTCGTACACCAGGACGCTCGGCATACGCGAGCGCTCCTCGGACCGGAGGCGCATCGCGAGCGGAGCGGGGAACGGGACTCCCCGTACACCGTCCACGTCGATCGGGACGTCGAGTCGCGCCGCCAGCAGGTCGCCGACGTCGAAGGCGTCGGTGAAGCTCGAGCCCGCGAGCGCGACGTCGGCCTCCGCCGCGCCGGCGTCCACGATCGCCCTCGATGCGTCGTCGAGTCGCGCGCCTCGCATTCTTCCCACACCGATGATGTGACGCGCGGGATGCCGCCGGCCGACGCCGGTGAAGTCGAGCAGCGCGGCGCGCCCGGGCTCGATGGTCACGTTGCACACGAGGTCGACGTCGCCACGCGGTGCGTCCGCCCCGATCGCTTCCGCGGCCGCGGCCACGAAAGCGTCCTGCGCTCCGGCGCCCCAGTGCGAGTCGAGCGGCAGGTACGCGTCCTCGTCGGCGAGCGCCTCCCAGGCGGGAAGCAGATCCAGCGTCTCGACGCCTCGTCGACGCAGCGCGGTGACGAGATCCGCGTCGTAGGCGGGGTCGGGGTCGAGGGAGGCGGGCAGACGCTCGCGACACACGACGGCCTTGCGCGGTAGCGGGGCGACGACGAGGCGCGTTCCGTACAGCGCGTGGCGCCGCCGCACCGCGTGGAGCGCGACGGCCGTTCGCTCGAGGGTCGAGCGGCGGGTCTCTCCACCGGGCGGTTCGATGCGGCGGCGCAGGAACAGCCAGCCCCCGCGACCGAGCACGACCTCCTCCGGGACGGACAGCGCGAACCGCATGAGGATCGCGGACCAGTAGGGGGCGGTCCAGCTGCGGACGCGGGAGCGGAGGTCCCGGTCACGCTCGATCCAGCGCGCCCAGGTCCCGTCGAGCACGCGATGGTCCCGCTGGAGTCGCCGGGCCTCGACGGCCTCGGTGCCGATGGGCCGCTGTCGTGGCGCAGGGGCGATCGCGTCGACGAGGCCCGTGCCGAAGAGAGCGGCGAGCGCGACCACCGCGGACGCGCCGCGCGCGCGGTCCGGAGCTCGCGATCGGGGGGCGTCGGACGCGTCCCGTTCTTCCAGTTCGATGTGCGGCTCCATCGCGATCAGAGGCGGAAGTCGACGACCGGCCGGACCCCCTGGTACGCGCACCACGCGACGAACGTCCACGCTACGCCGTGCCAAAGACCCCCGAGGAGCATCGACCGTCGAAGGGCTCTCGGCGCCGATCCCCGCGTCGGCGGTGACGGCGATCGTGCCGCCAGGGGGAACAGCGGCAGAGAGCCGTGAAGGAGGACGTGGCCGGTGAACAGCATCGCCCCGTGACGATACGGCGTCGATGCAGGACCGCGCTCCTGTGCTCAGTCCAGGGGCCCGGTGTGCGACTCCGAATCGTGGGAATCCGTGAAGGGCCTCGCCGGCGGGCTGCGCAAGGGGGGCGAACCACCCGCCCGACCCCTGCACTGCCTCCCCCGGAGGAAGCCATGCCCGCCCCTCGACTCCGTCCGTCCCCCCGTCTCGCGCTCTTCGGCGCGCTCGTCGCTCTCTCGACCCCCGCAGCACGGGGGCAGGGCTGTGAGGCCGTGGATCTGACGGGGGTGCTGCAGCTGAATCAGACCTGGGCCATGAACCGGATCTGGATCCACCCGCAGACCAACCCGCCTGGCGAGTACGACCGGATCGGCCGGTCCGTCGACGTCTGCGGCCGCGTCTGCGCGGTCGGCGTGCCGATGTTCGACTGGCCAGAACACACGGGCGGGGAGAGAGAGGACTCCGGCTGGGCGAGCTGGATGACCATCCACCCCTCGGAGAGCATGGTGTACAACGACGAGTTCCCGCCGACCAGCGACTGGTTCATCCCGACCGAGGGCGACGAGGCCGGATTCGACGTCAGCCTGGATGAGTCGCCCGGCGGAGACTACACGTTCCGCTACGCGTTCTCGCTGCCCGGGACCAACGGACAGCGTGGACGTGTCTGCATCACTCATCTCGGCGAGCGATGCCCGGGGACGTTGGGCTATCCGAGCGACTGGATGTACATGGCCCTCGAGGCGCCTGACGCCTCGCCGAACGATCGGTTCGGCCACTCGATCGCCATCGACGGGAAGGTGCTCGTCGCCGGCGCTCCCCAGGACGACGATCTCGGCAGTGCCTCCGGATCCGCGTACGTGTTCCGCGGAAACGAACTGGAGGCCAAGCTGCTCGCCTCCGACGGCGAGGCGTTCGATCGCTTCGGGGACAGCGTCGCGCTCGACGGCGACCTCGTACTCGTCGGTGCACCCCGTCACGACCAGTCGAGGGGCGCGGTCTACGTCTACACCCGGGACAGCTCGGGGAACTGGTACCAGGAAGCGCGCCTGACGGCGTGGGACGCGGGTGTTGCCGACACCTTCGGCCAAGAGGTCGCGCTGCACGACGGCTGGGCCGTGATCGGCGCGCCCTGGGACGACGACGGGGCGAACGGCGCGGGCGCGGCGTACGTCTTCGAGCGCGTCGGTCAGGAGTGGGAGCCGCGGGGCAAGATCGTCGCGTACGACGCGGTGTCGTACGGGAACTTCGGGACGTCGGTCGACACCGACCAAGGTCGCGTCCTCGTCGGCGCGCCGAACGCGCTCGACGGCGATGGGACCCGGGCGGGCAAGGCGTACCTGTACGAGCTCGACGCGCCCGGCGGTCCCGGCTCCGGCGAGTGGATTCTCCAGCGCGAGCTCGGCCCCGGCCTGCCGGCCTCGAAGTTCGGCGCCTCGGTCGCGCTCGACGACCGGTTCGTGGCCGTCGGCGCGCCCGAGGCCACGCTCACGCACCTCGGCGAGTACCCGGAGAAGACCGGCTGGACCCACGTCTTCGACCTCGGCGAGACGACGCGCGTGGACGCCCTCTGGCCGTTCGCGTTCCGGACCGATCACCGCGGTGCACGCGTGCGGACTCCCGAGTCGTACCTGGAGCTTCGCGTCAGGGTCCACGATCTCGACCAGTACCCGCCCTACGACACCGCTGCGATGGGCGACCCGATGCCCGGCACGCCGGCGACGTCCTACGAGCTGCAGTGGTTCCGCGACGGGATCGACCTCGCGGACAATAGCCGCATCTCCGGGGCGGCAACGGCGCGACTCTACGTGCGGGACGTGAGAGTAACCGACGAGGGCCGGTACGAGCTTCGCGGCGCGGACGCCGCCGCTCCGAACCACGGTCTGTGCACCGGCGACGTGTTCGCCGGCCCGTTCGATGTCGTGGTCCGGGAGGGCCCGATCGAGACGGTCGACGAGATCGCGGCGCCGCCGTCCGGCGGTGAGCGCGTCGGATTCGGCAGCGCCGTCGCGACCGACGGTGATCGGCTCGTCGTCGGGGCGCCTGGCGACGACGACTGGGGACCGGACGCGGGGGCGGCCTACGTCTGGCGACGCGAGGGCGACGAGTGGCAGTTCGAGCTGAAGCTACACGCCCCCGATGGCGCGGCGTTCGACGAATTCGGTGACGCGGTCGCCGTGGCGGGCGACCTGATCGTGGTCGGCGCGCCTCGCGCGGATGCGCCGCTCGAGAGATCCGGAGCGGTCTACATCTACAGGTTCGACGGCAGCGACTGGAGCTTCGACACGAAGCGGACCGCGACCGTTCCCGAGGCCTACGCAGGGTTCGGCGCCGCCGTCGCGGCGACGACGGATCGGATCATCGTCGGCTCTCCGTCCGCGGGACCCGTCATGGAGGGCGCGGCGTTCGTCTTCGAGGAGCGCCTGTTCGGCTGGGAGCTGGTGTACGAGCGGCACGCGACGACGCCGCTGGAGAACTTCGGCTGGTCGGTCGACGCGAACGACCACCGCGTGGCGATCGGCGCACCCGGCGCGCACTATCACGGGCAGGTGCACGTGGTCGGTGCGTACACGCGCTTCTCGGACCACTTCGGCGACGTCGACCGCTGGGGCACGGCCCCGGTCTGGCCGCCCCTCGGCGTCGTTCTGGAGAGTCCGCAGCCGGCGCCGGGCGCCCGCTTCGGAGCGTCCGTCGCGCTCGAAGCCGACTACCTCCTGGTGGGGAGTCCGTCCGACGACAGGCGCGGGTTCGACGCCGGGGCGGTCCACCGCTTCGACCTCGACGTCCGGACGATGACGTTCGAGGACGGCGTGGAGGTCGGACTACCGTCGTACCGCGAAGGGGGGAGGGCCGGCTGCTCCCTCGCCGCCGACGGCGACGTGTACGTCGTCGGCGCAGCGAGCACGGACGGGCAACCCGACGACGCGGGTGCGGCGTTCCTCTACACGCGGGGGCTGTACGGGCGCTTCGTCTTCCGTGACGCGCTCGGAGCCGGATCGGCGGGCGGAGATCGCTTCGGCGGAGCGCTGGCCATCGCCGGCCAGGTGATCTGGCTCGGGGCCGAGGGGACGGACTCCCTCGGCACGGACTCGGGCTCGGCGACGCTGTTCGATCTCTGATGCGGAGGCGCCTGATCGACGAAACGAAAACCGGGAAGTCGCGTACGGTAGAGCGCGTCGCACGGGTCCCCAGCCCGCACGTCCCTTCCCCGAGCCGGCGGCCGCTGCGCTTCGCGCCCGGCTGCCCGCGCAGAGGATCACAACTGGATGCGAACTCGCCAACTCGCTCACTTCCTCGCACTCGCCTCGCTTCCGCTCGCGCCTGTCCTCGCCGCCCAGGCGGATGAGTTCGAGCGCCCCATCGAGCTCACTGCCGACGGTGCCATCATCGACGTCGGCGCCGACGTCGGCCACGCCGGCCCGCTCCTGCGGGATCACGACGGTGACGGCAAGGCCGACCTGCTCGTCAGCTCCTTCCGCGGGACCATCGAGGTCTTCCGCAACGTCGGTACGAACGAGCGCCCCGCCTATGAGAGCCAGGGCAAGATCGGCCTGGCCGGCGACGGCGCCACCGCGCTGAAGTTCCACAACTGGTGATGCGTCGGCATCAGTCCGCGGTTCGCGGACCTCGACGCCGACGGCCACCTCGACATCGTCTCCGGCTGCTACGAGGGCGTGCCCTACATCGCCCGCGGTTCGGCGCACGGCTTCCTCGCGCCCGAGATGCTGCGGGACGAGAAGGGCGGCCTCATGCACACCGGCCGCTACTGGGACAACGAGAACCGAGAGCACACCTCTGGCGACGGGCCGGGCCACCGCGCGTACTCCGCGGTGCCGTTCGACCACGACGGGGACGGTGACCTCGACCTGCTGGTCGGCACCGACCGCGGCGGCGTCTACGTGCGGACGAACGTCGGGACGCGCACGAAGCACGCGTTCTCCACGTCGTTGACCCCGCTCCCCGGCAAGACGAGGACCGGAGGCGCGCCGATGTTCCCCAGCGGCTACGCGATGCCCGTCCCGGTCGACTGGGACGGCGACGGCGATCACGACCTCGTCTCCGGCGGCAAGGAAGGCGGCGTCTGGTGGATCCAGAACGTCGGGACCGCCACGGCACCGAGCTACACGGACGCGGTGGTCGTCCTGCACGCCAAGGAGACGAGGGGCGCCGGCCTCGGGAAGCGCACCCAGGTCGAGGTCGCGGACTTCGACGCGGACGGCGACCTCGACCTGCTCGTGGGCGACTACGAGCGCACCGGATCCGGCAACAAGGCCGTGCGGCGCGCCAACATCTGGCTGTACCGCCGCAAGGGCGCGCCGCAGGGCGGAGCCGTGAACGCCAGCGCCCCCGTCGGCGGCCGCGGTGACTCGGGCGCGGGACGCTGAGCCCCGCCCCCACGCATCTCGAGTGCACTTGACCGACGAGAAGGAGAGCCACGTCGCCTTCGAGGCGCGAGACGGCGTCCCGCTCGTCGGTCGCCTGTTCCAGGCGGAGGCGCCCGTCGCCGCGGTGCTCGTCGCGCCCGCGACCGGCGTCCCTGCGCGTTTCTACCGCCACTTCGCGGCCGCGGCCGCCGAAGCCGGCGTAGCCGCGCTCATGTTCGACTTCCGCGGGCTCGGAGAGTCTCTCCACGGGCACGTCCGCGACGTCGACGCGAACATCGAGGACTGGGGCCGGCACGACATGCCCGCCGCGCTCGACGCGCTCGCCGAGCGCGTGCCGGGCGTTCCGCTGCACCTCGTCGGGCACTCGGCGGGCGGCCAGCTCGTCGGCCTCATGGACAACGCCGAGCGACTCGGTACCGTCGTTCAGGTCGCGGGCTCGTCCGGCTACTTCGGCGGGATGGGCCTCCGGATGCGCACGCTCGGGCGGCTGCTGCTGCGCGTCTATGGCCCGCTCGCCGTTCGCCTGCGCGGCTACGCGCCGGTACGCGTGCTCGGGTGGGGCGAGGACCTGCCGGCGGGCGTCGCGCTCCAGTGGGGCGAGTGGTGCTCGACGCCCGGCTACGTCGAGTCCGCGTTCGGCCGCACGGTCGACCGCGCCGCCTACGACGCGCTGCGCTGCCGGATCGTCAACGTCACCGCGACCGACGATCCGATCGCGACGGAGGCGAACGTGGAGGACCTCCTGCGCCTCTTCCCGAACGCCGACATCACGCGGGTTCGGCTCGTGCCGTCGGACCTCGGCGTGCCGTCCATCGGCCACGTCGGGTTCTTCCGCCCGTCGCTCGGCGCCGCCTGGGACGACGTGTTTCGCGACCTCAAGAGGTAGCGCGCGGGGGCCACGCCTTCCCCCGCGCGCCTCGAGCCTCAGGTCCTCGCGCCCTTTTTCGCGTCCGGGTTCGGCACGCCGTGGTAGCGATAGACCGCGTCCCGGAAGCGCGGGTGCGAGGCCGTCGCTTCCTTCTCCGCATCGATCACAGGTGCTTCGGCCAGCGCGTCCTTCGACATCGCAAGCAGGGCGACGAGCCGCGGCTCTTCGTCCTTCGCCTCGGCGCCTTCTTCGGCGGCCTTCTTCGCCGCCTCGTCCTGCTCCAGCAGGCGCAGCAGGATCTTCTCGGTCGGGACGAGGTGCGTCCGACGCTCCATCGTCACGGTCGCGAACGCGACGCGGCCCGCGTGCAGGTCGATGACGAGGTCCCCGACGGTCGCGATCGGCGTGCGCGCGGTCGTCGCGAGCACGCTCGCGTCGCCGGCCTCGCTCAGGAGGTGGCTCCGATCGGCCTCGGACGACGCCGGGCGGCGTCCGACGATCAGGTCGGCGTCCTTCTCCTTCAGCGTCGGGCGCGCCTCCAGGTCGGCGACCGACATCTCGGCCGTCGCGAGCGGCGATCCCTCGTCGGTACGGGTCCAGGTCACGTCCTTCCACGCGATCGCGCGCAGGGCCTTCTCGCGCTCGATGATCACGTGGGAGAGCTGGCCGGTCGCGCCGTCGAGCACGATGTCGTCGATCGCGCCTAGCACGATCGGCTTGCCGTCGACGCCGGGCGCGTCGACGACGAGGTCGAGACCGATCAGCTCCGTGTGGGCGTGGAAGGGTCGGTCGGGTTGCAGGGCAGGGCGCCGCTCCTGGGCCAGAACGCCGGTGGCGCTGCTGAGGAAGAGGACGGCTGCTGCGGTCTTGGTGAGGTTCTTCATGGGAAGGTGGTGTCGGTTGTGGACGTCGAAACGTCTGGGGACCGAGTGCGCCGCGCAGCCGTTCGGCCGTGCGACGGCGCCACCTATCGACTCACCGGGTAACGCACGCGTGGACTCGACGTGTCGCTCCGATCATTCTTCTGCCACGTTCGCGTGCGCACGCATTGCGCCTTCGTCGCGCTCGAGCGCGCGCCCGTGCCGTTCGGCGACCGGCCGCGCATGAAGCGCGCCCGCGAGGGCCGTCAAAATCTGTCGACCATCCACGGACCGCTGGAGGCGAAAAGCGCGCCCGCCGTCGCGAGCGACGTCTCGTTCCCTTCGACGCCTCCGGTCAGCGCGAGCTGCCGCGCGGTCGCGAACCCGGTGACGAGCGGGGCGAGCGCGCGCGCCGTCACGCGCAGAGTCCCAGATCCACCCCGGCGCACCGTCCCGCGGCCGTCCTCGACGTCGAGCGTGAACTGCCCGGCGTTCGCGTCGAAGTCGGGATCGTCGACCGCGAACTCGAGCCGCGCCGCCACGTCCGACGCGTAGCCGCGCTGCTCCAGCGCCGCCGTCACGTCGACGACGCGGACCATCCAATCGTCGCGCCCGACGACGTCGAACCTCGGGCCCGGCAGCAGCGCGGCGAGCGGATCGCCGGGGCCCGTGCCCCAGTGGGTCGTCTCGCCGATCGTCCCATGGTCGCGCAGGACGCTCACGATGCGCCGCGCGGCCGCTGCGGTCGTCGCCGCCATGTCCGAGACGTGCAGCTCGTAGCGGTACCCCGGGCCCTTCGTGCGGATCCAGCGCGCGTAGCCGGTCGGCCGGTCACCCTCCAGGACGAGGGCCCCCTCGGATCGGATCCGGCGGGGGAACGTCGCGCGCCACCAGAGCCCCTCGGACGATCGAACCGCGTACCCGTCGTGCCGCGGAGCGTAGGACTCGTAGAGCGCGCGGGCGTCCGCCTCGTCGTCCGGAGTCAGCTCCAGGACGCGCGTGTCGTCCGCATCTTCCAGCGGCTCGATCCCCTGGAGCCGCTCGGGGGTCACCTGCAGGACGGCAGCCGTCCCCGCGCGTTCGAATCCGACCGAGCGGTACAGCCGATACGTCGACGCGTAGAGCGTCGAGAGCGCGAAGCCCTCCTCGTGCGCCTCCTCCAGCGCCGCCCGCATGAGCCTCCGCGCGTGCCCCTCGCCGCGGCGAAGCGCGGGCACCGCGACCGCGGCGATCCCGACGCTGGTCACCGGGCGTCCGCCCAGGTAGTGGCCCATCGGGATGCGCGTGAGCGTCGCGACCATCTCGTCGCCGGCGCCTCGCGTCCGCCGCGCCCGGACCTGGCGGAGCTCCTCCTGCGGCTGGTCTGCGATCCAGTCGCGGCGGAGCTCCTCGTCCCCGGACAGCCCGAAGCCCTCGTTGAGGACACGCGCGAGCTCGGCGAGCTCCTCGTCTCCCTCGACGCCCCGGTAGGTCGGTTCGGTCATGTCGGCTCCGACGTCCTCGTCGCGCGCGGCCCGTCCTCGTCCGCGAGCTCGGCGAGCACGCGCGCCACCGGACGGTACCCGACGTACGCCCAGATCCAGTTGATGAGCACGACGAGTCGACTGCGGAAGCCGACGAGGAACAGCAGGTGCACGAAGAGCCACGCGAGCCACGCCAGCAGCCCGCGCAGGTGACGGCCGCCGATCTCCGCGACCGCGGACGCGCGCCCGATCGTCGCCATCGAGCCCTTGTCGAGGTAGCGGAACGCCGTCGTCGCCTCGCCGCGCAGGCGGCGCTGGATCTGCTTCGCCGCGTGCTTGCCCATCTGTAGCGCAGCGGGCGCGACGCCGGGCACGAGGCCGTCCTTCCACGGCACCTGCGCCGCGTCGCCGATGACGTAGACGTCGGGGTGGCCGGGCACGCTCAGGTCCGGCTCGACCGCAACGCGGCCCGCGCGGTCCGTCGGCGCGCCGAGCCCACCGAGGAGCGGGGAGACCTGCACGCCCGCCGCCCACAGCACCGTCCGCGCCGGGATGCGCTCGCCGCCCGCGACCGTCACGCCCTCGGCGTCGATCCCCGTGACCTGCGCGCCGGTCCGCACCGTGACGCCGAGGCGCTCGAGCTGTCGCTGCGCGCTCGCCGAGAGGTCCTCGGAGTACGCCGCGAGCACGCGCGGGCCGCCCTCGACGAGGAGCACCTCCGTCTGCTTCGGATCGAAGTTGCGGAAGTCGTCGGGGAGGATCTTGCGCGCGAGCTCGGCGAGGGCGCCCGCGAGTTCGACCCCGGTCGGGCCCGCGCCGACGACCACCATGCGCAGCCACGGGTCGCGCGCCTCGTCGGTCGTCGCGCACTCGGCCGTCTCGAACGCGCGCAGGACGCGCGCGCGGATGTCCTGGGCGTCGGCGAGCGTCTTGAGGCCCGGCGCGTGCTCGGCCCAGTCGTCGTGACCGAAGTAGGAGTGCGTCGCGCCGGTGGCGAGGACGAGCGTATCGTACTCCAGAGCGCGCTCGCCGAGCTGTACGACCCGCCGTTCGGTGTCGATGGCCGTGACCTCCGCGTACAGGACGCTCGCGTTGTCCTGATCGCGCAGGATTCGGCGGATGGGCGCGGCGATGTCGGGCGCGGCGAGCCCCGCGGTGGCGACCTGGTAGAGGAGCGGCTGGAAGAGGTGGTGGTTCTGCCGGTCGACGACCACCACGTCCACCGGGGCGCGGCGCAGGGACTTGGCGACCTGCAGGCCGGCGAAGCCGCCGCCGATCACGACGACGCGCGGGCGAGGACGCTCGGCAGGAGCTGGGGAAGGGGGCGCCGCGGTGGAGACCGCGGGCGAGGCGGCTGGGTCGGACACGCTGGAGAGGTCTTGGGCTTACCGCTCGGCGGCGTCAAGGGCACGTCCGGCGATCTCGCGCGTCAGGAGCACCGCCGCCGAGTATTCTCGTTGGCCTCGAATCCTCCCCGGACCCCAAGCAGCTCCCTCCGATCCTCCCTTGAAGCTCGTCTCCTTCCACCGCGGCGACCGCGTCGCGACCGGCGCACTCCTGGACGGTGACCTCGTCCTCGACTTCACCCACGAGGCCACCGGCCTCCCCGCCGCCGACGGTCCGCTGGACTGGATCGACCTCGACGGGGCGCCCTACGGCGCCGCTCGAAGGCTCGTCAGCGAGGTCGACGCGCGCCTCGACGCGCTGCGCGAGGCCGGCGCCGTCCTTCCGCTCGCGGACGTGACGCTCGCTGCGCCGCTGCCGCGCCCGGGGAAGGTCATCTGCATCGGGCTCAACTACCGCGACCACGCGCTGGAGCAGGGCGCCGACATCCCGGAGCTGCCGCTCGTGTTCAGCAAGTTCCCGAGCTGCGTCGTCGCGCACGGCGACGACGTCGTGCTGCCGGTCGGCGCGACCGAGGTCGACTACGAGGCCGAGCTCGCCTTCGTCATCGGACGCACGGCGACGCGCGTCGACGAGGCGAACGCGATGGACCACGTGTTCGGCTACACGAATTGCAACGACGTCTCCGCGCGCGATTTCCAGTTCGCGGATGGCCAGTGGCAGCGCGGGAAGTCCTGCGAGACGTTCTGCCCGACCGGGCCGTTCCTCGCGACCGCGGACGAGATCGAGGACCCGCACGCGCTCGCGATCCGGCTGCGGCTGAACGGCGAGACGATGCAGGACTCGTCGACCGACCAGCTCATCTTCAACGTCCCGCAGCTCGTGTCGTACCTGTCCGGGTTCGTCACGCTGGAGCCGGGCGACATGGTCCTGACCGGTACGCCGCCGGGCGTCGGGTTCGCGCGCAAGCCGCCCGTCTACGTCCGCGCCGGCGACGTGATGGAGGTCGAGATCGACGGCCTCGGAGTCCTGCGCAGCACGGCCGTCGCCGCGGAGGGATGACCGCGCGCTCGCTGCCGACGGCGCGCCTCGGCGGGACCGACGTCGAGGTGACGACGCTCGGCCTCGGCACCGCTCCGCTCGGCGGGCTCTTCACACCCGTGTCCGACGAGGACGCGGCGGCGACGATCGACGCGGCGTGGGAGGGCGGCGTGCGCTTCTTCGACACCGCGCCGTGGTACGGCTTCGGGCGCGCCGAGCGGCGGCTCGGCGATCGGCTCCGCGCGTGCGAGGGATGGACGCTCGCGACCAAGGTCGGCCGTTTGCTGGTGCCGTCCGACGACGCGCCGGGGCCCGAGAACGGGTGGCCGGATCCGCTGCCGTTCGCGCCCGTCCACGACTACGGCTACGACGCCGTGCACCGGAGCCTCGAGGACAGCCTCCAGAGGCTCGGGCTGGCGCGGATCGACGTCCTGTTCGTGCACGACATCGGCCGCATGGTGCACGGCGACGCGCACGACCGGCACTTCGCGGACGCGATGGACGGCGGGCTGCGCGCGCTGAGCGAGCTGCGCGCGGACGGCCGCATCGGCGCGCTCGGCATCGGGGTGAACGAGATCGAGGTGCTGCTCGCTGCGATGGACCGCGCGGACTGGGACGTGTTCCTGGTCGCGGGGCGCTACACGCTGCTGGAGCAGGGCGCGCTCACCGAGCTGCTGCCGCGCTGTGGGGCCGCCGGCACGAGCGTGGTCGTCGGCGGCGCCTACAACTCGGGCCTGCTCGCGGGCGGCAGCACGTGGAACTACGCGGACGCGCCGGCCGAGCTCCTGGAGCGCCGCGACCGGCTCGCCGCGATCGCGCGCGCGCACGGCGTGGCGCTGGAGGCGGCCGCGCTGCGCTTCCCGCTCGGGCACCCCGCTGTTGCGTCGGTCGTCATCGGTGCGCGGACCGAGGCGGAGATGCTCGCCAACCTCACGCACGCGGCGGCGGAGATCCCGCCCGAGCTGTGGGGCGCGTACGTGCGCGAGGGGCTGGTCGACGAGGCCGCGCCCGTGCCGCGCTAGCCGCAGCTCCCGCAGCCGTCGGCGCCGCAGCCGGCGTTCGCCTGGAGCCTCTCCTCGATCGCCTTCGACGCCGCGGTGATCGCCAGCCCGCCGAGCGCCGTGCAGCGCAGCTCGCGCGCCATGCTCTCCGAGATCTCGCGATGCGCGTCGAGCACCTGGTCGAGCGGGATCAGGTGGTCGTAGCCCGCGAGCGCCACGTTCGCGCACGCGATCGCGTTCGCCGCGCCGGCGATGTTGCGGCCGAGGCACGGCGCCTCGACGCGCGCCGCGACCGGGTCGCAGACGAGGCCGAGAACGTTCTGCAACGCGTGGCTCGCGGACGAGAGCGCCTTCGCCGCGCTGCCGCCGGCGAGCTCGACGAGCGCCGCAGCGGCCATCGCGGCGCCCGCGCCCGTCTCGGCCTGACAGCCGCCGACCTCGGCGGCGAAGCTGGAGCGCGTCGCGACGAACACGCCGACGAGGCCCGCGGCGAGCATCGCGCGGAGCGTCTCCTCGTCGCTGGCGTCCTTCGCCTCCGCGGCGGCGAGGCACGTCGCCGGGAACGTCGCGCACGAGCCCGCCGTGGGCGCGGCGACGATGACGCCCATCGAGCTCTTCACCTCCATGAGCGCCGTCACGTAGAGGATCGCGCGATCGAGGATGCCGCCGTCGTGAAGCTCGCCGCGCTCCAGCTTCTCGGCGTAGAGGTGGCTCTGGCGCGGCAGGATCCGATCGCCGTACGTCGTGCCGGCGAGCCCCTCGCGCACGCCACCGCGGACGACGTCGAGGATGCGCCGCGTCATCTCCAGTACCTCGTCCTCGGAGATGCCACCGCGGGCGGCCTCGTACTCCAGCGCGTAGTCGGACAGGCGCCGCTCGGTCGGGTCGGAGCCGCGCGCCATTTCGCTGGCGTGGAGGAAGGGAACGGAGAGGTCCTTGCGCGACTGGACGGGAAGCACCGGGCGAAGGCGGCGCGCGCGCGCGATCCCGGGGATCCGTTCGACGTCCGCGTCGGCGACGAAGTCGCGCCCGAGCGCGAGCACGACCGCGTCGCTCGCGGCGGCGACCTCGTCGACGCCGCCGACGTCCTCGAGCGCGCGCACGACATCGGCAGCGGCGGCACCCGGCGCGAGATCGATCACGGTCACCGCACGGTCCCCGTGGAGCGTGACCGGCGTGCCGTCGATCTCGCGGACCTCCATCATCCCGCCGCCGGTCGACACGGCGACGAGGCGGCACTCCTCGTCCGCGCGGCGCAGGGTCAGGTTGTAGGTGTTCGGGTGCGGGTCGTTGAGCTCGGCGAGACGGACCTCCACCTCGCACCCCGCGTCGCGCAGCGCCGCGGCCGAGTCCGGCAGCCGCTCGTCGTCGGCCTCCCACCCGAGGAGCCCGCCGAACAGCCCCATGTCGGACCCCTGGCTCTCGTGCGTGGTGGCGAGGGACCCAAGAGTGTCGAACTCGACGAGCACCGAGTCGGGGTCGCCGCCCACGAGGTCGCGCGCGAGGCGGCCGATACGAACGGACGCGGCCGAGTGCGAGCTCGACGGGCCGCGCATGATCGGCCCGATCACGTCGTTGAAGATGCTCGGAGGGAGGGTGGCTGCCATGGCTCGGTGCGGAGGGTGGTCGCGCGACGCGTCCCAGTATTGCAGGCCCGCGCGATCGGTCTTCCGCCGGCCCGAACATCGTGTTCAGATCGAGAGCATGGGACTCTGCGGTTGCTCGTACGCGTTCGAAGTCGCCGCGCCCGTACGCTCGCAGTCGCTCCGGACGCGGGTACCATCGACGTCGGTGAGCTCGTGATCGAGTGATCGCGGGGCGCGCCAGGTGCCATGGCTGCTTCCTCCGATCGAATGCGAGTGGTCCTGTTCCTCGCGGCCGCCGTCGTCGCGCTCGGGCTCGTGGCGTCGGTCGCGCTTCTCAGTGGCGGGGATCGGGGTGATCGGGTCGATCGACGGGGGCCGGTGCCCGAGGAGGAAGAGGTCCGCGAGTTCGCCGACCTCGTCGCTCCCGCCGCGGAGCGCAGCTCCGAGCGCGTCGCGGAGACGTCGCCCGCCGAGGAAGCGCCCGTTGCCGTGGCGACGGACGGCGCTCCCGACGAGCCGACCGGCGCGGCGTTCGGCACGCTCCTCCTCCCGCGCGGGTTCCCTGCGCCCGAGAGCGTCGACGTCGACGGGTGGCTGGTGAAGCTGGACCCCGACGGACCGCCCGCGACGCTCCAGCCGCGGCGGCGCGACGGGACCTCCGACGGCCTGGCGTGGCGGGTCGACGGCATCCGCGGCGGGTCGTGGGTCTTCACCGCGCTCGCGGAGGTCGGTGATCGCGTCGCGTACGGTGCCGCGAAGCCGAAGCTCGTCCCCTCGGGCGGCGAGGGCGGACCGTTCCGCATCGTCCTGCACGAGTACGTCGTCGAGGGACGCGTGACGGACTCCAGCGGAGCTCCGGCCGTCGGCGTGAGGGTCGTGGGTTCGATGTCGACTCCGCTCCCGAGCAGCTCGCGCGCGCTCGGCGAGCCGGAGGACGGGACGGACAGAGAGTGGAAGGACGCGCAGGCCAGGGCCGACGCTGCGCGAGCCAGGGCCGAGGCAGCGCAGCAGTCGTTGCTCGACGTCGAGGTCGCCGGTCCCCTGGCGGAGCTGGACCTGCTCAAGAGCGAGCTCGAACGTGCCCAGAACGAGGTCGCTCGCGCGCTCGACGTCAGGGCGCGCCGGCTCGCGGACTTCGCCCTGATCCAGCAGGATCACGAAGCCGTGACCGACGCGACGGGCTCGTACCGGATCGCGCTGCGCGCGGCCGGCGAGGTCCGCGTCACCGCGGGCCAGTCGGAGACGATGGATTGGGTCGTGCAGACGAAGCGCGCCGAGGTGAGCGAGGCCGAGCCGCGCGCCATCGTCGACCTCTCCCTCCAGCGCACCGCGGGCCTGGAGGGGCGTCTGACGCGATCCGACGGCGGCGACCTGACCGACGTCGAGATCACCGTGCGTCCCATCGCGTCCGACGGCGAGGCTCTGCAGACGAAGACGGACGCACAGGGGGACTTCCTGCTCCGTGGCTTCACGCCCGGTCCGCACCTCGTGTACGGGAGCGTGAAGATCGGAATGGGCCGTCGGATGAACGTGCACGGGCGCGTCGATCTCGCCGCGGGCGAGTCGCTCGTCATCGAGGACGTGCTGCGGCCCGCCGCGATCGTGACCGGTCGCGTCGTCGATGGCAGCGGCAACGTCGTGACCGGGACCAACGTCACGCTGCAGGCGCGGCTCGACGCGCTCACCGTCCACTCCGACCGGACCGACGCGGCCGGTCGCTTCGAGATCGACGGCCTCTACACGTGCGAGTACGTGCTGCTCTCGACGGGCAAGCTCGTCGACGGCACGCGACGCGTCGTCGTCCAGCAGAACGCGGGCACGATCGACATCGGCGACATCGTGATGGACCGCTGAGGCCATGCACCGGTCTCAGTGGCTCCTCCTCGCGCTGGTGATCGTGGCCGCGCTGGCCGTTTCGATCTCCGTCGATGCCGGCAGGCCCGAGGCTGCGGAGGTCGCGCCGGCTCGGGACGACGTGCCGGCGGTACGTCCGCGGCACGAGTGGCCATCAACGGTCGAGCTGGCGGCGCCGAGCCTCACCGCAGACGAGCGGGAGCCGCTGGACGAGGCGCCCGTCCCCGAGCCGACCGGTGCGACGTGCTCGGCGTTCGGGTCCCTGATCCTGCCCGGCGGGTTCGTACCGTCCCAGGACGTCGTCGTCGTGGCGAACCGCGCCGACGGCTCCACGTTCCCCGAACGCCACCGCGGCAAGGTCTCGCGCGACGGCTGGACGTGGCGTATCGACGACCTCGGCGCCGGGCCCTGGAGGTTCACCGTGCTCGCCCGTTCCTCGCGTGACTGGGCGTTCGGGCGGACCGAGGTGCTCGACGTCGATGCAGCGGTCGAGACCGGCCCCATCGACCTTTCGCTGCGCGTGTATCGCGTCGAGGGAGTCGTGACGGACCCCGCGGGCTCTCCCATCGCTGGAGTCCGGGTGTGCAGCGCATCCATGATCTCGGTCATGCTGGGTGGGTCGCGCGTAGCCAGTGCGAGCGTCGGCGGCACGACCGACGCGGCGGGTCGATATCGGGTGTCCTTGCCGGGACCGACGGAGTTCGAGCTCCTCGCGGGTGGCTTCGAGGAGCGCAAGTGCGTACGGCAGGAGCGCACCGTGCGGGTGAGCGAGGAGCAGCCGACGGTCACCGTCGACTTCGTGCTCGAACGAACCGTCGGGATCAGCGGATGTCTCACGCGCGCGGACGGCGGTGACCTCACCGACGTCTCCGTCGTGCTCCGC
>JBCDGE010000021.1:0-82587 GCA_038757895.1 Planctomycetota bacterium | reverse complement strand
GCGCGCTCGACCGCCCTTGTTACCGTTGTGCGTCTTCCCGACGCCCTCTCGCTCGATGCTCGCTTCAAGAACGGACGCTCGATTCGATCGCCTGATCGCTCTCGCGTGGATCGCCCTCGCTGTCGGCCTGGCGCCGGCCGGCGCGGCCCAGTCCGCGCTTCCTCAACAACAGCTGTTCGCCCCGCGCCCGGTCGCCGGATCGTCGTTCGGGAGCGACCTCGCCCAGATGGGCGAGACGCTCGCGGTCCGTTCGAGCGGCGAACGCCATCCGCGGTGCCCGTTCAACGGCATCCGCGGCGCGGTCCATCTGTATCGCTGGAGCGGACAGGAGTGGCTCCACGACCAGTCGCTCTGGCGTCCGTGCGAGGGAGGGTTCGAGGCTCTCGGGAGGGCGCTCGAGTTCGAGACGCCGGACCGGCTCCTCCTCGGCATTCCCTCCGACGAGGCGAACGGTATCTTCGCCGCCGGCGCCGTCTACACGCTCGAGCGGCGCGGCACCCGATGGGACCTGACGGAACGGATCCAGATCCAGCCGCCCGCGGTCGGCTTCTTCGGGTCGATCGTGAAGTTCGACGGCGATCGACTGTTCGTGAGCGCCCATCGACGACCCACGGTCGCCGGTCTAGGGACCGTCTCCGTCTTCGAACGTCGGTTTGGGCGCTGGGTCGAGTCTGCACGCCTCGAGTCCGAACCGGGCGACGATCCGTTTGCTGAGTTCGGCAAGGAGATGGACGCGCGAGGGAACCTGATCGCCACCGCACCGGACGGGCAGAACGTGTTCGTCTACCGCGAGACCGGCGCCGGCTGGAGCCGGGTCGCCCACATCGTCAATCCCGCTCCGTGCGGGCTCTGCGGAGACAGCTTCGCGGAGCGGATCGCCGTGGGGGACGACCTCGTGATGATCGCGAATCCGCGGCTCTCCCTGACGGCCGCTCCAGGTCTCGTCTACGTCTACCGCCCGAGTCCTTCCGGCACCTGGTTCCTCGATCAAACGCTGACGTCCGGTGCATCGTCCTTCGATGGATTCGGCAGCTCGCTCGCGCTGGAAGGTGATCGACTCCTCGTCGGAGCTCCGCGCGGAGGACCGGGCGTGGTGATCGTCTTCGAGCGAGATGGCGCGGGCCGGTGGACGGAGACAGAGCGCCTCACGCCCGCGCCCCCCGGGGGAGGGACCTTCGTCAGTGGGTTCGGCTCGACCGTGCTCGCCGCCGACGGCGCGGCGTTCGTCGCGGACGACACCGGTGACGGCCCGTACGGCGAGACGGCCGGGACCGTCTACGCGATTCCGATGCGCCGCGGCCGAACGTTCTGCGACTCGGGCGGTGGCGGCGTGCTGAGCGTGTCGGGCTTCGCGACTTCGACCGGCGGGGACGTGGAGGTCCGCGTGACCCAGGCGCCGCCGCATCGCTGGGTCGCGCTGTTCGCGTCGCGCGGACCCGCGCTCCCCGGGAACGATCCGCTGGGCACGTGCCTCCTGCGACCCGCGCTCGTCGGCGGGCAGGTGCTCGTCGCGGACGCCAACGGGACCGCGACGAGCCTCATCGACCTGGGGCCGTCCTCGAACGCGAGCGGGCACGTCGATCAGACGATCACGCTCCAGGCCCTCGCGCGTGGCGCGTCAGGGACGCTCCCGAGCTCGGCCGTCCAGCTCTCGCCGACGGACTGATCCGCTGCGGGCGGACCGGCGCCTCCACATCACCGGAACGTCACCGAGACGGCGTCCGTGAAGTTCGACTCCGGCACGCCGAGCACGGAGTCTCGGTACCACCCCTGGAAGTTCCACGTGTCCCCCGGCGCGACCGCGACGGCGCCGCCCGGCAGCGGGATCGCGCTCAGGTCGATCGCGAGCGAGATCGTTCCGGTCGCGTCGACGACCTGGACCTCCGACGGGCTGCTCCACTTCGCGATGCTCCCGCCCACGCAGCGCGTGCCGAGGCTGCCGCCGAAGCCAGGGACGAGGTCCTGGGTCTGGCTCGCCAGGAAGTACGCGAACGACGACTCCGGCAGCAGCACGCCGCGCAGCGTCAGGTCCTCGGCCGCCACCTCGTCGCTCCCCAGCGCGAGGATCCGACCGGGCTGACCGGTCGAGTTCGGGACCGCCGGGCCGCAGTAGATCGAGCCGACCGGCGAGCCGGCGCCGAGCGCGACCCACGCGTTCAGCTCGGACGGCTCGATCGCGCGGCCGTAGACGCGGAACTCGTCCATCACGGTCCCCGCCCGCATCCCGAACGAGCTCGCGTTGTAGCCCATCACGTAGAAGCCGACCGCGCCCGAGCCCTGGATGTCGAGCGGCGCCTGCGGCACCACGCTGTTGAGCGCGCCGTTCAGATAGCTCCGGATCTCGCCGTCCGCGGAGTCATGGACCCAGCCCAGGTGCACCGGCGCGACCTCGCTCGCTCCGCCGAGGATCGGCACCTCGTTCAGCGGCCCGCGCAGGACGACGTTGCCGTCCCCCGCCCCGCCGTCGGCGAATGCACGGAACGCGCCCGCGGAGTCGTCCCCGAAGAGGTACTGGAAGAAGTTCGGATCACCCGCGCCGGCCGTCAGGTCGACGAAGCAGCCAATCGTCCAGTCGCCCGTGCCGAGCGACGTGTCCCAACCGGTGTCGAGGAAGGCCGGCGCGCCGCCCTCCGACAGCGCGGCGGGGTCGTTCGCTCCGAAGGCAATGCCCCCCGGCGCGAACACGATGCTGCCGCCATTCGCGGCGACGGCTGCACCGGCGCCCGGTACCGCCGAGTTCACGGCGTCCCCGCCGTTGAACGTGTACTCGATCAGGTCCGGCCCCTGGGCCCGGGCCGCCGGGACGAGCGCGATCGCGAGTCCAGCGGCGGTCGTCGCCCTCACGCGACGCGTGCGAGACGTTCTCTCCATGTCGTTGCTCCAACGTTGATTCCCCGGAGCGGTCCCCTCGCCCACGCCCACGCGCCGCGTCGGAGTCCCCGCCCCCGGCGCACCCCCGACGGGAGCGCGCCCTTCCGACACCCCTCCCATCGGCGCGACTGCCCTTTTTGATTACCCATTGCCCGTAACGACAATGCATGTTGACGGGTGGCTTACGGGCCCCCCTGGGGCCGCTCCGAGGCCACTCCCGGACGCCGAGGGAGCCGCCAGGCTGTGGAATCGCCCCCCCGGGCTCCTCTAGAGTCCTCGGGTGCCGCACGTCCTGATCGCCGACGACGACGCCGGGATCCGCGCCGGCCTCATCGCCATCTGCATGGCCGGGGGCCTCCGTACGAGCGAGGCCGCCACCGGCAACGAGGCGCTCCGGCGAGCGACGGCCGAGCGGCCCGACCTCGTGCTACTCGACCTCCGCATGCCGGACGGCGACGGGCTGGAGGTGCTGCCGAAGCTCGTCGCGCTGGAGGACGCGCCCGCCGTCGTCGTCCTGTCGGGCTACGCGGACGTCCGCACCGCCGTGCAGGCGATGCGCCTCGGCGCCGCGACCGTCCTGGAGAAGCCCGTCGACCCGCCCGGGCTGCGCGAGGTCCTGGAGCGCACGCTCGCGGCGCGCGGCGTGCGCGACGAGCGCGACCGCCTGCGCGAGGAGGTCGCCCAGCTCCGCGCCGGCCCGGTCGTCGGTCGCTCCGCGGCGATCGCGCGCGTCCTGGAGCACGTCGGACGCGTCGCCGGCACGCCGCGCAGCACCGCGCTCGTCACCGGCGAGTCCGGCGTCGGCAAGGAGCTCGTCGCGCGGGCGATCCACGACCGCAGCGCGCGCGCCGACGGTCCGTTCGTCGCGCTGAACTGCGCCGCGCTCGCCGAGGGGCTCCTGGAAGCCGAGCTCTTCGGGTACGAACCCGGCGCGTTCACCGGCGGCGATCCGAAGGGCCGCGACGGCCTGATCGCGTCCGCGAAGGGCGGGACGCTGTTCCTGGACGAGCTCGGCGAGCTCGACCTCGGGTTCCAGGCGAAGCTCCTGCGCGTGCTCCAGGAGCGCACGTTCCGCCGCGTCGGCGGCACGCTCGACCTCGGCATGGACGCCCGGATCGTGGCGTCGACGAACCGCGACCTCGCCCGGATGGTCGACGAGGGCACGTTCCGCGAGGACCTCTTCTATCGCCTCAACGTGTTCTCGATCGTCGTGCCGCCCCTCCGGCAGCGCACCGAGGACATCGCGCCGCTCGCGACGCACTTCCTCGCCCAGTTCGGGGAGGAGCTCGCGCGCCCGTTCATCGGGCTGAGCGACGGCGCGCTCGCGCGGCTCGAGTCGTACGCGTGGCCGGGGAATGTCCGGGAGCTGCGCAACACGATCGAGCGCGCGGCGATCATGACGTCGGGCGGCGGCGAGATCCCCGCCGCCGCGATCTCCTTCGGCGAGCGCGCCGGAGAGAGCGAGACGGGTCCGGAGAGCGGCGACTGGTCGCCCGCCGAGCTCGCGGAGGACCAGCTCTCGCTGGAGCGCATGGAGGCCGCGATGATCCGGCGCGCGCTCACGGTGACCCGCGGGAACAAGGGCCGCGCCGCGCGCGCGCTCGGGATCCACCGCTCCACGCTCTACAAGAAGCTGGAGACGTACCGCATCGAGGCCTGATCCCGGGGCGCAACGGCGCGCATCGGATCTGGCGACACCGCCGATGGGCCTGCATGGGCCCGCGGCGCGGGACGGTGTCGGAATCGGCGACGCACGCGGCGGCGCGATGTCGGAGAACGCGACGCCGAACGCGACGCGCATGCACTTCCGGATCGGGAAAAACGTTCCGGAAAACGACGTTCGGGCCATCAAGGGATCCTCCGGGGTCGGTCGACAACCGCGCCTGGCATCGGCCTTGCGCCGCTGCCCGTGGACCGACCCATGCACGGACAACAGACCCACCGCGTCTCCGAACTCGAAGACGGGCACGACCGCTCGGTGACCCTCGCCACCGAGCGAGAGCTCCAGGCTCCGCTCCAGGCGCTGCGGCTCCTCCTGGAGGGCCGCCGCGGAACGGGCGAGCGCCTGACCGAGCGCGCCTTCGTGGATCGCGCCTTCATCGATCGAGCGCTCGACGAGCTGCTGCGCGCCGAGCGCGCCGCGCTCAGCCTCGTGGAGTGGGCGTGCCCGCGCGCGCTCCGCCCGACGCGCTCCACGATCGCCGAGATCGTCGGGAGCCTGTCGACGACGCTCGACCCCGACGAGCGCGCGCGCTGCCACTTCGTCGTCGACGACGGATCGGCAGAGATCGAGACCGACGCACGGCTCCTCGTCGACGCGTTCGCGCGGGCGGCCCGCGAGCTGCTCGCCGCGGACGAGGACGGATCGTCCGAGGTGATGATCCACGCCCACGCCGACGACGGCATGGCGACGATCAGCCTCGTCGAGGGAGCCGAGGCGATCGAGGATGCGATCGACATCGAGGGCGAGGAGGCGGCACCTACGCTCGCCGAGGCGCTCCTGCGCCGCGACGTCGGGCGGCTCGGCGGTCGCGTCAGCCTCCACCGCACCGGCGAGCACCGGTGCTGCGTCGCCGTGCTGCCGCGCGGCTCGGCGAGCGACGCGGACTTCGTGGAGTACGGAGGTGCGGCGTGAACCTCGGCGTCCTCGACCCCTGCTCGCGGCGCTCCGTCGTGTTCGCGATGAACGACCGCACGGCCGGCCACGCGTTCGCGAGCATCCTCGACGCGCGCGGCCACGTCTGCGCGACGGCCGACTCGCTCATCGAGGCCATCGAGACCTCGGACTGCGACGTGCTCGTCGCGGAGTTCGGCGACTCGCAGACCTCCAGCCCGCCGATCGACGGCCTGGAGCTCCTCGCCAACCTGCAGAGCTCCGGCGAGCAGCGCCCGTACACGATCCTCGTCGCGCGCAACGCGACGCCCGAGGACTACCGCCAGGCGATCCTGCTCGGCGTCGACGACGTCGTCGAGCGGCCGCTGCTGCCCGACGACCTCGTCGCGGCGATCGAGGCGTCGCCCTCGTCCCACGTCGAGCGGCGCGGGACCGTCGCGCCGAGCGCGCTCCGCGTCCTGACCGACGCGGTGAACGGTGCGGCCGAGGCCGTCGCCCGCGACCTGATCGGATGGTGCGTCCGCTGCGAGGTCGCGCCGCCGTCGCGCGCCCGCATCGGCTCGGCCGTCTCCGAGATCGTCCAGAACGCCGTCGACCACGGCGCGCGCAGCATCGAGGTCTCCGCGTCCATCACCGGGCGCCACCTCGACGTCGAGGTGGTCGACGACGGGCCGGGGCTCGACCTCGCGACCGACTTCGAGGACCACCGGTTCGACGCGCGCTACGGCTTCGGCCGCGCGCAGGCGCTGGTCGAGAAGCTCACCGTCCGCACGGAGGAGGGCCGCGGCACGCGGGTCCGTCTGCGATTCGGCGTGACGACCCTCGACCTGGAGGACGACCACGGCGTCGACCTCTCCGACCTCGACTTCTTCGCGCCGGCGACCTCCAAGGAGCTCCTCGCGACGCTCAACGAGGAGCCCGACGCGCCCGTCATGCTCTCGCCCGCCCTGGCGGTCGTCGTCGGCCGACTGCTGACCGGCCCCGACCCGCGCCGCGTCCTCCGCTCGACGCTCGGAGGCTCCTGACCGATGTCGCGCGCGTACGAAGCAGAGCGCCACGACCTCTTCGACTTCCCCGAGGTCGAAGGGCTTGAGGAGTTCGGGCTCGTGCCGCCCGTGCTCGAGCCGTTCGAGGAGGAGGCCGCGAAGGCGACCGCCGAGCGGCGCCAGGCCGAGGCCGAAGCTGCGCTCGCGGCCCAGGCCGCCGAGCAAAGCGCGTCGCCCGCCACCGCGGAGGCGCGACCGAACCCGCCCGTCCCCGAGGGCGTGACCGACCTCGACGAGGACCTGTTCGGCTTCGACGAGATCTTCTCGCTCGAGGACGACCCCTACTTCAACGGCACGCTGACGCTCGACGGCGCGCCGGCCAATCCGATCTTCCTCGACGAGGACGCGCTCCTCGACGAGGTGCCGCCGCCGTTCGCGGAGCCTGTCGCCGACGAGCCGGCGCCTGCGCCGGTAGCGGAGGCCGCGGCCGGAAACGCCGATGAGCCCTACCACCCCGCGCCGCGCCCGGTGCCGCGCGAGGCCGACCCCGAGCAAGAGCTCCCCGAGCCGGCACTGACGGAAGACCGCGAGCCCGCCGCCGCCCCGGCCCCGGCGACGCCGGCCGCCGCGCCCGTCCAGGAGTCCACCCCGACGGCCAACGCCGCGGAGGCTCCCGCCGCGCCGCGCCGCGTCGAGGCCGACGCCGCGCTCCCCGAGTCGCTGTCCGAGGTCGCTCCGATCGACGAGCCCGCGGCCGAGGCGGCCGCGCCCGCCGCGTCGCGTCGGAGCGCGCAACGCGCGGCCGCCGCGCAGCAGCCCGTCGGCGCGGGCGCGACGCTCGACCGGGGTCCGCGCATCCTGCTGCCCGAGGACGTCCCCTACTCGAACCGCGTCGAGGCCCAGCGCTACGTCTGGGCGCTGGTCGCGTGCTTCCTGCTCATCAACACGGGGATCTTCTTCCTCGCCCACCAGGCGAGCTCGAACTTCCAGACGTCGATCACGCAGGCGACGGGGCTCCTGGCCGAGGCGATCGCACGGCAGAACGCGAACGACACGCGCGCCTCGGCGCCGGTCGTCATCGCGCCCGCGGTGGAGCACACCGTCGTCGAGACGCCCGAGGAAGAGCAGTTCCAGCCCGACGCCTGGATCGACCCCACCGACTACCGCAGCCCGCACGAGTTCGCCGTCGGCAACGCGAAGGCGCTCCTCGCCGAGGGCCGGTTCGAGGACGCACGGCGGCTGCTGAACCACGTGCTGGCGAACCAGTCGCGCGTTCCGCTCGCGCCGTCGCTGCGCGAGGAGATCGACTACCTGATCCCGCTCACCTACTACGAGCAGGGCCGTGCGACGGCGCCGGAGGTGCAGCGATGATCGGCGCGCGCTTCTCCGCCCTTCTCCTGCTCGCCCTCCCCGCTGCCGCGTGGAGCACGACGCAGGCCGAGCTGGAGCCTGGACCCGAGACGTCGGCCGACTCCGCGCCGCGCGCCGACGTGCGCGTCAGCGGCCGGGCGGGACGTGAGAAGCTCGACATCACCGCGCGTCGCATGCAGATCGACGCGCTCGTCCAGCGCATCGCCCGCGAGTGCAACCGCGAGGTCGTCGGCCTCGAGCTCCTCAGCCGGAACCCCGTCGTGACGGCCAAGCTGGAGGACGAGGAGCTGCGCGACGCGATGCGATACATCGGTGGCTCTGTCGGCCTCCGGATCACGGTGACGACCTCGCAGATCAAGGTCGAGGAGGACCTCGCCCCGTACCCGAACCGCACCGACCTCTACGCACGTGCCGCGACCGGCTACTTCCGAGCGCTCGTCGATCATCCGGACAGCACGCTCGCGCCGGGCGCGACATGGAACCGCGCGCGCATCGAGCAGTCGATGCCCGGGCGCGAGCTCGAGGCCGCGCGCGCCTTCGACGAGCTCACGCAGCGCTACCCCGAGTCCGACCTCGTCCCCGACGCGCTGCTGGAGGCCGGACGGATGTTCGGCGAGGCGAACGCGTGGGAAGAGGCGACGGCGCGCTTCGACACGCTCGCGGGCTACCCCACCTACCACGACTTCAGCGCGACCGCGCGCAGGCTGCTGGCCGACGCGCACACGCGCGTCGCCGACGCCGCGCGCAACCCGCTCGTCCGCGAGGAGAACGCGCGCCGCGCGCTCTCGGTGCTCGACGCGCTCGACGACGTCGAGCCCACGCAGGATCCCGAGGAGCGCCGCCTCCGGTACCTCGTCCGCAGCCGCGCCCACTCGCTCGCGAACCAGCCCGTCGAGGCGCTGCGCGCGCTCGACCTCGCCGCGAGCTACAGCGACCGGCGGGTTGCCGACCCCGAGATCGCCGAGCTGCGCGCGCTCGCGTTCGAACGCGCCGATCGGCCGGCCGAGGCCGTCCGGGCCTGGCTCTACTACGGCTCGCTCGTCGAGGGAGATGAGCGCGTCGACGCCTTCCGCCGCGCGGCGAGCGCGGCGAACGAGGGGCGCGAGCACCTCGCGGCGATCGCGATCGCGAAGACCGCTGCCAACCAGGGCTTCGGCGACGACCTCGCTCCTCACGGCGACGACGCGTGGACCGCGCTCGACCTCGACGCGACGCGCCTCGACCTGTTCGGCGACGCCGACCGCATCGAGCGCGCCGAGCGGCTGTTCCAGACGGGCCTCGTCGACGAGGCCATCGAGGCCTTCCGCGTCGTGTTCGACCGGCGGCTGACCCTTCCCCGCGACCTCCGCGCCCGTCTCGGTCGCTCGTACGCACGCGCGCTCGCCGACGCCGACCGTCTCGACGAGGCCGTCGTCGTGCTGCGCAAGACCGCGAGCGAGATCGAGGTCGCTGCGACGCGGCGCGAGATCTACCTGCTCGCCGCCGGGCTATTCGAGGCCGCCGGCGACCTCGAACGAGCCATCGAAGCCCTCGAGGGGCGCCTCTGATTCCCATGCTGAAGTCGATCGGAACCATCCAGCTCGCCCTCGGGACGCTGCTCGTCGTGCCCGCGGTGACGGGACAGGACAGCGGCGCGAGGACGCTCGACGAGCAGCTCGACGCGACGCTGAGCTCGCTCGAGTACCTCTCGGGTCTGCGGACGAGCGTCGAGGGCGGCGACGACGCGGCGATGCGCGCGCTCGTCGCGGCGACCGAGCCCGCGCGGGCCGCCTCCCCCCAGCGTGCGGCGCGCATGCAGACGCTGCGCGACGAGATCTCCCGCCTGCGCTACTCGCTCGACCGGCTGCTCGCGGACCCCTCCGAGGTCACCGCGATCACGAGCCTCCCTCCGAGCGTCCTGCAGACGCTCGGGCTGGGCGGCGGCGCGCCGACGCCCGAGAAGACCACGACCGAATCATCCTCGGCGGGTTCGTCGCCGACCGGTGTTGACGGCATCGCGCCGCAGGTCGCCCCCCACGGGGCCCGCACGCAGCCCATCGTCCAGCCCGTCGCCCCGGACGCTGGCACGGGCACGAGCGCGCCGATCACGAACTGGACGACCGGCGCGTCGTCCGACCCGCTGGCCGCGCGGCCGGACGTCGTCGCAGGCACCGCGCCGACCACCGGCCTCGGCGACGCGATGCACTCGGCGATCAGCGGTGAGGTCCTCCCGCTCGACAGCGTCTCCGCGGCATCCCGCCGGCGCGGTGACGAGGCGCTCGCGCTGGAGGGCGACGGCTACGTCGCCGACCCCGTACGCCTCGGCAAGCTCCTCGTCCGCGCCGACCGTCCGGCCGAGGCGATCGAGCTGTTGGAGGGATCCAGCGACGGCCCCGCAACCCGCTACTGGCTCGCGCGCGCCTACCAGGCCCAGGACCGGCTCGACGAGGCCGTCGAGATCTTCGTCGCGCTCGCGGACGACGACCGCGCCGGTGAGTACCGCCGCTACGCCGAGCGCGACCTCGAGTTCCTCCAGTTCAAGCGCGACTTCGCCCGCCGCGAGCGTCGCGCCCGCAGCCGCCGCTGAGATCCCGACGCACTGAATCCCCCACGCACTGAGTCTCCCACGCACCGGGTCCCCAATGTCCTCCCGCACCGAAGCCCACAGCGACTCGCGCGACCGCGCGGCGTCCGTCGACGAGCCGTCGTCGACGGAGGTCGAGCGCGCGATCGAGAGCTTCACGAACGTGCTGCAGGACCTCCAGGAGAGCCACGGGCGCCTGGAGGAGCGCGCGGAACGCGTGGAGGCCGAGCTGTGCGCCGCCAACGAGGAACTCGCCCGGAAGGTCGAGGAGCTCGCCCGCGTGAAGGAGCACCTGGAGTCGGTCCTGACTTCGATCCCCACCGGCGTCGTCGTGTACGACGCGTCCGGAGAGGTCGCCAGCGTCAACGACGCGGCGGTCTCGATCCTCGGCGTGAGCCGCGACGACCTCGTCGGCGCGCGCGAGGTCTCCGGGCTCGCCGGTGAAGGTGCGGACGGCACGCCCGAGGAGGTCGTGCTGTCGAACGGTACGGCCCGCGTCCTCGCGCGGCGCTACTCGCACGTCTCGGTCGACCGCTCCGATGCGGGCGGCGTCGAGGTCATCGAGGACCAGAGCGAGCTCGTCCGCGCGCAGGAGCGACTGCACCGCCTCGACAAGACCGCCGCCCTCGGGACGATGGCCGGCGGCGTCGCGCACGAGATCCGCAATCCCCTGCACGGCATCCAGGGCTTCGCCGAGCTGCTCATCCGCGAGACGGAGGGCGAGACGCGCGCGAGCTCGTTCGCCGCGCGCATCCGCGAGGGCGCCCGCGAGATCGAGGCGATCGTCGCGTCGATGCTGGGCGTGGCCGGCGAGACCGACGTCCACCTCGAGGAGCTCGACGCACTCGACGTCGCCCGCGAGGCGGCGGATACGGCGCTCCGAGAGCGGAGCGACCCGTCGCCGTGGACGATCGAGGTCGCGGAGAGCGGCCCGACCCTCCGCGGCGACCGGCTCAAGCTCCGCCACGCGCTGCGCAACCTCGTCGCCAACGCGCTCGACGTTCAGCCAGGTGGCGGCACCGTCCGCATCGAGGCGAGCGCCGACGAGAAGGCGGTCTCGATCGAGGTCCACGACGCGGGTCCCGGCCTGCCTCCGCAGGACCTGCACCGCCTCTGCGACCCCTTCTTCACGACGCGCGCGGAGGGCACCGGCCTCGGCCTCGCCCTCGCCCAGCGCGTCGCGGAGCTCCACGGCGGAGCTCTCACCCCTCTCACCGCGCCGTCCCCTCTCGGGGGCGCCGCCTTCGTTCTGACGATCCCCCGCCAATCCCAGGCCTGACGTCTCCCTCCTCCCCATGACCCTGCAACGCATCCTGGTCGTCGACGACGAGTCGCTGGCTCGTGACTACCTCGGTGAGGCCGTCGCGAACCTCGGCTACTCCGCCGTCCCGGCCAACGACGCCGAGTCCGCGCTTCACCTCGTCGAGCGCGAGCAGCCCGACGCCGTCCTCACGGACCTCCGCATGCCCGGGATGGACGGCGTGGAGTTGACCCGTCGGATCCACGAGCGCTGGCCGGACCTCCCGGTCGTCCTGTGCACCGCGCACGCGACGATCGAGTCCGCGGTCGAGGCGATGAAGCACGGCGCGCGCGACGTCCTGATGAAGCCGGTGTCCGTCGACGCGATCGAGTTCGCGCTGGCGCGCCTGTCGCGGGAGCAGCGGCTGGAGCAGGAGAACCGCTACCTGCGCGACGAGGCCCGCGGCTCGGACCCGTCGTCGATCGTCGCCGAGAGCGAGTCGATGCGCGAGCTGCTCAAGGCCGCGTCCCGCGTCGCACGCACCAAGGGCACGATCCTGATCACGGGCGCGAGCGGCACGGGCAAGGAGCGCGTCGCGCACTTCATCCACGCCGCGTCGGAGCGCTCCGAGCGTCCGTTCATCCGCGTGAACTGCGCGGCGCTCTCCGAGCAGCTCCTCGAGTCGGAGCTCTTCGGTCACGAGCGCGGCGCCTTCACCGGCGCTGACCGCCAGCGCCTCGGGCGCTTCGAGCTCGCGGACGGCGGCACGCTGCTGCTGGACGAGGTCGGCGAGATCTCGCCGGCGATGCAGGCCAAGCTCCTGCGCGTCCTCCAGGAGGACGAGTTCGAGCGCGTCGGCGGCCAGAAGACGCTGAAGGTCGACGTCCGCATCATCGCGTCGACCAACCGCGACCTGGCCAAGGAGGTCGCCGCCGGCAGCTTCCGCGAGGACCTGTACTACCGCCTCCACGTCCTCCCGTTGCACATCGCCGCGCTGAAGGACCGCCCCGAGGACGTGATGCCGCTGGCGCGGCGTTTCGCCGAGCACTACGCGCGGCAGAACGGCCTCGTGGGACCCCGCTTCACCGCGGAAGCCGAGGCGCAGCTCGTCGGGTGGCGCTGGCCGGGCAACGTCCGCGAGCTGGAGAACGTCGTCCAGCGCGCGGTGATCCTCGGCGCCCAGGACGAGGGGCACGAGCGCATCGACGCCGACGACCTCGTGTTCGGCCCCGAGCCGGGGAGCGAGAGCCAGAACTCGGTCCCCGCCAATGAGCTCGACATGGAGCACCCCGCGTTCCAGGAGGCGATCGCCAACGAGTCGATGGCCGACGTCGAGCGCATCGCGATCCTGAGCACGCTCGAGCGCACCGGCGGGAACAAGACCGAGGCCGCGCGGCGGCTCGGCCTCACCGCCCGGACCCTCTCCAACAAGATGAAGATCTGGCGCCACGCCGGTCTCGTGCCCTGAGGAGGACCGGATGAGCATCCACGCAGAAGGCTCCGAGCTCCTGACGAGGCTCATGTCCGCCGCCGCGATGCGGATGGACGTGCTCGCGAACAACATCGCGAGCCAGAACCTCCCGGGCTACCGCCGCCGCGACGTCCGCTTCGAGGAGGCGCTCGTGCAGGAGCTGCGGAAGGGCGCCAGGCCCGACGCGCTCGAGCGCGTGTCCCCCGAGGTCGTGACCGACTGGGACACGCCGACCCGCGCCGACGGCAACAACGTCTCGGCCGAGGAGGAGGCGAGCCTCATGCGTGAGAACCGCGTCCGATTCGAGCTCTACGCCGCGATCCTCCGCAGCCGCACCGCCCTGGTCACCCAGGCCATCGTCAACGACCGCTGATCATGTCCTCCGTCCACGAACGCACAGAACCGCGCCTCGCGCTCGACTCGGTCTTCCGCAGCATGCGGATCGCCTCGTCGTCTCTCACCGCCGAGCGCGCGCGGATCGACACCATCGCGAAGAACATCGCGAACGCGCGCACGACGCGGATGGGCGACACGGGCCTCCCCTACCAGAGGGAGGAGCTCAGCTTCGCGCCGATCCTGCGCCGCGTCGCGGGCGGCGAGGACGAGTTCGTCGGCATCCGCGTCGACGAGGTGCTCAAGGACGACGCTCCGTTCGAGGAGGTCTACGACCCCAACCATCCCGACGCGGACAACCGCGGCGTCGTGCTGTACCCGAACGTCAACACGATGAAGGAGATGGCGGACCTCGTCACGGCCGTGCGGGCGTACGAGGCGAACCTCTCGGTCCAGCAGACCTTCGAGCGCATGGCGGACCGTGCGCTGCGGCTCGCCGAGTAGGCGCTGACGGAACACGGAACAGGCGATGGTCGACGGCATCAGAGGAAGCGGCGCAGGCAGGGCTAGCATCGAGGCGGCCCTGAAGCGCATGCAGGCGCAGAAGGCCGAGCTCGGCTCGAAGCCCGCCTCGGCCGACGCGTCGGCGCCGTCCGGCTTCGCCGACGCGCTCCAGAAGGGCATCGGGTCCGTCGACAAGCAGGTCGAGCGGACCAACGACATCCACGTCGACGTCCTGGAGGGGCGGCTCGACCTGCACGAGGTCGCCGCTCAGCTCAAGGAGTCGGAGATCACCTTCCAGTTCGCGCTCCAGGTGCGGAACAAGCTCCTCGACGCGTACCGAGAGGTCATGCGCATGTCGGTCTGATCCATGAACGACGCGATCGGAAACCTCTGGAGCCAGCTCAGGAATGCCGGCCCCGCCGCCCGCTGGGCGCTGGGCGCCTGCCTCGGGCTCGTGTTCCTCGTCAGCTCGGTCCTCGTGTGGAAGGCCCGGAACCCGCACTTCGTCGTCCTCGCGGCGGACCTCGACGCGCAGTCGTTCAACACGGCGATCACGGCGCTCGCGGGCGCGGGTATCCGCTACGAGACGAGCATGGGCCCGCCGCCCTACGTCATCCGCGTCGACGAGAGCAAGAAGTACGAGGCTCTGAACGCCATCCACCTGTCCGGTGAGTTCCTCGGGAGCTCGCGCGGCATCAGCAGCGGCCTCGACGGATCCAGCTCGGTGTTCCTCGGCCAGTCCGAGCGCCACCAACGCACGCAGAAGCGCCTGTGGGAGGAGGCCGAGATGCAGCTGGAGCGGCTCAACTACGTCGCGAAGGCGAAGGTCACCGTGTCCGGCGCCAGCACGTCGCCGCTGACGCGGATGCGCGGCGACGAGCGGCGCGCGAGCGTCGTCCTGACGCTGCGCGGGCTCAGCCTCCCCACCGCGTCCCAGACGCGCGCGCTCGTCGGCATCGTCCGCGGCGCGACGGGCGTCGCCGACGCGCGCATCACGATCGTCGACCAGCACTCGAACGTCGTCTACGACGGCGCCGAGTCCGGCGGGACGGAGTCGCTCATGGCGATCGAGGACCGCTTCGCGCGGGAGCGCACGGACGCCGTCCAGGCGCTGCTCGATCGGACGTACGGGCCCGGCCTGGCGATCGTCGGGGTCACGGGCGAGTGGCGTCAGGTGCGCGAGGAGTCGATCTCGGAGACGCTCGACCCCTCCAAGAAGCCGAAGATGCAGCGCTCCCGCACTTCGGAGGAGCCCGAGTGGCCGCGCCAGATCGGCGGGCCCGCGGGTGTCGCGGCGAACACGCAGGAGGGCAGCGGCACGGTCATCGGCGTCGGGCCGGCCGGGCCCGCGACCGCGACGACGACCGAGGAAGAGACGGCGTACTCCTTCGGCTCGAAGACGACCCACACGGTGTCGCAGCCCCACCAGCTCCAGCGGCTGTCGATCTCGCTCGTCGTCGACTCTTCGATCGAGCCGAACCTCGAGGACGCCGAGGCGCTGGTGAAGGGCCTCGTCGGCTTCGACGAGACGCGCGGCGACCGCATCGCGTCGCGCGCGACGGACCTGCCGGGCCTGCACCGCGACGGCGAGGGCGCACCGATCATCCCCGAGCCTGCCGAGGCTCCGAAGCCCCGCAACCAGACGCTCATGATGGCGCTGGAGTACGGGCTGGAGATCGTCGCCGGCATCGCGTTCCTCGTGCTGCTCCTGAAGAGCCTCAAGTCGGCCAAGGGCACGGGCAAGAGCGACGCCCCCGAGGAGGAGACCGTCATCGAGACGGTCGTCGGCCCAGACGGCAAGCGGACCGTGACGCGCAAGCGTCGACCGGTCACCGCGCCGGAGGACGACGACTTCGACGAGGCCCTCGACATGGACGCGCTCGCGCGCGCGCACATCGAGGAGATGCTCAAGACCGAGCCGGAGAAGGTCAGCGCGCTCCTGTCGCGCTGGGCCCTCGCGGAAGACGTGTACGCGGAGTCGAGCTCCAGCTGAGGCGGGATCGGGATGGCTGATCAGGACTCCAGCGAAGAGGCACCGAAGGCGACGGGCGCAGAGCGCGCCGCCGCGTTCCTGCTGAGCCTCGAGAAGGACGTCAGCGCGGACGTGATGCGAGCGCTCGACCCGAAGGTCGTGTCGCGCATCGCCGAGGCGATGACGGACCTCGGGCCGACGCTGTGCTCGCCGGAGGCCATCGACGGGCTGTACCGCGACCTCGCGCGCGCGTTCCACCAGCGCGCCGGGGTGCGGCCCCAGGACGACTTCGAGCTCTACACGATCCTGGAATCGAGCTACGGCCCCGAGGACGCCGACCGAGTCATCGCCGAGATCCACGGCCGCCGTCGCCGCGAGCAGCCGTTCGCGTTCGTGGAGGTCGCTCCGCCGAGCCTCATCGCCCGCGTGCTCAAGGAGGAGTCCCCCGCCGTCGTCGCGCTGATCCTGAGCCACGTCGCGCCGGCGACGTCGGCCGAGGTCCTGACGGCGTTCGACGAGGACACGACGCTGGAGATCGTCAAGCGGATGACCGCGGTCACGCCGCCGGGCATCGAGACGATGCTGACGATCGCGGACGACCTGCACGAGCGGCTGCGGGAGGCGAGCCTCGTCCCCGCGCCGCGCGCCCAGGAGGACAGCCTCCGGACCGTCGCGGACATGCTCAACTTTGCCGAGGCGGAGATCGAGCACGCGGTCCTGACGCGCCTGGAAGAAGACGTCGACGACGTCGCCCGCCAGGTCCGCGAGCTCATGTTCACGTGGGACGACCTCGCGACGATCGAGAAGCGCGCGATGCAGAAGATCCTCGCGTCGATCGACACGAAGACGCTCTCGATCGCGCTGAAGGCGAGCTCCGACGCGGTGATGGCCAACGTCATGGGCAACCTGTCCTCGCGCGTCCGCGACATGGTCATCGACGAGAAGGAGCTGCTCGGCCCGATGCCCTTCAGCGACGTCCTACAGTCGCGCGCCGAGATCATGGCCGCCGTCCGGTCCCTGATGGACAGCGGCGAGTTCAGCCCCGCACGGGCCGGCGAGGAGCTGGTGACCTGACCGATGATCACCTCGCGCTCCATCCCCCTCACGCTCGCGGGCACGGTCCGCACTACGTCGACCGCCGCGCCCGTCGCGGTGCGCCTTTCGCCGCGTTCGATCGACGACGTCGCGCGCTCGCTCGAGGACGTCCAGCGCCAGCGCGCCATCGAGGCAGCGCGGGCGGAGGGTCGCGAGGAAGCCGTGCGCGGCGCGTGCGCAGCGCTCCAGGAGGCCGCCGCGCGCCTGGACGAGGCGCG
Source organism: Planctomycetota bacterium (assembly GCA_038757895.1). Taxonomy (GTDB): domain Bacteria; phylum Planctomycetota; class UBA1135; order UBA1135; genus Saltatorellus. The sequence continues at coordinate 65,349 of JBCDGE010000021.1, read as the reverse complement.
CGAGCGCGCGGAGGACGCGCTCGCGAGCGACGCGGTCGCGCTCGGCGTCGAGATCGCTCGGCAGCTCCTGAAGGTCGAGATCGAGGCCGAGAACTACGACCTGGAGACGATCGTGCGGGCGACGCTCGCCGCGTCGGAGATCAAGCGCGGTCGCTGTGTCATCCACCTCAACCCCGAGGACGCCGCCGCGATCGCGGACGTGGCGTTCCGCGGCCGGACCGAGGTCAGCCCCAGCCCCGACGTCGCGCGCGGCACCGTCCACGTCGAGACGCCGCGCGGGCTCCTGGTGCGCGACCCCGAGGCCGCGCTCGAGGAGATCCGCGAGCAGCTCCTGGAGGACCTCGTCCGATGAAGCTGCTCGACGACCACCACTGCCGCGAGGTGATCCGCCGCGCCGGCAGTCCCTTCTACCGCGGGCTCGTCGACGTCGTGTCGGGCGTGCTCGTCGAGGCGGTCGGGATCCCCGCCGCCGTCGGCGAGCTGTGCCGCGTCGAGCGCGGGCACGCCGACCCGATCGAGGCCGAGGTCATCGGCTTCCGCGGCGATCGCACGCTCCTGATGCCGCACGGCGAACTCGTCGGGCTCGCGCCGGGCCAGCCGGTGTACGCGCTCGGGCGTCGCTTCGGCATCGAGGTGTCGGACGCGATGCTCGGCCGCGTCCTCGACGGCTTCGGCCGCCCGCTCGACGGTCTCGCGCCGCTCCCCGGCGGCTCGCACCGCGAGGTGCGCCAGAAGGCGCCGACGCCGCTGGAGCGCGTCCCGGTCGATACACCGCTCTCGACGGGCGTGCGCGCCATCGACGGCCTCACGACGATCGGCCGCGGACAGCGCGTCGGGATCTTCGCCGGGCCGGGCGTCGGCAAGTCGACGCTCCTGGGCCAGATCACCAGCGGCACGGAGGCCGACGTCGTGGTCGCTTGCCTAGTCGGCGAGCGTGGCCGCGAAGTGCGGGACTTCGTCGAGGTCGCACTGGGCGACCGGATGGAGCGCACCGTGCTCGTCGCGGCGACGTCCGACCGCGCGCCGCTGGAGCGGCTCACGGCGCCGTGGGTCGCCGTGACGATCGCCGAGCACTTCCAGCGCGAGGGCAAGAACGTGCTGCTGGTGCTGGACTCGATCACGCGCTTCGCGCACGCGGCGCGCGAGGTCGGGCTGGCCGCCGGCGAGCCGCCGACGGTGCGCGGCTACCCGCCGAGCTTCTTCGCGACGGTCCCCCAGCTCCTGGAGCGCATGGGCCGGACGTCCATGGGGAGCGTCACCGGTCTCCTGACCGTCCTCGTCGACGGCGACGGCGAGGACGATCCGGTCGCCGACGCTCTACGCGGCCTGCTCGACGGCCACGTGACGCTGTCGCCCGACCTCGCGCGGGCGGGGCACTACCCGGCGATCGACGTGCTCGGGAGCCTCTCGCGACTGATGGCGCGCCTGGCGGCGCCGGAGCACGGACTCGCGGCGCAGCGGCTGCGCGAGCTGCTCTCCGCATACGAGGACGGACGCGACCTGGTCGAGGTCGGCGCGTACCAGCCGGGCAGCAACCCGATGCTGGACGTCGCTCTCCAGCGGCTTCCGGCGATCGAGGCGTACCTGCGACAGGACACGAACGACCCGACGGGCTTCGTCGAGTCGGTGGAGATGCTCGGCCTCGTGGCCGGCACGACCGGTGAGGTGATGCCGTGAGCTCGAGCTTCCGACTCGGCCGCCTGCTCGGCCTCCGTCGGCGCGAGGAACGCGCTGCGAAGCTGCGCTGGGCGGCCGCCGCGCGCGACGTCGCCGCCGCCGGCGCCCGTCGCGAGGAGGGTCGCGCGGACCTGACGCGCGCCCAGGACGAGCTCGCCGGAGAGTACGCCGCGGCCCCGTCGCCGACCGGCGAGGGACAGGGCGCGCGGCTCGCCGCACACGTCGCGCTCGACGCCCTCGTCGAGCGCAAGGTCCAGGACGAGGACGCGCTCCTCGCCGCGCGCAACGCCGCCGCGGCCGCGCGCGCCCCCTACGACGCGTTCCGCCGCGAGGTCGAGGCGCTGGAGCGCCTGGAGTCGCGCTGGCGCCGCGAGCGACGCCGACGCAGGCGCCGCCGCGAGGACCGCGAACGAGACGAGATCATCGCCCGCACGGAGGCGACGAAACGATGAACCACATCCTAAAGATCATTGCCTACGGCCTCGGCGGGCTCGCGCTCGTCGTCGGATCGTTCGTGACCTTCTCCGCGCTCACCGGCACGCCGATGCACGAGATGAAGGCGGTCGGCTCGATGTTCCCCGAGCACGTCGAAGCCGAGGTGACCGACGAGTCGACGATGCTCCCGGACGCAGAGGCGGAGCGTGAGGCCGACGTTCGCAGCCCGCGTCAGATCTACGAGAGCGCCGCATCGCCGCTGGGCGCGTTCGCGCTCCAGGACCCCTTCAGCGCCGAGGAGCTGCGCGCGCTGGAGCGAACGCTGCAGACCAAGCTCGACGAGGTCGCGCGGCGCGCCCGGGAGCTCGACCAGCGCGAGCAGCAGCTGGAGGACGACCGCCGGCACATCGAGGACCTGTACGAGCAGATGGTGACGCTGCGTACGAGCGTCCTCGAGGAGACCGCCGACAACGAGGCGGCGACGGACGAGCTGAGCCGCGACCGGCGGGTCCTGGAGGAGCGGGAGAGCCGGACGTACGCGCAGATGGCGTCGCTCTTCGAGGACACGAAGGCCACGGAGGCGGCACGCCTCCTGACCAGCATCTACGCCCCCGAGGAGGCCGCCCGGATCCTCGTCCAGCTCGACGACGACCGCGTCCGGGAGCTGATCGGGGCCATCCACACGATCCTCCCCGACGAGGCCCGCCAGTACGTCCTGGCGCTCCAGGACCTGCGGGCGACCGAGTCCACCGACTGACCGTCCCGCGCCACCTCACCTCACCTGGCCCCCCGGCCCACCCAATCGGCCGCTGGAGAACCCAGACAACCCGGAAAGACCTTCCGACAGAGCCCCCCTCGCCCATCAAGCGATCCGGGTCTCGCGTCGATACCAGGAAAGCGCGTTCCCGCCGCGCTCCCCGTCCCCATGGATCTGAACACCGTCATCGGAGGCGCGCTCGCCTTCATCCTCGTCCTCGGCGCGATGGCCATCGGCCCGGGCGGGGTCGCGGTGTTCATCCACATCCCGTCGATGATCATCGTGTTCGGCGGGACGACGGCGGTGACGATGCTGGCCTTCCCGGTGTCCGACCTGAAGCCGGTCATCAAGGTCATGCTGGTCGCGGCGATGCGGAAGTCGTCGACGCCGACCGACGAGATCGATCGGATCGTCGACTTCGCGAACCTCGCCCGGAAGGAGGGCCTGCTCGCGCTGGAGACCAAGCTCCAGACGGTCGACGACCCGTTCTTCGCGAAGGGCATCCAGCTCGTCATCGACGGCTTCAGCGCGGACACGGTCCGCGACATCATGGAGCTGGAGGCCGAGTGGGAGGACGCGCGCCACGCGACGGGCAAGAAGATCGTCGACCAGCTCGGCGCATTCGCGCCGGCGTTCGGAATGATCGGGACGCTCGTCGGCCTCGTCCAGATGCTCCAGGACCTGTCCGACCCGAACGGCATCGGCCTCGGGATGGCGACGGCGCTCCTGACGACGCTCTACGGAGCGATGGGCGCGAACATGGTCTTCATCCCGCTCGCGGGCAAGCTGGAGATGGTCGCCAAGACCAACCAGCAGCTCCGCAAGCTGATGATCGAAGGCACCGTCGCGATCCAGTCGGGCGAGAAGCCCCAGCTGATCAAGGAGAAGCTCAAGGGCTTCCTCGCGCCCCCGATGCGCACCCTCGTCGACGCGGAGGCGTGAACGGTCGTGCCGAAGCAGAAGATCAAGATCAGAGAGGTCGACGACGGGATCGACGGCGCGCCGCCGTGGATCACGACGTTCGTCGACATGGTCTCGCTGCTGGTGACGTTCTTCATCCTGCTGTACACGTTCTCCAGCATCCGCGAGTTCGACACGTTCACGTACCCGAAGAACATCATCAGCACGTCGGGCATCTTCGAGGGCGACAGCTCGGACACGATCGAGGCTCCCGCCGACGACCTGATGCTCGCGATGGACCTGATGCGCGGATCGCGCAAGCGCCACACGCGCCCGGTCAACGAGCTGCGCAAGAACATGGAGGAGATGGGACAGCGGCTCACCGACGAGCACGTCCCGATCGACCTCCGCACGGCCGGTGACGGCCTCCACGTGACGTTCCCGGTCGATGCAGGCTTCCGGCCCGGCGACGACCGCGTGAACGCCGCGCTCGTCAAAGCGCTCGTCGAGCTCGCGGACACGATCCAGTACTACCCGCTCATGGTCGTCGTCGAGGGGCACACCGACGACGCCTTCGTCCCGTCCCCCCGCTATCCCGACGAGGACGCCATGGGGATCGCCCGGGCCCGCGCTGCGGCGCGCGTCCTGGAGCGCGAGGGCGGATTCGATCCCTCGCTCGTCCAGCTCGTCTCCCACGGCTCGCGCCGCCCGCGCAACCCGAGCGCGGCGAGCGCCCGCGAGCGCATCGTCAACCGCCGCGTCGAGGTCCGCCTGGTCTCGATGAGCCGCGACCGCGTCGCCAGCATGGGGCTGGGGGAAGGACGATGAAGCCGAAGGTCATCATCAAGAAGGTCAAGCAGAAGGGTGCTCCGGCCTACCTCGTGTCCTTCGGGGACATGATGACGCTGATCCTGTGCTTCTTCATCCTCCTCGTGGCGATGTCGAAGGAGCGCAACTTCGGCCTGATGGCGCGCGGCATCGGGTCGTTCGTCGTTCAGATCAAGTCGATGGGCCTGACCGGAGTCCTGTCCGCGCACGAGAAGCAGCAGATCTTCGATCAGATGCGGCGGCGCTTCAATCTGCCGCCCGAGGACGACCCCGAGCGGCGCGCGACCCACGACTCGGCGGCGCTGACCGAGATCGTGCGCGCGGAGGACATCGAGCGGCTGCAGCCTCACGACGAGGTCCGCCAGCCGCGCATCGCGACGTTTGCGGCCGACTCCGCGAACCTCGACGGCTCGTCACGACGCTACATCGACGCGCTCGTCGACACGCTGCGCCCGCGCGGCGACCAGGTCCTGAACCTGGAAGGACACGCGAACGACGCCGGCTCGCGCTACCAGGGCGACCACGCGCGCCTCGCCTTCGCGCGCGCCCGGGTGGTCGCGGACTACCTCGTGCGCGAGCACGGATTCGACCCGGAGACGCTCCACGCGCGCGCGTGGCTGTCCGAGGTCGCGAACGACGATGCCGCAGCGCGCGGCGTCGATGCCCGACTCGTGATCCCCGCGGACGCGCGCCGCTGACCGAGACCCCCGACCGCACTCGAGACCACGGAATCGAACGAGATGGCCGACGACGAGACGAAAGAAGCCGAGGACGGCGAGGCCCAGGCCGACGGCGGTGAGGGGTCCGCGGACGGCAAGAAGTCGTCCAAGGGATCCCTGAAGCTGCTCGGCGGCATCGTGGGCCTGATCGCGACGGGAACGATCCTCGCGGTCATGGCGACGCCGTCGAAGGCGGTCCGCAAGGTGTACGAGGGGCCCGCGATGCACTCCTTCTTCGGGGATGGCGAGATCGTCGGCAACCCGCTCGACGACAACTACTCGCGGTACCTGAAGTTCCGCCCGAGCTGCCAGTTCGAGGCGTACGACCTCACCTACCCGGCGTCGCGCGCGACGGACGAGCACTACGAGACGCTGCTGCGGGAGACGCTCCAGCACACGATCTCGAAGTTCAGCATCGACGAGGTCATGGGCGGCGTGAACCGCGACACCTTCGCGGCCGAGCTGGAGGAGGTCGCCGAGCCGATCCTCTTCCCCGTCCACATCGGCGCGACGTTGAGCCCGTACGAACTGGACCCCGAGAGCGGCCTGCGGGTCGGCGACAGCCAGGACCGCAAGGGCACGTTCCGCGGTCCGTTCTACGACCATCTCCTGAAGGTCGACGCCGTCAAGAAGACGCTCCAGTTCGACGAGGGACCGGAGATCAACTTCGGCGGCGGGGAGTACGACCTGCTCGTCGAGGACCAGAACGGCCGCACGGTCTACGTCGACCTGTCGCGCCTCGAGGACGGCTTCGTCGGCGAGGTCCACGTCGGCGTGATGGGCCGGATCAAGCGTCTCTTCACCGGAGACATCATCGCCCAGTAGGCCCCATGAGCGGGAACGTGAGCACGGAGGAGGCAGCGGCGCTGGCCGCGGCAGCGGGAGCGACCGACGGCGACGCGCGCGGGCGCGCCGCCGTCGTGGCGCCGCGTGACTTCACCGAGCCGCGGACGCTCTCGGCCGAGCGGATCGCACGGATCCGGAAGACCCTCTCGGCGCGCATGCACTCCATCGCGAACGTGCTCGCCGGACCGCTGCGCGGCCACCCGACGCTGACGCTCGGCGAGGTCGGCGAGGTCAACGCGCAGGGGCTCTTCGACGGCTTCGTCCGCCCCTTCCTCGTACACGGGTTCCAGTGCGCCGGCCAGCAGGGCTGGGTGCTGTGGGACGCCGCCGCGGCGCGTATCGCGAGCGACACGATCCTCTCCGGGCCCAAGGAAGAGGAGCCGGAGATCGCCGACGAGGAGGTCGACGACGAGGACGAGTCCGAAGCGGAGGCCGACGAGGAGAAGGCCGAGGAGCCCGAGCCGGAGGAGCCGGAGATCGGCGACCCGATGCTGACCCGGACCGAGCGTCGGGTCGTGAGCTCGCTCCTCGACGAGATCCTCCGCGCGATTGCGGAGCAGTTCGGCCTCGAGGTCGAGAAGGGCGTGATCTGGCAGGAGCCGGAGGAGCTCACGACGCTCGAGGACCTCGGGCCCGACGCGGACACGCGGCGGCTCTTCATCCACCTCGGGTTCGACGACGACCGCGGCACCGCGAGCGACATCCGGATCTACCTGCCCGGGATCGCCGCGGCGGAGGATCAGGACGACGAGGAGGGCCGCGACGCCGCGCCCCCCCACCTCGCGCCCGTCGACATGATCGTGTCGGCGATCCTCGGCGGCACCGACGTGCCGCTCGACGAGCTGCTCGCCGTCGAGGTCGGTGACGTGATCCCGCTCGACGCGCGGATCGGCGACCTCGTCACGCTCGAGATCGAGGAGACGATCTGCGCGCGCGGACGCTTCGGCGCGCGCGGTGGACTCCTCGGCGTCCTGGTCGAAGAGGTCGGCGCCGCACTCCCGCCCGCCCCCGGACCCGCTTCCCCCGCCACGCCCAGAGCCCCCAGCGCCCCATCGAGATGAGCGACGACAGCCAGCAAGAACAGGAGACCCCCCTCGAGGGTGCGATCGACGACGCCACGGAGGCGGTCGCGATCCAGGCCGCCGAGATCGGGGAGCTCGAGGGCGCGATCGACGCCGACGGGAACCCGATCGGCATGGAGGCGCTGCTCGAGGTCCCGGTCCGCGTGACGGTCCGGATCGGGCGCGCGAGCCTGTCGCTCGGCGAGCTCGTGAAGCTCGGCCCGGGCAGCCTCATCCCGCTGGACCGCGAGGCCCACGAGCCCGCGGACGTGCTGGTGAACGGCAAGGTGATCGCGCGTGGCGAGGTCGTGACGATCGACAACAGCTACGGCGTACGGATCACGTCGGTGGCGCACGACGCGTAGCGCGCCTCAGTGGAACGAGCGCTGGTAGGCGAGCGGTGTCGTCCCCACCACGCGCTTGAAGTGCAGTCGCAGGAGCTGAGCGTCGGAGAAGCCGACGCGCTGGGCCACGGAGTCGAGCGGCAGCGAAGTCCGTTCGAGCAGTGACTGGGCGGCCCGCACGCGCTCCTGCTGGAGCCACCGGTGGGGCGTCGTTCCGGTCGACTCGCGGAAGCGGCGGGCGAAGGTACGGGGCGACATCCGCGCCATCCGTGCCATCGACTCGACGGAGTGCTCTCGCTTCAGCTTCGAGCGCAGCTCGTCCAGGAGTCGCGCGAGAGCTTCGCCCTCGGGGTCCCTCTCGACGGGCTGCTGAATGAACTGCTGCTGCCCCCCCTCACGATGAGGCGGTACGACGAGCCGGCGGGCGACCGCGTTGGCCGCGTCGGTCCCGAAGTCCCGGCGAATGAGATGTAGGCCCATGTCGACGCCGGACGCGCTCCCCGCCGACGTCAGGATCTGGCCCTCGTCGACGTAGAGAACGTCGGGGTCGAGCGCGACCCGGGGGAACCGCGCGCTGAAGCGCTCCGCGTACCTCCAGTGGGTCGTCGCACGCTTCCCGTCCAGGAGGCCGGTGTCCGCAAGGACGAACGCACCGGAGCAGACCGAGACGAGTCGCGCCCCCTGATCGTGCGCGCGGCGCAGCTTCCGCACGAGCGCCTCCGGCGCTGGCTCGTCGAGGTCACGCCAGCCGGGAACGATGATCGTCCCGGCGCGGTCCAGCATGCGGAGCGTGTACGGAGCCTCGACGGAGATCCCGCCGTACGAGCGGAGCGGGCCGGGCTCGAGGGCGCTGACGTAGAGCGTGTACCAGTCGTCGAACTCCGGGCGCGGGAGGCCTCCGAAGAGCTCGACCATGGCGCCGAACTCGAACGCGCACAGGCCGTCGTAGGCGAGGAGGGCCACCTTCTTCGGATCGCGGGGCATGGCGGCATCCTATCGAACATTGTCATTTCCGCCAGTCGCGGATCCCCTCGATCGACCGCATGGTAGCGGCACGTCCGGCTGTCCCGTCGACGCCGGACCGTCCCTTCCTCCCACGAGCCACCATGCAGATACGACTGAAGAACTTCGTCACCCAGGTCCCGACCGAGGCGCCCGATCGCGCGCTGGAGCACTTCTCGAGCAAGCTGAAGCACGAGACGGACTGCTGGGACGTGCACGCCAGTCAGGACCTCGAGGATCGCGGGTTCGTCCTGGTCGACGTGCGCTCGCGGGAAGCCTTCGACGCCGGTCACGTGCCCGGCGCGATCCACATCCCCCAGGCCCAGCTGACCGAGGATCGCCTGGCCGAGTACGCCGAGGACACGCTCTTCGTCGTCTACTGCGCCGGCTCGCACTGCAATGGTTCGACGAGGGCGGCGATCCGCCTCGCGCGCCTGGGGCGCCCCGTCAAGGAGATGATCGGCGGGGCGCTCGGCTGGGTCGACGAGGGCTTCGATCTCGTGCGGCCCTGATTCGATGGACGCCCGTATCCGCGAACTCGCGCTGCCGGACCTTCCGCAGCTCGTTCGTCTCTGTCGAGAGCACGCCGCGTACGAGCGCGCAGCCTGGATTCCGGATGACTCGGGCCGGGAAGAGGGTCTCCAGGGGCTCTTCCTCGCGGGATCTAGCGCAGCGGAACGCGGGGCGCAGGTCTGGGTCGTCGAGGCGGGGGAGCGACTCGTCGGCTTCGCGACGACGTCGCTCGAGCGCTCAACCTGGGACGCTCGGCGCTTCCTCCACCTCGACTGCCTCTACCTGCAGGAGCCCTGGCGCAATCGCGGATTGGGCCGAGCGCTGATGGCGCGTGCCGCGCAGCTCGCCGTCGACCTCGGCGCGGTGAACCTCCAGTGGCAGACCCCCGAGTGGAACGAGGACGCCGCCCGCTTCTACCGGCGCCTCGGCGCGACCGAGGCCCGGAAGATCCGCTTCACCGTGCAACCCGATGCATGCGCGCGACTCGCACTGGAAACTTCGACCACGAATCGACCATGACGTCCCTGTCCAGATCGACGACGAGCGACGAGGGCGCTCCCTTGCTCGATCCGGCCGAGCTCCGCGAGGGCGTCGCGCGCGCGGGCGCACTGCTCGAGCGCTTCTACTCCGGCCTCGACGAACGCCCCGTCCTTCCCGAACCGAACGTGGACGGCCTGATCGAGAGGTTCCGTGGAACGCTCGGGGAGGACGGGATCGGACTGGATGGCGCCCTGACGGAGGTGGAGGAGGTCGTCGTCGACAGCGCGATGGCGATCCCCCATCCCCTCTACCTCGGCCTGATCAACAGCTCGCCGCTCCCGGGAGGGATCGTCGCGGAGTCGATCGTCGGAGGCTTCAACAACAACGCGGGGTCGTGGCAGCAGTCGCCGCCGTTCTCCGCCGCAGAGCACGAGGTCCTGCGCTGCTTCCGCGAGATGCTGCGACTCCCGGAGGACGCGTCCGGCATCCTCCTCCCCGGGGGCAGCTACGCCACGCTGCACGGGCTGCAGCTCGCGCGCGAGGCGAAGCTCCCCGCGTGGCGTCGAGACGGCCCGCGCGCCCTCACCGGCGATCCCCGGATCTACGTCTCCTCCGCGTCGCATTTCTCGGCTGCGCGGGCGGCCCATGCGATCGGGATCGCACCGAAGGACGTCGTGCACGTCGATAGCACGGGACGCGGCGAGATGGACCCCGCCGATCTCGCGCGGCGCGTCACCGAGGACGTGGAGCAGGGACACCTACCGTTCGCCGTCGTCGCGACCCTCGGTACGACCGGTACGGGCGCGATCGACCCGATCCACGCGCTGGCCGAGGTGTGCCGCGCGCACGAGCTTTGGCTCCACGTCGACGCCTGCTACGGCGGCGCGGCGGTGCTGCTCGACGAGATGGACCCGCACTTCGAGGCGATCGGCGAAGCCGACTCCGTCGCGGTCGATCCCCACAAGTGGTTCTTCGTGCCGATGGTCGCCGGGCTCCTGTTCACCCGGCACGGCGGGCTCGAGCTGGAGACGTTCGACATCGACGCTCCCTACATCCCGGCGTACGAGATCCCCGATCCGTTTCGGCGCGGACTTCCGACGTCCCGGCGTGCGGCGGGCTTCACGGTCTGGATGGCGCTGCGGGCGCACGGCCTCGCGCGCGTGCGCGAGGAGGTGCGCCGCAACTGCCGCATGGCGCGCCTCCTGGAGGATCGCCTGCGCGCCGAGGGTTTCCGGATCCTCGAGGGCGGAGAGATGTCGATCGCCTGCGCGCGGTGGGAGCCAGATGGACTCGACGAGGCCGCACTGGACGAGCTGCAGCTGCGGATCAGCCGCGAGGTCATCGCGTCGGGCGACGCGTGGTTCGGCACGGTGCGCGCGGGGCAGAGCTGGCTGCGCTTCTGCCTCGTCAGCACGTTCCTGCGGGAGCGGCACGTCGAGCGCCTCGTGGCGCGGGTGGCCGCGGTGGCGCGGGACGCGTAGGCCCGGCGCCAGGGTCCGGAGACTAGCCCGCACTCGTCACCAGGATTCGTCCCAGCGCGTCGAACTCGTTCGCTGATGGTGCTTTGGATGTCGAGTCCCCGGAGGCGGGGCCTCTGGTCCCGTCGAGGACGGCTCGGCGTCCAAAGTGCCGTCAGCGGGCGAGAGGCCGCCCCAGGCGGTCGGTGCGGCGGTCGGTGCGGCGGCCGGTGAAGCGTGCTGGGGCGAATCCTGGTGACGAGTGCGGGCTAGACTGCGGGCCGACAGGAGACCCGCATGCTTCGAACGACCACGACCCCCCACTCGGCCGCCCTCTTCCTCATCTCGACCGCGCTCCTCGCCGGCTGCAGCAGCGCCCCGGAGGCGCCGCCCGTCGTCGAGTCCGGGCCCTACCCCGCGACACCCCGCGTCGGCGTCGTCGACGAGTACCACGGCACGGTGGTCGCCGACCCGTACCGCTGGTTGGAGGACCCCGACAGCGCGGAGACCCGCGCCTGGATCGAGGCGCAGAACGAGGTCACGCGCGCGCACCTGGAGGAGATCGACGGCCGCGCCGCGATCGCCGAGCAGGTCGCCGCGCTCTGGACGTACGAGCGCTTCGGCACGCCCAGCAAGCACGGAGACTGGTACTACTTCTCGTACGACGACGGGACGCTGAACCAGCCGCAGATCGTGCGGTCGCGCGCGCTCGGCGAGCCGCACGAGGTGGTTCTCGACCCGAACACGTTCAGCGAGGACGGGACCGTCTCGCTCGGCGGGATGTCGTACAGCCACGACGGGCGCTACCTCGCCTACGGGACGTCCGACGGCGGCTCGGACTGGCGCCTTTGGCGCATCCGCGACCTCAAGACGGGTGAGGACCTGCCGGATCTCATCGACTGGGCGCGCTTCAGCTCGCCGTCCTGGGCCGCGGACGACAGCGGCTTCTACTACGGGCGCTACCCCGAGACGGACGAGCGGCTGACCGCGCCCGCGCTCAACCAGGCCGTCTACTTCCACACGCTGGGTCAGAACCAGTCCGAGGACGCGCTGATCCACGAGGACCCGGAGCACCCGGAGCGCGGGTTCTCGGCGTTCACGTCGCGCGACGGCCGGTGGCTGATGATGTGGGTGCGCGAGGGGACGGCGCGCAAGAACCGCCTGTGGTTCAAGGACCTCGCCGCCGGCCCGCGGTCGCCGTGGAACAAGCGCTTCGACGACTTCGACGCGCAGTACGTGCCGCTGGGCAACGTGGGCTCGATCGTCTGGCTCCGCACCGACCTCGACGCGCCGATGGGGCGCGTCGTGACCGTCGACGCGTCGATCCCGAAGGCGCCCCTGATCGAGATCGTGCCCGAGGCGGACGCCGTCCTCAGCGCGGCCTCGTACGTCGGCGACCGGCTGTTCCTCACGTACCTGGAGGACGCGCTGACGCGCGTGCGCACCGTCGATCCTTCGGGCAACGCGCTCGGCGACGTGGAGCTCCCCGGTGTCGGGACCGCGAGCGGCTTCGGCGGCGAGATCGGCGACGAGGAGACGTTCTTCGGCTTCAGCGCGTACACGTCCCCGACGAGCACCTACCGCTTCGACGTGGCGACGGGCGCGGTGACCCTCGTCCAGCGCCCGCGCGTCCCGTTCGATTCCGACGCGTACGAGACCGAGCAGATCTTCTTCTCCAGCAAGGACGGCACGCGCGTGCCGATGTTCCTCACGTACCGCAAGGGACTGGAGCGCGACGGGAGCCACCCGACGCTCCTCTACGGCTACGGCGGCTTCAACATCTCGATGCGGCCCGGGTTCTCGCCCGCGAACGCCGCGTGGCTGGACATGGGCGGCGTCTATGCCGTCGCGTGCCTGCGGGGCGGCGGAGAGTACGGGCGCGAGTGGCACCAGGCCGGCACGAAGGAGCGGAAGCAGAACGTGTTCGACGACTTCATCGCCGCGGCCGAGCACCTCGTCGACACGGGTGTCACCCGCCCCGAGCGGCTCGGCATCTTCGGCGGTTCGAACGGCGGCCTGCTCGTCGGCGCGTGCGTGAACCAGCGCCCGGACCTGTACGGCGCAGCGATCCCCGCAGTCGGCGTGATGGACATGCTGCGCTACCACCGCTTCACGATCGGCGCGGCGTGGGCGAGCGACTATGGACGCTCGGACGACCCGGAGATGTTCCCCTACCTCTACGCCTACTCGCCGTACCACAACGCCACGCCCGGCACGAGCTACCCGGCGATCATGGTGACGACGGCGGACCACGACGACCGCGTCGTGCCCGCGCACAGCTTCAAGTACGCCTCGGCGATGCAGTTCGCCCAGGCCGGTGACGAACCGGTCCTGATCCGCATCGACACCCGCGCGGGCCACGGCGCGGGCAAGTCCCGCCAGCAGTCGATCGAAGAGGTCGCCGACCGCTGGGCGTTCTTCGCGCATCACCTGGGGCTGGAGGTCGCTGCGCCCTGACGACGCTCTGACTAGCGCTCGTCCGCGAGCCGCGCCACCCAAGCCTTCGCCTCGGCGGGCGAGCGTAGCCGCACGAATTCCAGGTGGGCCCACTCGGGGTCCACCATCGCCGCTCCGTAGCGGCGCCGATTCTTGCCGAACGTCGCGATCGACCACGCGACGATGCTGTGGCGTGGGAGCGGTGACAGCATCCAGATCGGCCGCTCGCGGTTGCCGTTCCAGAGCTCCTGGCGCGTCGCGGCGCGCTTCAGCGTCCGCCCGATGATCCGCGGGAACACGACGCGGCGCGGCATGTCGGTCCAGACCACCGTGTCGGCGGCCCGCCAGACGATGTCGCGCGCCTTCGTGTAGTTGCCGTCGACGACCCAGTCGTCGCCGCGTGTCGCCTCTTCCACCCGGGCGCGGAACTCCTCCTTCGGAAGCTCCTGCCAGCCGGGCTGGTGGTAGATCGAGTCGAGCTCGACGTGCCGCAGGCCGAGCGTGCGCGCCAGCGTCCGGGCGAGCGTCGTCTTGCCCGACCCGGACGTCCCGACGACCGAGATGCGCCGCAGCGGCGGAAGATCCCCCGTCGGGGTCACTCGTCGAGCGCGCTGCTGACGATCTCGTACACGTCCTTCGACAGCCCGTCCTGGGCCGCGATCCGGCCGAGCTCGGCCTTCATGCGATCGGACCACGGCGCGGCGAAGCGCTTCCACGAGTTGAGCGTCCGCACGAGGCGCGACGCGACCTGCGGATTCTTCGGATCGAGCGCGATCACGATGTCCGCGAGGAACGCGTAGCCCGAACCGTCCTCGGCTTGGAAGCCGCGGAAGTTCTGCATCGCGAACGCCCCGGCAAGCGCGCGAACGCGGTTCGGGTTGTCGAGCGTGAAGTCGACGTGCCCGCGCAGGCGCGTCGCCGCGGAGGCGTCGACCGGTCGCGAGGTCGCCTGGAGGCCGAACCACTTGTCGAGCACGAGCGCGTCGTCCTTCCAGCGGTGGTAGAAGGCGTCGAGCGCGTTCTCGCGGCTCTCTCCGTGGTGCTGGCACAGCACCGCGAGCGCGGCCTGGGAGTCGGTCATGTTGTCCGCGGACGCGAACTGTGCCTCGGCCAGCGAGGTGACCTCGCGGTCCTCGACCGCGCCGAGCAGCGCGAGCGCTGCGTTGGCGAGCCGTCGGCCGGCGATCGAGGCCTGGTCGGCCGAGTAAGGCCCCGACGGGCGGGCCGCCTGGCGCACGGCGAGGAGGTCGTCCCGCAGCTCGGTGGCGAGCCTCGTCAGGACGAAGTCGCGCGCGGCGATCAGGGCGTCGGGACGCACCGGAGTGCGAGCCTGGCTCAGCACGTTGAACCCGGGGAGCGAGATCGCCTGCGCCTTGAGCGAGCCGTCGAGGGACGGATCGGTCAGGAGGTTCCGGACCGCGTCCACGACCGACGCATCGAGCGTCAACTCCTCGCCGCGGGCGGCGGCCTCGGCGAGGTCGAGCACGATGCCCGTCAGGAGCGTCTGGCCCGCGTCCCACCGGTTGAACGAGTCCGAGTCGTTCGCGTAGAGGAAGACGAGGTCGTCGGTCGAGCGGTCCATCTCGAGCCGGATCGGCGCCGAGAAGCCGCGGAAGAGCGACGCGACCGGGCGCTCCTGGACCCCGTGGAAGGTCCACGACGCCGTGCCTTCGGTCAGCTCCAGGACGCGCTCGGTCGGCGCGGTCGCGGCGTCCTCGCCCTCCAGGGCGAGCGGCAGATCCGCACCGTCCGGCCCGACGAGGCCCACGACGACGGGCATGTGCGTCGGCTCGAACGCGGGCTCGTTCGCCGGCGCGATCTGGGTCAGCTCCAGCGTGTACGTCGACGCGCCGGCGTCGTGGCACCCGACGGCGCGCACGGTGGGCGTGCCCTTCTGCAGGTACCAGCGCTCGAACTGCGCGAGGTCCCGACCGTTCGCGTCCGCCATCGCGGCGCGGAAGTCGTCGCACGTCACCGCGTGACCGTCGTGGCGCTCGAAGTAGAGGTCCATCCCCTTCCGGAACCCGTCGCGGCCCAGGAGGGTCTCGTACATGCGGATGATCTCGGCGCCCTTCTCGTACACCGTCGAGGTGTAGAAGTTGTTCATCTCGATGTACTGCTCGGGGCGGATCGGGTGCGCCATCGGCCCCGCGTCCTCCGCGAACTGGTACGCGCGCAGCGCCGCGACGTCGTCGATCCGCTTGACCGCGGCCGACGTCATGTCGGCCGTGAAGCACGCGTCGCGATAAACCGTGAGCCCCTCCTTGAGCGTGAGCTGGAACCAGTCGCGGCACGTCACGCGGTTGCCGGTCCAGTTGTGGAAGTACTCGTGGGCGATGACGGCCTCGACGCCCTCGAAGTCGTCGTCGGTCGCGGTGTCCGTGCGCGCGAGGACGTACTTGGAGTTGAAGACGTTGAGCCCCTTGTTCTCCATCGCTCCCATGTTGAAGTCGCTGACCGCGACGATCATGTAGAGGTCGAGGTCGTACTCCAGGCCGAAGGTCTCCTCGTCCCACTTCATCGAGCGCTGGAGCGAGCCGAGAGCGTGGTCGCACTTGTCGGCGTCGCCGTGCTCGACGTAGATCTCGAGGTCGATCTTTCGCCCGCTCATCGTCGTGAACGTCCCGCGGTGGCAGTGCAGGTCGCCGGCGACGAGCGCGAACAGGTAGCTCGGCTTCTTGAACGGGTCCTCCCACACGACCTCGTGACGACCGTCTCCGAGGTCGGCCGACGACACGCGGTTGCCGTTCGAAAGCAGGAACGGACAGGCCTTGCGGTCCGCGCGGATCGTCACGCGGTAGGTCGCCATCACGTCCGGCCGGTCGAGCGACCACGTGATCCGCCGGAACCCCTCGGCCTCGCACTGCGTGCAGAAGTTCCCGCTGGAGCGGTAGAGCCCCATCAGCGTCGTGTTCGTCTCGGGGTGGATCCGGACGGTGGTCTCGAGCGTGAACCGGGCGGGGACGCCGGTGACGGTCAGCTCCTCGGCGGTCGCGGTCCAGCGCCCCTCCGCGAGCACCTCCCCGTCCAGCTTCACCTCCAGGGTCTCCAGCTCCTCGCCGCTCAGGACGAGGTCCGCCGGGCCGCCGGCAGCCGCCTCGTTCCGGACGAATTCGGTGGTCGTCCGGACGGTGGTCCCGTCGTCCTCGAGGTCGAACTCCAGTCCGATCGTCTCGACGAGGTACGCCGGGGGCTGGTAGTCCCTCCGGTACTTCGGCTCGGGTGCGTCGGTCGAAGGGCGGGACGTGACGGTCATGGAGGTTCGGTTGCGGGCGCCGGGAGAGGGCGAAGAGCGGCCGGAGAGGGTAGCAACGGGCCCTTCCAGGGGGATTCGCGCGTCGTGCTGCCACGGGTGCGCGATTGACGCGCCTCTGGGAGGGCCGTTCGAGGGTCCTTCGAACTTGCATCCCGAGGCGATTCGGGCGTGCCAGCCGCCGGCCGCGAGCGCGCGATCGTTGCTTGGCGCTTACGAACTTCATTTGACGGTCAAGCGGCACCGCCCCGCTGCTCGATGGAGCCCTCTGAGGAATCCATCATGGCCAAGAAAAAGACCTCCAGAAAGGCCCCGGCGACGTCCAAGACGCCCGCCAGCGCGGCCGCGAAGACCTCCGGGAACTCGACGAGCGCGTCGAGCAAGAAGGTCTCGAAGAAGGCCAGTGGGACCAAGAAGAAGGCGTCGCGCAAGAAGGCGACGACCAAGAAGGCGGCCCAGCGCAAGCAGGCGACGTCGAAGGCGTCCACCAAGAAGGCCCCGGCGCGGAAGACCACATCCAAGAAGAAGACGACCAAGAAGAAGGCCACGCGCAAGGCGAGCGCGAGCCCTCAGAAGGGGACGCAAGGGGCGACGAAGCCGGCGGCGAAGAAGGCCGCATCGCGCAAGAAGGCGACGACCAAGAAGAAGGCCTCACGCAAGAAGGCCTCGACGAACAAGGCCACGACCCGGCCGGCCGCCGAGGTCGAGGAGCCGAAGACGACGGATTCGCCGGCCTCCCCCACGGCCGTTCTAGAGGTCACGCCCGAGCCGGTCGAGGCCCCGAAGGCCATCGAAGAGACCCCGGTCGCTGAGAAGGCCCCCGCCGTCGAGGAGAGCCCGGAGCCCGTCGAAACCGCCGTCGAGGCCGCCGTCGAAGCAGCGATCGACGCCGCGCTCGACCTCGAAATCGACGAGCTCGCCGTTCCGACGAGCGAGACCGAGCCGCAGGCCCAGCCGGACACGACCCCGAGCGCCGACGAGACGCCGGCGGCCGACGAGCCCTTCGAGGTCGCCATCGACGGCCCCGCCGCGCTGGAGCCGACCGAGCCCCTCGGCGACATCGACGAACCGACCGAGGCGGTGCAGCAGGCGTCCGCGACGACGACGGTCGAACTCGCCGCCGACGAAGAACCGACCAGCCTCACCGTCGAGGGCCTCGACGGCCTCGACTGGATGGACGCGCCCGAGCCCGAGGTCGTCGGCCTGGCCGCGCTCGACTCGGACGAGAGCGAATTCGCGCTCACCGAACAGGCCTCCGCCGAGCCCGTGCCGACCCCGGAGTCCGCTCCCGAGTCCCAGGCTCAGAAGGAGGAGCGCCGCTCCAACGGCGGCGACCAGGTGCTGCTCGCGGCGGCCGAGCGCGGCGAGACCGAGCTCGTCCGGATGCTGCTCGGCGGCGGCACGCCGACCACCGTCCGCGATCGCCGCCGCGCGACGATCGGCTGGACCCCGCTCATGCTAGCCGTCGTCGGCGGGCACACCGACGCCGTCAGCCTCCTCCTGGAGGCGGGCGCGGACGTCGACGCGACCGACGATCCGGACCGCGAGAACGAGGCGACGGTCCGCGACCTCGCCCGCACGACGACGGCGGACGACATCGCGGCGCGCGAGCTCCCCCTCGGCCGCACGGCGCTGCACCTCGCCGTCCTCCACGGCTACCCCGAGATCACGCGCGGCCTCCTCAACGCGGGCTGCTCCGTCGACGTCGACGACTACCTCGGCGAGCGGCCGCTGATGGCCGCCGCCCAGTCCGGAACGATGGAGCTCGCGCGCCTCCTCCTGGAGCGTGGCGCCGACGTCGACGCGCGCGACGTGCGCGGCTGCGGCCCGCTGGAGCGCGCCGCGATGATGGGCCACTCCGACATGGTCGGGCGCCTCGTCGAAGGCGGGGTCACGATCGACTCGCGCGACACCGAGGGCCGGACGCCGCTGATGTACGCCGTCGGCGGAGCGCACTACGACTCCGCTCGCCTTCTGCTGGAGGCCGGCGCCGATCCGAAGTCGGAGGCGACGAGCGGCTTCGGCGTCCTTTGCGCCGCGATCTGCGCGCGCGGGTACTTCCCCGACGCGGGCGGCGAGCTCGTCGTGCGCCCGTTCCCCGAGGAGAACGTGCAGCCCGTCGTCGAGCTCCTGCTCCGCTGGGGCGCCGACGACTCGATGGACTCGACGGGCCTGCGCCCGAGCCATCGCGCCGAGGGCCTCGGCTACTTCGGCGTCGTCCGCGTCCTGTACGACTACTCCGGCGAGGAGTACCGCGAGGCCGGCTGATCGCGGGCCCGGCCCGCTCTACTTGATCCGCGCGATCGCGTCGCGCACGAGCTGCTGTGCGATCGGGTGGCGCTCGTTCAGCTTCTGGAGCTTCGGGAGCGCCGGCTTCGCGGCCGCGCCGAGGTGACCGAGCGACTCGGCGGCGACCAGCCGCCGGTCGGCGAGGCCCGACGTCAGCTCGTGGGCGAAGTCGTCGACCGCCGCGTCGCCGAAGCGCAGCAAGAACGCCGCCATCACGTAGTGTCCCTGGTGGTACAGCTCGCGGAAGCGGTCGTGCGCGGGCGCGAGCGCCCCGGCGTCGTAGCGCCCCATGGCGGAGAGCAGCGCGAGCGGCGGCTTGCCGTCGGCGGCGATGAACGCGCTCACGACGGCGCTCCAGCTCGTCGGCGTGCCGATCGCGGTCAGGACCTGGGCGGCCGCGGTGCGCGTCACGTCGTCGTCGAGGAGCGCGACCACCGTCTCCTCGTGGGCGATCGCGCCGCGCCCGATCACGCGTAGCCCGAGGAGCGCCTCCAGGCGCAGGCTCACGTCGTCGGACGCGAGCCAGGTGGCCCAGAGCTCCAGCGCGGCCTCGGAGGTGGCGCCGGACGCGGTCAGCGCGCGCGAGGCGAGCGCGGCCTCGGCGCTCGACCCGTCGCCGGCGCGCGTACGCGCGACCTCCAGGAGCTTCGGCTCGGCGTCGAGGAGCGCCTTCGGCAGGAGCTTGCGGTCGGGCGGCTGCGGCACGGACTCGATCTGGCCGGTCCACGTCGGCGCGAGCGCCCAGAGCTCGCGCGCGCGGTCGCCGACGCGGCCGCGATAGCCGAGCGGCTTCGCGGCGTCGCGCCAGAGCGTGAAGACCTCCTCCTCGACCGTGCGCTTGCGCTTGCCCGTGTTCTTGTCGCCCTTCTCAGCGGGCGCGGGGCGCGCGCTGGCCGGCACCGCCGGATTCGGCGCGGCCGGCCCGTCCGCGACGAGCCCGGTGAGCGCCCAGAGCGCGGTCGCGCGCGTGGTCGGGTCCTCGTCGCCGACGCGCGCGAGGACAGCGGCCGCGGCCACCGTCGCGTCCCGTCCGAGGATCCCGACGCACCACAGCGCGGTGTCGACGAGCTCGGGTCGGTCGCCCTCGATCCAGCCGCGCAGCCGCTCGACGTCCTCCCGCGTCGGCGCCTGGGTCCAGGCGTAGCCGATCGCGCGCACGAGGTCCTCGTCATCCACCTTGCGCGTCAGGGGCTGCAGCGCCTCGGCGGAGCGCGCCTCGCGGGCACCGAGTCGGCGGAGCGAACGGAGCGCCTCGACGGCGCGGTCAGGGCGCTTCGCCGCCTCGACGAGGTACCCGGCGCCGGCCTCGCCCAGCTCTTCGAAGAGCCGGTACAGCTCGGCGTCCGGCGGGGCGGCGTCGACGTAGGCCTCGACCGCGCGCACCCCCTTTTTGCCCATCTGCAGCAGCGCGCGCCCCACGGGTCCGCGCGGGATCTCGGCGCCGTCGAGCGCGCCGCTCTCCAGCACGCCGACGAGCGGATCGCGCGCCTTGCCGCCGATCGACACGAGCGCCGTGACGCTCGCGTCGACGAGCGGCGCCTCGGGCGCGGCGAGGCAGCGGATCAGCGCGGGCGTCGCGCTCGCCGCCTTGCGGCCGAGCGCGCCCAGCGCCTGGGCGCTCGCGATGCGCTCGTCGAGCGCACCGCCCTCCAGAGTCTCGACGAGCTGGTCGACCGAGGGCTTCTTCTGGGGCGCGGCGGAGGCGAGCGGCGCGGAGAGCAGGGACAGCGAGAGGGCGAGAACGACGAGAAGGGCAGAGCGCATGGCGAGCGGGGGTCGGGACGGGCTGACGCCGCCACGAGTACGCCAGCCGCTCCCCCGACCTACGTCAAACCCCCGAGAAGTCTTCCCGGGGGTCGTTCGAGGCCTGCAAAGTCCTGCGGATGGGTCGCAGGGTGCCGGGCGGCGATCAGCGCAGGCGCGGACCGACGATCGGCAGCTCGCGGCGGCGGAGCCAGGCGACGGCCGTACCGGCGAGGAGGCCGACCACCGCCATCGTGAAGAGGCTGGCGTCGCCGTCCCAGACGATCCCGAGCACCGTCAGGTGGCTGAAGATCGCGCCGGACATCAGCCCGACCGTCAGCGCGCCGCCGATCGCGGCGAGCCGCGGCGTGAGGAGCATCACCACCGCGAAGGTCTCCAGGACGGCGGTCCCGAGCCGCCCCGCAGCCCCGGCGCCGAGGGCGTCGAAGAGCGCGACCGTCTCGGGGGCGGCGGTGAACTTGAACGGCAGCGTCATGCCGAGGATCGCGGCGGCGAGGATCTGGAAGACCCAGACGAGGCGCGGAGCGCGTGCGGCGGAGCGATCGGGAGTCATGGCGGCAGCGGCGGTGTGGAGGGCGTGGTGGGAGGTCGTGGCGTTCATGGCAGTGTCCTCGGAGAGCGTCGTGGGCGGTGGGCGGGGTTCGGCGCCCGAGCGGCGTCGACGCGAACCGGTACGTCCCCGCGCGGGCCCCCGTGACGCGTGGGCGCACGATCGGATCGATCAGCGCCGCGAATCGACCCCGAGGAGGTGCTCCTCGACCCACGCCACGACCTCTGCCGCGGCGCCCTCGGCGCTCTCCGAGGACACCTGGACGGCGTACTCCTTCCCCGCCTCGCTGCCCCGATAGAGCGGGTCGTAGTAGCCCTCCAGGAGGGCCTCGACGAGCGGCCCGATCTCGTCCCGATCCAGCATCCCGGCCAGGTCGGGGGCGCCGTCCATGCGGCGGGACACGGCCTCGAGCTGCTCGCGCAGGAGCGGCCGAGCGTCCGGGTCGGCGAGGTAGTCCTCGGCGAGCACCTCGACGCGCCGCCGCGTCGACGCGACGACCTCGACGTTCGTCGCGCCGCGCATCGCCGTCCACAGCGGTCCCGGGATCACGACGTCGCCGACCTTGCGGCTCTCGCCCTCGACGACGAGCAGGTCCGCGGGTGCGCCCCCTCGGGTGCATTCGGCGAGCCGCGCGACGAGGCCGCTCTCGAACGCCTTCTGCGTCACCGGCTTCAGCCCGACCATCCCGAGCAGCGAGCTGCGGTGGCCGGCGATCCCCTCCAGGTCGAGGGTCCAGCCGGGCCGCAGCGCCTCGATCGCGCGCAGCACGAGCGTCTTGCCCACGCCGGTCAGCCCGCGGAGCGACACGACGTGCGACGGCGGGGTCCACGCCGCGAGCGTGTCCATGACGCGGCGCCGGTAGGCGCGGTAGCCGCCGTCGAGCCCGACCGCGTTCTCCAGCCCGAGCGAGCGCATGAGCGCGACGACGCTGCGCGAGCGCAGGCCTCCGCGCGCGCACGAGAACACCACCGCGTCCTCGGGCACGTCATCTGTGACGAACGGGGCGAGTTCGCGGTCGAGGCGGTCGATCCCGCCGCCGGTCATCGCGAGCACGCGCGCGCGCAGGTCGGCGCCGGGAACGTCCCACCCGATGTGGCGAGCAACGTCCTGGACGAGCTCGTCGATGCGCTCGGCGACGGCGGCGCGGCCCTCCTGGAACGCGGCGTCGGGGCTGAACTGGCGGTACAGCAGCCCGACGAACGAGCGCGTCTGGTTCTCGAACAGCGGAACGTTGACCGCGCCGGGGACGTGGTCGTCGTCGAACTCCACGGGTGCGCGCAGGTCGATCAGCTGGGCGGGCCCGCCGCGCTCGTGGAGGCGCTCGATCCCGACGTACGGGACCCGCACCTCGCGGGTGTCGGATTCCGCGCCGTCGGTCACGCGGGGACTCTATCGAGCCCCCGCGTCGGCGTCACCTGCCGCCGCCTTCCTGCGGGCGGCCGCGGCCGCGGCCTCCCCGACGGGCACCGCCTCGCTGCTTCCCACGCTGGGTCCCCGTCCGCTCCCCGCGCTCCTGGAACGCGAACCAGCGCCCGAGCCCCGTCCGCAGGTCGGTCCCCCGCCGCAGCATCACGATCGAGGCGGTGTAGGCGCGCGCGAAGTCGTCGTCGTCGAGCGCCCGAAGGCGCGCCGCGACGTCGTTCGGCAGGCTCCCCATGCGCACCATCGTCTCCTCGACGCGCGAGCGTTTCTCCAGCAGCACCTCCTTGCGGAGCTGCCGATCCCGCTTCCCGCGCGCGCCCGCGCGTTCGCGCGTCGTCGGGCTGGAGTACGCCTCCAGCCGGTTCGCCATCGCGTCGCGGCGGCGCTCGATCTTGGCCCACCGCCGCGGCGGGACGCCGAACTCGGGGTGCCGCGCGCGGATCCGAAGGTAGCCGCGCACGAACTGGTCGTCGTCCGCCGAGAGCGTCGCGTCCCAGCGGCGCTGCGGGACACCGCGGGGCAGGCCGTGCTCCTCGACGTGTTTCTTCGCGCGGCGGCGCGCGACGTCGACCATGAAGGCGCGCCGCTCTTCGCGGCTGCCGGCCTGGAGCCGCTTCACGTCGCCGTCGCCGAGCCCGAGCTCGGTCGCGAACATCGAGAGCTGCTCGGACGCGCGGCGCCGCTCGTTCGCGCGCACCTCGCGCAGGAGCGCCTCGCGCTCATCGGGGCTCGCCTCCTCCAGCGCCGTCTGCTGTTCGGGCGTGAGGCGCGAACGCAGCAGCGCCGCCGAGCGCCGCGCGCGGTCGCCGACGAGGCCGCGCAGGACGCGACGGCGCTCCGCCGGCTCCAGCGCCTCGATCACCGCGCGCTCCTCGGGGTCGAGGGAACGCAGCGTCGCTTCGATCTCGCGCTCGAGCTTCTTGCCACGGTCGAGCAGCTTCGCGCGCTCCTCCGGGCCGAGTTCCTTGAGTCGCTCGTACCGCTCGACGAGCGCGGCGCGCTCCTTCGGACCGAGCGACTCCCAGCGCGCACGCGCGTCGGCCGTCGGGGCCTCGGCGGGCACGTCCTGGCCCGACGGGCAGACGAGCAGCGAGAGCGCGAGGAGCGCGACCTTCACGTCAGCCCCCCATCTCCAGGAGGTCGAGCAGCAGCGCGTCCTCCGCGTCCATCAGGAAGAGCGCGTCGAGCTCGACGGGGTCGAGGTCCTCCGCGAGCAGCTCCAGGTCCTCCAGGACCGGGAGCGCGGCGAGGAACTCGTCGCTGGGCCCGTCGCTGGGCTCGTCGCTGGGCTCGTCGAGCGTCGGCGCGTCGGCAACGGTCTCCGAGCCGCCCGGGTCGGCGGGTTCCTTCGGTCCCGCCCCGCGCAGCGCGATGACCAGCACCGCCGCCGCCGCGGCCAGGACGGGCAGCACGCGCAGCCGGCGGCGGAGCCGCGACGCGCGGCGCTCGCTCGCGACGCGGGCGAGGACGCCGTCGGCGAGGCCAGCAGGGACCTCGACCTCGTCGAGATCGAGCAGGGCGTCGAGGGCGCCGTCGCCCTCGCGCTCCAGGCGCTCGTGGATCGCGCGCACCGCGTCCGGCGGCAGGACGGGCGCGGGGTCGAGCCCGAGCAGCTCGTCCAGCGCGTCGCCTCGCGGCCAGGAGTCGTGTCGGTCGGGATCGGAGGAACTCATGCGACTTCGCTCTCGAACAGGGGCTGGAGCCGCGCGCGCCGGGTTTCGCGCGCGCGGTGGACGAGGGATTTGATGGCCTTCTCGGTCGAGCCGAAGATCTCGGCGATCTCGGAGTACGGCAGGTCGTGGTAGCGGGCGAGGACGACCGCGATGCGCTGGGTCTCGGGCAGCTCGCCGATGGCCTCGCGGACGCGTGCGACGACGTCGGCGCGCTCCAGCCCGTCGCTGGACGAGCCCTGCTGCTCGTCCGCGGGCTCGAACGCGTCGTGCTCGCCCGCGCCCATCCCGTCGAAGGACAGGGGCTGCCGGCCGACGCGGCGCTCGGTCTCGTTGATGCACATCCGCCACACGATGCTGTAGAGCCAGGTCGAGAAACGCGCGGTCGGCTCGTACCGATCCCGCGCGCGGACGACGCGCAGGAAGACCTCCTGGACCAGGTCCTCCCGCCCCGCGTGCCGACGCCCGAGGAAGCGGGTCAGGAGCGCGAACACCTGCCCCGAGTACAGCTCCACGAGCTCGCGGAACGCGTCCTCGTCGCCGCCCTGCCAGAGGAGCATGAGCTCGCTCCCGCGGTCCGCCGCCGGCTCCTGCCCCCCCGGGGCAGGTCCGCCGTTCGGATCGCGCGTGGGTCCTCGCTCGTGCTCGTCTCGAGAGGGCGCCATCGTCGACGGGGACAGGAACCCGCGGGCGAGCGGGAGGTTCCGGTCCCTCGGCGGCATCGTGCCGGATCGGGGCACGGATGTCCCGGGAGAGGGCCTCAGCGGGGTTCTTCGCCGGGGTCCCGGAGCCGCATGGTCAGGGTGGCTCGCTCCCCGTCCAGCGCGACGCTCAGGTCGTAGGAGGGCGGGTCCTCGCGCCGCGCTGCGGCCGGCAGGTCGAAGACGTAGTCGGCGTGAGCCGTCCACGTCCCCGAGAGGGCCGTCATGGTGAGGACTCCGGGCGGCGGCGCGGATCGGAGGGCGGCCACCTCGCCGGCGATCACGGCCTCCACCGAGGGGGCGTCTCCCTCGATCGAGTGGAACGGCGTGTCGCGACCGTAGGTCGTCCTGAACTTCACGGCGACCTCTGCCGTCGCCCCCTCGTGGCGGGCGTAAGCCTGCACGGTCCAGATCCCGAGACTCGGTCGCTCGTCGGACCGGTACTCGCGCGGCGGCCCGGGTTCGGGCTCCTCGGGCCGCATGGTGAGCGTCGTTCGCTCGCCGTCGAGCTCCAGAACGAGCTGGTAGGACGGCGGATCGTCCCGGCGGGCCGCTTCCGGGAGGTCGAACTCGTAGTCCGCACCAGCGGTCGCGCGCATGGACAGTGTGATCGTCACCAGCGGGCCCGGCGGCGGCTCGGAGCGAGGCGCCACCTCTTCGCCGCCGATCAGCATCCGCACGGGCACCTGCTCAGCGAGGAGCGTCGGCGGCATGGACTCGCCGTCGTCGTCCTCGAAGCCCGTCATGAATCCGACCTGGACCTTCGCGCTTCCTCCCTCATGGCTGGCGTAGGCGTACGGACTCCAGATCCCGAGCTTGCGCAACTCGATGGACCGATATGTGCGCGGCAGGACGGGGTCGAGGACGGAGGGAGGAGCGGGAGCGTCTTCGCCGCTGCACGACGCCGTCAACGCGCATGCGACGGCGAGCACTGCCGCGGCGGCGAAGGGGATCGGCAGCGATCTCATGGGGAATTCGGGCGACGGTGCTCGACGGCGCACGGGCGCTGCACTCCCCTACGGCGATGACCGACGCGAGTCACTACCGGGACCTCGTCCGATCCGTGGTCGAGGACCGCGACTGGATCGTCGCGATGGGGATCCTCTACGCGGCCGCGGACAACGCCCGGACGCTGCTGGAGCTCGGCGCGGCGCGGGCGCTCGCGATCGGCGCGAGCCGGGGCACGGGGCCGCTGCCGGACGACGACAGGATCCAGATGCACGATCTCGGCGTCGTCGGCAGCGACCTGATGACGAGCATTCGCAACGGGATGGACGCCGTGGCGAACCTCCCTGCCGACGTCCGGGCGGCGGTGGACGCGCTCGATCCGGAGCGTCGCGCGCGGGTCGTGACCGAGCACTTCTCGGACGACCGGCCCGTTGGCGACCGCCTGGTCTACGGCGCGCGGCCCGCGGCGTGGCAGGCGCTGGAGGACAAGGTCACGGTCGACGGACTGTGGGATCGCGCGCGCGTGCCGCGGGCGCCCGTCGAGGTGGTCGCGCCAGATCGCGAGTCGATCTCCAGCGCGCGCGACCGGATAGGTAGCGGCGGCGCGGACGTCGTCGTGGCGGGCGACTCGCGCGACGGGTTCAACGGCGGCGCGGAGTACGTGCGCTGGATCCGTACCGAGGAGCACCTGGACGAAGCGGCAGAGTTCTTCGGCGCGCACTGCGATCGTGTACGCGTGATGCCGCTGCTCGACGGTGTCGTGTGCAGCATCCACGGGATCGTGTTCCCCGACGAGGTCGCGACGTTCCGGCCGTGCGAGATGATCGTGATGCGCGACCCGGCGGCGGGACGGTTCGTCTATGCGTCCGTGTCGACGTTCTGGGACGCAGGGCCCGACGTGACGCGCGAGATGCGCGGCGTGGCCGAGCGCGTCGGCGTCGCGCTGCGCTAGGACCACGCCTACCGCGGCGCGTTCACGGTGGACGGCGTGCTGACGCGCGACGGCTTCCGCCCGACCGAGCTGAACCCGCGCTTCGGCGCCGGCTTCCACACGATGGCGAGGGGCATGCCGGACTGTCCGCTATACCTGCTCGACCTCGCGCTGCGGGAGGGCGAGGACCTCGACTGGCGGCCGCGCGAGCTGGAGCGCCTCGTGCGCGAGAGCGCCGAGCAGAACCCGGTCGGCGGCGGCGCGCGCCTGACCTCGCGGAGGATCGACGACGAGGTCACGGGCGCGCTCGTTCTGGAGAACGATCACGTGCGGCTGGCCGCCGAGGGCGAGCCCGCCGACGCGCGCTACATCGTCGGCCCGGGCCCCACCGGCGGCCGGTGCCGCGTCGAGCTCGTCCCGGAGCGCACGCCGCGCGGCGCCCTCGCGACGCCGCGTATCGCGAGGCTGCTGGAGTTCGTCGGAGAGCACCACGACCTCGACTTGTCGCCGATGGAGTAGCCGAGACGGCGTCGCGCGCCGTGTCGCTCAGTCCACGATCGCCTCGTCGCCCTCCTCGAGCACGACGGTCCGAATGATCGGGTTCGGGTCGCTCTCGGTGCGGCGCAGGCGGAATCGCCACTCGGCGGGCTTCAGCGCGGTCAGCACGAGCGTCTCCTCGGGCGTTCCGTAGTTCCAGGCGCCGAACCAGTCCTCGTCCGGCGACTCGCGGTACGAGGCGTGGAGGCGCCACACGCCGGTCCAGCCTTCCGGGCGCGTGATGATCACCTTCCCGCCGCGTTCCAGCGTCGCGTACGCGATCGCCGTCCGGTCGGCCTGGGCGCGGATCTTGCCAGACCACCAGTCGAGGCTGCCCTGATCGTTGATGCCCTTGACGCGCAGCGAGACGTCGCCTTCGACGACGTCGATCCGGTAGCGGCCAGGGCCGATCGGATTCGGCCGCGCACGCCCCTTCCTCGGCTGCCCGACGTCGGGCCTGACCGACCACTCGATGACGATGTTCCCGTCGACGATCGTCCCGTCGTCGTATCGGACGTCGACCTCCAGGGCCGCGACCGGCGGCTCGGCGCGCTCCTCCTCGGTGGCCTCGGCGTCCCCGGACGGCACGGTCGGGTCGATCGCGACGGTCAACTCGGCGACGCCGAGGATCCCGCGCGGGTCCTCCAGGCGCGGCGCCTTCCACTCGACCTCCGCGAGGCCGGCCGAGACCGTTCCGTAGAAGTCGGCGCGCGTGATCGTCCGATCCCCGTAGTCCGGCAGCGAGCCCGCGCCGAGCCCGAGGCTCACCTCGCCGCGGCCGCGGCCGACCCACTGTCCCGTGCTGGTGGACGAGCCGTCGTCGAAGCCGAGCCCGACCAGGAACGTCGCCCCGTCGCAGTCGAGCGGAGCGCGAGTGCGCGCGTCGACGACGGTGATCCGGACGCCGAGTCGGCGCTTGGCGGTCCATTCGACGAAGGGGCCGCCCGCGGGAACCGGCCCCGGTCCCTCGATCGTCCAGCCCGGATCGAGCGACCGGACCGAGACCATTCCGGGGGCGAGGCCAGAGAAACGGACGGAGCCGCCCAACCTGCTCTTCGCGAGGCACTGCTCGTAGTCGCCGGAAGCGGTCTCGAAGAGCGCGCGGTCGGACTGCAGGCGACGCTGACTCGGGCTCACGTGGTCGATGCCCGCGCCCTGCGTGAACGCGAGGAGCTGGATGTTCGTGGCGGGCTCGCCGTACTCGTCGACGACGCGACCGACGAGCTCCAGCCCCGCGTCGAGCTCGATGCGCCAGCCGTCCGCGGGCTGGTCGCGGCGCGCGCTCGCAACGACACGGCGCGTGAACCCGTTCGCCGCGACGACGAGCCGGACCGAGCGCTCTGTGTCTGCAAGCGCGTCGGGAACGCTCGAGGTCCCGAAGCGGAAGGAGCCGCTCTCCCCCGTCGTCCGCCGCGCGTTCACCGGGGCGCCGGTGCCGAAGACCGAGGTGCCGTCGCCCACGAGGAAGACGGTCGCTTCGGCCACGGGCTCCCCCTTCACGTCGACGACCCGCCCGAAGACGAAGTCGTCGGCGGCGGGTGTCTCCGACGCGGGGGCGGTGGGCACGGTGCCGCTCTCGTCGACCTCGACCCGACCCTGCCCGGCGCGGATCTCCTCGACCGGCTGAAGCTCCACGGAAGGCCGGACGTCGTCGACCCGGTCGACGTCGAGCGTCGCGACGTCGCGCTCGACCCGGAGGTCGAGTTCGTTCGCGGACGAGGAGCGCAGGGCCCAGAGGCCTGCGCCAGAGAGAACGACGAGTGCAGCGATTCCAACCTTCATGACGGTCCACGCGGCGGCCGAGCCCAGGACTGCACCCGTCGCGCCGGCGGCCGCAGTGCCGGCGTCCGCGCCAACGCGCGCGAGGGGCAGGAGGAGGGCACACCACGCGGACCAGTCGCGATCGTCACTGCGCACGAGCTCCTCGCGGAGCAGATCGAGGCCCCGCCGCACGCGCCAGCGCACGGTGTCGACGGGCTTTCCTTCGCGCTCCGCGATCTCGTGGGGCTCGAGCCCTTCGAGGAAGCGCAGCAGGATCGTCGAACGGAACGGCTCGGGCAGCCGACGCGCGGCCGCGGTCACCGTCTCGGCGATCTCGGCGCGCTCGACCAGCTCGGCCGAGTCCGGGAGGGCCTCCGGCTGCGCGACGTTCCGTTCGCGGTCGCGCCTGCGCGACTCGTCCCGGAACCGTCGAGCGGCCATGCGACGGGTGACGCCCGCCAGCCAGGCGCGCGGCGGCGCGTGCGAGGGGCCCGGGCCCTGGAGCGCCGCGAGCGCGGCGTCCTGGGCCAGGTCCTCACCGGCCGCTGCGTCCCCCACGAGCGCGCGGGCGAGGCCCGCGAGCCAGAGGAGGTCCATGCTGTCGAGACTGTGGTCCTTCATGGTGTCCGCGGGTCCAATTGCCGCGGACCCGGGGCGCGCGAACGGATTCCCGGGGAATCGTCGGACGAGGCCCTAGCAGACCATCAGCGCTGGCCGAGCTCCGCCAGGACGGCCGACAGGTGGATCGCGAGGGCGGGGTCCGACAGGATGCGCATCATCTCGGGCTGCATGGCGGCGATGGCCTCCTGCTGGATCTCGTCGCGCATGCCAGCGAGCTTCTGGCGCTCCGCGTCGGACAGGTCCTTCTCGCGCGCCTCGATCGCGCCGATCCGCTGTTTGAAGGCCTGGAGCTTCGGCTTCGCGGCCTGGGCGGACTCCTCGTCGAAGACGCCCTCGAGGGTCGCCGTCAGATCGGCGAACGCCGCGCTGAGGTCGTCGCGAAGGTCCATGGCGGTCACTCCGCCGCAGGCTGCGACGAGAACGAGGAGCAGGGGAGCGAGCAGTCGCGAGGTTCGAGTCGGCATGCCGATCATTGGAACGCAGCGAGCCGGAGTCGCGGGCTAGCGAGCAGGCATACCGAGGAGGTAGATACCCGCGGACCGGCCCCCGTCGGTCCGGGCGACACCCTTCTCCCACACGTAGTCGTCGGCGTCGTCGAGGCGGGACAGCAGCTCGTCGAGGTCGCCGAGCCCGTAGATGCGCGGCATGGAGGCCTGCCCGTCCCAGGCGTAGACGAGCGGAATGATCGGGATCAGGTACGTGAACAGCAGCTGCCTCACGCTCAGGGGACGGACCAGCGGCGTGAGCACGAGCGCGGAGAGCGCAACCATGGGCAGCCCGATGACGAGGCCGACACACCACAGCGGGAACGGAATCCTGTTGTCGGCCAGCTCGTAGACGAGGAGCGGCTGTCGCGAGCCTTGCGCGGAGGCGAGGATCGCTCCGGCGTCCTCGGGGCGCATGTGGTGGAAGCTGTTGGTCATGACCTTCAGGCCGGGTGGCGCGTTCCGAAGGTCTCTCGCATCCACGGGCTCGGGCAAGTAGCGCAGGTGGGCCGGCCCGCCCTCCGCGTTGAACTCCCGAATCGCGTCCCGGTTCGGATAGAGGTCGCACATCGTGAGGTGGAGGCCCGTTGCGCCGCCGCGTCGAAGCGACTCGACGACCTCGGGCATCACCCCGCCGCTGCCGGAGCCGAGATCGACGACGGCGTCGACCCCCTGCTCCTCCGCCGCCCGCCCGACGAGCCGGCTCATGGCGTCGGTGGCTCCGGTCAGGCGCGAGAAGACCACGAGGACCCTGGTCATGCAGTCGCGGAGCCATCCGGGGAACCACGACAGGTCTTCGAACTCGAGGACGTGTTTGCGCTTCATGCTCTGCCGCTCGACGAGACGGTGCCGCAGATCCGTCCGCTCTCCGGCGACTCGTCGGGACCGCAAACCGTAGCAGCGCCGGGCCACGAAGCAGGTGCGGTTCCAGGTCACCGCCTGGAGGTCCGGCCGTGCAGTGGCGGCCTTTCGGCCGGACCTCTAGCGACTCACCGCCCTGCTGCTCCGTATCGGATGGTCGATCGTCGAACGGAACGAGCAGGGGGTGCGACGCAGCCAGGAGCGGGGAGGAACCGATCGCCGCGTACGCCGCGCTC
This sequence comes from Planctomycetota bacterium, assembly GCA_038757895.1. GTDB lineage: Bacteria > Planctomycetota > UBA1135 > UBA1135 > Saltatorellus. The sequence goes on along the minus strand of JBCDGE010000021.1, from coordinate 33,865 downwards.
CGTTCAGTCGAAGCGGACGCGGACGGTCCGGTCCGCTGCCTGGAAGCGGACGTACCCGAAGACTCCGTCGGAGGTGTCGACGCCGGTGAAGCCGCCGAACGAGCTCCCCGGAGCGGCGATCGCCCGGATCTCGACCTCGTCCCCGGGCGCCGCGAGGTCCGGGATCGTGCAGGAGTCGAAGCACGTCATGCCCGGCGGATTGATGAACACACGACCGTCGCCCGCCCCCTCGAGGATCACCGTCAGGTCGGACAGTCCGCCGTAGCCGCCGCCTCCGCCCTGCGGCGGGAAGTTCACCACCACCGTCCGGTCGCCGTCCATCACGACGCTGCACGCAGGGACCCCGGAGCCCGGGCAGCCGGCACCGCTCCAGCTCGGCAGCTCGGACGTCGGTCCTGGAAGAGCGCGAAGGGGGAACACGGTCCCGGCGGGCAGGTTGATCGAACAGGTGGCTGTGCAGAGGAAGCCAGGGACCTGGCCCGCGGGGACGTCCTCCTCGACCAGACCGTCCCCCACCACGGTGACGTCGAGCGTGTAGTACGTTCCGTTCGGAGGCGCGACGTCGTCCTTCGAGGAGCCGCTGCACTGTCGAGTGACGTCGACGCCGGTCAGGGTCGTCTCGATCGCCGCGGTCTCTGCGCGCGTGACTGCCGCGGGCACCTCGAACGCGGTGGACAGGTCGTAGTCGTCGAAGCGCTCGCCGGCGGTGAAGGTCGTCACCTGGGCCTCGAAGCTGCCCTCGGCGCGCTGGAACTCAGCGTCACACGCAGAGCCGATCCGGCCGCACGAGTCGAGGCGCAGGAACCACGCGTCCCGCGACAGCGTCACGGACTCGGTCCGACCCGCGACCAGCACGCCGCCGTCCCCGGCGATCGAGAGCGCGCTGGACGTCTCGTCGCGGAGTCCACCGTAGGTGGAGTGCCAGGCGGGCTCGCCGTCCGCGTCGATGCCGTAGAGGGCGATGGTCTGCGACCCCTGGTCGATCGTCGGCGTCAGCGACCGATCGAGCCGGCGGCAGAGCTGGGCCACGTAGCCACCCTCGGGCGAGGCGGCGAGCGCCCCACCGAGCTCCAGCGTCAGGTCGTGTCCCGTGGCCCAGGACGTCGAGCGCAAACGCGCCCCGCCCGGGTCGAGCAGGTCCAGGTGGATCGTGCGGGCAGGGTCCCCGACGTTCCCGCCATCCGCGGAGAGGACGGCGATCTCGTCGCCGATCCCCAGCGCGACGTCGATCACCGTGCGCGAGAAGAGCCGCGTCCGCCAGGTGGCGGTCCCGGTGCTGTCGAAGCGCGCGACGACGTCGTTGCACGAGACGAGCACGCCGCCGTCCTGGAGAGCCGCCAGTCCGAACTGCTCGATCCCCTGGGGGATCGACGCGACCGGGGTCGAGCACCAGAGCACCGTCCCCTGCTGGTCGACCCGCAGGACACGCGGCGCGCCGTCGGCGAGGAGCCCGATGAAGAGGTCCCCGTTCGGCGCGCCGTCGAGGAGACCGGGGCCGGCGCCAGCGGGCAGCCCGGCGAACTCGAAGGCCACGTCGGTCAGGACGTTCGCCTGCTCGTCGAGGATGACGAGCCAGGGGACGTCCGCCTCGTCGCCGGGCGTTCCGTCCACGTCGACGTCCGCCCGCCCGAGCGCCGCGACGCGCCAGGCGTCGGGCTGCGCAGGGTTCACGAGCACCTCGACGTCGAGGCCCTGCTCGACGCGGTTGGCCGCATCTGCGGAGAACGTCCGCGACCAGACCTCCGTCCCGTCCTCGCGGTGCACCGTGAGGCGGTAGGTCGCGTTGCCGGATCCGGGCTCGGCGACCCACGACCACGTTCGCGTCGAATCGGGGACGAAGCCCGCGACCCGACTGGCGATGACCATGTCGTCGCGCGCGGGGAGCGTGTAGGGGAGCTGGGTAGACGTGTCGAAGGGTGCGCCGAACGGAGCGTCGGTGTTTCCCGCCAGGACCACCGCCGGCTCGAACTCCGCGTTGCCGACCGGGTCGACGCGCTGGGCCAGCACCTCGATGCGCGCCGGAACGACGGAGCGGTCGAGCCGCATGGCGCGCGCGCGGTGGACCGTGGCGAACGAGCCCCCCGTGCTGACCATCGGCGCGCCCGTGACGTCCAGGGGCCGAACGGTCAGCTCGGCATCGCCCAGCTCGGCCAATCCGACGAAGTGGTACGACGCGCCCGTCGCCGGGGACTCCATCCGGCCCAGCCCGAGGTCGACGTGCGCGAGGTCCAGGTCGACGTTGAACTCCGTCGCGCCATCCGGATCGATCACGATCCCCCGTGAACTGGTCACGGCGAGGCTCGGCCCCACCTCGTCGCACGCGAGCACGAGACCGTCGTTGCCACTGGCGGGAGATCCGAGCGCGAGGTCGACGTGTCGTGTGAAGACGTCGTCGATGCGCGTCTCCCACCGGATGGTGCCGTTCGGCCCGAAGCAGAGGGCCTGCGTCCAGATCTCACCGCCGGATCCCCTCGCGGAATAGACCGCGTACGCGTCTCCGTCGCCAGCGACGACGACGTGCAGGTACTGGCCGTCGACGACCAGGGACTGGCTCGGGCTCTCGGCGAGCGGACGCGACCACAGCGGGTTGCCGTCGACGTCGACGCGGAGCATCCACGAGAACGCCGAGCCGTAGAGACCGCCGTTGGTGTCGAAGAGCGCGTACGTGAAGCCGACGACGTAGGCGCCTCCGTCCGGCGCTTCGGCGGCTGCGACCGGGTAGTCCTCGCCCCCGAGCGCCGCGCCGCTGATCGTCCAACCGAGCGGCGGCGGAATGTCCAGTACGGACTCCCAGGCCGTGTCGCCGCCGGGCGTCAGTCGCGTGATGCTGACGTCCTGCGCGTACTCGTCCGGATCGCCGGAGGGCTGATCGCGGACCGTTCCGAGCACGAAGAAGCCGCCGCTCGAGGTGGGGAACGCCGCGTGGGGCTCCTGGAGGCTCGCGGGCGAGGCGAACGAAGTCGGCGCGCCGTGGGAGAGCGATCGGGACCACTGCTCGTCGCCGAGGCCGTTCATCTTCACGAGGAAGAGGTCGTCCTCCTCGGCGGGTCCGGCGAGGCCGCTGGGGCGCAGCGTCGGCCGGCCGCCGTAGGAGCCCACGGCGACGTATCCACCGTCCGGGGTCTCCTCGACATCACCGAACGCGTCTGCGCCGGCACCGCCGTAGGTCTTGGCGAACAGAGCGGCTCCCGACCTCCCGCCGGACGAGGTGTTTCCCGAGCCGCTGTTGTTGCAGCCGGGGATCAGGGGGAGGGCGAGGGCGACGAGGGGGACGAACTTCCAGCGCATGGCGAATACAGCAGGGGACGGGCAGGACGCCGGGCATACGGCGCTCCATCCCCTGGAAGGCGTCCCGAGAACGGTTCGCAACGCCGGCGGATCGGGAATCGCCTCTCCGGTGCGCGGTCAGGCCCCCAGATGCAGCTCGACGGTCCCCTCGGCGGGCACCTCGACCTCGAACGTGGCGAGGACCGTCTCACGCTGATCCCTGTACTTCCACCGGTAGGGACGCAGTACGCCGCGGTACGTGCCGGCCGGGACCGGCGCCGTCGTCATCGAACGGTGCTGCGACTCCCCGTCCGCTCGGGGCGGACATGCGACGCCGATGACCTCGACCGATCGGTCCGCCGCTTCGAGCACGAGGTCGAACGATCCGTAGTCGAAGCTGCCGCCCCCCGCCGGAACGTACGCACGGATCCTGCCGGCGGGTATGTCGACGCTCCGTCGGGTCACCTCGCCGGGCACGAGCTCGATTGGAGGCCCCGGGCAGGAGAACCGCACGTAGCCGCTGCCCTGCGACGACTGGCTGAACTCCGCGTGACAGGGTCCGAGCGCGCGGACGTCCGCGGCGATCGTGGGACCGTCGACGTCGGTGAAGAAGTCGAACGATCGATCCGGCCTGTCGATGGGCGTCAGCGTCAGCATGGAGTTGCCGACCGGGTTCGCGCCGCCGATCGAGACCTCGAGCTCGATCCTGGCGGAGCACGACTCGTCGAGGGAGACGCTGCAGCGCCTCGCCTCTCCGTCGGCCAGGCGGGCGTGGAAGACCGGCACGTCGTCCAGCACCTCGAGACGTGGCCGCTCGGGCGCGCCCTCGGCGCGCTCCAGGGTGAAGTACACGTCGCCCGGCCGGACGTCGGGGACCTCGAACGCGCCGTTCGCGTCCAGCGGGAACGTCCGGCGATGATGGCCACCGAAGACTCCGCCCGGCGTCACGACGGCCGTGTATTCGTCGGCGTTCCACGGACGCACCGACTCGAACCGAACCGTCAGGGACGCAGACGCGTCGAGCTCGATGTCGCCGACGTCCAGGGTGTCCCCCTCCACGCTGTGGATCCCGACGACGATCCTCCGCTCTCCCGGCGCTTCGACCTGGATCCCGATGGTCAGCTCCTCCAGCCAGTCGAGCTGGAACGTCCCGTCCGCAGCGGTGCGGCGCGCGGACTTCGGTGCTCCGGAGACGAATCGATAGCCCGGTGGATCGCCGTCGAGGCCGACGAGCCACTCGGGCGAGTAGCCACCGTGCTTGGTCCAGGCGCTCGCGTCGACGTCGACCTCGGGGAGGCGCTCCACGTGGCTCCCACGGAGCACCTCACGCGGTTCGGCGACGTGCAGCCCGGCCGCGGTCGCGAAGACGCGGACCCCCTCGACGGGCCGTCCTCCGCGGAGCACGCGCCCGTGGATCCCCGCGGGTAGACCGAGCTCGACGGTCAGGACGGTCCGGCCCTCGGACAGCTCGTCCGTGGGGACCACCTCGGTGCGGTACGCGCCCGCCCCGACCACGAGACGGTCGACGCCGGGCACGAGATCGATCGGGATTCCGTCGTCCGGCTGCACCACGGCGGCGGGCAGGTCGCCGACGTAGCCCCCGAGTGGATCCACGCGCCCCCCGGCCTCGTCGAGCGTCGCGACCCGCACGTTCCGGACGAGGTCCCCGGTGATCGCGTCCACCACGCGAACGCTGTAGCCCGCGAGCGGAAGGGCGCGCTCGAGCACCACGTCGAACGTCCCGGGAACCTGGGGCTCCTCCGGGTCGGGCCTCACCTGGCGCCAGCCGTACACGAATGCCCGGAGCGGCGTCGGTGACCCGCGGCGGAGCGCGACGCGGAAGCGGCCCTCGGCGTCGGAGTGCACGGTGTCCGTGATGCTCCAGTTGCCCGTCGCATTGACGTAGGCGTCGACGATCGGCTCGCCGTCCGTGTCGACGACGCGACCGGTGAAGAACTCGGCGCGGACCCCCGACAGCAGGACGGGGCCGACGGTCTCCTCGACGCGGACCTCGCAGATCGTCCGGGGAGCATCGGTCAGGATCTCGTGGTGGCGGAGGCTGAGCGCGACCGTCCCGGCGCGCAGGTGCGGAACGACGAAGCGCCCGTCCGCGTCGGTCTCGACGGTGGGCTCTTCGCCCGCGTAGCTGACGAACGAGTCGGGATCGTCGGCGTCGAGATCCTCCGCGTCGGGCTCCTCGGCGTCGATCCGAGCGCCGACGAGGGGTTCGCCCCGCGCGAGGGTCGCCCGGCCTTCGACGGCCCCGGCCGGGGACAGCACGACCTCACCGAAGTCCTGTACGACGCCCGCGGCGGGCGGAGCGATCGTGCCGAGACCGTTGCCGTCGATGCGCGCGCCCCAGAGGGTCTGGTAGGGGCCGCCCTCGATCTGCAGGTAGAGGTGTTCGCCGAGCGTGTCCGCCATGTCGTCGCGGGACATGCGAAGCTCCACCGCACCGTCGTCGTCCCCCTCGGACGACAGGCGCAAGTCGCGGCTCGACGCCCTGAGGGTCGGTCGCCGGACGGCCGCGCCGTCCCGGTCGACCACCCGCGCGCGGAGGACGTAGGCATCCGCGTCCAGGGCCGCCGGACGAGCGGGCGTCATCGTGGACGCGGCCCGCCGCTCTCCCGCATCGACCGTCGCGAGCGTGGCCTGTTCTGCGGCAGCCGTGGACCGGGGCTCCGCGAGGACCTCATCGTCGACGGCGGACTCGGCGGACGTGGACCGCTGGTCCGACGAGCCGGTGAGGGTCGCCGCGGACAGGGCGACGATCGCCAGGGCGGCGACGGCGAGCGCGAGCTTCTTCAACGGGAGCCCCAGGATCGAGGTCGTGGCGATCGCCTGGGGCGCGATGCCGGGAACGGGCACGGAGGCGGAACCGGGGAGCTTCGAAGCCAGCAGAGCGCCGGGCGCTGCATGGATCGGGAGCGCAATGAGGAGGCACGACTGCAGCCGATCGGGGTCGGAGCGCAGCGACCGCCGCAGGGCGGCCAGCGCGCGCTGCACGCGCTCGTGCGCGGTCGCCTTCGAACAGCCGAGGTGGCGCCCGATCGCGGAGAGCGACAGGCCCTCCTGGAAGTGCAGGAGGAGGACCGTCCGATGCTCTTCCGGCATCTCGGCCACGGCGGCGGACACCTGGCGCTGCGCCTCGCTGCGCTGCACGAGTTCGTCGGTGCCCGGGACACCCTCCGGCTTCGCGCCCCTCGCCTCGTGGTAGCGCCGCCGCCTACGCCCCCTGCGAGCGCGATAGGCGAGCGAACGAAGCGTGCCAGCGAGCCACGCCCTGCCGGGAACTGCGTCCCCGAAGCGTTCGAAGGCGCGAACCCACGTCTCCTGGTGCAGGTCGGCGGCGAGGGAGGGATCGCGGACGATCCTCCGCGCGAGTTCCTGCGTCCATCGCAGGGAGCGCAGGAGCTCGCTGGGATCGCGCTCCGGAGACGCGCCGGTCGTCCCTGTCGGTGAATCCGTCATACACCCCCTGGGCTCCGGTCCAGCGGCGCCGTTCGGACGAATCCGCGGAATCCAGACCATACGGGCTACCCTGGCACCGCCATGTCAGGACCCGGTCCTTCGCTCCCCCTCGGTGTCGCGCTCGCCGTGACGCTCGTCGCCGGGGTGGCGGCCGCGCAAACGCCGCTCTACGAGATCGACGGAGCGACAGCCGGCGCGAGGTACGGGTTCGAGCTCTCTGTGATCGACGACCTCGACGGGGACGGCGTTCTGGACTTCATCGCGTCCTCCACCAGCGAGCCCGTCGCGAACGGGTTCTTCGGCGTCGTGCGAGCGCACTCCGGGCGGACCGGCGCAGAGCTGTGGCGGTTCGACAACGCGCGCCTGGGCGGTGGGTTCGGAGCCTCGCTCGCGACGATCGGCGACGTCGACCAGGACGGCGTGCGCGACGTGATCGTCGGCCACCCCGGGGCCGGCAACAGCACGGGGCGCGTCCTGACGCTCTCGGGCGCGAGCGGCGCGTTCCTCATGGAGTGACTCGGGCTCTTCAACTTCTTTTCCTTCGGATCCACGGTCGCGGCGACCGACGACTAAGACGGCGACGGGATCGGCGACTGGATGGCCCAGCAGGACACGCTGGCTCTCTTCACCGACGAGGTCCTGCTGGTCTCGAGCGCGACCGGCTCGGTGATCGCGTCGTGGCAGGGCGCCTATGAGTCCGCCGCCCTCGCGCAGCTCGGCGACCTCGACGGTGACGGCACCCGAGAGCTCGGGTTCTCGAGCCTGGTGCCGAACTCGCAGCCGGCTCAATGGCAGGCCCGGGTCGTGTCCGGCGCGACGCTCACCCCGACGACGCCGTTCCTCTGCCCGGATCCAGGGCAGTACCTGGCGGCCCACATCGTCGGACTCTCCGACATCGACGGAGACGGTGTCGACGACGTCGCGGCGTCGAGCTGGGGGTTCTTCGGCGCGCCCCCCACCGACCCGAGGGTCTACTTCTTCTCGGGCGCGACACGCAGGGAGATCCGTTCTGTCGGCGGCGAGCCACCGACGAGCACGTTCCCATCGCAGTTCGGATACGCGCTCTCCAGCGCGGGTGACCACGATCGCGATGGAGTCGAGGACGTTGCGGCGATCGACACCTCGTACTGGGCGGTCACGGTCCTCTCGGGCAGGACGGGGCTGCGGATCGCCCGCTATCCGGAGACCGGCGACTTCGGTGGGCTCGGCGGTGCGCTCGCGTCGCCCGGCGATCTCAATGGGGACGGACTCACGGATCTGCTGGCGGGCGCCGCGCTGCTGCCCCTCGGGACGCCGCCGACGACGGTCGGGCGCGTGACGGCCATCGCTGGAGCCCGCGAACTCACGTACACCTACTGCGACGACGGCGCCGCGAACAGCACCGGCGTCCCGACCCGGATCGACGCGGTCGGATCGACGTCCATCGCCGCCGCGAACCTCCGCCTCGTCGCGACCGAGATGCCGACGCAGAGCTTTGGCTACTTCCTCGTCAGCGATCGCCCGAACCCGATGCCGAACCCGGGCGGACCGCCGGTCTGCCTCGGCGGCGGAATCGGGCGCTTCGTCGGGCCGGGCGAGATCCAGTCGTCCGGCAGTGCCGGTCGGATCGAGATCCCCGTCGACCTGACGAGCCTGCCCGTGCCGACGGGGCCGTTCGCCGCCCAGCCGTTCGACACGCTGTACTTCCAGTGCTGGCACCGCGACCTGCCGACGGCAGGGTCCTCGAACCTCTCCAACGCGCTCGGGCTCGTCGCAGCGCCCTGAGGCGATAAGATCTGATCGAGGCCGAAACCATGAGTCCTTCCTCTCGCCCCACCGCTCGTCCCGCGATCGACCGCACGACACGAGTTCTCGCCGCCGTCGGCGCGATCGCGCTGTTCGCGGGCGTCGACCCGGTGCTGAGGGCACTGAGCGACATCAACGGCGTGCTGGCGTTCGTCGTCTTCCTCCTCATGGCGACGATCGGCATCGCGCTCGCCCTCCTCGCGCTCGGGCTGGAGGCGCGTCCGAGGGACGTGCCGACGACGGCCGGCACCGACGCCGGGCCGGAGTGAGCCCGTCGCGGCTGTCGCACCTGCTCGAGGACGTCAGCGCGTGCAGGATCTGCGAGGAGTCGCTCGTCGACGGAGTCCGGCCGGTGCTCCAGGTGCACCGCGACGCGCCGATCCTGATCGCGGGCCAGGCGCCCGGCCGGAAGGTGCACGAGACGGGCGTACCGTTCGACGATCCCAGCGGTGATCGCCTGCGCGACTGGCTCGGCGTGACGCCGGCGACGTTCTACGACGAGCGCAAGGTCGCGATCCTGCCGATGGGGTTCTGCTTCCCCGGCTCCGGCCGCTCCGGCGACCTGCCGCCGCGCCCGGAGTGCGCGGAGACCTGGCGCGAGCGCGTGCTCGCCGAGCTGCCGAACGTCCGGCTGACGCTCGTGATCGGCCAGTACGCGCTGCGCTGGCACCTGCCGGGCGAGGGCGGCTCGCTGACCGAGACGGTGAAGGCGTGGAAGGTGCACCGCCCCGCCGTCCTCCCGCTCCCCCACCCGAGCCCGCGCAACAACCGCTGGCTGGCCAAGAACCCCTGGTTCGAGGCCGACGTGCTGCCGTACCTGCGGCGGCGGGTGAAGACGCTGCTGGGGTGACGCGCGTCGGCCGCTGGCACGATCTTCCCAGTTGCTGAAGACTCCGGTGGTCCCGCTGCGTTGCTTCGGACGAGCCCCACCACCATGCAGCCCGACCACGACCTCGACGCCCTCTCCCTGCCCGATTCCTGGGCACAGAGCCACGCAGCGTTCCAGCGGCTGGCGCGGGCCGTCATCGGAGACGCGGCGCTCGCGGAGGACGCCGTGCAGGGCGCCTACGTCTCGGCGCTCCGCGCACCCGGACGTGCACGCAGCGCGCGCTGGTGGACGCGGGCCGTGCGCAGTCGCGCGATCGACGGGATCCGGCGACGGAGGAACGACACCGGCGATCCGAGCGTTCGCCGGGTCGAGCCGAGCACTCCGGCGACCGACGAGATCGCGGCCCGCCTGGAGCTCCACCGCACGGTCGTACGCTCGGTCGAGGAACTCGACGAGCCGTACCGCGAGACCGTCTACCTGCGCTTCTTCGAGGACTCGACGCCGACGGAGATCGCCGCGCGCCTCGACGTTCCGGTCAAGACCGTCAAGACGCGGCTCACGCGGGGGCTCGCACGGCTCCGTGAACGCCTCGGAGCACGCTTCGAGGATGGCGACTGGCGCCGACAGCTCACCGCGATCGCACTCCTGCCGCGGCCGCGCGGAACGACCGGCTCGATCGAGTCCGCCGAGAGCGCGCTCGCAGCGCTCGAGACCCATTCGCTCCTGATCGGCGCCGCGGGCGCACTCACCGGCATGAAGAAGATCGCACTCGTCGTCACGCTCGCCGCGGTCGCAGCGCTCGCATGGAAGGTCGTGCCACCGCGCGTGGAGAGGGTCGCCGGACCCGAGGTCGCTGCGCGGAGCGACGCGCCCGCAGACCTCGCGCTCGTCGCCGCCGAGGACGACCTCGCAGAGCCCTCCGAGGCATCGGCGCCGACGCGTTCCTCGGTCGACGCGCCGGACGCGGGCCCCGCGAGCACGATCTCCGAATCGGCGCCGGAATCCGGACGCCTCCGCGTCCACGTCTCGTGGCCCGAGGGAGACGACGCAGCAGGCGTGGGCGTCCTGATCCGCACGAGCGAGGCCAGCGGGTTCGACGTCCGCGCGGGCGCGCTCGTCGTGACCGACGCGGACGGCGTCGCGTTCGCGGACGACCTCCCGACCGGACGCGTCGAGGTCGGCGGGTTCCGGTCGGCCCACGAATCGCTCGCCCGCGGCGAGATCCGAGCCGGCGCGACGACCGAGCTGTCGTGCACGCTCCTCGACGGCGTGCTCGTGCGCGGCAAGGTCGTGGACGCAGAGGGCTCGCCGATCCCGCACGCGCAGGTGTGGCTCACCTCCCGAGCGCCGTCGCTCTACGGAGGGCGCGTCGCCGCGCGCGCGGACGCCGACGGGCGGTTCGAGCTCCGCCACGTCCCGCCGACGCAGTCCATCGGCGCGTTCGCAGACGGGTACGCGCCCAGCGAGCTGCAGGACCTCGATCTCGTCGACCTCTCGTCGCCGCCCGTCGAGCTCCGCATCGAGCTCGTTCCGGCGGGTGCCGCGCTCCGCGGCCGCGTCGTGACGGGCGACGAGCAGCCGGTCGCCGGCGCCCGCGTGGCGCTCCGGAGCCCGTTCCCGGAGACGCGCATCGAGCACATCGGCGGCCGAATGTCGGAGCGATGGACGCCGCGGGTGGCGATCACAGATCAGGCCGGCCAGTACTCCTTCACGGGCCTCCTGCCGGGAACGACCAAGGTCGAGGTGTTGGCCGACGCCTTCCCCCTCTGGAAGGGAGAGGTCGAACTGGAGCGGCGTGCAACGGGCGAGATGGACGTCGTGCTGGAGCCGGGCGCGACCATTCGAGGAGTCCTGCGCGACGCCGCGAACGAACCGGTCCCGGGGGGTCGCGTCGTCGCCTACGAGAGCGCGATCCAGGAGCGCTTCCTGCCCCTGGGCCAGCTCCCCGGGACCGGCGCGATCTTCGGCCGTGAGATCGCGCGCACCGACGATGCCGGAGCATTCGTGCTCGGACCGCTCCCCACGGGCGAGGCGCATGTCTACGCGCAGCCCCCGCGGAACGAGAGCCAGCAGCTCGGTGCGGCGATGCTCTGGGACTCGACGAAGCTCGACCTCGCGCCGGGCGACGACGTGACCTGGGATCCGCGGCTCGACCGCGGACTGGTGATCGAGGGGCGCGTGTGCTACTCCGACGGATCGTCGATGCCCGGCGTGTTCGTCGCCGCGAAGGTCGACTCGACGGGCAAGGAGTTCGCCACGTTCTCCGAGGACGGGACGTTCGAGTTCATCCGCCTGGCGAACGAGCGGCACACGGTGCGCGTCCAGCTCCAGAGCGCCCCGCCGGGCGCGGCACCGATCGTCGCCACCGACGTCCTGCCGGGCGGCGCGGCGCTGGAGCTTCGCGCCGACTTCGAGAACCCGGACGAGGTCCAGCCCGCCCGCATCACCGTGCGCATCGACGACAGCGCCGGGCGCGCGGGGTCCGAGAGGATCTGGATGCACCTGGAGGACCTGACCGAGCGGGACTGGCATCGCGGCCGGGGCGACGGCGATCGCTGGACGTTCGAACAGCGCTACCCGGGACGGTTCCGCGTCGTCGCCCTGGCCGGTGAGCGGTTGATCGCATCGACCGAGGCGTTCGACGTCGTGCCGGGACAGGACCTGGACCTCGGGACGCTCGCGACCGAGCCGGGCGGCGCGCTCGCGGTGACGGTCCGGCGCGGCGAGGGCGCCGAGCTCTTCGAGCTGCACGGCCGCCTCAAGCACGACGGGGCCATCCCGTGGCACTCGTTCCAGCCGGGGCGGTCGTCGGAGATCCGCCTGGAGCACCTGGAGTCAGGGACGCACCGCCTCGTCCTCCTATGCCAGGGAGGCGTCCGCATCCACCGCGACGTCGAGATCGAGGCGAACCGCGAGACCGCACTCACCGTGGATCTCGTGACGGGCGTCGACGTCGAGTACGAGATCGCCTGGGACTTCGAGGAGCCTCCTGGGAGACTCCGCTACTCCGCGCGGACGGCCGATGGAGACATCATCCTCGACCGCACGTGGGGCAGCCTGCGCGAGAGGAAGGAGCCGATCACCTCGCAGTTCGTCGCAACAGTGGGCGTGCACACGCTCCGCGCTTGGACCGACGACGGCCGCGAGGCCGAGACGACCTTCGAGGTGCGCGGCGGCACGTTGGTCCAGGCGCCCGCAAAGGTCGCGCTCGATCTGCGACGCCGCTGACAGCGAGCTCCAGGATCCGCGCTCGTACGAGCGATCGATCCTCGGAGACTGTCCGAGCAAGACCGCCGTGGAGATCTCGCGGATTCGGCTGCAGTCTCCGCGCGTCGTTCGCGTCAACGGGGCGACGACGGAGCCTCTGCTCCGCCCCGTTCCCTTGCGCGAACACGAAGACACCAGCAGCCGGATGGACGGTCTCGGATACCGGAGCCTGCGCTTCGACGTTGCGGAGCCGGATGTGGTGTCGATCTATGGGAGCAATGAAGACGGTCGCGAGATCAAGCTCCTCACGATGAACTCGACGGCGTGGGCCGCGGATCGAGCGCTCTACGCACGCGACGCGACGCGGCTGGTCGGTCTCAGGGCTCTCATCCACCGCGCGATCGTGGCGCTCCGTACGGTCGGAGCCAGCCCAGCCGCCCATCGACAGCAAGAGGGCCTGTCGATCCTCCTGGGACAGGCCGATCTCCGGGACACGTCGGGGTCCGAGGGTGGATGACCGCAGCGACGCACGGGCGCTTCCAGCGAGGCTCCTCGAGGACCTCGATGCCGTCTTCTACTCACGGCGACTGCAATCCGTGTCGCCCAGGCGCTGCTTCGTGCTCGTCGGCGCGACCTTCGCGCTCGGATTCGCCGGCTGGGCGGCGCTCGATCCTGCGCTTCGGCGTGACATTGCCATCGTTGCGTCCACTGCCTCGTTCGCACCGCTCCTCGCCCTCATCGCGTTCATGTGGATCGCAGCCGGCATCGGCCTCCTCGGCGTCGTCGACGGCCTACGGCTCGCCCTCGGTGTGCGCCGGACGAGGAGGATGGGGCACCTGTCGACGCTCCGTGCGAGCCTCTGGGTGAGTACGTTCTTCGTCTTGACGCTCCTCGTCTGCGTGCTCCTCGAGCTGGGATTCATCGCTGCGTTCGGAACGCCGCGGGAGTTCCGGGAGGTGATGGCATGCCTGCGCGAAGTGCCCCACTTCGAGGCTCGCTTCTCGCTCCTTCACGTTCCGGTCGTGTGGGCTTCCACGACGCTCGCGGTCCCGCTCGCCGTTCTCGGCGAAGGCGCGCTCCACCGTCGGCTCACGTGACCTCCACGTCATTCTCGATGCGGCGCTCCCCGCGCAGCAGACTCCCGATGCAATGCCCCGAATACGTCGACCTCCGGTTCGAGCTGGCCAGGAACGGAGACCTGAGGGTCACCGGCCGCTCGGCCACGGGCGCACGCGTCCGCATCGAGTCGATCTCGTGCGAGACCTGGATGTGCGAACGGATCGCGAGGAAGCGGCTCTCGTCCGACCTCGAGCGCCTCTTGGCCGCGATCGATCTCGCCACCAAGGTGCTCGCCCGAGCGACGCCGGTGGGCGATGACACCGCCGAGTCCCGCGTCGATTGGAGCGTACGCATTCTCGAGTCGGCCTTGACGTCCGAGGCGAGGACGCTGCCGGGGCAGCCCTCCTCCAAAGGACCGCGAAGGGACGACCCTCGCAGAAGGCGGAAATGATGCAAGGTCCTACCGATTCGATCCCCCGTGGAGTCCGCGGTCCCTTCGCGTCGCTCGGAGCGAGCCCGCCGTCGGATCGTCCGGCCGCGCTCGGACTATCGTGAGCGCGCATGACCCGGGAGTCCGATCCGAGCCAGGTGACCGCCTACCTGCACCGCATGCAGGTCGGCGATCCGGCCGCGATGAACGCGCTCCTTCCGCTCGTCTACGACGATCTCCGTCGTCTCGCGGAGAGCGCGCTCCGCACGCAGTGGAGGAACCACACGCTTCAGCCGACGGCGCTGGTCCACGAAGCGTACCTACGACTCGTCGACCCCGACTCGCGTGGGTTCGAGAGTCGCTCGCACTTCCTCGCCGTTGCGTCGCTGGCGATGCGCCAGCTGTTGCAGGACTACGCGAGAGCACGTCGCGCGGCCAAGAGGGACGGCTCGCTCGCGCGTCTGGAGGTCGAATCGCTCGAGCTGGCGGAGGAACACCGGGCCCTCGACCTGGTCGCGCTCGACGACGCACTGGAGGCACTCGCCGCGCTCGACCCCCGGCAGGCACGAATCGTCGAGATGCGGTTCCTTCTCGGCATGAGCGTCGCCGAGACCGCCCGCGCCATCGGCGTCTCGGAGCGCACCGTCTACAACGATTGGGGTATGGCGCGTGCTTGGCTCGAACGGAGGCTCGCAAGCCAGGAGAGCGATTGAATCGTGGATCCGAAACAGTACAGCGTCCTGCGTAGCCTCTACCACGAGCTCGTCGATCTGCCGAGCGGCAACCGGAGCCAGATCCTGGAGGAGCGAGCTGTCGAGCCGTGGATGCGGGAAGAGCTCGAGGCGCTCCTGACGCACGTCCCCCGGGTGCGCGGACTCGAGGAGGACCGTCTGGGGGCCGCAATCCAGGAGGCGCTTCTGGAGCAGATCGCGCCGTCGCCGGCGAGCCTCCAGGTTCCTGAGTCGATCGGGACGTACCGGGTGCGCGAGGTACTGGGGAGCGGCGGCATGGGCACCGTCTACCGCTGCTCACAGCTGCGGCCGCGCCGCGACGTCGCGATCAAGGTGGTACACGCAGCGCTCGCATCGCAACAGGCCGTCCGTCGTTTCGAGGTCGAGGCCGAGACTCTCGCGGGACTCGACCATCCCTACATCGCGAAGGTGTTCGAGGCCGGCGTCGATCCGGACCGCGGCCTGCCCTTCATCGTCATGGAGCTCGTCGACGGAGTCCGACTCGACGAGTACTGTGACAGCGCCGGGTTGGGCGTTCGAGCGCGCGTCCGCCTGGTCGAGCGCGTGTGCCAGGGCGTGGAGCACGCCCACCGAGCGGGCGTCGTGCACCGCGATCTGAAGCCGGCCAACATCGTCGTCTCGTCCGCGGGAAGGCCATGCATCCTTGACTTCGGTATCGCGCGCCACGCCGGCCACGACGATGCCACGCTGTCGACCGAGGTCCTCGCGTGCAGCCCGATCGGATCACTTGCATGGATGAGCCCGGAGCAGGCGCGCGGCGGACAGCTCCGGCACGACACCCGGAGCGACGTCTACTCGCTCGGAGTCGTTCTCTACCACCTGCTCACGCGTTCGATGCCGTACGAGGTCGACGGACTTGCTCCGTGGGAAGCAGCGCGCGTCATCTGCGACGAGAAGCCGCCGCCGCTCCGACACACCGGAGTCAAGGTCTGCGGCGACCTCGAAGCGATCGTGGCCAAGGCGCTCGAGAAGGAGGCCGACCGGCGCTACGGATCCGCGGCCGAGCTGCGCATGGACCTCGACCGGTATCTCTCCAATCTCCCCATCGAGGCGAGACCGTGGAGCACTGCGTACCACCTGCGAAAGCTCGCTCGCCGCCACCGAGCGCTCGCCTCCATGCTTCTCTTCCTTCTCGCGCTCGTCGCGATCGGCGGGACCTGCGGGTTCGTGCTCTGGCGCAGCGCAGAGACCGCTCGCGCCGATGCGATCGAACAGGAGCGCATCGCTCGTCGTAAGGACGAGCTCAGCCGGCGGGTCGTTGCGTACCTCGTGGGGATGTTCGAGGAGGTGCCCACGGTGCAGGTCACCGGGCAAGACGTCACGGTCAAGTCGGTACTCGACCGTGCGGTCCAGCGCCTCACCGAGGAGTCGATCGAGGACCCCCTTCTCTACGCCGAACTCGCGAGCACGCTGGGCGACGTCTACGCTCGCCTCGGGCACCTCGAGGAGGCTCTCCCGCTCCTCGAGTCGGCATGCCTGGCTGCACCAGAGAGCGGCGGCAAGATCGAGAGTGCCGCAGGTCTGCACGCTCAGATCCTGCACGGCGGTGCGCTCTGGGAGTCGGGCGCCTACGAACAGGCGGCAAGGGTCCTCGACGGCCTGCTCCCGGCTGCTCGCCGGGAGTTCGGGCCGACGCACGCGTACACCTTGATGCTGGCCTCGTCGTACGCGGGGCTTCTCTCCGACACGGGCAAGTTCGAAGACGCTCGCGAGGTCCTCAGGGCGGCGATCGCCGACGCGGAAGCCGAGCTTGGCTCGAACGAGGTCGCGACGCTGAGTCTCGTCTCGAACCTCGCGGCGATCCTCGTCGCGGAGCAGCGATGGGAAGAAGCAGCGGAATGCTCGCGGCGGGCGTATCGCGGCCTCCTCGCGAACCTGGGTGTGGCGCACTTCCAGACGATCGCGGCCGGGAATAGCCTGGCCGGCGTCTACATGGAGACCGGCGACCTCGCAGGGGCGGAACCGATCCTCCGCGGCGTCCTGGTGGGCATGCGGGAGTCCCTGGGCGCCACCCACCCATACACGCTCATCGTTCGGAACAACCACGCGAACCTGCTCCTGCGGTCCGGTCGCCTCGATCGTGCAGAGGCGGTGCTTCCCGACCTGATTCGTGACTTCTCGGAGGTTCTGGGTGCCGATCACCGCGACACCCTCAAGGCGCGGCACGGGCTGGCCCGGCTTCGGCTCGCGCAAGGGCAGGTGGACGTCGCGAGGGAGCAGCTGCTCGACCTGCTCGGAACCTCCGAAGAGACCCTCGGGGCTGAACACCCGGACGTCGTCGAGCTCTTCGTGACCCTCGCGCGGTCGTCACTCGACACGGACCCCGAGGAGGCCGCGATCTGCTTCCGCGAAGCGGTCGACAGGAGCCGCGCCGGACTCGGGTGGATGGCACCACGGACCATCAAGGTCCTCCTCCTCGAGATCGAACATCTCACTTCGCACTCTCGGTGGGAGCCGGCGGAGCAAGCACTGAGCGAAGCGCTCGAGGAGATGCTCGTCGACCCAGGTCTCGAGGACGTCGGCGTCCAACGCCTCTTCGCGACACGACTTCGGTGCTATTTGGAACTCGACCGCGTCGACCTGGCGCTGGCCGCGATCGAAGCGCTGGACGAGATCGACGAACTCGACCCCGAGGTCGAGGAGTTCCTCCGCGCAGCCAGAGAACGGGTCGAAGTCCGATGAAGAAACTCCTGGAGGGCGTCGTGATCGGTTGCCTCGTTGCCGGAGCACTGGGCTGCGGCGAGCACACGCACGATGTCCAGGACTACGTCCTCGAGCCCGGGCAACCCGTCGGAGCGCACGCTGCCACCGTCGGTCCGTTCCGCATTCGGATCGCTCTCAGCGGACGATCGAGCCGCTCACCGGCCACCGAGACGGTCTTCACCGACTCGCAAGGCAGTCTCGGCGGGCCGTACACGCTGCACCTCGTGGGCTCGTACTACGGCCAGACGCAACGGACGTGGAAGCTGAACGAGGTCACGATGCAGATCGAAGGCGAGACTCCGATCGTTCTCCACTCGCGCAAGCAAAGCGCTGCCGAGATCACCTTCGAGCCATGGCTGGACCACGCGATCTCGGGAAGTCATGTGATCCCGCTCGGCGAACGACTGCCGTTCCAGACGGACCATGGCGTGACCTTCTCGGTGACGTTCCAACCGCCAGGGTCGGACGAGACCCGGACGCTCTCCACTACGTTCGTTGGCCGGAGTCGCAGGTCGAACAAGTCCAAGCTCGACACGCTCATGCGGGGCAGCCTGTGACGGCCGGGCGTGCCCATCCTCCGCGCGTGGACCGATGAGAGCTGCGTAGCCTCGACGGCACTCGAACGACACGGCCGACGCGCGGCTCCTCAGTCCGGTTCGTCGACGGTCATCTCCAGCCGGATCCGCCGGGACGTGGTTCCCTCGGTGAAGCCCCACTCGCGCAGGACGTGCGCCTCGCCTCGCTCGCGCCTCGTCGCCGTCGTCTAGGAGCCGGAGGTGATCGCGCCGACGGTCTCGGGCACGTGCTGATTCACGTCGGAGCGCACGACGATCCCGCGATCGCCCTCATTCGTCGCGGCGCGGACCACCACCTCGTAGCTGCGCTCGTCGCCGCTGCCGTGCGTCTGGAGTTCCGTGATCACGACGACGTCGAGGTCGCCCTCGAAGGGAGTCTCCGACGAGTGGCCGCCGTCGGACGCGTTCCCGCTCGCATCGACCGCGACGATCCGGAAGGTCACCTCGTTCCGCGGGCCGGGCGCGCGGACGCGCACGGCTGCGGAGACGTCGAAGAGCCGATCCACGACGGGGTCGAAGCTGTAGGGCTCGATCCGGACGACGCGGGATCCGGAGTCTGCTTCGCCGGCGCTGACCGTGACCTCACCACCAGAGTCGGAACAGGCCGTGACGAGCGCGAGCACGAGGATCACAGCGGATCTCATGCGCGCAGTCTACGCGCCCGCCCCGTCCTCAGTCCTCCACCGGCAACCCGCTCGGGACTCGCTCCGGGACGAGGTGGCCGAGGTCCTTCGACGACGGATCGGTCAGCGACCGCAGGAACGCCAGCAGATCCTCGACCTCGGGGTCGGTCAGCTCGACCGGCTCCAGCTCGTTCGCGTTCGCGATCGCGCGTCGCAGCCCGTCGCTCGACTGCACCCACGTGTCGCGGAGCAGGAACCGCTCGCGGCGGGCTGCGCTCATCGGCTCGACGCGCAGCCGTGACCCTCGCGCCGTCTGCTCGAGGACCGTCGGCGCCCCCGCAAGGAGCCCCTTGGGCAGCGCATACGCCTCCAGCGACGCGACCGGGTCGAGATGGTGCCGCACGATCGCCTCCAGACTGTCGTAAGCGCCGTCGTGGCCCCACGGGCCCGTGAGCTCCACGTTGCGCAGCGACGGCGTGCGGAACCGGAACCGGTCCTCGGGGCGGAACGTGACGCGACCGCGACCGTGGTCCTCGGTGAACGCCTTCATGCCCGTCCGGCTCCAGTAGCCGGCGTCGAATCCGTCCGCCTTGCCCGGTCCGATCTGCGGCATCGCGATCGCGTGGAAGTCGTGGTCCGTCTGGAACGGACCGGAGTGGCACTCCGAGCACCGCGCGCGTCCATAGAAGAGGTCGAGGCCCCGCGCCGCTGCGTCGGTGAGCGCTCGCTCGCCGCGCAGGTGGCGATCGAACGGGCTGTCGTCCGCGCGGAACGCAGTGGACTCGAACGCCGCGATCGCGTTCGCGGCGTGGACGTAGGTGATGTCCGAGCCTGCGGAGACCGCGTCCGGGTACGCGGCGCGGAAGAGCTCGACGTACTCCGGGATCCCGGCGAGGCGCGCGGAGACCTGGCGCCACAGCCCCTCGGGGCCGGCGACGTTGTTCAGAGACACCGCGTCGGCGAGCGTGTTCTCACCCTTCTGGCCCGCCATCTCCGTCGGCGAGGACACGGGGAACATCGCCTGGGCGGCCAGCGCGCTGTCGAGGCCCTCCGGGAACTTCCACTTGGCGGGCGAGACGAAGCCGGACGCGTAGTTCCCTTCGACGTCCACCTCGACGCGGCCGTCGTGGAACATCCGCGTGAACTCGCGCGCGCCGAGGTTGAAGAGCGCCGGCGCATTGCGCGGCACGCGCTCGTACACGGACTCGGCGGCGGCCGTCCCGGGCGCACGCTCGGCGCCGAGCCCGCGGGGCCCCTCACCCCACGCGAGCGCCTGCGCGTCGCTCGTCCCGAGCGTCGGATGGTGGCACGTGGCGCACGAGATGTTGCGGTTCCCCGACAGGACCTTGTCGAAGAACAGCATGCGGCCGAGCTCGACCTTCGCGGCCGAGGGGCTGCCGTCGTCGTGGTAGTCGGCGTCGTGGACGGCGCGCGGCACGCCGGAGTCGGTGGACACGAGCTCGACCGTGAACGCGGCAAAGGCGAGGGGCGCGAGGAGGAGCGTCTTCATGGCAGTCGGTACGGGCGGGGCGCCGCGACGTCCGTGGACGCCGCGGCGCGGTGGTGGTGCTACGGGTGCGGGAGGCAGCGCGGCGGTCGTCACTCGATGCCGTCGCGGGAGGGCAGCATCAGGAACAGCGGGATGTGCGCGTTGAGGCCGAAGTCGCCGGGCAGCGCCTGGTACGTCTTGCCGTCCGAGTGGTAGTTGATGGCGAGCATCGAGGTCGTCCAGACGTCCGACATCTCCAGGCCGGGGCTGAACGTGTGGCGGAAGCTCGCCTTGCCGTCGGCGTCCGCGACGAAGACGCTCTCGGATCCGTCCCTTGCGCCCAGCGGCAGGTCGAGCGTGCCCGAGAAGGGCGTCGTCGGAGGCATCGCGATGAACGCGTGCCACATCGTGTAGACGCCGTTCGGCACGAGGCCGGTGAACTCCAGGTCGAGCGACCCGACGCCGTCCGCGTACGAGTACTTCCCGGTGCCGCGGTGCTGGAGCCAGCGACCGAGCGTCATGCCGAGCGCCTCGCCCTTGGGGAACGGGCCGAGGCCGTCCGGATTGAAGGGATCGTGCGGGACCTTCACCGCCGCCTTGAAGAGCGGCGCGTCCATGTCGTTGTCGCCGTTCGTGACGCGGTAGACCTCGTCCGATCCGGAGACGCGCTCGACGTAGACGTCCTGCTCGGGCAGGTTCATGTCGAGGTGCGTCATGAACGCGAGATCGAAGGAGTAGGACTTCGCGGGAGCGACGGCCATCTCTTCGACCGCGTCGTCGACGGTCGTCAGCGTCGATGCAGCGACGGGGGCGGCGGGCGTGTTCTTGCAGCCGACGGACAGGGACAGCGCGGCGGCGAGGCAGGTCAGGAGGAGGGTCTTCATGGCGGAGGTTCCGGGAGGGAGGTCGATGGGCTGTTCGGCCCCGAGAGGAGCCACCCGGACGTCCAGCGCCGGGCTCGACCCCACTGGCGCGGACCCGCGTCGATCCCTGCCACGAATCCCGGAATCGACTCCGCTCGACACGGATCGAGCCGATCGTCCGAATCGTGGCGGGGTCCCCGGCCGGTCTGCGCGAGGTGGTGCAGGCCGATGACGTGCACCCTGCCCGCGGCCGAACGCCATGAAGGACATCCACGCCATCGGTCGAACGCTCGAGGCGAGCGGCGTCACGCTCCTCCGCCTCGGCCTCGGACTCGTCTTCGTCTGGTTCGGTCTGCCGAAGCTCGTGCCGGGGCTCAGCCCCGCGGAGGACCTCGTCGCCGCGACCGTCACGTGCTGCGATCCGACGTGGTTCGTCCCCCTCCTCGGCGCGACCGAGGCGCTGATCGGTCTGTGCCTGTGGTCCCGCCGCCTGCTGCCCCTCGGCCTCGCCCTGATGGCCGGTCACATGTGCGGCACGGTGCTCCCGCTCTTCACGCTGCCGGAGATCACATGGAAGGCGTTCCCCGTCGCGACGCTGGAGGGGCAGTACATCCTCAAGAACGTCGTGCTCGTAGCGGGCGCGATCGTGATCGCGGGGACGGAGCGGAGCTGCCTTTCGAGCCTCGCGTCCTGACCCGCTCGCCTCAGCGCAGCCGGCGCGCGCCGCTGAGCGGCCACACGACGGCCTTCGCGCGGCCGAAGACGCGGTCGAGCTCGATCGGGCCGCGGTCGCGGCTGTCGCGGCTGTCCCCCGACGCGTCGCCCAGGACGAAGACCTCGTCCGCGTCCAGCGTCAGCTCGCGTTCGACGCCGAACTCGCCCCGCGGCACCCAGTGCACGTCGCGCTCGACGACGATGCCGCGCACGCGCATCTCGATGCCCTCGCCGCCGAGGCGTACGCGGGAGCCGGTGCTCTTCGGCTGCAGGTCGAACGCCGTCGGGTGCGGCGCGTTGCGGTCGTAGTCCGCGCGCAGGCTCACGCCGGCGAACTCGAAGGTCACCCGGTTGTCGAAGTTCTCCATGCGGACGGGGATCCACGCGCCGACCGGGACCTCGGAACGCCCGACGACCAGGTACTCGATCCCCTCCGCGCTCGTGCGGAAGAGGTCGATCCGCGACTCCTGCTCGCCGGCGTAGACCGGGACGGACGCCTCGAAGACGTCTCCCTGGTCGGTGAGCTGCACGCGCAGGCGTCCGCCCGGCGCGGCGATCCAGACCTCGAACGAGACCGCCACGTCGTGGACCGTGTGCTTGCCGGGCACGCGCGTCCCGTCGGGGAGCAGCCGACCGTCGTCGATGCGGTCGTGCAGCCGGAGGAGACCGAGGTCCGCGCCGCGCCCGACCGCGCTCCCGTCCATCTCCCACACCTCGTCCGGTCCGCGCTCGGTGCCCAGGGCCCGCGACCAGGGGTCGATGGCCCCCGCGCCGCGCCGCCAGTGGTCGCCGATCGACTGCAGCGACGCGTCGAACATCGGGATCGGGCCCGGCCGCCGCGGGTGGTCGATCACCGTCCGGCCGTCGATGCGCAGGTCGCCGCTCGCGTCGATTCGGAACTTGTCGCTGGGGCGGCCGACGCAGCGCTTGATCGACGCGCCGCCGCCGACGTCGGTGTAGGCGATGATCTCGAACAGGTCCGGCGGACTGTCGTCGTAGCGCAGGAACACCGTCTCGCCGGTCATGATCGTCGGCTCCATCGACCCCGACGCGACCGGGAAGCCCCAGCCGACGACCGAGCGGCAGACGAGGAGCCCGAGCCCGACCGCGCCGACGGTGACGCCGAGCCCGATCGCGAGGCGACGGCCGCGCACGCGAGCGGCTCCGCGGCGCTGCGATCCGGCTCCGTCCATCAGCCCGGAATCTCCATCAACGCTGCTTCTCCATCAGCGGAGGGCGATCTCACGCGCGACGAGGATGTAGATCGCCGAGCCCGACACGTCCGACATCGCGATCAGGAACGGGCCTGCGACGATCGCGGGGTCGATCCCCATCCGGCGGCACACGATCGGCACCACGCCGCCGAGCATCGCCGCCCACGTCACGGCGGCGAACACCGCCGTCCCGACCGCGACGCCGAGTCCGGGCGTGCCCGACTCGATGAACCCGGCGACGAGCCACGTCGCGGTGCCGCAGAGGAATCCGATGATCGTCCCGACCGTCCACTCGTTGAGGAACACCGCTCCCTCGCGGTCGGGCTCGATCTCGCCGGTCGCGAAGCCGCGGACGAAGATCGTCGACGACTGGATCCCGACGTTGCCGGCGAGGCCGACGATCAGCGGCAGGTAGCGCAGGATCGCCTCGGCGACGTCTTCGTTCGGGGACTCGCCCGACGACGAGCCGAGCGCGTACGCCAGGATCTTGGCGCTCGCGAGGCCGGCCAGAACGGTGAGCGCCATCAGCGGCATGCGCTGGCGCACGCGCACGAAGATCGGCAGGCGCGTCTGCTGGCCGTCGGAGCCGGTTCCCGTCAGGCGCGCGAAGTCCTCGCTGACCTCCTCCTCGAGGATGTCCGCCGCGTCCTCCGAGGAGATGACGCCGAGCATCGCGCCCTCCGCGTCGACGACCGCGATCGACTCCAGCGAGTACTTCGCCATCGTCTGGGCGACGGACTCCTGGTCCTCGACCGCCTCGACGATCGCGGGCTCGACCATCACGTCCTCGACGGGCGTGTGGATCTTGTTCGTCAGGAGCGCGCGGTCCGACAGGTAGCCGATCGGACGCTGGTCGTCGTCGAGGACGAACACGCCGAGGTCCGGCTCGGCGTCCTCGCCCTCCTTGCGGACCTCCTTGACGACGTCGCCGATCCGCTGGCCGACCGAGGCCGCGACGAACTCGGTCGCCATGACGCCGCCGGCGGTGTCGGGGTCGTAGCTGAGCAGGACCCGCAGCCCCTCGGCGGTCTCGGGCGAGATCTGCTCCAGCGCGTCGTTGACGACGCGGTCGTCGGCGTCGACCAGGACGTCCGCCGCCTCGTCCGAGGGGAGCTCCTCCAGGACCTCGCCGAGGTCCTTGGCGTCGAGTCGGGCGATCAGCTCCTGGGTCAGGGCCTCGTCGGCCTCCTCCAGGATGTCGGCCTGGCAGGTCGTGGAGAGGGCCCCGAAGACCCGGTGGCGGTCGTCCTCCTCGGTGTCCCGGAGCCACTCGGTGGCGTCCGCGGGGTGGACGTCGGCCAGGAGGACGGCGGCGCGGGCCGGCGATTCCGCGAGGACCTCGCGGAACGCAGCTTCGGCGGCCTCGAGGCTCGAATCGGGGGCGGTCATCGCGGGGAGAGGGCCGCCCGGAGGGAGGCCGGGGGATCGGGTGAGCGACCCTCGAACCTGGGCTAAGATACGTGACGGTCCGAGCTGCGAGAAAGTCCCACCTGCACCTCTCGACCGCGAGCGCATGACCGACGGCAACGACCTGGATAGGCTGATCCACGACTGGAACGACGAGAGCCCGGAGGGCTTCGGCACGATCCAGCTCGACGACGAGACGCTCCGCGACGGGCTCCAGAGCCCGAGCGCGCTGGATCCCGATCTGGGAGACAAGATCGAGCTCGTCCACCTGATGGACCGGCTGGGGATCGACACCGCGAACGTCGGCCTCCCCGGCGCGGGCGATCGCGCGCGCGAGCACATCCTCGGCCTCGCGATGGAGATGAAGGACCTCTCCATCACGCCGAACGTCGCCTGCCGCACGGTGATCTCGGACATCGAGCCCGCGGCGGACATCCAGCAGAAGACGGGCGAGCCGGTCGAGATCTGCGCCTTCATCGGGTCGAGCCCGATCCGCTTCTACACCGAGAACTGGGAGCTCGACCGGATGGTCCAGCTCTCCCACGACGCGGTGGCGTTCGCGGTCAAGGAGAACATGCCCGTCATGTTCGTGACCGAGGACACCACGCGGGCGCACCCGGACACGCTCCGCGCGCTGTACGGCGCTGCGATCGATGCCGGGGCGAAGCGGCTGTGCGTGTGCGACACCTGCGGGCACGCGACGCCGACCGGTGTCCGACGACTCCTGCGCTTCGTGCGGGACATCGCGGAGGAGAAGGGCGTCGAGGTCGGCATCGACTGGCACGGGCACCGGGACCGCGGCTTCGGCCTGATCAACGCGCTCGTCGCGATCGAGGCCGGCGCGAGCCGGATCCACGGCAGCGCCCTCGGCGTCGGCGAGCGCGCCGGCAACACCGAGATGGACCTGCTGCTGGTCAACCTCGGCCTCGTCGGTTGGATCGACCGCGACCTGACCGCGCTCGGCGAGTACGTCGCCCGGGCGTCCGAGGCGATCGGGATCCCCTTCCCCGAGAACTACCCCGTCTTCGGCCGCGACGCGTTCGAGACCGCGACGGGCGTGCATGCCGCCGCCGTCGTCAAGGCGTTCCGCAAGGGCGACGCCTGGCTCGCCGACCGCGTGTACTCGGGCGTCCCGGCCGGAATGTTCGGTCTGGAGCAGCGCATCCTCGTCGGGCCCATGAGCGGCAAGTCGAACGTGAGCTGGGTCCTGGAGAAGAACGGCGTCGAGCCGACCGACGAGACGGTCGCGCGCGTGCTGGAGGTCGCCAAGACCTCGGCGCGCAACCTCTCGGACGAAGAGGTCGTCGCGGCCGCGCAGGCCTGATCACTCCTCCGGCGTCTCTTCCTCGCCATCGGCGATCGCCTGCGCGCGCCGGAGCTTGCGCGCCGACTCGGCGCCGAGCAGATCGACCGCGATGAACATCCAGGCGAGGAGCATGATCCCGCCCCACAGGATGCGCCCGGGCGGCTCGACGTCGGTGACGAGGGACACGACGAGCGCGATCGTCCCGAGGGTCGCGATCACGGCTGCGAGCCAGCCGCCCAGCCGGCGCGCCCAGTCCCGGGCGGTGTAGAGCCCCCAGGCGAGCCCGGTCGCCGCGACGCCGGCCGCGCCCCAGCCGATCGCGATCGCGTCCGCGCGTGACTCCCACGCGCTCCAGAAGGCGAGGATCGCGCAGACGACGAGGCTGATGGTCAGGGGCCCCGCCGCCTCGGCGATGTGCGTGCGCGCGGAATCGCGGTACCAGGCGGCGCGCCTGCGCTCCCACTGGGAGGATCGGATGACGGGTCGCTCGGGAGGCATGGGTCCGCCGGTGCGCCCGGCGACGACCCCCATTCGAACGGATCGGGCAGATCCTGGCCACGCGGGGTACGTCCGGACGTTCCTGGTACCGTCGGACGGGACCGGACGAGTTCGATGGAGCACGAGCCGAATCCACCGAGGAGCCGATCCGGGCTCCTGATCGCCGCCGTGACCGCCCTCGTCGCGTTCGCGCTCCTCGTCGCGAACCGACCCGACCGACGGCGGCAGTCGATCGTGCCCGGCACGTCCTCGCGGCCGACCTTCTTCGTCCAGGTGATCCGTCCGCGCGCGGGCCTTCCGCTCGGCGGCCTGCTCCCGCCCGGCCTGTTCGGGCTCGACGCGCGCCTCGGGTTCGACTCCACCGATCCCTCTGCGACCGTCGACACCGCGAACCCCATGAAGCTCGAGCTGAGCGCCGAAGGCTGGACGGTACGCGTGCTGGCGGACGAGCAGGGTCGTGCGCTCGCAGGGACGGAGGCGGTCTTCGAGATCGTGTTCGAGGACGAGCCGCGCCGCGTCCGATGCCGCCCCGCGCTCGAGACGGTCGGCTCCCTGTGGACCGTCGATCCGGGACGCGGTGGCACCGAGATCAGCGGCCGCTTCGAGGTCGAGCTCGCGCGATGCGAGGACGCGGTGACCGGAGAGCCGCTCGGCTGGCCCCCGAGCCCGCTCGTCCTGCACGGCAGCTTCGATCGGCTCGAGGTGACCGAACGATGAGACGGACCCGCAGCCCATGAAGAGCTGCGGGTCCGCGGGAGACTGCGCGACGAGTCGCTCAGGGTGCGATGAAGCCCGGCGGCAGCAGGACTTCGTCGATCACGTGGATCACGGCGTTGTCCGAGAAGACGTCCGTCGCCGTCACGGTCGTCGAGCCGTTCAGCGTGAGGTCGGTGCCGACGATCGAGAGATCGATCGTGGAGCCCTCGAGCGTTGTGAGGCTCGTCTGCTGGACCACCTCGGCGGCCTGGCTCGCGCCGGCCACGACGTGGTAGGTCAGCACCTGCTGCAGAGCCGCTTGATTCTGGGGCTGGAGCAGCGAGTCGAGCACGCCGGTCGGCAGCGCGTCGAACGCGGCGTTCGTCGGGGCGAAGATCGTGAACGGCCCACCGTTGGCGATCGTCCCGTCGAGGCCGGCCTCGACGAGGGCGGTCACGAGCGTGCTGAAGCCCGCGTCACCGGCGACGGTGGCCGCGTTCCCGGGAGCGAGGAGGACCGCGTCGACCGTGTGGATCAAGCCGTCGGTCGCGGGCAGGTTGAAGCCCGAGATCGTGATCCCGCCGACGGTCGGCGGGCCGGCCGCGGGGTCGCCGAAGAACTGCAGCGGGCCCTCGGCGGACGCCGTGTCACCGGCCGTGAGCAGCTCGCCGATCGTCGATGCGTTCGGGATCAGGTGGAACTGGAGCACCGAGATCAGCTGGGCCTGGTTCGCCGGCAGGAGGAGGTCGCTCAGGGTCGTGCCCGGAAGGTTCGCGAACGCGTCGTCGGTCGGCGCGAGCACGGTGAATCCGCCGCCGTTCAGCGCGCCCGTGAGGCCCGCCGCGTCGACCGCCGCCAGGAGCGTGTTGAACCCGCGGTCCTGGAGCGTCTGGGCGACCGTCGCGGGCGGCGTCAGGACGCGATCGATGACGTGGATGACGCCGTTCGACGCGAAGTTGTCGACGTCGATCACCTGGGCGTCGTTCACGAACAGGCCACCGTCGACGCCGTCGACGAGGAGGTCGGGGCCAAGGAGCGTGCTGGACGACGCAAGCCCCGAGACGACGCCCGAGTCCGCCTCGACCGGCAGGACGTGGTACGTCAGCACGTCGATGAGCGCCTGCTGGTTCGCGGGGTCGAGGAGGAAGTTGAGGGTCGCCGGCGGAAGCGCCGCGAACGCCGCGTCGGTCGGCGCGAGGAGCGTGAACGCGCCCGGGCTGGCCAGGTCGTCCGTCAGATCGGCGGCCTGGAGCGCGACGGCGAGGGTGTTCAGGCCGAGGCCCGAGAGCGAGCTGGAGATCGTCGCCGGCGCCTGGGGCGGGCCGACGGTCCCGTCGTCGTCGCTGCTGCAGCCGACCAGGAACGCGGCGAGCGTCGCCGGGGCGAGCGGGAGGAGTGAGAGATTGCGCTGCATCGTGAGAGCGTGAGTCGAGTGGTTTGGTGGCGGGGAGTCGCCGGTTGCCGAGCCAGTTGGCGCCGCGGATTCCGGTCGCTCACGCGGGTGCGGATGCGCGCCCCGCGGCGCCGGCGGACTGCGGCAACTCGCGCAACGAACCGGCGCATCCAGCCACCGTGCACGCCTGTTCCCTGGCCGGAACGGCCCCCGGAATCCGAGCCCCTCTGTGGACCGCGATCGTCGCCGTGCGCCGATCGGCCGCACACCGATGCGCGCGCCGAAGGCGCCATGCCGGTCCTGACCGCCGCGAAGTCTCGACTGGAAAAAAGTCGAGACCGCACGAGAAGCTCCCCCCGCGCGCTCCCGCCGCAGGCCCGAGGAGCGATCATCCCCGGACTCCCCATGCCGCGCCCCATCCTTCTCCTCCTCGCCCACCCGGCCCTCCACCGGTCCCGCGTGAACCGCGTCCTCGTGGACGCAGCGCGTGGGGTGGACGGAGTCCGGGTCTGCGACCTCTACCGCACGTACCCGGACTTTCAGATCGACGTCGCCGAGCAGCAGGCGCTGCTGGCGGAGCACGAGCTGATCGTGTTCCAGCACCCGTTCTTCTGGTACTCGTCGCCTTCGATCCTCAAGGAGTGGCAGGACCTCGTGCTCCAGTTCGGGTTCGCCTACGGACCGGGCGGCGATGCCCTGCATGGCAAGTCGCTCATGAGCGCGATCTCCACCGGCGGCGCCGAGGAGGCCTACTGCTCCAAGGGGCACAACCAGTTCACCATGGAGGAGTTCCTCCGCCCCTTCGAGCAGACCGCGGGGCTGTGCGGGATGCGGTACCTGCCCCCCTTCATCCTGCACGGCACGCACAGGCTGTCGGACATCGAGATCGCCGGTGAGGCGCAGGACTACCGCCAGATCCTCGAACAGCTCGCCAATCCCAGGACCGACCTCGGGAACCTGAGGCGCGAACGGATGAACGGCTTCGGCGCGGGCCTCGCGGGCGAGGTGGGCCGGTGACGCTGGCGCTCGCGATCGAGCCCGGGGCGGCCGCGGTCGCCGCCGGCGGCCCCGCCGACGCGCTCGGCTACGCGCTCGTGTACCTGCTCGCGGCCGTCGTCGCCGTACCGCTGGCGAAGCGGATCGGCATGGGGTCGGTCCTCGGGTACCTGGCCGCTGGCGTCGTGATCGGCCCGGCGGGCGTCGACCTCGTCGGGGACACGAGCGAGGTCATGCACTTCGCCGAGTTCGGCGTCGTGATGATGCTCTTCCTGATCGGGCTGGAGCTGCGCCCGCGCGCGCTCTGGGAGATGCGGAGCGACGTGCTCGGACTCGGCGGTCTGCAGGTCGGCCTGACGGCGGCCGCGATCGCCGGACTCTCGATGGCTGTCGGGCTCACGCCGCTCCCGGCGGTCGCGATCGGGCTGACGCTCGCGCTCTCCTCGACGGCGATCGTGCTGCAGACGCTGTCCGAGCGCGGGCTCTCCGACTCCCCGCCGGGGCGCCGCGCATTCTCGGTCCTGCTGTTCCAGGACATCGCGGTCATCCCGATCCTCGCGGCGCTCCCGCTGCTCGCAGCGCCCGACGCGGGCGCCGAGGCCGGGGCCAGCGCGAGCCACATCGCCGATCTACCGGCAGGTCTCCAGGCCGCAGCGATCCTCGGCACCATCCTGGCGATCGTGCTCGGCGGCCGCCTCCTCGCGCGCCCGCTGTTCCGCGCCGTCGCGTCGACGCACCTGCGCGAGCTGTTCTCGGCGACCGCGCTGCTGGTGGTCGTCGGCATCAGCCTGCTGATGGGGTTCGTCGGGCTCTCGGCCGCGCTCGGCACGTTCCTCGCCGGCGTCGTCCTCGCCGAGAGCGAGTACCGCCACGAGCTGGAGAGCGACCTCGAACCGTTCAAGGGACTGCTGCTCGGCCTGTTCTTCATCACCGTCGGCGCGAGCATCGACTTCGGCCTCGTGTTCGAGCGCCCGGCATTCGTCTGCGGCCTCGTCCTGGCGCTCGTCGGGGTCAAGGGCGGGATCCTGTTCGGGCTCACGCGCCTCTGGAAGATCCCGAAGGCGACCGGGACGACGCTCGCGCTGATCCTGTCCCAGGGCGGCGAGTTCGGGTTCGTGCTCGTCGCCACGTCGCGCACGCTCGACATCTACGACGAGCCGACGGGGATGCTGGTGACCGCGGTGGTGGCCCTCTCGATGGCGGCGACGCCGCTCTTGCTGCTGCTCGACGAGCACGTCCTGCAGCCGCGCTTCGCGAAGGGCTCCGACGCTCCGGAGCGCGAGGACGACATGCCGGCGGACCGTAAGCCGCCGGTCATCATCGCCGGCTTCGGGCGCTACGGCCAGGCCGCCGGGCGGATGCTGGTCGCCAACGGCATCGACATCACCGTCCTCGACCTCGACCCCGGCACCGTCGACCTCCTGCGCGAGCACGGGATGCCCGTGTACTACGGCGACGCGACGCGCCCGGCGCTGCTGCACGCGGCCGGCTGCGCCGACGCGAAGCTGTTCGTGATCGCGACCGACAGCACGACTCACTCGATCCGCATCGCCGGGGCCGTCCGACAGCATCACCCCCACGTCAAGATCGTGAGCCGGGCCTACGACGTCCGCCAGGCGCACATCCTGCGCGGCGAGGGCGTCGACGAGACGGTCTGCGACGTGAACGGCGGGGGGCTCGCGCTCGGACGGGCGTCCCTCATCGCGCTCGGCTACGACCCGTACCGCGCCGAGCGCGCGATGAAGCGCTTCGAGCGGCACGAGGGCGAGACGCAGCGCATGCTCTTCGAGGCGCTCGGCGATCCGACTCGGACGCTGCAGGTTGCCCGGCAGCGGACGGCCGACCTCGGCCGCCTGCTGGAGGCCGACTCGGAGTCCGAGGACACCACGCGCGACAGCGCCTGGTCGACGAGCGCGGCGATCGAGGCGGCGCGGGACTGACGTCCGCCGTCAGTCTCGCAGCGGCCGGCAGCTCAGCCGGACCTCGAACGAGCTCTCGTGGACCATGGTCGACTCGTAGTCCTGGCCGGGCTGGTCCGGGTCGCGGGTCGTGACCTGGTCGCCCTCGCCCTCGGCCTCGATCGTGAGTGAGTGCGGCACGCCGAGCGCGAGGTTCCAGAGGAGCTCGCCCTCGATGCCGTAGGTCGTCGTGCGGACATCGGTCGCGGTGCCGTCGGCGACGGGGACCTCGTCGAGCGTCGTCGCGCTCGTCTCGACGCTGACGAACTCGCCCGTGAGCTCGATGCGCGCCAGATCGACGCCTTCGACCGAGACGACCTCCGCCAGCCGGAGTTCCAGCTCGCCCGAGTTGTCGTAGGCGGTGTCCTCGGGCAGGTACTGGGCGCCGTCCGCCCAGTCCCAGCCCAGGTCGCCGCCCGGCTGGAACAGCATGCCGAGCGGAGCGGCGTCGGCCTTCCAGCGCGCGCCGACCGCGACCCGTTCTTCCGGAAGGAGCTCGTGGAGGTCGAGGTCGGGACGCACGTCGTCGAGCAACGCATCGTCCGGGCTCGACTCGGGGTCGCTCCAGCGCGCGACGTGGTCTCCCTCCTCGTCCGTCCCGATGAGGAAGGGTGCACCCTCCAGCGGGGTGTCGGCCTCCATCCGCCACTCGGAGTCCTCCATGCCCTGGTAGCCGCCCGCGTCCATGGTGAACACCATCGACTGGCGCGCGTCGGAGATCGTCCGCTCGCGCGCGAGCCCGGCGAACGGCTCACCGGGTGTGACGAAGGCATCGCGGACGGTGATCGCGCTCTTCATCTCGACCTCGACCGTAAGATCGGGGAGGAACGACTGTGGGACCTCCTGGCCGCCCATGACGACGGACAGATCGCCGCTGACGGACGACTGCGTCATCGTGATCTCGCGCTCGAGCCGGAGCCCCTCGGCGGGAGAGAACGTGAGAGCGACGGGGTCGTCGGCGGCGGGTGCGGCGAGGAGGGCGAGGGTCGCGGCGGGGAGGAAGTGGTGCATGGCGAGGTGGGGTGACGGTGACCGTTCCGCCGTGAGTGCTCCGGGGCCGGGGATCCCTTCGCGGAGCCCCGGATTTTCGTCCGGACGGCCCCGGGCCCGCCGAGAGACATGCTGGAGCGGCCCCTCCCCAAGCCACCCAGCCGGCCGAAGTCGATCCCCGGTCCGGATCCCGGTTCCGCCTACGACGCCGCCCGACCTGCGGCCGAGGCCCATTTCCTGAACGGAAGCCACGACCACGACGACGAGGTGTTCGTGACCGCGACCCTGATCCAGACGGGCAAGATCGAGCGGTTCCCGATCATCGCGATGGGGACCGCCTTCTGGAGCCGCATCCAGGGCTTCCGGGACTTCGCGCTGGAGGAGGGGACGATCAGCCCGGACGAACCGTCGCTCTTCCAGGCGACGGACGACGTCGACGAGGCGCTACGGATCATCGAGGGGACGTACGGGTGAGCGCGACTCACCCGCACGTCTCCCAAGGCGCAGCTCATTCAGCGCGGCTACTTCGAGCCGCCCGACGTCTGGATCTGCTGCATCACCTGGTCGATCGAGAAGCTGCCCGCCTTCTGACGCGGCGGGAACTCCTGGAAGGTCGTGAGGAACTGGCCGACGTACTGCTGCGCCGGCACGAGGAAGAACACGTGGTCGAGCAGCCAGTCGTAGTACGTGTTCGACGTGAAGTACGCACGCTCGTACGGGTCGCGGCGCAGGTTGAAGATCAGCGGCACGCGGAGCGGTGTCCACGGCTCGATCCAGGCGCGTAGCGTCCCGCGCACCTTCTGCTCCAGGAAGATCGCCTTCCAGTCGCCGTACCGCAGCGCCGTCAGATCGCCCGTGTCGGAGAAGTAGAAGATCTCCTTCCGCTCGCTCTCCGTCGTCTGGCCGGTGAGCATCGGGAGGATGTTGTAGCCGTCGAGGTGCACGCGGTACGTGCGGCCGATCGCCTCGACGCCGCCCGCGATCAGCTTGCCCTTGATGTCCGGCTCGCCAGCCGCCGCGACGAAGGTCGGGAGCCAGTCCATGTGGTGCACGATCTCATTCGACACGGACCCCGGGGAGATCTTGCCCGGCCAGCGGATCATGGCCGGCACGCGCCAGCCGCCCTCCCAGTTCGTGTTCTTCTCGCCCTGGAACGGCGTCGTCGCCGCGTCGGGCCACGTGTTCATGTGCGGCCCGTTGTCCGTCGAGTAGAAGACGATCGTGTTGTCGGCGATGCCGAGCTCGTCGAGCTTGTCCAGGAACATGCCGATGTGCAGGTCGTGCTCGACCATGCCGTCGCCGTACTCGTCCTGGCCGCTGATCCCGCGCAGCTCGGGCTTGACGTACGTCCGGAAGTGCATCCGCGTGCCGTTCCACCAGCAGAAGAACGGCTTGCCCGCCGCGTGCTGACGGTCGATGAAGTCGAGCGCCGCCGCGACCGTCTCGTCGTCGACGGTC
Organism: Planctomycetota bacterium; assembly: GCA_038757895.1. Lineage (GTDB taxonomy): Bacteria > Planctomycetota > UBA1135 > UBA1135 > Saltatorellus. The sequence continues at coordinate 182 of JBCDGE010000021.1, read as the reverse complement.
TCCATGCGCTTGCGGGTCAGCGGCCCGGTGTCCTCGATGCGGCCGTCGGCGAAGCTGCGGATGACGCCGCGCGGCCCGTACTTCTCGCGGAAGGCCGGGTCCTTCGGATAGTCCTCGAGCTCCGGCTCCTCCTCGGCGTTGAGGTGGTACAGGTTGCCGAAGAACTCATCGAACCCGTGGTT
>JBCDGE010000020.1:0-82790 GCA_038757895.1 Planctomycetota bacterium | reverse complement strand
GCGGCTTCCTTCGCGAGCTGCGCCAGGGACGTCTCACCAGAAGCAGGTCGGTCCCCGCGGCTGCCGACGGCGGGGTCCGTCTTGCGATGTTCACGCATGGTTCAGGCGCCGCCCGCAGATGAGTTGGGGACGGTGGCGGGGAAGTGGCCCGGGGAACGGCGCCACGGGACGGAGCGGGTTTCGGCGGCCGAGCGAACGATGACCATCGCCCGGAACGCCGCCTTACGGACATTCGGTCGGGTCGCACCGGCATCCTGAATCCGTCTCGAATCCCCGGCAGAGGGCCCAGAATCCCCGGGGGAGGACCCGGTGACGGGGATTCCTGTGAGAGGCGCGCGCCGCGACCCGTGGAGGCCTTCGGCCGGGCCCTGGCAGGCCCTCCGGCCGACGCGTATACGGGTTTACCCTGCCCCGCGCCCGATGTCCCAGTCTCAGGGCGAGAGCCCCGTGAGCACGCCCCGCACCGAGCGCGCCGAGCGGGCCTCGACGTCGACGACGGGCGCCGCGCCCTCCGTGCCGGGCTCGCTCGCGAAGAACAGCCGCAGCCGACACGCGTGCGCCCCGTCGAGGTCGGGCAGGGCCAGCACTCCGTCGCGGGCTTCCAGGACGCGCAGAGGTGCACCGTCCTCCAGCGCGACCGCGCTGGACGCCCAGCGGGCGCCGGCGGACCGCAGCTCGACCTGCACCTCGACGCCGCGCGGGCGACGCGCGCGCGCATGGGCGACCGAACCGGTCCCGGTCGGCCCGACGTTCGCCACGACGAGGTCGAGCGTCCAGCTGGAGGCGCCGATCCGCTGCCAGTGCGCCCCGCGGAGCTCCAGGCGCGGCAGCGCGTTCACGGCGCGCAGCAGCGCCGCCTTGCGGCCGACCCAGGTGCGATCGCAGCTCTCGACGGACGCGCCGACACGCTCCTCCGCGAACGCGGCGAGGCTCCCGGGCGCGTACAGGCCGTCCGCGCCCCGCGCGACCGCGCCGGACTCGACGCCCGCGAGGACGACACCGGCGCAGCGCGCCTCGCCCAGCAGCCAGTCGGTGAGCTCCGAGACGCGCGGGAGCGCGCCGGGATAGGGGCCCGCGCGTCGCCCGGCGATCTCGCGGCTTCGGCTCCAGCGCGCCGGGAAGTTCTGGCCCGGATCGACGACGAGCGAGCCGCGCCCCTCGAGCGCGACGGGCACGAGCACGCACAGCCCGTCGAGGACCGCGCGCAGCTCGCCGTCGATCGCGATCGAGCGGGCCGCCCGCACGGGGTCGCCGTCGAAGGCGGCCTGCAGCGGCTCGTCGTCGTCGAGCTCGCCGGGCACCAGCACGATCGCCGGGCTGTCAGGAGCGCCGATGCGCAGGTGCGGCGGCCCCCCGTCCTCGAAGACCACGGCGACGCCCGACTCCGCCGCGAGGTCGTCCGCGAACGTCCGCATGCGCTCGGCCCGCGCCTCCGCGGCGGTCGGCTCGGGCTCCGACGGCGCGTCCTGCACCTGGGGTGCGAGCACGAGCGAGAGCAGGAGCAGCGCGTTCACGGCCGCAGCTCCCGTGAGGTGCTGCCGCCGCGGCGCGAACGAGCGGAGATCCGCAGCGCGGCTCCGGGCGGCGCGGCGACGACCCACCGGAGCGTGTCGGAGATCTCGTGGCCGCCGAGCGGCGCGACCTCCACCTCGGGGTCCCCGGCCAGGATCGCCGCATCGCAGGCGGCGTCGAGGGTCACGACGATCTCGCCCGGCGCGCCGTGGGCCGTGTCGCCCATGCAGGTCGGGAGGTTCCCGCGGTTCGTGATGCGGGCGTCGATCTCGACCAGCTCACCGCTGCGTTCGACGCGAACGAGCTCGACGGACAGCCGCGGCAGACCGGCGACGACCTGCTGCACGTAGGTGGGGATGCTGCGGAGGGCGTACGGGAGGAGGTCCACCGGAGGATCCGACACGGTCCGCGGCTCCCAGCCGCCGACCCATCCGACGCGTCCGGCGCCGAGGTCGACCGCGTGCCAGTCGACGAAGCCCGCTCCGCCGCGCACGTCGTCGACCCAGTGCGCCCAGCGCGTCTGCGTCCGGTCGAGCGCCGGTCCGCGCACGAGCGCGTGGCCCGAGTGGTCGATCCGCAGGCCGACGTCCGCGCACTCGGGCATCGGTCGCCCGTCCCTGCCGACGACGCCGGGCCCCCAGACGGCGACCTCCAGCGCGGTGACGCCGAGCACGTCGTTCATCCAGTCGATCGCGCGCCCGCCGTCGTCGACCGGTCGCGCCCAGGTCGCCGTCCGGCGGCCGGTCGCGCGCATGAACCCGAGCGCGATGCGCCGGTGGACGTCGTCCGATCGTCCGGCACCCTCCGCGCTCTCGATCGCGCGCGGGAAGGCGACGCCGCCGTGGTCGCCCTGGAACACGAACGCGACGACCACGTCGCGCTCCAGCACGAGACCGGCGAGACCGCGCGCGACGGGCGCGCTCAGCGGTCTCGGCCCTGCGCTGCCGTCGTCGCCCGGCGACGTCCAGTAGCACGGGAACTGCCGGTCGAGCGCCAGGCCTCCCGCGCCGTCCTCGTTGAACGCACCGTCCCCGTCGTCGTCGTGCCCCTCGATCGTCCGCCGGAAGCGGGGCCCGTCGCCGGGGCTCGCCGGGCGCAGGAAGCGCGGATCCTCTGCGCGCACCCAGGGCCCCTCCGGGTCGGGGATGAGCATCTCGAGCACGAGCCCGTCACCGTCGATGTCGTCGCCCCCGTCCTCGTCGACCCGTCCGTCCTCGTCGTCGTCGACGGGGGTCGCGTCACGGCCGGAGCGGCTCCCGCCCGCGTGGACCCGGGCGAGACCATCGGGCGAGGCCCAGGGGATCGCGACGATCTCCAGGTCGGGCGAGAGGTGTTCGAGCTGGCGCAGTAGCGCGTGCGCGGTGTGCAGGACCGCCTCGGCGCCGGACTGGCTCCGACCGTCCAGCCCGCCGAGCAGGAGGACGGAGCGACGCGTCAGCGACGCGCTCCTTCCATCGACGGGCGCGGCGCCGAACGACAGTGCAGGCACCGCGAGCCCCCCCGCCGACACGCCGGCGTCCAGGACGCGAACGCGCTCCGGATCGGCGTCGGCCCAGGCCCGGACGAGGCGCCAGACGTCGTCGAAGCCGTGGTACCCCTTGCCCGGCGCATCGAAGCGCTCGAAGCGGGGGGCGCTCCCGACGGGCGCGCTCGCGGAGGTCCAGCGCACGCTGCGGAGGCCACCGACGACACCGGCCGCGGCGACGGCGGCGAGGCCGAACACCGGCAGCCAGGGGCGACACGCGGGGCGCCGACGGCGCACGCGTCGCGCGCCGTGGTCGGCGGACGTCGAAGGGGAGGAGACCATCTGCGGGCGGGGCCGCCACGCAGCGCGCGGAGACCCTCTCCGCCCCGTTCGAGCGCATCACGTCCCGTCCTTGACCGATTCAGGCGCGGGGCGCAGCTCTCCTCGATCGGGACGACCGCGGCCGTCCCGTCCTGGGGCTACTTCGGCGTCGGCGGCACGAACGGCACCTCCCGCACGCCCTCCACCGGCTCGAAGGCGAGCGGATCGACGTCGGGCTCCCAGTACGACAGCGTGAACCCGTGGTCGCGGGCGGCGTCGAAGTGCAGGAAGCCGTCGAACGGGCGCTCGAACGCCGTCCCGTCGTGGATCCCGCCGTGCGGTCTCGGGGTGCAGAACAGCCAGCTCGCGGTGCCGAGCGACGCGATGCCCTTGATCCGGCCCCAGGGACTCTCGCTCGGATGACCGTAGTTCTCTCCCTGGCCGAACGGGATGGCGTACGAACGCCCGCCCAGCGGAAGGTCGAACTCCTCCCGCGACTCGCCCTCGCCGAGCTGCCGCTCCAGCCACACGGACAGGCCGCGCCCCGGGTCGGTCAGCGAGAGGTTCCAGGGTCGTTGCGCGACCGGCAGGTCGAACCGGTAGAGCCCCGGCTCCCCCTCCTCCAGCGTCGCCTCGTCCCTGGACACGATCTGCGGGAGCCCGTCGGGACCGACGAGCCATGCCATGGGCCTGAGCCCGCCGAGCGGCTCTCCGTTCTCGGTGATCCGGACCTCGAGGACCTGCCGCGGCTCGGCGGACTCCAAGGACTCGGGCGCCGTCGGAGCGGACGCGGCGGGACCGGGCCGCGTCGACTCGATCGCCTCACGCGCCGGCGGCCGCTCGAGCGCGGCGGGCTGCTCTCCGGCATCACCGCGGGCCGGATCGTCCCCGAGGTCGATCGCGCCCCGGCGGTCGATCTCGGCGGGCGTCGGCTGCTTGCTGCGCTCATGCACATCGTTGCGCTCTGGCACCTCGCCGATGAGCGAAAGGACGGTGAACGTCGTGATCGACACCAGGGCGAGGAGCGCGACCGACAGGAACGCCACGGGGGGTGACCCCGACGCGGCGACGCCCGTCGCGACCTCCTTGCTCCAGAGGCGCGCGGGCGCGCCCGCGAGCGCGAGAACGGCGCGCCCGTACCTCGACGGCTTCTCGCCGACCTGTCGGCGCATCGCCTCCAGCGCGAGCCGCTTGGACCGCTCGACGGTCGACGTCGAGAGCTCGAGGCGGTTCGCGGCCTCGCTGGTCGTGAGCCCGTCGTAGTAGATCATCTCGACCACGCGTCGCTCCCGCGCCTCCAGCCGCCCGAGCTCGGTCCGGAGCAGCTCGATGATCTCGCGCAGCTCGGCACGGTCGAGCTCGTCGACGACCGCGGCCGCATCGAACGGCTGGTCGCGGACGTCGATCGGTTCGTCCTTGAGCGCTGCCGCGGACCGGTTCTGCGACCGGCGGAGCCAGTCGATCGACGCGTTCACCATCGTCGAGCGGAACCACCCCTGCACGTTCGCGCCGTGCCGCGGCGGATGCGTGAGCGCCTGGACGATCGCGTGCCCGAGCACGTGCTCGACACCCTCGTCACCTCGGACGATCTCTCGCGCCATCCGGTGCAGCGCTTCCGGGGACGGCCAGTCCGGGGACCAGGAGCTCGTCGGCCGTCTCACTGCCCCGCGCCTGAGGTCGTCCCGTTGCCCGCGAGCGTCGTGCAGCTCAGGTGCAGCTTGAAGCCCACGCAGGCCCCGCCGGAGTCACAGAAGAAATCGACGACCTTCTGTCCACCGCAGGGCACGGTCGCCGAGCCCGTCATGGACGCGCCGTCGGAGCGAGACAGGTTCCAGGAGAAGGTGCACGAGCCGTCGCTCTCGTTCCCGGTCGTGACCGAGTTCACCGTGAAGGAGACGCCGCTGCAGAGGCGCATGCACCCGGGATCGGTGTGGTTGACGATCTCGGTGTGATAGGAGGGAGAGCACTTCGTCATCGCGAGCTGGGGGTCGCGGGCCGGGGGGGACAGAAACGGACGCGCGGCTGCGGCGCGCCTCACGACCCCCGAACGGGGCGCCCGGAGGCCACCGTCAAGGTTCCCCCGCATTTTCTGCCCGACGCCTCCGGAACGCTGCCGTTCTCCCTGGTGGGACGGTCGCTCAAGGACGCACGGGGGGCGTCCCCGGCCCGAAGACTCAGTCCGCCGCCGCGTCGAGCGGGAGCGCCTCGGACGTCGTCGGCGTCCCTGAATCCGGCGTCTCCGAGTCCGGCGCACCGCCTGCCGCGTGGACCTGGATCTCCTTGATCGGCTCGCCGGACTCGTCCGCATCGCCGTCGGGCTCGTCGTCGCCGGCCTCCGAGGCGTCACGCGCTTCACGCGGACGCGCAGAGCCGGTCGATTCGGGCGCGAACTCGTCGATCTCGTCGAGCTCGACCGCCACGAAGCGGGACACACCCTTCACCTGCATCGTCACGCCGTAGAGCGCCTGCGACGCGGCCATCGTCCCCTTGTTGTGGGTGACGACGATGAACTGCGTCGACGTGCGGAAGCGGTCGAGCATCCCGAGGAAGCGATCGATGTTCGCATCGTCGAGCGCCGCATCGACCTCGTCGAGCACGCAGAAAGGGCTCGGCCGGGCCTCGAAGACGGCGAACAACAGCGCGAGCGCGGTCATCGTACGCTGGCCACCCGACAGGAGGCCGATCGAGAGCAGCTCGCGCCCGGGCGGACGCGCGACGATCTCGACGCCGGCGTCGAGTACGTCGACGTCGTCCTCGAGCCGCACGTCCGCGCGTCCCCCACCGAACAGCAGGCGGAAGATGGTCTGGAAGTTCGCGCGGACCTCCTCGAAGGTCTCGACGAACAGGCGCCGGCTCTCCTCGTCGATCGTCTTGATCGTGTCGAGCAGCACGCGCCGCGCCTCGGCGAGGTCGGACGCCTGGGACTCCAGGTGCTCCAGACGGCCGCCGACCTCCTCCAGCTCGTGCACCGCGTCGAGGTTGACGGGACCGAGACGGTCGAGCTCCGCGCGGACCGCGGCGACGTGCTTCTCCAGCGCCGCGAGCTCCTCCTCGCCGGCGAGCTCCTCCTCCAGCGACTCGAAGGTCTCGCGCAGGTCCTCCTCGGACGCGCCGAGCTCTTCGGCGGCTCGGCCGACGATCTCGCGCCGCGCCAGCTCGGCGGCCTGGGCCTCCAGCCGCCGCTTGCCGAGATCCTCCGACGTCTCGTCGAGGCGCCCCTGGACCGCCTCGGCGTCCTTGCGGGTCTCGGAGATCCGCTGGGCGCCCGAGCGCTCCTTCTCACGAAGCTCCGTCAGGGACCCGTCGAGACCGGCCTTGGTCTCCTGGAGCCCCGTGGCCTCCTCCGCGATGCCCGCGACCTCGTCGCGGCCCTCGGTGGCGCTCTTGGCGTAGGTCTCGGCCCGGCTGCTGGAACGCTCGATCTCGGAGCGCGTCTCGCCGACGAGGCGCTCCAGGCCGACGATGCGCTGCTCCAGTCCCGACGACTCGGTGGTCGCGGACGTGAGCTCGACCTGAGCCCGCTGCTCCTCGCGCTGGAGGTCCTCGCGCTCGGCCTCCAGCTCGCGGCGGGCCTTCTCCATCTGCTCCAGCCGGTCGTTCTCGGCATCGAACGCCGAGGCGGCGAGCGTCTTGGCCTCGCCGGCCTCCTCCAGCTCCCGCTCGACGCGCTGGACCTCCGTGTCCGCCTTGCCGCGCTCTTCCCGATGCGCCTCCAGGGCGGCGGCGAGGTCGGACAGGCGGGCGCGCGCAGCGGAGAGCGCCGCGTCGGCCTCGGCCTGGGCCTCGCGCGCGGCGTCGCGCTCGTGGGTGCGCTCGTCGAGCTCGACCCGGAGCTCCGCGCGGCGGGCCTCGGTGGCTGCGATCGCCTCCTCCCGCGCGGTGATCTCGCGCCCGAGGGCGTCCGCGCGCGCCTGGAGGTCGACCGCGCTGGAGCGGCGACCGACGAAGCCCTGGCCGATCTCGCGGTACCCGCCGACGAGTCCGGCGGCATCGACCACCTCCCCGCGCGGGGTGACGAAGCGCCAGCCGGCCTCGCGCCCGACGAGGTCGAGCGCGATGTCGAGGCTCGACACGACGACGACGTCGCAGAAGAGCGTGTGGATGAGCGGCCGCATGGCCTCGTCGCACTGGACGAGGTCGCCGAGGCGCCCCTCGACCCCCGCGCCGAAGCGGGCGAACAGGGCGAAGTCGGACGGCGGCGGGCAGTCCGGCGCGCCGACGCCCGGCGGGATCACCACGCCGACCTGGCCGACCTCCTCCTGGGCGCACCAGTCGACGATCCGCCGGGCGACGTGGGCGTCGCGCGCCACGAGCGCCTGCGCGCGGTCACCGAGCACCGCGTCGATCGCGCGAGCGAGTCGGACGTCGGCACGCACGTGGTCTGCGACGAGGCCGAGCAGGTCGTCCGCGTGGCACGGCCCCTCCCCCTCGTCGACGGCCTCCAGCACGCGGCGCGCGCCGCCGGAGAGGTCCTCCAGCTCACGCTCGCGGTCGAGGAGCGCCGCGACGCGGCTCTCGATCGCCGCGCGCTCGACCTCCTGGGCCGCGCGCGCCTCGCGCTCGGCGTCGAGCCGCTGGGACTCCTCCGTGAGCGCGCCGGTGGTGACGGCGAGCGCGGTGTCGGCCGCGTCGAGGTGCGCGGCCGTCGCGGTCAGGTCGGCTTCGGCGGTCGTCGCGAGCGCCTCGACCTCCGCCACCTGGGCCTCGGCCGCGGTGAAGCGGGAGGCGACGCGCTCCAGCCGCTCGCGCGCAGGCGGGAGCGCCTCGCCGAGGTGCACGATCTTGTTCTCGGCGGCCGTGCGCTCGTGCAGGCGCTCCAGCACGCGGTCGTTCTGGGCCTGGACCTCGCCCCGCAGCTCCTTGTACGTGCGCCCGAGTTCGCGCGACTGCGCCTGGAGCCCCGCCGCGCGCTCCTCGGCCGCGGCGGTGCGCGCACGGACGGCCTCGATCTGCTCGCCGAGGCCGGCGAGCTCCTGCTGGCGCTCCTCGAGCTGGGCGCCCAGCGCCTCGGCGCGCTCGCGCTCCTCCTCGGAGCTCGCGGACCACGACGCGATCCGCATCGCGAGCTGGCTGCGCCGCTCCTCCAGGGCGCGGAGATCGCCGGAGATGCGCCCCGCCTCGTCGCCGACGCGGCCGAGTTCGGCGACGACCTCGCTGCGCTCCTGCTCGCGCTCCTCGATCGCAACCTCGCACGCGGCACGCTCCTCACGGAGCCCTTCGACGCGCTCCTCGAGCGACTCGATCCCCGGCTTCAGCGACTCCAGAGACTCGTCGTAGCCGACGAGCCGGTGCGAGAGCTGACGGGAGCGTCCGCGCGTCCACTCCTCCTTGGCCGTGACGTACTTCTCCGCCTTGCCGGCCTGGATCTTGAGGGAGCGGACGCGGCTCCGCAGCTCCCCCATCACGTCGTCGAGGCGCTCGACGTCCTGCTCGCAGCGCTTGAGGCGCAGCTCGGTCTCGTGGCGCCGCTGGCGGTAGCGGCTGATGCCGGCGGCCTCCTCGAAGATCGCGCGGCGCTGCGTCGGGTTGGCCGAGAGCACCGCGTCGATCCGGCCCTGCTCCAGGACCGAGTAGCCGCGGCTCCCCATCCCCGTGTCGAACAGCAGATCGCGGACGTCCTTGAGGCGGACCCGCACGCCGTCGATCAGGTATTCGCCCTCTCCGCTCGCGTACAGGCGGCGGGTGATCGAGACCTCCGCGCCGCGGTCCTCGAGGGTCTGCTGCTCGTTGTCGAGCACCATCGTGACCTCGGCGGTGCCCATGGCGGGGCGGCTCGCCGAGCCCTTGAAGATGACGTCGGTCATCCCCGAGCCGCGCATCGACGTCGGCCGGGTCTCGCCGAGCACCCAGCGCACGGCGTCGACGACGTTGCTCTTCCCGCATCCGTTCGGCCCGACGATCCCGGTCAGGGTCGTGCGACCGAAGTCGATCACGGTCCGGTCGGCGAACGACTTGAAGCCGAAGAGCTCGAGGCGTTTGAGGCGCATGGGGAAGGGTCGACGGCCGGACGGCAGGCAGGGCCGGGGCGCTGGGGGCCGAAGCCTGTCAAATCGCGGGCGCCGTCAAAAGAGGCTCTTCTCGTCGGGCGGGGGAGCCGGCGGATCGCCCGTGGCGCGAAGACCTGAGAACCGCCTCCAGGCGGCGATTCCCGGCCGTTCTCGGCCGGTCGTGCCGCGCCAGGGGCGCGCTCCCGATTCGGGCCCGGGACCGCCTCTCGTGTCCGGAACGACCGCTGCGGGGTCTCCGCCGCCGGGGTCCGCCCCGGGCAGGAGCGCGCCCGAGGGCAGCGTCGCGAGGAAAGCCCCGAGATCGTCGCGCGCGGCGCGGTCCGCGTCTGAGGCCGCGAGCGAGCCCGCGCCGGTCGAGTAGGACGGCGCCCGGGCGTCCTCGGGGACCGGCAGGTCGGCGAAGAGCCGCGGCTGTTCCGGGCCCCCCACCGCAGCGTCCGAGCGAGCGAAGCGACGCGCGGCGTGCGCGGCGTAGAAGGGCGTCACGCGGACCTCCAGTCCCCGCGGCTCGCCGAGCCGGGTCGCTCCGTCGTGGAGCGCGCCGAGCAGTCGCGCCCCCTGCTCGACCCGCGCGATCCCGTCGCCGAGGATCCCGAGGGCCTCGTCGAGGCCGACGGGCACCAGCGCGAAAGAGGGCCGATCGGACACGACGCCTCCCTGCACCCGCCCCGCGGCGCTCCGCGCCGTCGCCACGGCCTCCAGGGCCTCGGTCGCGACGCCGACGAGGTCCATGAGCCCGGCGAGGAAGGCGTCCTCGCGCCACGGCCCCGCGCGCCGCGCAACGCGCGGCAGGTTGAGCGCCACCGCACCCGTCAGCGCGCGGCTCCCCCGCTCACCGCGTCGGCGCAGGAGGCCCGGCCCGACCCAGCGGCTGGAGCCGGTCGCCCACGCCGGGACGAGGTGCCCCGACGCGAGCAGGGTCTCGACGGCCGCGGCGGTCTCCTCCTTGTCGGCGCGGGGCGAGCCCGCCGCAACGAGGCTGGCCTCGATCTCGACGAGCGTCGCGAACGTCCTCACGGCGAGCCCGCCGCCCCCCGTGACCGCGCGCGCGGATGCCCGAAGGACCGCCGCCAGCGAGGGGGCGCCGCCGCGTCCGAAGCGCGACAGCCCCACGTCGCGGCCCGCGCCGACGGCGACGCCGCTGAGCGCGTGCAGGTAGTCGAGGATCGCGTCGTCGTCGATCGCGGCGCTCCGCGATCCGCCGGCGCCGAGCGACGCGAACAGGTCGCCCGCGTCCTCCAGGACGACGCCGTGCGCCGTGTCCACGGCGAGGCGCGCGACCCGGTGCAGCGCTCCGTGCGCGCTGCGCCGCCCCCACGCGGCACCGGGCGCGACGAGCTCGACCGGGAGGGCGCGAACGAGCGGTCGGTGCAGGGAGGCGAGGCCGAGGACGTGCAGGTCGGCGGCGCGGTGGCGCTCGGCGACGTTCGGCGGCACGAGGTCCTCCAGCGCCCAGCGCGCGAGGAGCGCGTCGCCGGCGAGGTCCTCGAAGCGAGGATGGAGCAGCCGATCCTCCCGCGCGCTCGCCGCCGGCGGCTCGTCGATCCGCGGTGCGCGCGCGGCCTCGTACTCGCGCGCGAGGTCGTGGCGCGGCACGCCGACGGCCTCGTGGCGCCTGAGTGCGTGCTGCAGGCCGAGCGCGAGGAGCTCGGCCGAGACCAGCTCGCGCACGAGCGCGGTCGACACCGCGCGGAGCGAGGTGCTCGCCAGGTTCTCCTCGACGCGCTCGGCCACGCGCTCGGCCTCGCCTGCCTCCAGGCCCGCCTCGGCGACCAGCGCGGCCGCGATCCTGCGGCCGTCGAACGGCTCGGTCCCGGCAGCGGCCCGGACCGCGGGCAGGCGCCGCACGCCCGCGCCAGCCGACGGGGAGCGCGCCCCGTCGCGGGCGACGCGGCTGCGCGCCTTGCGGTCCCTCGCCAGGATGTACTCGCGCGCCACCGCGGCGTGCCCCAGCTCCACGAGGACGCGCTCGACCAGCCAGCCGACCTCGTCGACCTCGACCGACGGACGCCGCACGACGCCGCCCTCCACGACCGCGCTGGTCCGCGACGCCAGGGTGAACGAGACGATGTCCCCCACCTCCGCGGCGAGCGCGGGGTCGTCGTGTCCGGCGACCCGCCGGGCCCGCTCGACGCTCGCGGCCAGGCGCGCGTCGTCGAACTCGACCGTCCGACCCGTTCGCGTACGGACGAGCGGCACGAGGCGCGCCTCGAGCGCCGCATCGTCGGCCGCTGCATCTCCGCTCCCCTTCGCGCCGCCCCCGCGGCGAGCGCCGGGCGGCAGCTCGAACAGCTCCCCCTCGGTCCGCGTCACGGCATCAGCCCTCCGCGTCGGCAGGGCGCTCGACCGCGTCGGTGTCCTCGTCGAGGATGGTCTCCAGCTCGGACATGAACTGACCGACGTCCTTGAACTCGCGGTAGACGCTCGCGAACCGAACGTAGGCGACCTGGTTGAGCTGACGGAGCTCGTCCATGACGAGCGAACCGATCACGGAGCTCGGGACCTCGCGGTCGTACTCGCCCTGGCAGCGCGCCTCGACGCGCATGACCGCGTCCTCGACCGCCTCCATCGGGACAGGCAGCTTCTCACACGCGCGCAGCATGCCGTGGAGGATCCGGTCGCGGTCGAAGCGGACGCGCTCGCCGCTCTTCTTGATCACGCGGAGCGGGCTCTCCTCGATGCGCTCGTAGGTCGTGAAGCGCATGAAGCAATGGAGGCACTCGCGGCGACGGCGGATGACCGTTCCGTCCGCAGAGGTCCTGGAGTCGACGACGCGGTCGTCGTCGGAGGCGCATCGGGGGCACTTCAAACGAGGTCGAGAACGCGCGACCCGAGCCGCGTCGAAAGGAGTGGAGCAACCGCGGTCTGGCGTGTCAACGAGGACGACGGGCGGTGCCCGAGAGCGTCACTTCCCGAGGCAGAAGCCGGCGAAGATCCGGTCGAGCAGGTCCTCGGGCGTCGTACGGCCCGTGATCGAGTCGAGGGCGTCCGTGGCGGCCTTGAGCTCCTCGGCGACGACGTCCAGGGGCAGCCCCGTCTCGGCGGCGGACAGCGCCCCGCGGAGGCGCTCGCGGGCCGTCTCCAGCGCCCGCAGATGCCTCGCCCCCAGCCCGGCCCCGGCTTCGCTCGGCCCGCCGGCTCCCGCATCGCCATCGAGGAGCGCGGCCGCGACCGCGTCACGGAGGTCGCCCAGGCCCTGGCCGGTCACGCCCGACGTGACGACGACCCCGCTCGCGAGGTCGGCCCAGGCCGGAGGCGGCGAAGGGGCTGCGTCCGGGCCGTCGATCCGGTTCCAGACGAGCAGCATCGGTCGATCCGCGTCGGCCCGTTGCGCCGGCGGCTCGGGTGCTCCGCGCGCCGCGGCGGCATCGACGACCCAGAGGATCACGTCGGCCGCTTCGACGAGTGCGCGAGCGGCCTCGAAGGCGAGGATGTCCGGCTCGGCGACCGCGTCCTCGGTCTCGTTGGCTCCGCCGGCCACGCGACCGGCGGTGTCGGCGAGCTCGACAAGGACTCCGTCCGCGACCTCCCACTCGCCGCGCTTCGCGTCGCGCGTGGTCCCGGCGAGGTCGCTCACGAGCGCCACCCCGCTCGCTCGCCGGAGGTCGCCCGCGGCGAGGCGGTTGAAGAGCGTGCTCTTGCCGGCGTTCGGCGCGCCCGCGAGGACGACGCGAGGACGTCCGCCGGACCCGACGCGACTGCGCTCCCACCCGAGCGCCTCGTCGACGTTCGACAGCGCGTCGTTCGCGCCGCGCACGAGATCCTGAACGGGCACGTGACCCGCCTCGGCCTCGTCGAAGTCGAGGCTCACCTCGGCGAGCGCGCGCGTGGACTCCAGGCCGTCGCGAATCCTCGTGAGGCGCTGCTCGAGCCCGCCCGTCAGGAGCGCGAGCGCCGCGCGCCGCTCGGCCGCAGAGCGCGCGACGACGAGCGCGGCGACGCCCTCGGCGCGCGTCAGGTCGATGCGTCCGTTCTCGAACGCGCGCCGCGTGAACTCTCCCGGCTGCGCCGCTTCTGCGCCGAGCACCATGAGCCGTTCGAGCGCGCGCGCGACGAGGTCGGGCTGCCCGGGCAGGTGCAGTTCGGCGACGTCCTCGGCGGTGAACGACCGCGGGCCGGGCATCCACAGCAACATCGCCGGGACCGGGCCGACGCCGTCGTCGAGGTGCACGTCGAAGGCGGCGCGCGGCCCGAGGCCGAGCGCGTCGCCGCCCTCGCGGACGCGACAGCAGGACGAGACGATCGCCGCGGCCCGGGGCCCCGACACGCGGACGACCGCTCGCGTCCCCGCGCCGGAGGGCGACGCGACGGCCGCGATCGTCGTGGTCACTTGCGGCCCTTCTTGCGTCCGCCGCCCGCGCCCTTGGCCATCGCCGCCTTCTTCTGCATCTCCTGGGCCTCGAGCGCCTGCTTCTGCAGGTCCTCGAGCTTGGCCATGAAGCGGCTCTTCTTCTTGGGCTGCTCGGTGTCGTCGATCGGCCAGACCTTGCGGATGACCGTCGATTCGATGATCCCGAACAGCGAGGTGGTGATCATGTAGAGCGAGAGACCGGCGGCGTAGTTGTAGAGGAACACGCCGAACATGATCGGCATGTACATCATGATCTTCTGCATCTGCCGCGCCTGCTCGTTGTCGGCGGGCGGCTTCGGCATCACCTTCTGCTGACCGATCCAGAGGACGACCATCAGGATCGGCAGGAGGTTGAAGTAGGCGATCGACCCGACGAGCGGCAGCGTCGTGTCGAGGCCGGTGGGAACGAGCCGGTCGGGCTGCGACAGGTCGCGGATCCAGGCCATGAACGGCTCCTGGCGCAGCTCGAACGCGACGCGCAGGGCGCTGAAGAGGCCGAAGAAGATCGGGATCTGGAGGAGGATCGGGAGGCACCCGCCGAGCGGCGGCATCGCGCCCTCCTCCTGGAAGATGCGCGCCTGCTCCTGGCGGAGCTTCTGCGGGTCCTTCTCGTACTTCTTCTTGATCGCGTCGATCTTCGGCTGGACGCGCTTCATCTTCGTCGCGTGCCGCGCCATCGACGTCTGCATCCGGCGGTTGAGCGGGAAGAGCAGCATCCGCACGGTGAGCGTGAGGAAGATGATCGCCCAGCCCCAGTTCCCCACGATGCCGTGGAGGAACCGCAGGAAACCTAGGATGACTCCGGCGATGCCGTCGAAGAACCCGAGGTCCTGCTTGAGGATGCCGGCGAACTCCTCGTCCCCGGGGCCGAAGGCCGTCTCGGACTTCGGTCCGGCGTAGACGAGGAACTCCTGGCGCGACTCGCCGCCCACCTCGGGGAGCGTGAGCGCGAGGACGCCCTCGACGAGCACGTCGCGGAACGCCTTGCGGCCGTCGTTGCCCGCCAGCACCCACTGGGGATCGAAGACGGCGAGCCATCCGGCTTCGCGAAGGACAGCCTGCGTGAGGTCGTCCGCGGGCCGCGCGAGCATCGCGAAGTACTTGTTGTGCGTCCCGAAGTACGCGAGGTCGCCGGTCGCGAGGACCTTCTGGCGGGGGTCGCCGTCGTAGTCGGGCTCGCGCTTCTTGGGCGTCTTCCCGAGGCGCGCCGCCACGGCCTTGGGCTCCATGTAGAAGCTGTCGCCGGCCTCCGCACGCATGCCGACCGACGAGACGAGGTGCACGGTCGCGCGCCGCTTCGCGACGACCTCGTTCGTCACCCGCGTGACGAGGGTCACGCGCAGGTGGTACTGGCCCTCGACCTTCTCGATCGTCTTCTCGAAGACGACGCCGTTCGCGTCCGTGTGCGTGAAGCGCACGCCCGACCGCGGCGCCTCGAGCACCTCGTGCTCCCAGTGCACACGGGCAAGGTCGGACGCGAGGATCTCGCGCGCCGACGTCCCGCTGCGGAGCATGAAGGTCTGGAACGTCTGCTCGGACTCGATCGCGGGCTCGACGACCCTCGTCCAGTTCTCGCGGTCCGCCTTCTCCTCCTCGGTGAGGCCGTGGCGGACGAAGTAGGCACCGAGCCGCAGCTCGGACAGACTCCCGCCCAGGCTGTCGAAGCGCGCAACGGAGTGCCCGCGCTCGCCGGGAGCGCCGAGCTCGATCCAGTCCGACCACGGGGCGACGGCGCCGTCATCCGTCGGCTCGGGCGTCGACTCCGCGGCTTCGGGCGGGGGCGCGGCGGCCGCCGCCGCGCCCCCGTCTGCCTCGTCTGCCGCCACATCGGTCGCATCGGACGACTCGTCCGTCGCGCCGTCGGCGACCCCGCCGGGCCCTTCGGAGGAGACCTCGTCCCCGACCACGGACGGCGCGGCGGCCTCCGCGTCATCGCCCTCGGGCGTCGGCGGCGCGATGATCGCCTGCCACCCGAACAGGATGACGAAGCACAGCAGCAGAGCGAGCGGGAGTCGCTTCTCCGGACCCATGATGGGGAGAGGGTGGGTAGCGCAGTCGCTCAGCGCCCGGCGGCGAGGCGATCGGCGAGGAAGTCGGGGAGAGCCTCGATCGCGCGGATGCTGTCCGCGGCGGAGGCGTGGTCGTACTCGAGCCGGACGAACGTGACGTTCTGGCCGTCGAAGAGCACGTAGGAGAGACGCGGGTCACCGTCGCGGGGCTGGCCCACGGAACCGACGTTGACGATCGCGCGGACCTCGTCGAGCGAACCGAGATCGTAGGGCCCATAGACCGACTCGGGCCCGCGCGGAACGAAGTAGGAGCCGTCTTCGAAGAACACGGCCGGGACGTGGCTATGGCCGATGAAGCAGACGCCGCGGTCCATCGCGGCGAACAGCGCCCCCATCTTCTCGCGGTCCCGGATGTCGCGCGGGACGACGTACTCGCGCACCGGGTCGCGGGGCGAGCCGTGCGCGAACATCGCGCGCTCGTCCGTCGTCGTCGCCGGGAGCTCACCGAGGAAGTCCCAGTAGTCGTCGGCGCGCGCGGGGTCGCGACCGATCTCCTCCCGCGTCCACTCGATCGCCGCGCGCGCCTTCGCGTTGAAGTCGTCCGCGGAGAACAGGAGCGCCTCCTCGTGGTTGCCCTTCAGGCACAGCCCGGGGAGCAGCGGTCCGCCGCCCTCGCGCTCGACGCCGGGCGATTCGACGCAGCGGGACATGACCGCGTCCAGGCACGCCCTGGGCTCGGCGCCGTAGCCGACCATGTCGCCCAGGCACACGAACCGCTCGACCGAGCGCTCGCCGGCGTCGGCGAGGCACCTCTCCAGCGCGGGGCGGTTCCCGTGCAGGTCACTGATGATCGCGGTCAGGGGATAGGACAAGGTCGTGCGGTACCCCGGGGCGGGGAGAAAGGCCCAGCAGTATCGGGACGGCCGGAGGCGACGGCAACCGCCCGGTCCGTGTCCGCTGGCCTCTTGGGGGTCGGTCGGAGCTCCCCGCCCAGGATCAGGGGCCGGATCAGGGGCCGGATCCCGTGCCGTTGGATTCGGAGGAGCGGAGTGGCGGCGCGGCCTTGGACCGCACGGAAGGATCTGCGAAGGGCCCGGCGGCGCGCGAACCCACGCCCGAAGGCGCGGATCGCGCCCCGACGTGTCGTTCGGCGACCTCCTCCTCGGATTCCGTGGCCGCGATGGCCAGGTAGAACAGGATTACGCTCAGAACCAGGGCTCCTCCCAGCGCCAGACGCCCGTCCACGAGGATCCGGGCGACCGCGGGCGGCGCCAGGATCGATCCGAGGAGCAGCGCGACCGCCACGGGTCCGAACCCGAGGCGGGCGAGGCGGTGGCCCAGGTGAGTGCGGTCCCCGACCCAGAAGGGCTGCCCGCGGTCGATCCGGCCGGCGGCCACCCGGGCGAGGTCCAGCAGCGGAACGAGGAGCAGCGCCTGCGCCCCGGGCGTGGTGGCGACCGCCACCCCGAGGAGGTGGCTTCCTGCGTCGCCCAGCATCGCGAGCGGCACGGTCTCACCGTCCCCGCCGGAGCGCCGGAGGGCGGTGTTGAACGGCAGATAACCGGCGACGGCCGCGCCCAGCGGAGGCGCGACCGGCCCCAGCGCGAGGACCCCGAGCGCCCCGGCGGCGCCGTCCTGGTGGTCGAACGTGTTCACGGCGTTCATGGCCACGACGGCCAGGACGCCGAGGGTCAGGTGCGCGCCCATCGACGCCCCCTCCCACGCCTCACCCGGCCACGCGACGACGAGCACGCCCACGGCGAGCTGTCCGAGCAGCTTGGCCGCGGCGCGCAGGCCGCCCGGAAGCACGTCGTCGACGAGGCCGAGCAGGAACGCGGCGACCAGCGCAGGCCACGGGAGGGCCCGGGCCCCGAGCCGGGCGTCGCCGGTCCACCACGCGGTGAGAGCGAGCGCAGCGAGGATGGCCGCCCCGCCGACCAGCGGCACCGGCGTCCTCCGAGGCTTGCGGTCCTCCAGGCCCTCGCGGCGGTCCACCCAGCCGATCCGCAGGGCGGCCCCCGCCATCAGGGCGGTGAGAGCGCCGGCGGCCACGAACGCGATCAGGGACGTCATTCGCTGGCGGCGTCCGCGGGCGGCAGCTCGGCCCCCTCGGGCCAGCCGTAGAGGCCCTTCTCGACGATGAACTCCGCCACCTCGCGGGGCAGTGCCCCCTCCGGCAACCGGCCCTCCGCGAGAGCCGCGCGGATCGACGTGGAGCTCTGGGGCAGCGGCGGAAGGCGGAGGAAGCCCTCGCGGAGCCGCTCGATGCTCGCCTCGGGGAGCCGGCCCTGGAGGGCCGCGAGGTGCTCGTCCGGGTCCCCCTCCCGCCACGCGACGATCGGCCGGGCGATCGCGAGCACGTCCTCGGCGTTCTTCCAGCCGGGGAGTCCGCCGAGGTTGTCGCTGCCCAGCACCATGTAGAGCTCGAGCTCGCGCCGTCTGCGCGCGATCCCGCCGTCCTTCTTGGGCACGAGGTGCCGCCGGACGCGCTCCGGGACCTCCAGGAGCGTGTCGTAGGTGAACGAGGGGCCCTCCCGCTCCAGCTCCATGGTCGAGACCTCCCAGTCGGGCCGGCTGGCGGTCGCGATGAGGGCCATGGCGAGCCGCTGGGCCGGATCCGCGAGGTCGACGCCCAGCTTGTGCGGCGGCCGCGCGGCCGGGATCCAGAGGGTCCTCTCGATCCCGAACACCCCCTCGGCCCGGCGCGCCACCTCCAGGTGACCCTCGTGGATCGGATCGAAGGACCCGCCGAAGACGGCCAGACGGAGCGGGCTGGTGCTGGCGCCTCGGGGTTCCACGGCCGGCCGCTGGGGTTCCATCACGCGGGAGGTGTGTCGAGTCGAGAAATCCCGGTGACCTGACGGTCCGCGCGGTTAGGGCCAGTGTGCGTCGCCAGAAGGCGGGCGAGCTCGATCCGGAGCGTGGCTCCGAACGAGGCCGCCGGCCGCGTCGGCGCGCCGGCACGCGCGGTCCTCTGGACTTCCGGGCCGGTCCGCATGATACTGCGTCCCCTCCCGCGCGCGCCGCAGCAGGCGTCGCGGCGAGCCCGCATCCCCCCAGGATCTCCGATCGGCTCCTTCCGAGCCCCGTCCCCCTCCCCCCAGCGCGACGAGCGTCGCCCCACGACACTCGCCCGAGGCCTCTCCATGACGACGAAGCGTACGAAGGCTCTTCCCCTCGCGATCGCCGCCCTCGCCGCCGGTTCGCTCTTCTCCTCGTGCCGCAACTCGGCCGAGCAGATCCACGACCACTGGAACTTCCGCTCGGTCCCGCCGCGGATCGCCAAGGCGGCGACCGGCTACGACGCGAGCCGCCACGGAACCGCGGGCGAGTTCGCGCGCAACGAGTGGGGCGAGTTCACGCTCACGCTGCGCCGCCACCTGCTGAACAGCAACCCGTACAACCCGAACCAGCCCCAGCCGTCGAAGTACCGGGGCGAGTTCGAGGTGCCGGAGATCCCGCCGAACCCGTACGAGTGATCCCGGCCGCGTCGCTCCGCGCCGGAGCGCCGTGCATCGCACGAGGGACGGAGCCCTGCTCCGTCCCTTCTTCATTGTCTGCGCGGGCGGACTCGTCTGCGCGGGCGGACTCGTCGGCGCGGGCGGGGGTCAGTCCGCGAGGAACGTCGCGAGCGCGTCGGACGCGGCGTCGGGGCTCAGCGGGTCGATCCAGCGCACGTCGAACTTGCGGAACCAGGTCCGCTGACGGCGCGCGAACTGGCGGGTGCGGAGCGCGATGAGGTCGCGCGCCTCGTCGAACTCGACCTCGCCCCTCCCGAGCGCGAGAGCGGTGTCGTACCCGAGCGCCTGGATCGCCGACGGACCGAGTCCGTCGCCGCGCGAGAGCCGCAGCGCCTCGTCCGGCCAGCCGGCCGCGAGCATCTCGGCGGTGCGCTCGACGATCCGGCGCTCCAGGATCTCGGCGGGCGGCGCCAGCCCCACGATCGTGGCGCGACGCTCGCGCTCGCTCCGCTCACCGCTCCACTGCTCCTGCAGCGACGTGAGCGTCGAGCCGGTCTGCTGGAATACCTCCAGCGCGCGCACGGTGCGCCGCTCGTCGTTCGGATGGATCCGCTCGGCGGCGTCTGGATCGACCGCCGCGAGCTCCGCGTGCAGGACCGCGCCGCCCTCGCGCGCCATCCGTGCCTCCAGCCCGCGGCGGAGCTCCGGGTCGATCGGCGGCCCCTCGAAGATCCCCCGGAGGAGGGCCGCGAGATAGAACCCGGTGCCACCGACGAAGAGCGGCGTCGCGCCCCGGCGCTCGATGTCCTCCAGAGCGTCTCGAACGTCGGCCAGGTACCGCTGGACGTCGTAGCGCTCCGCGGGATCCGCGACGTCCAGGAGGTGGTGCCGCACCAGGGCGCGCTCCGCAGGCGTCGGCTTCGCGGTCCCGACGTCGAGACCGCGGTACACGGTCATCGAGTCGAGCGCGACGACCTCCGCCCCCAGGCGGGGCGCCAGGTCGAGCGCCAGGCGGGACTTCCCGCTGGCGGTCGTCCCGATGAGGAACCGCAGCGGAAGCCGGTCCAGGGGGTCGCCGCCGCCCGCTCCGTGGGCCGTCATGGGCCCCATCGTAAATCCTGGTCCCAGCGACCTTCCACGGGCGCTGGAAGTTGAGGGTCGCTCAGACGACGATCTCCCCCATGGTTCTCGACTCCCCGCGGCGCACCGCGCGGGCCACCCAGGCCCTCGCGCTGCTGCTCCTGCCGATGCTCGGCGCCCCGACGCTCAACGCACAGGAGGACGACACGGCTCGTCCGAAGGCGCCGATCGATCTCCCCGACGCGCTGAAGGCCAAGCCGAAGGACCCCGCGCCGCTGGCCAGCGACGGCCAGCCCGCGAGCGCGGGCCGGGTCCCGGACGGCACGCCCGCCGACGCGGCGGAGCTCTGGCGCAAGGTGACCTCGAGCCTCAGCGTCGACGGCGCAACGGACGGCCCGGTGGCGACGGAAGCCCCGCGCGCGTTCGAGCTGGAGTTCGAGGTCCGCGACCGCAGCGAGACCGGCGCGCGGAACTTCGTCGCGCGCTTCGCCTACCTCGACGTCGGGCCGGGGCTCGTGCGCGGGACCGTCCTCGACGACAAGCGCGCGGAGCGGAGCTCGCAGATGCGCGGCTTCGACCAGGGCAAGTCGCTGCACTACTGGTACCGGAAGCTGAAGGGCAACGGCGCGACCGACGGCTGGATCCGACTGTCCGGACGGGACAACAAGGAGGGCCGCGACGAGATCGACAGCTGGGCCGCGATCTCGTTCGACATCGCGCGCCTCACGCGTCCGCAGAGCTTCCGCATCGTGTCGCTCCTGGAGCGCCGTCGCGTCGACGTCCCGGAGGACGGAGACGGCGAGACCAAGACCGAAACGCGCAAGGGCGCGCAGCCGACGCCTCTCCTGCTGGAGGGCGACCCCGGACTGTGGATCCCGGGAACGGACGTCCAGGGCGTGCGGGGCGGCCGGGACACCTCGCTCGCCGAGCTCTGCGAAGGACTGCGCTGGCTCGAGCTCACCACGCCCGACTTCCGCCTGTTCCGCGATGTGCGCCCGAGCTCCGGCGACGACGGTCCGCCCGTCGTCCGCCTCGTGTTCGGCATCGACCCCGAGACCTGGCGTCCCCAGGTCGTCCTCGTCTCACCGAACCGCACGGGGCCGCTGCTCATGCCGGGGACCGTTCTGGTCCAGTGCACGGACTGGTTCGAGCACGGCAAGGAGGGCGACCGTTCCTGGCTCCCCGGTCGCTTCTTCCCGTAACAGGTAGAGCACCCGGAAACGGGCCCGGTGGGCCAGCTCCGGCTGTCCGAGGTGCCGTCCGCGGACCTCTACCTGCTCTCCGGCGGGTCCATGAAGGCGGCGCTGGAGCCGAAGCACTTCCGACCCGACTGATTCCGTGGGCAGCAATCGCCCACGCGAGCGCGCATCCTCGTCAGAGGATGCGCCAGGGACGTCATCAGGGCCTGGGCAGAGTCCGCTTCAGCGATTTCTGCCCAGGCTCTGAGCGAGGTCAGCTCCGGTGGAACGCCTTCTCCAGATCGGTGAGCGTGAAGCGCACCCGCGTAGGGCGGGCGTGCGGGCACGTCTGGTCGGTGCCGGCCGCGCGCGCGCGCTCCAGCAGCGCGCGGATCGACGACTCGTCGAGCGCGTCGCCGGCCATGATCGACGAGCGGCACGAGGTGCGGTGCAGCACCTCCTCCAGCACGTCCTCGGCGTCCGGCGCCTTGCCCGTCCGTGCGATCACCTCGACGACGTCACGCACGATGCCCTCGGGGTCGGGACGGCGGATGCGCGCCGGAACGCCGTGCACGGCGACGGTCCGCTCCCCGAAGGGCTCGACCTCCAGCCCGATCCGACGCAGCGCGTCCTTGTGCTCCAGGACCAGCTGGACGTCGGCCTGGGTCAGGTCGACGACCTCGGGCGCGAGCAGGCGCTGGACCTCGACGCGGCCGGCGGCGACGTCTCGACGCAGCTCCTCGAACGTCAGACGCTCGTGCAGCGCATGCTGGTCGATGATCTCGAACCCGTCGGGCAGAGCGCGCAGCAGGTAGGTCTTCGCGACCTGGATGTACGGACCCCGCAGGTCGTCGACCGCGGCCCACGCGTCGACCGGGCCCAGTTCGATGGACGCGCGCTCGATGGACGCGGGCTCGATGGGCACCGACTCCTCAGTCCCGGGGACGTCGCGGACGCCGAAGGTCGGAGCGCCGGCGACGCCTCCTTCGGACGTCGGAGCGGGCGCGGAGGGCGCGCGCGGGATCCAGTCGCGCTGGTCGTAGCTCGTCCGCGGCCCCGCGTAGGGGCCGGGGTCGGGGAGCGTCTCTCGCTGCTGCGGCCGCCCCTCACGCCGACGCAGGCGATCGAGCATCGTCTCACCGGGCGTGGCCATGTCGGTCCGCAGGACCGCCTCCTTGAGCGCACCGACGAGGAACCCGAACAGCGGTCGCTCGTCGCGCAGCCGCACCTCGCTCTTCGCGGGGTGGACGTTGACGTCCACCGACTGCGGATCGATCCACAGGTGCAGGAACGCGACCGGCTGCATTCCGTCGATCAGGACGCCGCGGTAGGCGTCCTTGAGTACGCGCGTGAGGACCTTGTCCCTGAGCGGCCGACCGTTCAGGAACCACATCTGCCGGCGCGCGTCCCGGCGGCCGAACCGCGGCGGGGCGACGTAGCCGGAAAGGCGGGTGCTGCCGTTGCTCGCCTCCACGGGCTCGAGCTGTCCGGCGAGCTCCTCCCCGTAGACGCGGCGGATGCGCGCGAGCAGGTCCATCGACGGCTCGACGTCGAACGAGCGCTTGCCGCCGTTGTGCACGACGAAGCCGATCCCGCCCTCGCCGTCCGGGCCCGCCGGATGGGCGAGCGCGGCGCGCTGGACGATCTCGGTGCAGCGCGAGAGCTCGGTCGACTCGCGCTTGAGGAATCGGCGGCGCGCAGGCGTGTTGTAGAAGAGGTCGCGCACCTCGACGATCGTCCCGGGCGGCATCCCCGCCGGCGTCAGCGCGCCGCGGCGCCCGCCCTCCTCGACGATCTCCGCACCCGTCTCGGCATCGCGGGGTCGCGAGCGGATGCGGCAGCGCGCGACCGAAGCCATGGACGCGAGCGCCTCGCCGCGGAAGCCGAGGCTCGCGATGTGTTCCAGGTCGTCGGGCGTGCGCAGCTTGCTGGTCGCGTGGGCCTCGAAGGCGAGCTCGAGGTCCTCGGGGACCATGCCCATCCCGTCGTCGGTGACGCGGACGAGCCGCATCCCGCCCTCCTCCAGATCGACCGTGATCCGGCGGGCTCCGGCGTCGACCGCGTTGTCGACCAGCTCGCGCACCACCGAAGCGGGCCGCTCGATGACCTCGCCGGCGGCGATCTGGTTCCGGACGACCTCGGAGAGCACCGCGATGCGCGGCTCGGCGGCGGCGTCGTTCATCGACGCATCGTAGTCCGCGCGGGGCGAGATCCATCGCCCGGAGCACCGCCAGGTCGCCCCGAAGCCGGCGCGCGCAGGCGCCAGCGGAGGGCGAAGGCGAGGAAGTCGGTCGCGTCGACCGACACCCCGGACCGCGAGCGGCGCTCCAGCGCGCCGAAGTCCTCCAGCATCGGCGTCCAGGCGGTCGGCGGACGGGCGGCGAGGCGCTTCTCGAACGCAAGGACAGCCGGCTTGGGGCCCTTCACGCCTGCCGCGGCGGCGGCCTGGGCGGCGCCGCGGCCCGCCCGCAGCTCGGCCGCGCCGCGCTCCGCCTCGCGGAGCTTCGCGCCGATCGCGGTGATGAGCTGGGCGACGATGCCCGGGCGGTCGATGACGCGCGAGCCGTCGCGCTGCGACGCGCCGCCGGCGAAGAGCGACTCGATCCCCAGCGACGCGCGCTCCAGGTCTCCTCGCGCGATGTGGTCGGCCACGTCCCACGTCGACGCGCCGGCCGTCCAGGGCACGAGCTCGCGCACCGCGTCGTCCCCGCGCCCGACGAGACGCTGGAGCTGGTCCTCGATCGCGGCGAGGTCGTTGCCGGTCGCGGCGACGACGAAGGCGGCCTCGCCGACGTCGATGCGTACGCCGAGCGCCCGGGCGCGCGCGGCGCACCACTGCACGAGCTCCGCGTTCCTGGGGTCGGGGTTCCAGGGAGGCGGCGTGTCGTAGAGGCGGCGGCAGCCGACGATCGGGCCGCCGGCGGCCTTCGCAGCCTTCGCGAGCGCGTGGTCCGCGCGGAGTTTCTCGGCCGACAGGACGAGGCAGCCTTCCCCGCTGGCCTCCCCGCCGGCCTCGATCCGCGCGCGCATCGCATCCCGGATGGCGGGCGACGCGTGGGTCGCACGGTCGACGACGATGCGCTCGGCCCCGTGTACGACGACGCAGCGCGCGCCGCCGAAGAGCGCGCCGGTCGAGAGGTCGTCGAGCAGCCGCGCCGCGTCGTACTCCGGATCGTGCCCGTCGTGCCGGCAGATCTCCAGGCCGGCGGCCTTCGCCGCCTCGACCATCACCCGGACGCCCTGGTCGCGGAAGTAACGCTCCTCGCCGCGCAGGATCGCGACCGTCGGCAGGCCGCGCTCGACGGTCGCCTCGAAGTCGCGGAGAGCGTCCGCGGGGTTCGGGTCGCGCGGCTTGCCTCCGCCTCGGCCGGCCTTCTTGCGCGCCATCAGGCTGCTCCTGCGACGGGTGTGAGCGCCATGTCGACGGCGAGCCCCAGGAACAGCGCGACGCCGACCCAGCCGTTCACGGTGAAGAACGCGACGTCGACGCGGCTGAGGTCGTCTGCCCGCACGAGGCTCTGCTCCCACGCGAGGAGCCCGGCCGCGACGGCGGTGCTGATCCAGAAGACCGCGCCGAGGTCCGCGCGCAGCGCCACGCCGACGAGGGCCAGGACGGTCACGACGTGCAGCGCGCGCGAGAGCCGGAGCGCGCTCGCGACGCCGAACCGGGCGGGGATCGAGTGGAGCCCGCGCGCGCGGTCGAAGTCGGCGTCCTGACAGGCGTAGATCAGGTCGAAGCCGGCGACCCACGTCCACACGCACACGAACAGGAGGAGGATCGGCGTGAGGTCGCCGTCGAAGTCGCCGCGGACCGCGATCCACGCGCCCAGCGGGGCGAGCCCGAGCGCGACGCCGAGCACGAGATGCGCGCCCGCGCTGAACCGCTTGACGTAGCTGTAGCCGAGCAGGACGACGAGGACGATCGGGGAGAGCTGACCCGCGAGCGGGTTGAGGGCGAACGCGCCGCCGACGAACACGGCGGCCGCCACGGCGACGAGCGCGCGCGCGTAGCCGACCCCGAGCGCGCCGCTGGGCAGCTCGCGCCCGGCGGTGCGAGGGTTGTCGGCGTCGATGTCGCGGTCGACGAGGCGATTGAAGGCCATCGCTGCGGTCCGCGCGGACACGGCGCAGACGACGATCCACAGCAGCGTCTCCAGAGCCGGGGGCCCGCCGGCGGCGAGCCACGCCCCCATGAGGGCGAACGGCAGCGCGAACACCGAGTGGCTGAACTTGACCAGCGAGAGGGTGGCGAGGACGCGGCTCATGACGACCCTCCCGCCTCGGGCGCAGCTGGAGACCCGGCTTCTGGCGGCTGAGTGCCCGGGTCACCGTCGGGCTCGTCGAAGCCCTGCCAGCGGGCGCCGACCGACTGCTCGACGCCGATCCGGTCGAGCGTCTTGCCGACGACGTGCGCGACGAGGTCGTCCACCGACTTCGGCAGGTGGTAGAAGCCCGGCATGCACGGCAGCACGATCGCGCCGAGCCGCACCGCGCGCAGCATGTTCTCCAGGTGGATCTCGGACAGCGGCGTCTCGCGCGGCATCAGCACGAGGCGGCGCCCCTCCTTGAGCGCGACGTCGGCCGCGCGCTCGACGAGGTTCGAGCTGAACCCGGCGGTCACGCGCGCGAGCGTTCCCATGCTGCACGGCGCGACGATGACGCCGCCGGTGAGCGACGTGCCGGACGCTGCGGGGGCCTCGACCGCGTCACTCGCGAACACGCGAACGCGCGCGAGGTGCTCGTCGCCAATGCCCAGCGGACCGAGCCATCCGGGGAGCGCGTCCTCCAGGAGCTCCCCGCGCACGCCCGCCTCGATCCCCCGCTCGTGGCGCAGCACCTTGCAACCGGCCTCGGTGATCGACAGGTCCACGTCGCACCCCGCGCGGAGCAGCTCAGCGATGAGCCGCTCGGCGTACACGTGACCGCTGCCGCCGGTGATCCCGACGAAGAAGCGGAGCGCGGAGGAGGGCGAAGGGGTCAAGGGGTCGTTGTCGGTCCGGCGCCGATCAGGATGGAGAGGTTGAACGCGGCGTGGGTCCACGCGGCGACACCGAGGCCCCGCCAGAAGAACAGCGCGGCCAACAGGATGCCGGCGGTCGTCCGCCAGGTGAAGACGGCCGCGTCGAACGGCTCCCCGCCCGGCCCGAGCCAGCCCGTGAGCGCCCCGAGGTGGAAGGCCGAGAAGAGCAGCGCGGACCCGAGCATCGACAGCGCGATCGAGCCCCAGAACCGCGCCCGCGGCCCGGCCCCGAACCACCCCAGGAGCGCCCGGGCGGCCAGCCACGTGACCGAGACGCCCCCGAAGCGGAACACGATCTCCTCGTACGCGGCTCCCCCCATGACGAATCCCGCGCGCGTGAGCGTCGGGACGGGACCGGGAGTCGCACCCACCACCATCGCACCGACGTAGGGCTCCGCGGCGCGGGACGCCGCGAGCAGGACGGGTCCCAGCACGACGGCGCCGACGATGCCCTCCAGCCAGATGCGCACGAGCCGCGGGCCGAGCCCCTTCCGCTCCTCGCCTCGCCGCGCGTACGCGTACGAGAGGAACGCGAGCGCCGCCACGACGACGAGCGCGCTGCGCCGTACGTTCGCGATCGTGGGCTCCCCCAGCGGCTTCAGCGGCGTCGTGAGGATCGCCTCGGCGACGGACCGGGCGCCGGACGTGGTCCCGGTCCCGATCGAGATCTCATAGGCGACGAGGAGCGGCATCATCGCGAGGAGCCCCAGGCCCAGCCCGCGGCCGAGGTCGTCACCGCGGAGGCTGAAGCGGCGGCGTGCCCCCGACCCGCCCGAGCCCGCCGGTCCGTCCCAGTCCTCCTCGTCGTCGTACTCCTCCTCGTCGCCCTCCTCGTCCCACTCGGCGTCGTCCTCCCACTCGTCGTCGTCCCACTCCTCCTCCTCCCACTCCTCGTCCTCCTGGACGCGACGCGCGACGAGGGAGCGGACGGTCGGGGCCGTGCCGCGGAGTGCGGAAGCGACGGGCGTCACAGGCGCGATGGGGATGCAGGTACGTCGCCCCAGTGGAGACATGCGATTCCCCGCCAGAGCCGCTCGAAGCCGCAGCCGACGAGGCCCTCCTCCTCCATCTCGTCGCGGAGCGCCGCGGGCGCTGGCCACGCCTGGACCGTGTCGTCGAGGTAGGCGTACGCGGACCGGTCGCCGGTCAGCGCGCCGCCGATGCGAGGGAGGACGTGCTCCAGGTAGGCGCGGTACACGCGACCGAACGCGTCGCGGTCCGGCATGCTGAACTCCAGGACGATGACGCGCCCGCCGGGCCGCGTGACGCGCGCCATCTCGCGAATGCAGGCGCGGCGGTCGGCCACGTTCCGCAGCCCGAACGCGATGGTGGAAGCGTCCGCGGTGTCGTCCGCGAGCGGGAGCTGGAGGCCGTCGCCCTGGACCCACGCGACGGGCTCGGTGGCGCGTGCGCTGCCGTCCGTCTTCTGCGGCGCGCGGGCGATCATCTCGAACGTGAAGTCGACGCCGACGACGCGGGCCCCCGCGTTCGCGAAGACGGCGGCAAGGTCGCCGGTCCCGCACGCGACGTCGACCACCGTCCTGCCCGTGACGGTGGGTCCCGCGAGCGCGAGCACGCGCTTGCGCCAACGACGATCGACCCCGCCCGAGAGCACTCGGTTCACGAGGTCGTAGCGCCCGGCGATGCCGGCGAACATCGAGCGGACAGCGGCGGGATCGGGCACTGCGGGGAGTTGCGGTGGGAGCGGCGGAGGGAGCGGTAAACGTCGACTGCGCCCGCGCGGTTCGAGCGCGAGCGCAGTCGGGATTCCGTCACGGAGCGGCTGTCGCGCCGCCCTGGACGGGTCGGGAGGTGATCCCTACTGGCGCCAGTAGTCCGACAGCAGGGTGACCTGCGGGACGGGAATCGACTGGATGCCGTCTTGGTACGGGTTCGTGTCGAACCGCGGCAGACCCGTCAGGGCCAGCGCGAGCACGTCCACGACGCCGCTGCCACCGATCGGGTTCGGCACCGAGGCGAACAGGAACTGAGGCTCGCTCGTGTTGACCGAGACCGGGCCGATGACCCGGGTGTTGCCCTTGTGGTTCGCCGGGATCGGCGAACCCGCGCTGAAGTTCGTCGCGGGGCCGGGGATCGCCCCCAGGTTCCGCTGGTTGTCGAACGCGATGTCGATCGGGATGCCGGACAGCTGGCCGTTGGACTGGCTGATCGACACCGGGACGTTGAACTCGACGTCACGGAAGTTCGGGTTGATGACGCCCGTGAGCTGGAGCGGGAGCACGCCGATCAGGCCGCTCTCGATCCGCAGGCGGGAGATCGCGCCGATGCCGAGGTCACCCGGGTTGCCCGTCGCCACGTCGATCGGCCCCTCGTGGACGATGTAGACCGACGCGTCGAGGTTGAGCGGGTCGATCTGGAGCGTCTTCGGAGCGCGGAACGTGAACGGGATGATCCCGATGATGTCGTCGAAGCCCCAGCCGTTGACGCCGTTCGGTCCGGACTCCATCAGCGCGACGCTGCCGGTCCGGTTCATGACGTGCGCGAAGTAGACGCCGCGCTGGAACGAGAAGTTCGTCATCCGCGGGGTCACGCAGACCTCGAACGGGCGGTTGAGCTGGGAGCCCAGCGTGCGCCGCACGTCGAGCGTGCCGGCCGCGACGACCGAGATCGTGCTGTCGAGCTCGTTGCAGACCAGGAGGTCCTCGTTCGACGGCTCGAACGCAAGACCGCGCGGCGAGTTGCCCACCTGGATGGTCCGGATGACCTGGTGGAACTGGGCCGACTGCGGGTTGATGTCGATGAACGTCACCGTGTCCGCGACCTGGTTCGACACCGCGAGGACGTCGATGTTCGGGCCCATCGCGAGCGACGTCGGGTCGGCGACCGGGATCCGCTCGATCACCGTGAGGCGGTTCGAGTTGAAGACCACGATCTCGCTCCGCGGACGGTCGGCGACGTAGAGGAAGTGGCCGACCTGCTGGCGGATCTGGTAGACGCTGCAGTTGACCGCCTGGGTCTGTCCGAAGCTTGGGCCGAGGAAGAACTGGTTCTGCTCGGGCGTCAGCAGGCCGGAGGGCGGCGTCTGCGTCGAGGGGATCGGGAACGGGTTGCCGGAGACCAGGAAGTTGCCGCCCGGCGAGTCGATCGACGAGGGCTCGTTGCCCGCGAGGAACGGCGTCACGCACTGGGGCGGGAACGCGAGCCTCGGCGGGTTCGGATGCGGAGACCACGAGATGATGTTCTCGTAGCCCGGGTTGATCGCACCGAACTGGTTGACCTGGGCCGGAGCGACAGTGTTCGGCTGGTTGCCGAGCACCGAGGCGATGACCTTCAGACCGTCGAGCGCACACACGTTGCCGCCGCCGGACTGGCAACCGAAGGGCGGCGGCCCGTTGCGGAACGTCCGGTCGAGCGCGCGACCGATGTGGGCGTCGGTCACCGCGCTGATGAGCGGCGAGCGAACGACGATGTCCTCGAGGGCCGTGTCACGGACCAGCGTGAAGACGCCCGCGGAGCCGCCGTCGAGCGTGCACTCGCCGGGGACGAGCAGCGGACGGATCTGCGCGTTCTGCGTGACGTTCGGGTCGTACGGGAAGCGCGACTCACCCTCGAGCGGGAACGGCTGGCTGCTGACCGGGTTGCCGGTCGTCTGGCCGAAGCCGTTGAGGTCGATGATCGAGATGCCCGGCTGGGCACCGCCGCGACCGACGTAGATCGTGTCCGGAGCGGCCGGCGCGTTGACCAGGCCCGGGCCTTCACCGGTCTCGAAGAACGTCGACGCGCCGAGCAGGTTCCGGTTGGGCTCGAACACGCCGGGCGTGTTCGGGTCGGTGCTCTCGACCTGCGAGAGGTCCTCGATCGCGTTCGTCAGGAGGTTGACGTCGACGCGCGAGAAGGTGCCGCATGACTGGAACTCGGGCCCGCGTCCGGGGAACGCGAAGCCGGGGACGAGCTCGTACGTCGAGAAGTCGAACGGGCTGATCGGAACGGCGTTGAACGGCATCGTCGTCACGGACGTCGAGGGGCCGAACAGGATCTGCAGCGCCGAAGAGGTCGTCGGCGGCGCCGCGCCGAGGACGGCGCCCACCGAGTAGGGCTGCACCGACTCGGTGAACTCGATCCGGATGTTGGTCTGCGGATCGACGTCGATGTCGCCGTTGCCCGGCGTGATCAGCGGAGCGTCGGTCGGCGGCGGGGTCGTGATGATCTCCGGCGGGAGGACGTCGAGGTCGACCGTGGCCGACGCGAGGACCTGGCTCTCCAGCCGCTCACCGTTCTGGGCCCGCAGCGCCGTCGTGACCCGGAAGCGGATCTGGACGTTCGAGGGGAACGTCTCGAACGTGGTCAGATCGTTGTCGAGGTCCGCCACGAAGGTGATCGTGTTGTCCGACAGCAGGGTCGTCGCGTTCGGGACGAACGCGAGCACGCCCGGGAAGCCCTCGGCCTCCGGGAAGAGCGGGAGACCCGCCTCGTCGAGCACCGGCCGCAGCTGCCCGTAGCGCGGGTCGACCGGGTCGATGTTCTGCTCGACGTACTGGACGAGCTGGAGCGCGGGCGGCGAACCGGTCGCCGGGCCAACGAGCGTCTTGCCGCCCAGGAAGGCCCGACCGTCCGCGGGAAGCGAGACTCCGTTGACCGGGTTGATCGTCGTGACGCTGGCCGCACCGGAGAGGCCGCTGTTCGACGGGCTCGGGTTGAGCACCGAGAACGGGTCCAGCACCTGGGTGAAGTTCGCGAAGAGGAAGTGGTTGCCCGGCTGGCCGTCGGGGGCCACCGCAGCGGGCTGGAACACCGTCGGCGGCAGCGCGGGGTTGCCGCGCTGGACGTTGTCCACCACGTCTTCGATCGTCCGGATCGTGATGATCTGGCCGGTCGGATTCCCGAGCGCATCGAGCTGGGCGACGCGGTGCGGCAGGAGCTGGCCGAAGCCGTTGCCGACCTCGTTCAGCCGCAGCGTCGCGCCGGAGCCGGACACACCGTCCACCGACTTCTTTCCGGACCCGCCGCAGCCTGCGGCGAGGGCGAGAACCGCCGCGGTCGTCAAGACCCTGGTGGCGAGGACGCCGCTGGCCAGAACGAACGGACTCACGGCAGCGTGCCGGGACGTGCGTCCGGGAGTCCCGGAGGAAGGAGCCACGGTCATGGGAGCTTCGTGCATCAAGAGCGTCGGGGGGGAGTTTGGTCGATCGGGGAGATCCCCTTGGGGGGAAGCGGAGCGCTCGCCGTCCCCGTGGATCGCGCCCCTGGGGGCCCGGGAGGGGGAGAGGACGGGGGCCGGATCGCCGACGCGAGCCGACCGTCGCTGGACGGGAAGCGACGTCACGACCACGAGGGCCGCGCGCCGAGTGCGGTGCTTCCGGTGGGAAAGAGAGGAAGGAGTGCCGTGGGACCGTACGGCCGAGCCACAACTGTCGTGCCGATGACGAGCCCGTCTGCCGTATGCGCTACCGCGCACCACAGGGGCGGTCACAACTCTCTACCTCGGAAGCATTTGCGGCCCACTGCAACGGGCCCGAAAGAGCGCTCGGAGGGCGAAGATGGGGATCCTCGACCGCGATGTTGTGCGGCCGGGCACGGCCGGGATGGGGATTCCTGCGGCAGTCCGAGCGATGTCGCACGTCGCAGGCCCCCGGGACCGGACCCGGATGCAGCCGTGGAGTCTGGAGGCCGTGTACGGCGGTGTCAAGGCGGCCGGGCCCGGCCCCGCGCGAGTGTCGCGCACCGGGCCCGAGCGCGTCGCTGGAGCCCCGCCCCACCCCCCATGCACGGGTCCCGGCCCTCGGGCCCCTCGCCGCTTCGCTTCGGCCGAGCCGGCCGCTATTCTGCGCGGGATGACCGGGGGGGATCGGAG
The DNA here is from genome assembly GCA_038757895.1 of Planctomycetota bacterium. GTDB lineage: Bacteria > Planctomycetota > UBA1135 > UBA1135 > Saltatorellus. The sequence continues at coordinate 50,573 of JBCDGE010000020.1, read as the reverse complement.
CGCGAGCGAGGGAGCCGGCAGCGGCGGGCGGGCCCGCCCCGAGCACGTCTTCCGCATGGAGGCCCTGGAGGATCCCGGTCCGTCCGGAGCCACGGTCTCGGAACAGGTCACCGAGGTGGGACTGCGTCCGGCCACCCTCGCCGAGTTCGTCGGCCAGCCAGCGGTCGTCGACAACCTCAGGATCCACGTCGGGGCCGCCCGAGAGCGTCAGGAGCCGCCGGACCATGTCCTCTTCAGCGGCCCACCGGGCCTGGGCAAGACCAGCCTGGCCCGCATCGTGGCGAGCGAGCTAGGCTCCCGGCTCCACTCGACCTCGGGCCCCAGCCTGGACAAGCCCAAGGACCTGACCGGGGTCCTGACCAACCTGGAAGCGGGTGACGTCCTCTTCATCGACGAGATCCACCGGATCCCCGTCAGCGTCGAGGAGTTCCTCTACACCGCGATGGAGGACTTCCGCGTCGAGATGACGCTGGAGACGGGCCCCCATGCGCGGATCCTCCCGGTCCCGCTCCAGCCGTTCACCCTCGTCGGAGCCACGACGCGCGAGGGCCTGCTGTCGGCCCCGTTCCGCGCGCGCTTCGGGCTCTCGCTCCGGCTCGACCCCTATCCGGTCGAGGACCTGGAGCGGATCGTCCGACGGGCGGCCGGCATCCTCGGCGTGGAGGTGACGGACGACGCAGCCCGGATGGTCGCCGAGCGGAGCCGCGGGACGCCCCGGATCGCCGGACGCTTCCTGAAGCGCGCGCGCGACCACATGCAGGTCGCGCGCAGCGGCCAGATCGACGCGGCCCTGACCCGCACCGCGCTGGAGAGCCTCGGCGTGGACGATCACGGCCTGGAGGAGATGGACCGCCGGATCCTCCGGTGCCTCGCGAGCCACGCGCCCCAGCCGGCGGCGCTGAAGACGATCGCCGCCGTCGTCGGCGAGACGGAAGACACGATCGAGGACGTGTTCGAGCCGCATCTCCTGCGCTGCGGCTTCGTGCGCAAGACGCCGCGCGGCCGCCTCGTGACCGCGGCGGGTCTCGAGCTCCTGGGGATCGATCCGCCGTCGATGACGTCGAACCAGGAGAGCGCGCAGGGCGGGCTGCCGTTCGACGCGTGAGGCGAGCCCGCATCGGTGCGCTCCTCGCGCTGGTCGCTCCTGCGGCTTGCGCCCCGTACCTCGCCCCCACGGCGAGCGCGCCGCCGGCCCGGGACCCGCAGTTCCGTGCGCCCGATTCCCGCACGGCCTCGCCCGAGCGCGCGGGGACCCGAGCGGCGAGCGCGCGCGCCGCGGACGGCGCGCTCGCGCTCCCCGCGCACGTCGACGTCGTCCTCGGCTTCCTCGAGGACCGCCCCGCGATCGCGTGGACGGACGCGAGCAACCGGCAGCGAACGGCGCGAACCGCGGGATCGGGGGTGTCCGTCGACGGTGCGCAGCCGACGACGCGCGTGAGCGTGCCCGGACCGGTCACGATCGACGAGCGCATCTACGACGGCGAGCTCCTCGTCACCCGCCACCCCGAAGGGGGCCTGCGCGCCATCGCGCGCGTTCCCCTGGAGGCCTACGTCGAGGGCGTCGTCTCGTCGGAGCTCGCGATCTGGTCGGCCAGCCCGGCCGAGCTGGAGGCCCAGGCCATCGCCGCGCGGACGTTCGCCGTGGCGACCCTCGAGCAGCGCCGCGAGGCCGGCATGCGCGTCCGCCTCACCGACGGCGTGCTCGACCAGGCGTTCCGCGGTCGCTTCGTCCACGGCAACTCGGCCGGAGCGCGCGCAGCGGCGCGGCGCCTGGCGGACGCAGTCCGCACGACGACGGGCGCCGTCCTCGTCCGCGGCGACCGCCTGGAGGAGGCCCGCTTCCACGCGGCCTGCGGCGGCCGCACCGCGCACTTCGCCGACGTCTTCCGCCGGGAGGTCGTCGAGCGCGGCGCCCGCGGTCCGACGTCCGTCGCGTGCCGTCCCTGCGCGGACCGTGCGCGCAAGGAGTCCGCCGCCGGCGCGCCCGACGCGAGTCGCCCCCTCGGCTGGGTGGTCGACCTGTCGGAGGCGACGCTCGCGCAGATCGGCCGTGCCTTCGACCTCGGCGGCCCACCGCGCGGGATCGTCCCGGCACGCATCGACGACGGCGGACGCTGGATCGACGTGGCGCTGTACGACGCGAAGGGCCGCTCCAAGCGCGTGGAGTTCGACGCGCTGCGCCGGGTCGTCGGCTACACGGAGCTGAAGAGCGGCGTGATCGCGGCGACGCTGCCGCGGGCCGGCACCGCGCTGCGCGGCGGCCCGCTGCGCATCCAGGGCCGCGGGCGCGGCCACGGCGTCGGCCTGTGCCAGGAGGGCATGCGGGACCTCGCGGCCGCCGGCTGGACGTCGGCGCAGATCCTGGCGCTCTACTACCCGGGCGCGCGGATCGTCCGCCTCCAATCCGCGGTGCCGACGGGATGAGCGACGCCGCCGCGCTCCCCTCGTCCGCGTTCCATGGCTTCGGCCACAGGGTGACCGCGACCGCGCCCGGGGACCCCTCGGGCCGACGGGCGCGGACCGGCGTGTTCACGACGCCCCACGGCGACGTGCCGACGCCGGCGTTCATGCCGGTCGGGACACGCGGGACGATCAAGGGGATCCTGCCGCGCGACATCGGCGCCGTCGGGTCGACGATGATCCTCGCGAACACGCTGCACCTGCACCTGCGGCCGGGCGAGGAGACCGTCCGTCGCCTCGGCGGCCTCCACGCGTTCATGGGCTGGGACGGTCCGATCCTCACGGACTCGGGCGGGTACCAGGTGTTCAGCATGGCGGACATCTCCACGCTCGACGACGACGGCGTCACGTTCCGCTCGATCGTCGACGGCGATCGGATCCGCCTGACGCCCGAGCGCGCGGTCGCGATCCAGCGCGCGCTCGGACCGGACGTGTTCATGGCGTTCGACCACTGCCCGAGCGATCCGCTGGAGCGCCGTTCGGTCGCCGAGGCCACCTCGCGCACGCATCGCTGGCTGGATCGCTGTGTCGCCGCGTTCGAGGCGGACGGCGGCGTCGAGGGCACGGGCCAGGCGCTCTTCGGCATCGTCCAGGGCGGCGTGTTCGAGGACCTGCGGCGCCAGTCGGCCGAGACGGTGGCCGGCTTCGACCTCGTCGGCAGCGCGATCGGCGGCGTCAGCGTCGGCGAGGACCGCGAGGCCATGCGCGTCGCCGTCCAGGCCGCGGCGCCGGCGCTCCCGCCCGACCGCCCGCGCTACCTGATGGGCGTCGGCACGCCGCGCGACTTCTTCGACGCGATCGAGGCGGGCGTCGACCTCTTCGACTGCGTGACGCCCACGCGCCACGGCCGCAATCACCAGGTCTGGACGAGCCGCGGACGGATCAACCTCCGCAACGCAGGCTGGAAGGACGTCGATGCACCCCTCGACGAGGTCTTCCGCGCGCCGCACGTCGCCGACGTTCCGATCGGGGTCCTCCGTCACCTGTGCCTGTCGAACGAGATGCTCGGAGCCACCTACCTGACGCTCCACAACCTGCACCTCTTCCACGAGCTGATGCGTCTCATCCGGGAGGCGATCCCCGCGGGCCGACTCGCGGCTCTGCGCGACCACTGGGTCGAGCGCCTGGAGCGGAAGATCACGCCGGCCGCATTCCTCGCGGGCGACGCCTGATCGGCTTCGCGGCGCTCAGCGGCGCTTGTAGTCGTCGCAGGTCCTGGCGTTGGGGCGCTCGGGGCGTCGGCACGCGTCGCCGTAGTCCCACCTGCACGAGTCGCACAGGTAGCCGCCGCCGCCGGTCGTACGCTTCAAGGCGCCGAACCAGCCACTTACGGCGCCCGCGATCCGATTCCAGAACGTTCCCATCGGGCCCCAGGGTAACCCGGAGGCCCGACGGTGGACTTCAGCGAGAGCTCAACGCGAGAGCGTCAGCGCTTCATCGAACTGCCCGAGATCACCTCGATGCGCTCGATGTCGATGATGCGCGCCAGGGCACGGGAGGTCGGTGTGGCGCTCACGCTCGGTGCGATCTCGTCGCCCAGCACGCCGATCTCGAAGCCCTCGAACAGGCTCAGGTCGTACCGCGCGCTGGCGCAACGCACCTCGGCCATGGTCGAGCCCGAGAAGATCAGGAAGTAGCGACGCTCGCCGGCAATCTTCCGCGCCTGGAGCCAGCCGCGCTCGGCGAATCGCCCCCAGCGCGCGGTCTTGCGCATCCGCTGCTCGTCGAGGTAGCGGTTGATCTTGTCGACCTCGTCGTCGTGCTCACGCGCCTTCGCGTTGTAGTCCTCGCGCAGCGCCGCGACCTCCATCTGGACCCGCGCACGCTCCAGCCGCTGCGTCGCGTTCTGACGTGTGACGCTACCCGCGGGCGCCTTGGCGACCACGCCTTCGTACGCGATGACCACGTCGCGCCAGGCCTCGGCAGTCGGTGAGCGCAGGGAATCGGCCGCGTCGTAGGCGCGATCGGCGGCGGCGAGTTCGTCGAGGAGCGACGCGCTGATCGCCGGCGTCACGTCCGCGTTGGCCGCACCGCTGGCGCTGGCCGGGCGCGTCGCCGCCGTGGCCGTGCGCGCTGGGCGCGTCGGGAGCGGCGGATTCGCGCGCGTCCACTCGGCCGCCGCAGCGACGGGCTCGATCGCCGTGAGCGCGTCCGCGAGGACCCACGCTCGCGCCGTCGGCGGCGCCTGCACGCGAACCCAGTCCTCGCCGAGCGCAGCCGCCCGTCCCGCGCGCTCGATGAGCTTGACGCGCTGCCCGGCCTCCAGCTTGGAGCGCAACGCCATCGAGTTCGGCGTCAGGTCGGGGCTCGGTCGCATGTTGACCCGCGACCCGGTCACGAGCAGCACGCCGTCGACGTCCGTCGGCTGGAGGTACTTGCCGTACACCCAGACCGGGAAGCCCCCGGCGACCTCCACCTCGCGGAAGGGCGGCTTGCCTTCGCTGACGCGGAACCCGCGCACGAGCGTGCCCGCGGGCAAGGTCGAGAGCGACGAGCCGTTCTGGTCGGGGAAGTTCCGGACGACCGAGACCGTGCGTGTCCGCAGGTAGGTCGCCTCACCCGCCGTCTCCTGTGTGGGGAGGGCGAGAGCAGGTTCGATCGGCTCCGGGACGGACGAGGCGAAGGCCGCGGACCCGAAGGCCGCCGCGGCGAGAATGCGGTGGATCATGGATGTTTCCCCTCCCGCCGGATCCTCTCCCCTCGACCGTGCGGTTGGCCGAGGGGTCCGGCGCGTGGGGGCGCTCCGGGCGCCCCGTACGGACTCTAGAGGTCGCAGGGGGCCGGTTCCAGAACGACGGCTCCATCGAGGCCCCGAAGTGCGAATTCCCTGCGGAGTAGGGACTTCCACCCCCCACAGAGGCCCCCTCGGGGCCGAATGCGCGGCCCGGGCGGGTGTACGGAGGGCTGGAAGAGGACCCACGCGCCGACTACTCTCCTGCGCCGCTGAACCGCCATGCGTCAGTTCCTCCGAGCGAAGATCCACCGCGCCACCGTCACCGAAGCCAACCTCGAGTACATGGGGTCGGTGACGATCGACTCCGATCTCATGGAGCGCGTCGACATCGCGCCGTACGAGAAGGTGCTGATCGTCGACAACACGAACGGCGCCCGGCTGGAGACCTACGCCATCCCAGGGCCGCCTGGCTCCGGCACGATCTGCATCAACGGCGCCGCCGCGCACCTCGTGCGGACCGGCGATCAGGTCATCCTGATGGCCTTCGGGATAGGCGACCGCCCGGAGCCCCCGAAGCAGATCCTCGTCGACGCAGAGAACCGCTACGTGCGCGAGATCGCGCTCGAGGAGCGCGGCGTCATCGAGGAAGCTCCGCTCGGTTAGCCGTCCGCCTCGAGCGCGGCGAGCGCGCGCGCGCGGGCCTCCCGCAGCGGGATCGAGAGTTGCCGCGCCAGGGCCGCGACGTCGTCGTGCTCGCAGAAGAGGTCGTGGGCTCCGTCCGCGGTGCGACCAGGGTGCGCCGGCCTCGCGCGCACCTTGATCCGAACCGTCACGCCCTCGACCTCGACGGTCCGGAAGCTGCGTCCCGCTTCCACGCGCTCGACGGGGCTCCACCGCACGCCGAACGTCGACGACAGCTCGAAGAGGATCGCCACGATGGCCGGCCGATCAGCCGCCCGCACCAGCGCCGTCAGCAGCACGCCGGGCCGATCCTTCTTCATCGCGACCGCGCTCGTCCAGACCTCCAGCGCGCCCGCATCCCGCAGCGCGACCACGAGGTCCCCGATCTCCTCCGGCGTCATGTCGTCGAGGTTGACGCGCACCTCGTCCACCGAATGGGCGGCCTCCAAGCCGGCGGACGGCGCATCGCCCGCGCGTCCGGTCTGCACGCGAAGCAGGTTCGGCGGGCCCTCCGACGGGTCCCGCGTTCCCGCTCCGTAGCCGATCGAACCCGTCTCCCAAACACCCGCGGGGGGCCCGAATCGCGGGCTCGCGTCGACGGAGCCGCCGGTCTCTCGGCCGAGGCGAGCGAGCTCGACGAGCAGCGCGGCGCCCGTGGGCGTGCAGCGCTCCCCGCCCCCGCCGCCCGTCCGATGCGGAAGACCGCGGAGGATCTCGGCCGTCGCCGGCGCGGGTACCGGCATCTCGCCGTGCGCGCAGCGCACCGTCCCGCTGCCGAGGAGCGGCGGCGTCGCGTACGCGCGCTCGATCCCCAGCCGGTCGAGCGCGAGCGCCGCGCCGCCGACGTCGACGATCGTGTCCACGGCCCCCACCTCGTGGAAGTGCACCTCCTCCGGCGCGCAGCCGTGCACCCACCCTTCCGCCTCGGCGATCCGCCGCAGGACCGCCATCGTGAACGTGCGCGCCCCCGGCGAGAGCGCGGATCGATCGACGATCGCGCCGAGCTCGGCGAGACCCCGATGGGGCGCAGCCCCGGACTCCGGCGTGACGACCTCGAGGTGGGTCCCCGACATCGATCCTCGCCACACCGTCTCGGCGCTCAGCCGCGCCTCGCCCGGCACGACCGAGTCGGCGAACGCCTGGAGGTCAGTCCGCTGGAACCGCGCGTCGTCGAGGTCGAGCAGCGCCGCGAGCAGCATGTCCCCCGCCATGCCCCCGAAGGGCTCGACGAGGAGCTCGTCGGCGGCACTCGCTCCGCGCACCGTTCCGGATCGGCCTTCCACGCGCGGAGGGTAGCGCGCGGCGCCTCCTCCCGCTTCTCCCCCCCCACCCCACCCCGCTCCGCTCCGCTTCAGCCCACTTCGGCCCACTTCGGCCTGCGCATCACGCCCTCGCCACCACGACGACCTCGACCCGCGCCGCCCCCGCGCGCCGCAGGGCCCGCGCGCAGGCGTCCGCCGTCGCGCCGCTCGTCAGGACGTCGTCGACGAGCACCGCGTGGGTGCCGGGGGGCAGGCGGGCGCGTGCGCGGAACGCATCACGCACGTTCCCCCGGCGGTCCGGACCGAGGGGCCAGCCCTGGGGGAGCGTCGGTCGCACGCGGCGCAGCAGCGGAACCACCCGCCCCCGGCCGCGTCGCGCGAGGTGGTGCGCGATCCACGCCGCCTGGTCGTAGCCGCGCTCGACGCGCCGCGAAACGTGGAGCGGCACGGGAACGAGCACGGCCTCGCCACCCGCAGTGTCGGGAGGGAGCGTCGCCACCACGAGGTCGGCGAGCGGACGCGCGAGGTCGACCCGACCGCCGTGCTTGAGGGCAAGCAACCAGTCCCGCGCGCCCGGGGCGTCGTAGTCCATCGCCGCGTGCACCGCGCGGAAGGCGGGAGCGCGCACGCGGCACGGCCGGCAGATCGAGCCGCCGGCGATGCCCGGCGGAAGGCGCGACGCGCACCGCCCGCAGCGAGCGCCGTCGAGGCCGAGCACCGGAGCGTGTGCGGCGCACGTGAACGGGGAGTCCCCGTCGCGCCGGACGCAGTCCGCGTCGCCGCAGACCCAGCAGCGCGTGGGCCAGAGCGCGTCCGCGATCTCGTCCGCCAGAGTGCGCGCGGCGGCGCGGAGCCGGCGCACGGCGCGCGCGGCGGACAGGATCTCGACGGCAGGCATGACGCCTACCCGACGATCGGCGCTGCCTGCGGTTGCGGGGCGGATGGAGAATTCGCCGGAGAAGTCGCGCGGCGCGCTCTCCTCCCCGAGATCGTCAGATCACCTCTTCCGCCGCGTCGAGGTCGAAGTCCTCGGGCAGCGCGCGCGTTCCGAACGCCGGCGCGGTGCGCGTCTCGCGCGCGCCGGGTTCGCCCGCGCGGGTCGCTCGCTGCGGGAGGCCCGTGTCACGCAGCAGCCGGCCGACGTAGTCCTCGACCGTGTCGTTCTCACCCGACTCGATCCCGAAGAGCTCGCCGACCTCACGCGCGACCGAGGGCTCGGCGCGGAAGTCGCGGGGGTTCTTCGTGAAGTACTCGCGGACGTAGCGCCGGAACGCCCAGACGGACCACCACCAGCCGCTGAAGAGGAGCGCGATGGCGACGAAGACGATCACGCCGACCCAGGCCATCGAGAGCGGCCCCTGGCCCTGGGGAGCGCTGCGGAACTGCCCGATGAGCTGGAATCCGAACCCGGCGAGCAGGAACGCGAACCCGAGGGTCGTCTGGACCCGGTTGTAGACGTACTCCCTGACCGACTGGAGGCGGCCGAAGCTGCGCCCGAAGTAACGGGCAACGAGCGACCGCGGGTGCTCGAAGAGCGTGGAGTTCGCGATCAGGAACGCGCCGATGATGCACGACACGAGCCCCAGAGAGGTCCAGTCGGCGTTGCCGAACAGGCTCTCGTCGGGATAGCGCGTGATGGCCGGGGCCATGAGAGGAAGGTAGGAGGCCCAGGGGGCCGGAGCAAGGCGCGCCCCGAAAAGGGGCATTCGGGGCACCGGGAGCCGGGCCGGGCACCCGACCGGATGCCGCATCGGTCACCGGGACGACCCTTGCGCCAAGCGGTCGCACCATCGAAGCTCAGGAGCGGGTCGGCGCCCCCCACCGCACTGCAGCCACCGCCGCCCGACGCCGTCCGTCCCCCCTGGGCCGCCTTCCGGCGGTCGCCGCATGAAGATCCATGGCCCGAACGCCGAGCTGACCGCCCGCCACGACTGGTCGGAGGGCCTCGCGACGTTCACGGTCCGGCCGACCGGCTGGTCCCTGCCGGACTTCGCGCCCGGCCAGTTCTCGAACCTCGCCCTCCCCGCCGAGGAGGCCTGGGACGCAGAGACGGGCGCGAGCATCCGCCGCGCGTACTCGATCGCCTCGGGCCCGGGCCGCGAGTCGATGGAGTTCTTCATCCGCATGGTCGACGACGGCGCGCTGACGCCGAAGCTCTTCGACCTGGAGATCGGCGCCGGCATCCACCTCGACGAGCGCGTCGCCGGGCACTTCACGCTCGACGGTGCATCGGACTCGGAGGACCTCGTGCTGGTCGGCACGGGCACCGGCGTCGCGCCCTATCGACCGATGATCCAGGACCGCTCGCTCCGCGCGCGCTTCGGCCGCACGATCCTGCTCTACAGCGACCGGTACGTGAAGGACCTCGGCTACCTCGACGAGTTCCGCGAGCTGGAGCGCGAGGACCCGACCTTCCACTTCTTCCCGACGATCACCGGGCCCGAGCCGGAAGAGGCCTGGTCGGGACTCCGGGGCCGCGTGAACACCTTCCTCGTGCCGGACAAGTACGAGGCGCTCACCGGGAAGCCGCTGACCCCGGAGCGTTGCCAGCTGTTCCTGTGCGGCAACCCGCAGATGATCGTCGACGTCCAGGAGGCGCTGACGCCGCTCGGATTCCAGCGGCACCGCAAGCGGGACCCGGGCCAGCTCCACATGGAGAAGTACTGGTAGGAAGGCCCGGGCCTCGTCTACCTCGGAAGCAGTAGAACGCGCGGCCGACGCGGCGCACCGGTGGGCGGCGTGAACGGAACGTGTTCGGGTTCGTTCCCTCGGGCGACATCGTCGAGCCGCTCGGCGACCGCGTACGACGCCCACAGCGCCTCCAGGTCCGCCCACTCCGCGGGCTCGACGCCGAGCACGACGCCCGCGTAGCGGCGCGCCTCCAGCTCCGACCGCAGCGCGTCCACGAAGCGCCGCGCGGCGTCGCTCTCGCGACTCTTCAGGAGGTCGTTGATCGTCATCGCGTGCACGCCGCCGGACACCGCGGGATCGACGGCGCCGTGCGGCTGCCACACGGGGCCGTCGAGGGACTCGATGCGCTGCACGAGCCGCTCCGCCTCCGCGCGGTCCGCTGCGGACGGCCGCGGGCTCCGCGGGTAGGCCAGGAGGAGCACGCCGAACAACGCCACGACCCAGAGTGCGGTCACGCGGGGCCGCAGGCGGGCGGCGCGCGCAGCGGCGGGACCCGCGACGAGCGCCCCTGCGAGCGCGGCGGGGAGCAGCGTGTTGCGGACGCCGCCCTCGTGGGCGCGCCCGGCCCAGGCGACCAGCACGAGCGCGACGAGCCCGAGCGCGAGCGCCGGTGACACGGGCTCGGGCGCGTCCGGGCCTCGGTCCTCCGGTCGTTCCCCCCGCGTCTCCCTTCCAACTGCGAAGAGGACGAGGATCGGCGCGAACGGGACCGCGCACTCCCACCAGAATCCGAGCACGGCTGGACCGTGCCACGGGCTCCCGGCGAGGACGTCCACGGTCGTGAAGAGGAACCAGCCGTCCGACGCGTTCTCCAGCCAGAGCACGGAGGCGCCGACCGACCCCGCGGTCGCGAGCGCCATCGCGATCCCCGCACGACGGGACACGGCGCGGACCGCCAGCCCGAGTGCGAGCGCCGCCGCGAAGGGCAGCGCGATCTGCTTCGCGAGGACCGCGAGGCACGCGAGGAGCCCGGCCGCGACGCCCGCGCCGATCGAGCCCCGCAGCGCGGGTCCGGAGGTCGCCACCAGCAGCGTGGCCGCCATGAGGGCGAGCGCGAGCGCGTCGACGCGCGCCACGTCGAGCCACTGCCCCGTGAAGGTGTACGCCGCCGCGAGGACCCCCGACGCGATCAGGCCGGCGGGCGCTCCGCCCCGCCGACGCGCCAGCGCGAACACGCAGCCGAGCACCGCCACCGTCGAGAGCACCGACACCATCCGCAGCGCGGGGAGGGTCGGTCCGAGGAGCGCCGTCGCCGTTGCGCCGAGCCAGTGGAACAGCGGCGGGTACGGGAACGGCGCGAACGACGGGCTCGGCTCGACGTAGAGCGCTTCACCGGCCGCGACGCGGAGGCTGTGCTCCAGCATCGCGGCCTCCTGCCACTCCAGCGCGTACGGGAACGCCACGCGCCCGGCGATCTCCCAGGCGAGCAGCGCCAGCGCGCCGACCGAGATCCCGCACGCGACGCGGAGAGCGGTCACTCGAATTCGGCCGAGCCCTCGAAGGTCCCTTCGAAGGACTGGGTCTGGATGAACTCGTTCTCGCCCATCGAGGTCGTCGCGGCGAGGTCGAGCTCGACGGCGCCGGCCAGCGACATCGAAGACGCGATGCCCCGCTGGGTGTCCCAGACGAGCTCGCCCTCCAGGTCGAAGTGGAAGCTGAACGTCTGCTCGATCTCCAGGCCCTCGGGTCCGTCCGTGGTGTCGACCTCGACGTCGACCGACGTCTCCACCTCGCCCGTGATCGTGATCTTGGCGACGCCGTCCTCGTCGATCGACTCCAGCTTGGCCTCGAACTCGCCCTCCAGTCCTTCCTCGAAGTCCTCGGAGAACTGGCTGGAGTCGTCGCCGGCGCCCTCCTCGACGATCTTGAGGTCGCCGGACGGCGACGAGATGCGGGAGAAGATGTCGGCTTCGAGGGTCCAGGTGTCTCCGACCTCGACGTCCTCGTCGGGAAGGAGGAACAGGAAGTCCGCGTCGCCGCGCACGCCCTCCAGGAGCTCCTCGTCACCCTCGTCGTCGTCAGCGTACTCGGCGTCGTAGGACTCCTCGTCGGCGTTCCACGCGAGGCGGATCGTCCGTCCCTCCAGGTCGCTCTCACCCTCGGTCGCCTGCTCCTCGTCGGTGCCGTCCGGGAGCGTGAAGGTCTGCGTGCTGTCGTTCCGCAGGCTGTCGAACGTCCGGAGGATCACGGTTCCGCGACCGCCGTCGACCTCGACGTACTCGTCGAGGACGACGATCTCCTCGTCGTCGGCGATCCGGACCTCGGGCAGGCCGTCCTCGGGGACCTCCTGCACCTCGCCGCCCCGCTCGAGGGTGATCCCGACGAGGTCCATGCGAAGGGTGTTCGTGAACGTCTTGGAGACCTTGGAGCCGGCGTCGATCGTGACGCTGGGTGTCTCGGGGGCGCCGACGAGGGGCGCAAGGAGAGCGGAGAGGAGGACGAGACGCATGGGAGAGGTGGAAGCGGTGGTGAAGGTATCGTCACGCTTGGGGCGACGATTGTACGCGGCGATCGTCGCGCTCGACGCGCCCGTCGAGCATCCGGACCTGCCGGGGAAGCCGCGCCGCGAGCCCCTCGTCGTGGGTCACGACGACGAGTGTCGTACCGCCGCGGTTCAGGCCCAGGAGCAGCTCCAGGATCTCGCTGCCGACGGACTGGTCGAGGGCGCCGGTCGGCTCGTCCGCCAGGAGGAGGCGCGGACGCAGCGCGAGCGCGCGCGCGATGGCCACGCGCTGCTGCTGGCCCCCGGAGAGCTCGGCGGGGCGGTGCGTGGCCCGCTCGGCCAGGCCGACCTCGTCGAGCAGCTCCAGCGCACGCCGCCGGCGATCGCGGCGTCCGACGCTGCCGAAGCGCATCGGGAGCGCCACGTTCTCGACGGCGTCGAGGCGCGGCACGAGGTGGAACCGCTGGAAGACGAACCCGACCTCGCGGTTGCGCACGCGGGCGAGCTCGTCGGGCGCGAGCCCCGACACCGCGCGACCGCCGAGCGCGTAGGTGCCGCGCGTCGGCGTCTCCAGGAGGCCGAGCAGGTGGAGCAGCGTCGACTTCCCGGATCCCGACGGCCCGAGCACGGCGAGCGCCTCCCCCGCATCGACGTCGAGGTCGACGTCCACGAGCGCGCGCACGGTCGCCGACGCCTGCGCGTACTCCTTGCCGATCCCTCTGAGCTCGATCATGACTACTCCTCCCTCAGGACGACCATCGGGTCGACGCGTGCCGCGCGTCGCGCGGGGATCCAGCCCGACACGGCGCCCGCGACCGCGAGCAGCCCGACGATGCCACCGCCGAGCGCGAGCGACACGCGCGGGTCGCCCAGGTACGCGCGGACCTCCAGCGGAACGTCGAGCATGCCCGCGAGCGCGAAGCACACCGCGGCCAGCCCGAGCCCGATCGCGCCGCCGCCGAGCGCGACGAGCGCGGCCTCCGCGATCGGTGGCGTCATCACGTGCCGCCGCCGCGCGCCGAGCGCGACCGCGAGCCCGATCTCCCGGCGCGACTCCTCGACCCGCACCCACGTGGCGTTCGCGACGCCGAGGGCGGCGACGAGGAACCCGAACAGGCCGACGAGGGCGGTCAGCGCGCGGTTGCCCCCGAGGATCGCGCCGATCATGCGCTGCATCTCGGTGTAGTCCTGGATCTCCAGCGCGGCGGTGTCGGCGGGGTCGAAGCCGTAGCGCGCGCCGAGGGCGCCGAGGATCTCGGCCGATGCCGCGTCGGCCGCGTTCGGAGCCACGAGACCGACGACGAAGAACGACGGGCTGCGCCTGCCCGTGAGCGCGCGGTACGTCGACGCGGGGATGTACACCTTGTTCCGCTCGTCGCCGTTGTAGTTGCTGATCTGGACCTCGTCGGGCCCGACGCCGACGACGCGGAAGGGCGTGCCGAGGACCTCGACCTCCCGTCCGATCGGATCCGCGGAGCCGAACAGCGCGCGGGCTGCGAACGCGCCGAGGTAGCAGACGCGCCGCTCCTCCCGCTCGTCGCGCTCCGAGAGGAAGCGCCCGCCCGGACGGACGCGGCGCGAGCGCAGGTCCGCGAACCCGGGCTGCGTGCCTACGAGCGTGCCCGTGTGCCGCGCGTCGCCGACGCGGTACGTCCGGCCCCAGAGGTTGTGCTCCAGGACCGCGCCGCGGACCGACGGCAAGGAAGCGAGGAGCTTCTCGTCCCCCGCCTCGAGCCCGATCGACCGGCCGGCCGGGAAGCCGCGCGACGGCCGCGTGGTCGCGGCGCCCGCGACCCGCATCAGGTCGACGCCGAAGTTGCGCGCGGTGCCGCTGGTCGCGCGCAGCATCTCGCCGCCGAACGCGAGCAGCGACGCCAGCCCGAGCGTCCCCCACAGCACGCCGAGGGCGACGAGCCCCGTCCGGACGCGGTCGGCCCAGAGGCCGCTTAGGATCCAGGAGAGCATCGCTGCTACCCCTCCGCCAGGGCACGGACGGGGTCGAGGCGCGCGGCGCGGCGCGCGGGGAACCAGCCGGCGACGACGCCGACGATCACGAGGAGCGCCGCAACCCCGAACGCGAGGATCGGGGAGATGCGCGGCACGCCGACGGACTCCGCGAGCGGGGTGGCGGCGACGAGCCGCCCGAACCCGAGCGCGACCGTCACGCCGATCGCGCCGCCGACGCCGGTGAGCAGCAGCGCGCGGCCGAGCACGGCGGCAAGGACGCGGCTCGGACGGCGCCCGAGCGCGAGGTGCAGGCCGATCTCCGCCGTCCGCCTCCGGACGACCAGGAACATCAGGTTCGCGATGCCGAGGCCGCCGACGAGGAGCGTGAGGATCCCCGCGCCACCGGTCATCACGTTCATCGCGAGGAACGCGTAGCCGCGGATCCGGTCGCCCTCCGTCGTGTCCCACCACTGCAGGGCGGACGGATCCTCCGGATCGAAGGCGTGCCGGCGAGCGAGGACCGCGGTGGCGCCACGCATCGCCTCGGGGACGAGGTCCGTGCGCTCCGCGTCGAACACGAGGTCGTCGAGGAAGCGCTCGCCGAAGCGGCGGCGGTAGGTGCTCGCGGGGATGCACACCCGCTCGTCGTCGGTCCCGCCGTAGTCCGAGTCCTGGAGCTTGGGCTCCAGCACGCCGACGACCGTGAAGGGCGAGCCGGCGAGGACGATCGAGCGGCCGACGGGGTCGGTGCGCGGGAAGAGCTCGCGGGCGATGCGATCGCCGAGGAAGCAGACCGCGCGCGCCTCGCGCTCGTCGCGCTCGGAGAGGAAGCGCCCGCCGGCCGCGGGTCGCATGCTCCGGAGCGCGCCATAGGCGGGCCGGACGCCCACGATCGCCGCGCGGAAGACGCGCTCGCGTCGAGCCACGACCTCGCGCCGGATCGTCTCCGGGCTCGCGGCGCCGATCGCCGGGACCTCCGCGAGGAGCGCGTCGACGTCGGCGTCCTCGAGACGAACCGGACGCCCCTCGGGGAGCCCGCGCCACGTGCGCGCGGTGGTCCCGGGCCAGAGGACGACGATGCCGCTGCCCATGCCCTGGGCCCGCGTGCGCATCTGGTCCTCCAGGCCGGCGCTGAAGGACAGCAGGGCGACGATCGCGAACGTCCCCCACGCGACGCCGAGCACGGTGGCCGTGCCCTGACCTCCCACCGCCCGGCGCAGCTTTGCCCGCCGACGCATGACCTAGCGCGTGGCCTCGAGGACCGCGTCCCCGACCGAGAGTCCCGAGGTGACCGCGACCGTCAGCCCGTCGCTCGCGCCGGTCTCGATCTCCTTCCAGACGGCCGCGCCGTCGGGGCCCGGTACCCGCACGAACGCGCCATCCGGTCGGTAGTCCACGAGGCGCTCCGGCAGGACGGGCACGTCAGTAACGCCGCGCACGGCGATGCGTGCGACCGCCGAGTAGCCCGCCCGCAGCACGACGCCCTCGGGCGGGACGACGTCGAGGATCACGTCGAACACGGTCGCGCCCGCGCGCTCGCCGGCGAGCAGCGAGATCTGCCGCAGTGTCCCCTCGACGGCCACTCCCGGCAGAGCGCCGAGGTCGAGACGCGCCTTCATCCCGGCGGAGAGGCGCCCCGCGTCGAGCTCGTCGACCGTTCCGCGGAACACGGGCGCGTCGATGTCGGCGATCGTGACGAGCGGCGTGCCCGGACCGAAGTTGGACGCCGGGACGACCGGCTGGCCCTGCTCGACCGGGAGCTGCACGACGGCGCCGTCGATCGGCGCGCGGACGACCCAGTCGAGGATGAGCCCTTCGTGCTCGGCGCGGCCCTCCAGCAGGAGCTGAAGCTGCAGTTCGGCGTCGGTGCGGGAGCGTTCGGCACCCTCGCGCATGCGGTCGATGCTCCCCGCGCCCTGGAAGAAGCGCATCGCGCGGCCCGCCACGGTCGCGCCGTCGCTCATCTCGCGCGCCGCCTCGTAGCCGTCCATCGCGCCGCGCAGCGAGCGCTGCGCGCGGAGGCGATCCTGGTCGGTCAGCTGCGGACGCACCTCCAGCAGCGGGTCGTTCGCGTTCACGCGCGCGCCGAGCTCGACGTGGCGCTTCGTCACGACGCCGCCCCACGTCGACGCGACCGGCACCTGGACGCGCGGCTCGACGCGTCCGACGGCGATCGCCTCCTCGGCGACGGAGCCGAGGGCGACGACGTGCGGCGCGGACGCGGGCGGCCCGTCGCCTCCGCACGCGGTCGCGAGGGCGAGGGCCAGGATCCCTGCGATCGCGAGGCGCGGGCGAGCGGAGTGGAGAGAATCGGGGCGGAGCATCGGAGGAGCGGTCGGGGTTCAGATGCGGGCCTGGAGCGTGTACAGGCGGTGGTAGCGGCCGCTCTGCTCCATCAGTTCGTCGTGGCGGCCGCGCTCGACGATCTTCCCGTCCTCGATCACGAGGATCAGGTCGGCGCGCTGGATCGTCGACAGGCGGTGCGCGATGACGAACGTCGTCCGGCCGACGAGGAGGTCCTCCAGGCTCGACTGGATGTAGGACTCGCTCTCGGTGTCGAGGCTGGAGGTCGCCTCGTCGAGCAGCAGGATCCTCGGATCGGCGAGGATCGCGCGCGCGATCGTGACGCGCTGGCGCTGGCCGCCCGAGAGCTTCACGCCGCGCTCGCCGATCACCGTGTCGAGGCCGTCGGCGAGGCGATCGGTGAACTCGGTCACGTAGGCGCGCCGCGCCGCTTCCTCGACCTCGTCCGTCGTCGCGTCCTGGCGCGCGAAGAGGAGGTTGTCACGGATGGTGCCGTCGAACAGGAACTCGTCCTGGAGAACGAGCCCGAGCTGGCTCCGGTAGCTCGCGAGCACCACCTCACGCAGGTCGATCCCGTCGACGATCACGCGGCCCTCGTCCGGCGTGAGGAACGACACCGCGAGGGACGCGAGCGTCGACTTGCCGGAGCCGGAGCTGCCGACGAGCGCGACGACGGTCCCCGGCGCGACATCGAAGTCGATCCCGGTCAGGACGGGCTCGCCGGGTACGTAGCTGAACGACACGTCCTCGAAGCGGACGTGGCCCTCGACCTGGGGCATGGTGATCGTCCGCCGCGGATCGTCGTCCTCACCCGGCTGCGAGAGCAGCTCGGCGGTGCGGTCGAGCCCCGCGAACGCCTCGGTCATCTGCGTGCCGATGTTGGCCATCTGCACGATGGGCCCGACGAGGTAGGCGAGGAAGAGCGTGAACGAGAACAGCTCGCCGACCGTCAGCGCGTCCTCGAGGATCTGGTTGCCGCCGTAGCCGAGGATCACGACGCTCGCGATGCCGACGAAGAACGAACCGAGCGAGGTGACGAGCGCGGTCGTCGTGAGCGTCGACTTGACGTTCTCGAAGATGCGCAGGACTCCGGCGCGGAAGATCTCGTTCTCCCGCGCGAGCGCATGGAAGCCCTTGATGATGCGGATGCCGCCGAGGGACTCGGTGAGCCGGCCCGTGACCTCGGCCTGGATCTTGCCGCGCTCCCGGAACGCCGGTCGAAGTCTCCGGAACGCGCGGGACGAGACGAACGCGAACAGGACCATCGGGACGAGCGCGAGCCCCGTCATCGGCGCGTTGATCGACAGGAGGAAGACGAGCGCGATGATCGACGTCAGGATCCCGCCGACGAGCTGGACCAGCCCGGTCCCGACGAGGTTCCGTACGCCCTCGACGTCGTTCATGACGCGCGAGACGAGCTCGCCGGACTTGGTCTCCTCGAACGCGCGCACGGGGAGGCCCAGGACGTGCTCCTGGACCTGGGCGCGGAGCTCGGCGATCAGGTGCTGCGCCTCGACGCTGAGGAGGCGCGTGAGCGTGAACGACGTCAGAGCCTGTAGCGCGGTCGCCGCCAGCAGCGCACCGAGGAGCGGCACGAGCAGCTCGCGGCGCTCCCCCGTGAGGACGTCGTCGATCAGGAACTTCGTCGATGCCGGCAGGACGGTGCCGCTGGCGCGGTTGACGAGGATCAGGAGCAGCCCGAGCGCCACGAGCTTGCGGCGGGGCCAGACGATCTCCCGGAAGGCGGTCCGGAGGCTCGAGGAGCTGATCCCCTTCTTCTTGTCGGCGGGCGGACTCATCGGAGGAGCGGGAGCGTACTCGCACGAGCCCGCCCGCAGGACCCCTCACTCCGAACGCATCACGGACCGAACGTCACCGCGAGCGCGTTCGAGAGGTTGAAGCGGAACCCGCAGGGGCTGCCGCCCTGCGTATCGCGGAAGTAGCCCTGGAAGTACCACGTGGACCCGGCGACGATCGTCGCGGCCGAGCCGTGCAGCGTCTGGGCCTGGGCGACGATGCCTGGCCCGTACACGATGTCGCCGGTGAAGCCTGCGTTCCCCGTCGGCAGGCGCAGGAAGGACCCGGGCGGCCCCGGCTGGATCCCGCGGAGGCCGTCGCCCCACTGGGCGCACCCCTCGGGCATCGGGCCGAGGTAGACGAGCCCGAACTGCTCCAGCGGGAGCTGGTCGAGGGTCAGGACGAGGTCGTCCGCCGCGACGCTCGCGGTCCCGGACGGCAGCAGGCGGGCGCCGCTGCCGGTCGACGTCGCGCAGCCCTCGTCCGGACCGGTGGCGTCGTTGCCGCACGGGCAGTTCGTACCCCGGCAGTAGACGAAGAACGGCCCGGTCGCGTCGCCGTGCACGTTGTTGGTCTCGTCGCACTCGACGACCGAGCCGACCCCGTTCCCGTCGTCGTCGACGGACGCCCAGGTCTCGGTCGGCACAGTCGGCACCAGGAGGCGGACGTCCTCGAAGGCACCCGGGGCGAGCGGCGCGGTCGTCGCGACGACGCCGAGCAGCGAGCCGGACATCGCGGGGTCGCCGTCGTAGAACGCGACGGACGTCCCGGCGGGCGCGACGGCGTCGCCGCCGTTGCCGACGCGCACGATGACCGACGGCATCACGGTCGCCGGATCGATGCGCACGAACGACGCCGTCAGGTCCGCCGCCGCGCCCGGGTTGAGCGGGTTGAGGGCATTCTGCCGGTAGCTGTTGTAGGGCGCGCCGGAGGGGACGAGCCAGTTCGTAGGCTCGACCGCCGGGATCGTTCCGTCATCCTCGACGTTGGTGATGTGGTAGGTGTGCTGGTTCCAGATCGGCCGGGTCGGGACCCAGTCCCCGTTGGTCGCGCCGAACACGAACACGCCGCGCTGCGGACCGAAGCCGCAGTTGTTGTTCGCCACCGCGACGATCTCGGCCTGGGAGTCCGCGTCGACGTCGGCGACGAGCACGTACTCGTGCCAGGTGCACGAGCTCATGGCCGTCTCGAAGAGCACGACACCCGTAGCACCCTCGTAGATCCGCAGGAACCGCTCGTCGCGGTAGACGACCTCCGCGGCGCCGTCGCCGTTGAAGTCGAATACCGAGGAGCCGGTCCGGTTCGACGAGCCGTCCTGGGTGGGCGTGTCCCACTTGAGCGACCCGTCGGCCTCGAACACGGCGTAGCGGCTCGCGCCGGCGACGCCGATCTCCGGCATCCCGTCGGCGTCGAAGTCCGCGATCGTCGGCGGTCCACCGGTTCCACCGAACGGGATGGGCGCCGACCACGTCTGCGTCAGGGAGGCGCCCGGCCCGAGGTCGATCAGCCGCACGGTGCCGCCGGAGACCGCCACGATCTCGGCCTCGGGGTCGGCGTCGAAGTTGGCGACGGCGCAGTGTCCGTCCGCCAGCGAGACGTTCTGGAAGAGGATCGTCCCCGTCGACGAATAGACCGTGTTGCCGGTGACGACGTCGGGAGACCCGTCCTGGTCGACGTCGGCCACGAGCGAGAGCGGTCCGGCGCCGGCGTTCCCCTGGCCTCCGGTTCCGGTCCACAGCAAGTTGCCGGTCGCGTCCAGGGCCTGGCGCCCCACGACGATCTCGGGCGTCCCGTCGCCGTCGAGGTCCGCGATCGAGGGCGCGCCCCAGTTGATGGTCTCGAGGTTGCCGGAGCGCCACTTGAACGTCCCGTCGCTCTCGAACGCGATCAGGCGGAAGCCGGTGTTGTCGCACGCGACGATCTCGGGCGCTCCGTCGCCGTCGATATCGCCCGTCGCGATCGAGCACGCCGTGTTGACGCGCAGCGTCGGGTCCGTCTGCGTGAAGAGCTCCGCCCCGGTCGCGCCGGACAGAGCGCGGAGGAAGCCGACCTCGACGCCGCCTCCGCCGGTCGACGGCGTCGCGCCGAAGACGACCTCCGGCACGCCGTCGCCGTCGAGATCGACCACGCTCGGGGTCATCATCACGTTGAGCGCGTTCGGCTCGGTCATCGACGAGGTCCAGGACCACTCCAGCGTCGCGGAGATCATGCCCGGGGACCCGACGACCGAGCACTCCAGGCCGGTGCTCCAGAGGTTGTTGGTCTCGTCCGACTCCGGAACGACGTCGGTGGCGTCGGCGAGGGCGTAGATCAGGTTGTCGCGGAACAGCACGCGCCCGTCCGCGGGGACGGGAACCGACGCCGTGCCGCCGGCGGCGAGCGCCGCCGAGGGCGCGCTGCCGAGGGCGTTGTCGACGGCTGGGTCGTAGGCTCCGTCCCCGTCCGAGTCCTCGAAGAGGAGCACGTCGAAGCCGACGCCCGTGCCGGCGGTGCCGACGTTCTCCAGGTCGACGGTGACGGTGCCCGTGATCGTCAGGTCCTGGGCGTCCCCGACGACGGCGGCTGAGTCCATCGCGGTGATCCGGAGGTCGGGCTGCTAGGCGAGTGCGGGCGCGGCGACGAAGACGAAGCACGCCGCGGAGAGCGGGCGGACGAGTCGGTCCATGGCAGGTCGATGCGCGGCCTTGCGGCGCACGCTCTTGGGGAGGCGAGTGGTGTGGCAGGGCCTTGGCAGGGCCACCCCCCAGATTGCTAGGTGCAGGGAAACCGCAACAGGGCGTCCGGCAGAAATGCGGTGCGGGCGTCGCCGCCGACCCGGCGCCCCAGCAACACGGCGCCCGCGGGGTCGAATACGGTGGTCGGCCGGGCGTAGAGCCGCGCCGCCCTGCTTCCCACGCTCGCCCGATGACAAAACCCTCGACCACGCGCCCCGGAGTGCGGAAGGCCCTCGCGCGCTTCCTGCTGCCGCTCGCTCCGTTCCTGCTCCTCCTGATCGTCATCCGCGTGCCGTGGATCGCGAAGCGGATCGCGTGGGTCATCCCGCGGGACCCCGCCTGGTCGTGCACGCGCCCGCTCTTCGTCGACGTCGACGGCGACGGCGCGCTGGACCTGGTGGGCACGGTCTTCCGGACGGACGGCGATGGGGAGCGGCCCATCGCCTACAGCGGTCTCGACGGCCGTCTGCTCTGGAAGTCGAAGGCGACCGACGGGATGGACCAGGGCGACGGCCGGTACCTGAAGCTCACGCTGGAGGCGGGGCGGCTGCGGGCGACGGTCGAGGAGGACGAGGTCTGGCTCGACGTCGCTGACGGGACCGCGGTCGATGCCCCCGCCGACGCCGCCGCGGAGGCCGAGCGGGACGCAGGCGCGGACTGGCCCTTTCCCGACCGATCGAAGATCCAGGAGACCGGGCGCTGGAGCGTCGAACCGTTGACGAGCGGTCGGAGGTTCGCAGGCATCCGGCGCAAGGTGACGGAGTTCGACGGGTTCGAGCGAGAGCAGGAGCTGTTCCCCGAAGACGCCGACGTGCACGCGTCGTTCGGGCTCGTCGAGGGCGAGCGCCCGGCTCTCGTGGGCTACCGCCCGGGCGGGACCACGGCCGAGGACCGGGAGGTGTGGCGACTTCGCCTCGGCGGCGACGACCTCCGTGCGACGTCGGCCATCCCCGGGTTCGCGGCGATCGACTGCGACGCAGGCGCGGTGTGCGCCGCGTACTACCGCGGCTCGAACTGGCGCGGAGGCCTCGGGCTGTCGCTGATCGACCTGGAGACCGGCGCCACGCACTGGGACGTCCGCATCCAGTATGCCGACGCGTTCTCGGGCGTCACGCTCACGGCGGAGCGCGTCTACATGGCGACGCTCGACGGCCTCGTCGTTCTCGATCGGACGACGGGCAAGGAGCTGTTCCGGGTCGCGGATCGGCGATGAGCGCGAGCGCGCCCCCCTGGGCCTACCTGTCCGGCAGCGGCGGCGGGACGTAGCCCTCCCACCTGCCGCTGGAGATGAAGTCCGACATCGTCGCCTCGCCGCTCCGCGGCGCAGTCTTGTACTCCATGCTCGTCGGCGGTGGCTGGACACGCTCGGCGGCCATGACCTCGCGCTGCTGGATCCGATCCTTCGACACGTTCCAGCACATCAGGTCCGTTGCGACGGCAAGCGGTCCGTCGTAGGTCGAACGGATGTTCTCCGTGATGTCCTGGAGCATCTCGGGCACGAGGATCGCGTGGTACGCGACGGCCAGACGAGGCTGGACCTCGGACATGACCTTGCCGAACGCCGACGGCGGCGTGTGGACCCACGAGGACACCTGCACCGCCTGCCGGGGCGGGAAGCCGAGGTAGTTGGCGAGCCCCTCCGCGGTGTAGAAGCACTCGTGGATGACGAAGTCGCAGCCCTTCATGCCCTCGATGAACCACTTGTTCGGCGCCGTGTCGCCGCCGAACACGAAGCTCAGGCCGTTCCAGTCGAGTCGGTAGCTCACCGAGCCGTCGAGCGAGTGGATCGCAGGGAACGAGCGAATCGTGACGCCGTTCTCCTCGTAGACGACGCCGCCGACCTTCGCGTAGTCGAACTCGTGCGCGACGAGGCGACCGCCTTCATCGGGGAGCGTTCCGGAGCGCCCCTTCAGGTCCCACGCGTACGCGGTCTTCAGGCCGTCCACGAAGGCGGCAGTCCCGAGGGCGGGCTCCGAGCCGCTGGGACCGTACACGTGCAGCGGCGTGTACCGCCCGCTGAGCCAACCGCCGACCCAGACCGCGTCGGTGTCTCCAACGTGGTCCGTATGCAGGTGGCTGACGAAGACCTTGTCGACCCGCGCGAAGTCGGGGCGCAGCGCGAAGAGGTTCTCGGCGGAGCCCGTCCCGCAGTCGAAGAGAAAGACGTCTCCGTTGCCCAGCTCGACGTACCACGCGGACGACTTCTGAGCGCGCGTGATCGGAGTGGGCATGCCGGTGCCGAGCGCCACGACGAACATCTCGTCCGCGGCGACGGTCTCCGTTCGTGGGTACCAGGCGTCGGGACGCTTCGCCTCCTGGGCCTGAGCAGCGTGCGCGGCGTTCGTCGGGGCCGAGCCGCTGGAGACCGCAGCGGCCAGGCCGGCGCCGGCGACGAAGGCGATCAGAGTGGCGTGCTTTCCATGCATTGCAATCGGGGAAGGGACGAGGGGCCGGGAGAGACAGGCTTTCGAACATAGCGCCGATCACTCCTGCGCAACGCTCGATCCAGACGCGATCTCGGCCCGAAGACCTCGTACCGGCCTTCCCTGGCGCCCACCGGTTCATGGCGTGCTCGATCCCGGTGTCCCCTATGCTCGATCACCGTGCGCCTCCCCTCGGTTCTCCTCGCCGCGATCGCTGCGGCGGCGCTCAGCCCGCCCGCGCGCTCGGACGTGGTGACGCTCTCCGGCGCGGAGAACGCACGCAACATCGCGCTGATCGCAGTCGAGGACGATCGCATCGAGGTCCAGCTGGAGGTGTTCCTCGAGGATCTGGAGCAGTTCCGCGCCATCCTGCCCGACGATCGGTTCACGGAACGCGCGGTCGGTCGGGAATCCGACTCGGAACGGCGCGCGCGGTCCACGCGATCGGACCTGCGCCTCATCGCGGACGGAGAGACCCTGCCGGTCGAAGTTCGGCTCGCCGAGGCACGGGGTCGCGTCGAGCGATACTCGCCCTTCGTAGGCCAGCGCAACCCCACGACCGGGAGCATCGTCCCGGGCCCACCGAGCGATCCCCGCGTCCTCTACATCGAGTTCGTGTGCGCCCTCCCGGCCGGGCCGCGCCCGTCGCACCTTCGGATCGTCCCGCCGCTCGACGAGCGGGGGAACCCGAGCGCGAGCATTGGCTTCACCGTTGAGCACAAGGGCGTCCAGGTGGTCGACTTCAAATACCTGTCGATGGCCGCCGACCTGCGGTTCGCCTGGGACGATCCGTGGTACAGCCGCTTCGACCAGCCTGGGTTCCGGCGGTGGCAGCTGTCGGGGATGATGACGTTCCTGTACGTCGAGCCGTACGAGGTCCGGCACGAGATGCTCGTCCGGATCAAGGACGTGATGCCGCTGCTCGACCTCGACCTGCGGGACCCCGACTGGATCGAGGAGGACGAGTTCCGCCGCGTCGAAGAGGCCTTGGGAGCTTTCTTGCTCTCGCACTCCAACGTCCTCATCGACGACCGCTCCTTCGACGCCATCCTGGACCGGATCCACTTCGTCGAGTCCGATCGTCGGACGACCCGGTTCCTGACCGAGCCCGAGCGGCTCGAAGTCTCGAACGCGAAGCTCGGCGTCGTGATCGCCTACCCGACGAAAGGCCTGCCCCAGGAGGTCGCGATGACCTGGGACCTGTTCACGGACCGGGTGCAGGAGGTGCCCGCGAACGCGATCGACCCCGCCGGCCCGCTCCCGACGCTCCTCACGCCCGAGGACCCGGTGCACCTCTGGCGGAACTTCCTCAAGACGTACGTTCCTCCCACGGTGGAGGTCGTCGAGGTTCGCCGGAGCCAGCTCCCGCCGCGGCTCCACCTTCTGAGCCTCGCCCTTCTCCTGAGCCTCGTCCCCGTCCTCCGAGCGGCCGCGTCCCGCCGGCGCGCAGGAGAGCCGATGGGCGGCCATGCACTCGGCGCCGTTGCGCTCCTCGCCGTCGCCGCCGCGTCGTGGCCGGTCGGCGTGATCGACCTGCCGCGGAGCGGCGCCGGCGTGGACGAGGAGGAGGGCCGCGCGCTGCTGACCGACCTCCTCAGCAACGTCTACCGCGCCTTCGACTTCCGCGCCGAGGAGGACGTCTACGACCGCCTGGCGGTGACGGTCGCCGGGGACCTCCTGGGCGAGATCTACCTGGAGAACCGCAGCGGCTTCGAAGTACGCCAGGCGGGCGGCGCGCGGGCCCGCGTCGAGTACGTCGACGTCGAGTCCGCGGCGCCGCAGCGCGCCCGGAGCGGCATACGCTTCGACGCGACCTGGACGGCGGCCGGAAGCGTCGGTCACTGGGGTCACGTGCACCAGCGCACGAACCGCTACGTGGCCCGGCTCACGGTGGAGCCGCGGAACGGCGCCTGGAAGATCACGGAGATGGACGTGCTGGACGAGGTCCGGATCGACCCCTCGGCGGAGGTGAGCGATGGGGCTGCGCTCCGGTAGCTCGCCGCCTGGCGGCGGCGGGGTCCTCGGTCTCGTGCTCGTTCCGCTCGCTCTCTCGGGCTGCGCGGCGCGTGAGACGATCCCGGAGATCGAGCCGCCGACCGACGTCCATGTGTCCCACCCCGTCGACGAGGTACGGCTCGAGGGTGCGTGCGACTCCATCGTCGAGCTCCAGCATCCGTCCCGTGGGGGCACCCAGGTGACCGGGTTCGCCGTCTCGGACCGTCACCTGCTCACGACGCGCTGGATCATCGAGTCCTGGCGGCGAGGCGACGAGTCCCTCGCGCTCCGCATCGACGGCGTGCTCACGGTCGCCCGCGTCGCGGCGCGCGGATGGAGCGAGGATCCGCACGGACACTGGGCAGTGCTCGAATGTCCGGGACACTCATTCGACGCCGTGACGCCGATCCACGAGCCCGCCCTCGATCCCGAGTGGGCGCCCGCGCCGGGGACGGAGGTCGTGTTCGTTCGACCTGCGTCGGTCCCGGCCGAAGGCGTGGCGTTCGAGGTCGTGCGAGCGGGCGAAGGGCGCTGGACCGCGCTCGGAGGCACGGGCACCGAGACGGGGCTCTTGGGCGCGCCAGCAATGGTGTGGAATGCGACCGCGTCCAGGCTCGAAGCCATCGGCCTGTTCACGGGCAGCCGGCGCGTGACGCAGCTCGACCCACCTGCGACGAGGGTCGACGGGACCCCACATTCAGGCAGGGACGAGTTCGTCGTCGGCACGACCTACTCGATCGAGCGACTGCCCGCCGCCGCACTTGCGCTCCACGGGAACTGAATCGCCGTGACGACATCGACACCCGACACCATCGCCGTCGCGCTCTGTCTCGGCCTGCTCGCCTCGTGCGGCGCAACCCGGAACGCAGAGGACGCGGCGCAGGCCGAGCTCCCGGAGATGCTGACGTCGTTCGGCGACCAGACGCCCGACTACGTCCCCGACGGCGCTCTCGACGCGGTCGTCATGATCCAGACCCCGGATCGCTCCACCTACGGCAGCGCGATCGGAGTGTCCGAGACGCACCTCCTGACGGCGATCCACGTCGTCCAGGGGTGGCAGTCGGAGCCCGGAGTGGTGCCGCTGCGCGTCGACGGGGACCTCGCGGAGGCGACCATCGTCGCGCGGGGTTCGCTGGACGCGCACCACGGCGACTGGGCGCTCCTGGAGCTCCCCCGCCGCATGTGGCCGGCGATCGCGCCCGTCCATGCTCCCGCGCACGGCGCCGAGTGGTCACCGGAGGCAGACACCGAGGTCCTGCTCGTCGGCTACGCGGCGGGCTTCTTCACCGCCGAGCGCGGGAGCGCGGAGGGCGAGGACCCGCCGGTCGTCCTCGTCGACGCGCCCACGCCGTCGGTCGTGATGCGGATGGCCGAGGCCCGGGAATCCAGCTGGACGCTGCGCGGCGATCCGCTCGACCTGGGTGGGATGTCCGGCGGGGCGGCGATGGTCTGGAACGAAGCGCGACCCCGCGCCGAGCTGATCGGCGTCTTCGTCGGATACAGCCCGGCCAGGCGCATCTCTACGACGGAGACCGTCGTGGGCGGAATCGTCCTCTCGCGCGAGACCGAGTCGTTCCCCACGGTCCGGTTCAACGTCATGCGGCTCCCGCTGGCCGCGCTCGAAGCACTGGCGAACTGAACTGCGACGGTTCGGACCGACCGGGGCCCGGCCCGCCGCAGGTTCACTCACGCCCCGCCTCTCAGAGGTATGTGACCGTCAGCCCGTTCGTGAGGTTCGAGGTCGGGACACCGCCCGGCGCGTCGCGGTACCACATCTGGTAGTTCCAGGTCTCGCCAGGAGCGACCGACACGAAGCCCGTCGGCGACGGAGTCATCGTCAGGTCGAGAGTGAGCGAGACCTCACCGGCCGCACCGGCGTTCTGGATCTGGCCCGGACCGACGTAGCGGCCGATCGCACCGCCAAGGCACAGGTTGCCGTCGGAACCGCCGGGGTTCATCGCGAAGCCCTGGGTGGTGCTCGCGAGGTAGAACGCGAACGAATTCGGCGGCAGGTCCACGGTCGAAAGGGTGACGTCGTTGTCCACCACCTCGAGCCGTCCGATCGCGGTGAGCTCGGCCGCGTTCCCGGTCGAGTTCGCGACGCCCGGGCAGTACGCGGTGCCGATCGACGTCGCCGCGAGCGAGACGATCTGCAGCCCATTCAGCGAGTCGCTCCAGACCACGAAGTCGACCTCGATCGTGACGCTGCCGCCCGCCGCGACCATCACCTCGTGCTCCGCATGGGTGACGTCGCGCTGGAAGCCAGCTGCGAAGGTGCCGCCGACCGACGCGAACGGGTCGATGGAGCCCGGGACGTTGACGGTGGTCAAGCCCGTCGGCGCATCGGGTGCCATCGCGTAGGTGAAGATGCGATAGCGGCCCGGCGCGAGTCCGGTGATGGTCATCGTGTGGGCCCCCGACGTCCAGGTGATGTCGTCGAGGAGCGCCTCGTCGTCGCCGGCGGTGTTCGGCTCGTCGAACTCGAAGTCGAAGTAGTTGAGCCCCGAGGACAGGAAGTCGATCTCGACTCCGGTCGGCGCCCCGGCCAGGTCGAAGAGCGGGCCGCTGTTGAACATCGTCGAGTTCGCCGAGCTCGGATCGACCTCGTTCCAGAGCCCCGGCACGTCGGCGGCGGCGCCGTACGTTGCGGTCGGCACGCCCGCACCGGAGGTCGGGACCCCGAAGTCGATGTTCAGGCTCTGGGCAGCGACGGACGGCGCGAGGAGAAGCACGAGGGACGCGTTGCGGATGAGCATGGCGATTCGTCCTGGGGAAGGGAGCCTGGGGAAGGGAATCGGGTCGACCGGATGCGGTGCATCCGGGTGGTTCGTCGGTGGGTCACCTGGCGTCGGCTTGCGCTTCGGCAACGAGCTCGGCGATCGCGGCGTCGAGCGCGTCGCCCCGCAGCTGGTGGTGGCGGATCACGCCGCTGGCGTCGATGAGGTAGGTCGTCGGCCAGCTCTCGATCCCCCACCGCGTGGAGATCGGACCCCGCGTGCCCTGCGGCCCGTTCCAGAAGCTGCGCCAGGGAAGGCCCTTCTCCCGCCGGATGCGTCTGATCTCCTCCAGGTCCTCGTCGCTGTTCACGCCGATGAGCGCGAACGGCGCGTTCTCGTACTGCTTCACGAGCGACCGCCCGTGCGGGTACATGGCCCGGCAGGGGCCTCACCAGTCACCCCAGAAGTCGAGGAGAACCACCTTGCCGCGGTAGTCGGAGAGCTTGAAGGACGCGCCGTCGAGGTCGACGCCCTCGATCTCCGGCGCGGGCTGACCGAGCTGGAGCTGGGTGAGCCTGGTCCGGAGCCCGAAGGCCTCCTCGCGCGTCTCGGGAGTGCCTCGTTCGGCGGCGAACGCGAGGTCGGCCAGGACGCGGTCCAGATCGGTCCCGTCCTCGTCCGTCTTGGAGAGCAGGTACGCGCGCCAGTAGCGCGCCTCGGCCCGGTCCTCGTCCGTCGCTGCCGCGCCGTCGATCGCGCCGATCGCCTCCAGCGCCCGCTCGCGGGGGAACCCGTGCCGCGTCGTGCGCAGCGCGAGCACGAACGCGACGCGCGAGATCCTCGGGTCCCTGAGGTGGTCGTCGAGGAGGTCGTCGAGCGCCGCGAGGGCAGCGTCCTGATCGACGCGCCAGCCCGAGCTGAGGATCCAGCGCAGGTAGTCGAACGCCTCGGGGGAACCGGCGTGCGCGGAAGCACCCGCCTGGAACCGCGGAAGGAACGCACCGAGCGGGTCGGGATCGTCGGTCCCGTCGGCGCGATCGGCGTTGCGCCACGCGCGGAACGCGGCGTTGTACTCGTCCACCAGCGGCTGGAACTCGGGCGCCGTCCGCGCCACGGCGGCAGCCGCCTCGATCGGCGCGGGCTCCCGGGACTCCACGACGAGCTCGGTGGTCGTGGGCGGCAGGCACGCCTGCGCGTTGCAGACCTGGTAGCGCAGCTCGCAGACGAGCTCCGACAAGTCGTCGAGCCCTTCGACCTCGCACGTGTAGGCGAACGAGCCCTGCAGCCAGGCTGGATCCGCCGAGACAGCCGCCGAGGCGGGGCGGACGTGTCGCCACTCCGACACGCGCTCGGCGCCGGCGGGAAGGTCCAGGGTCGGCGTCAGCGGAACGTACGCCTCCCCCTCCTCGACCGACGCGTACGCGTGCCAGCCCTCGTGGATCTCGACCGCGATCGACAGGGCGACGCGATCCTCGGCCCGGGGCTCGGCGACGAGCTCGGCCACGAGCGGCGTCGACTCGGTGGCGCGGACGCTGCCGACGCGCGCCTCAGCGATCGTCTCGAAGGACGGCGGGGCCGGCGCCTCGTCGGTCCCGGCGCACCCCGCCGACGCGGCGGCCACCAGGGCCAGGAGGCGGCGGGTGCCCCGGCGCAGCGCCGGGAGAGAACGGTGATCGGTGGTCATGGGCGGCGGAACAGGGCGGTACCCGGCTGAAATTCCTACACTTGTAGGAGCCTAGCTCCGCGCGCCGAATTCTGTGCCACAGTTGTATGAATCTGCCACCAGGCGCCCTAGAGGACCCCTGGCGGGCCCGCCCGCTCCGGAATGACCGACACAACGCCCGCAAGGACCCGAGCCGACGCCACCCGCGGTCGCCGTCGGGACACCAAGCTGCTCCTGCTGGACGCGGCGGAGCGGCTCTTCGCGCTCCACGGCCCCAGGAATACCCCGCTCCGGAGGATCGTCGAGGCTGCAGGCGTCGACCTGGGCGCCGTGCGCTATCACTTCGGAAGCAAGCAGGGCCTGTTCGAGGCCGTCGTTCGACGCTGCATCGAACCTCAGGTCGAGCTGCGGATGGCGCGCCTCGACGAGCTCGATCGTGACCACCCCGAGCCGACGCTGGAGCAGGCCTTCGACGCCTACTTCGAGCCCGTGGTGGCCGCGAGCACCGAACCGGAGCGAGGTCCACAGCGCAGTCTCCTGATGCTGCACGGCATCTACGAGCACGAGACCTACTGGCCGATCGTCGGCAAGTACTTCCCGCGCTACTCCGCGCGCGTCAAGGACGCGCTCGCGCGCGCGATGCCGGGCGTTCCGCGCGACGAGGTCGAGCACCGCTTCAACGCCGCGCATCTTCTGGTGCTGATGGCGCTGGTTCCGCAGACCGGCAACGTGGACGACCCGAGCGCGCTACCGGAAGGAACGGTCGATCGCCTCAGGAGCTACGCGCTGGCCATCCTACGAGTCGACAGGGGCGCGACGACGGCGTGAGCCAGAGGCGCCCCCCTATCGCTCAGCGCTCGCTCGCCCGCGCCCGCACCCGGTCGAGGATGTCCAGGAACCGGGGGTCGTCGCGCAGGAGGTCGAGCGACTCGGTCGCCTCCAGCTCGACGAGGTCGTCGAAGCCCTCGTAGACGGCCTCGTCGAGGAGGTCGAGCGTGCGGTCGCGCAGCGATTCGTCGTCGGGGTCGCGGAGAAGGAGTTCGTTGCAGAGGTCCGCGGCCTGTCGAATCGCGTCCGGATCGACGGTGTCCCTCGGGGCACTCCGCCCCCGCTCCTCCAGTTCGCGGACGGCCTCGTACGCCTCGCCCAGGCGACCCGCGCGGACCAGCGCGAGTCCGTGCGCGTACAGGCAGTGCCTCCGCTGGGCGTAGACGATGTCCGGCGCGTCCACGCTGGCCTCGAGGGCCGCGCCGGTCGCCTCGATGGAACGCTCGATCTCCCACTTCGCCGCGTCAGGCTCGAACACGGCGTGGTTCGCGTACAGCGCCGACTTGCGCACGTAGCGCCCTAGCGACATGACGTCGGCGGGCCGCTCCTCGGCTTCCTTGCGGGCACGCTCGTGGGCGTCCCAGAGAGTCGCCAGCTTCGCGTCGCGCTCCACGGTTCCGCCGGTATCGGCACGCAGCAGCGCGACGGCGATCTCGGCCTCGCGCAGCTCCGTGGCGAACGGATCATCGGAGTCCGGTGAGGCGCCACGCAGCGCGAGGATGCGCTCGCACCGCGCCCGGTACGCCTCCGCCGCGGCAAGCGCCTCGTCGAAGCGACGCGCGCGCCGCAGCTCCCGCGTGAGGTACTGGTCGGCGTCGAGCCGGATATGCGCCTGGACGACGTTCAGCTCCACCGCCCCGATCGCATCGTCGAACCAGGCCGCCGCGCGGAGCAGCGCCTCGATGCGAGCGGGCCGGCCCCCCTCGATGAACCCGTGGCGCACGCGTCGGAGCTCGATCTCCGCGCGCTGACCGCGCCGCGAGAGGTCGGCAGGGTCTTCGCCGAACTGCCGGACGCTCTCCGCTTCCGCCCGATCGAGCGTCCGCAGCGCAGAGGCGTAGTCGCCGAGGCGGACGAAGGACTCGGTCTGGATCATGAGCGCGCTGATCAGGCTGCCCGTCGTGTTCGCGGGATGGGCGGTGCGGCCCATGACGCCGTCGTAGGCCTCGACGCAGCGCGCAGCCTCTTCCGCCGCGGGCTCGGCGAGCCCGGCGAGGTGGATCTCCCGGGCGAGCATGCCGTACGAGCGACCGTGTTCGGTGATCAGGCTCGGTGGCACGAGATCGTGCGTCGCTCTCCACTGCTCGAGGATCCGCCCGGTGAGGTCGACGCGCTCGCGGAGCGCGGCGATCGCGGCGTCGTTCTGGCCGAGCGCGCTGTGGACGCTGGCGATCTCCATGAGGAGGTCGCTCAGCAGGATGTCCGCGTCCCACGCCATCACCTCGACGTCCTCGCCGCTCGCGGCGAGCTCGCGCAGCCGCTCGCTCGCCTCCTCGATGCGCGCGCGGTCGTCGAGCAGCCTGGGCAGCGCGGAAGGAGCGAACCGCGGGTCGTCCCCGAGCGGGTCGATCGCGGTCTCGACGATGCCGGACCTCCGCCCGTCGATCGTGTCACGGATCGACGCGATCTCGTCGGCGATGCTTTTCTGCGCGACGCTCTCGAGCCGGCCCTCGTAGATCGCGTACGCCCACGCCGCGCCCCCTGCGAGCACGATCGCGAGAGCAGCAGCGGCGGAGCGTCCGCGGTTCCGCTCGATCACCCTTGCGATCCGCGTGATGGGTCCTGGACGCCGCGCGACCGTGCGCTCTCCGCTCACGAGCGCATCGAGGTCGGCCGCCAGCGCGTCGGCCGAGGCGATCCGGTGCTTCGCCTCGGGCTGCGTCGCCTGCTCGACGATCGCGTCGAGGTCGTCGCCGATGAGAGGCGGCACGAACCCGACCTCCGTCGACGGACGGAGGGTCCTGCCCCGGCGGATCTGGGTCACGACCTGGTTCCAGCCCGAGGGCTCGAACGCGGGCCGCAGCGTGAGGAGCTCGTACAGGACCAGCCCGAGCCCGTAGACGTCGACGGCGGGTCCGACCTCGCCGCCGCTCACCTGCTCGGGCGCCATGTACGGCAGCGAGCCGAGCTGAGCGCCGGTGCGCGTGAGCCGCCCGCTGTCGCGCACGGAGGCCAGCCCGAAGTCGAGCAGAAGGACGCGGCCGTCCGCGGTGACGATCAGGTTGGACGGCTTCACGTCGCGATGAACGACGCCGCGCTCGTGCGCGTGCGCGAGCGCCGAGGCCACCGCCGCGCCGAGCCGGGCGACGACCTGCCACCACGGGCCTCGCAGGCTCGCGGGCGGCGGGGCGGTCGCGACGCTCTCGCCGGCGTCGGTCGACGCCATCGCGTGCAGCAGCGCGCCGAGTTCACGCCCGTCGTCGGAGGCGACGTCGGCGTCGGCGGCGGCCGCGAGGAACGCGTCGAGCGTGACCCCCGGCTGGTACGTCATCGCGAGGTACGGCAGCGATACGTCGCCCTCCAGCACCTCGCCGTGGTCGACGACGCGAACGATGCCCGGGTGATCGAGCCGCTGGATCGCCTCGGCCTCGCGCGCGAACCGCTCCCGCATGCCGGGCTCGTCGAGCTGGCGCGGGTGGAGCAGCTTGAGCGCGATCGGCTCCCCCGTGCCGTCGACCCGCACGGCGCGGTGGACGACGCCCATCCCGCCCGCGCCCAGTCGGCCGGTGAGACGGTACGGCCCAACGATGCGGTCGCCCTCGGCCCCGTCGGTCGGCTGCATCCCGAAGCCGGCCATCGAGAGCCGCTGGACGGCCGACCGCAGCTTCGGCGCGAGCGCGGGGTGCTCGTCACAGAGAGCGTCTAGCAGCCCCCCCGGCGCGTCGGTCGACTCCTCGCACGCCTCCAGGAAACGGAAGACGAGGTCGCTGAGCGCGGCGCGCCCGCCCTGTTCCGTCGCCGAAGGATCCTCCATGCTGCCCGCCCTCTCGGGGGCGGCTCCACAGGGTGCCACGCGGGCGGGCGCCGGGCCACCGCGGTCGCGGGGCGAGACCGCCCGTCAGCGCGATCTGGGACCATTCGTCGCGGAGCCGACCGGGCGTCGCGGATCGGGTCGCCGGGCGAGGCCGACCGCTCCAGCGCGCGTGAGCGCCCACCCGATCCCGCCCCTCGCCATAACGTCGGGGATCCGATGAAGACGCTCACCAGTCGCCTGGAGTCCCTCTCCACTCCCGTACGAGATCGCCGGGACGCCGGGCGCGCCGAGAGGGAGCGCGTCCCGCTCGAAGCACACGCCGACGTCGTGCTCGAAGCGCGTCCGGACCCGATCGCGATCCTGCAGGGCCAGGACGCGACGCGGCTCGCCGAGGTCGTGCCGCTGCGGTACGCGCGCACGAGCCGCTCGCCGTTCACGTTCCTGCGCGGCGCCGCAGCGGTGATGGCGAGCGACCTGTCGCGCGGTCCGTCGACCAGCCTCTGGGCCGAGCTCTGCGGCGACGCGCACCTCGGGAACTTCCGGTTCTTCCTCTCCCCCGAGCGCCGGCTCGTCTTCGACATCAACGACTTCGACGAGACGCTGCCGGGCCCCTTCGAGTGGGACGTCAAGCGCCTCTGCGCGAGCATCACCGTCGCGGCGCGGAACAGCGGGTTCCGCAAGCGTCAGGCGCGCGAGGCGACGCGGTACGCCGCCGCCGCGTACCGCGAGACCATGAAGGAGGTCAGCGAGCTCGACCCGCTCGCGCTCCACTACTACCAGTTCGAGTCCGACGCGATCCTCGAGCGACTCCGCCGCTACGGGAAGAAGCAGTGGGCCTGGGGAGGCAAGGCCGTCCGCAAGGCGATGGAGAAGAACAGCATGCGGGCGATGCGGAAGTACACGCGCGTCGTCGACGGCCGTCGCGTCATCGCGCACGACCCCCCGGTCGTCGTCCCTGCGCCGGAAGTGCTCGCCTTCGGCCAGCCGGACGGTGTCTACGTGCTCTTCGATCGGTACCGCGAGTCGCTCGCGCTGGAGTACCGGATGCTGCTCGATCGGTTCGAGCCGATCGACGTGGCCCGGAAGGTCGTCGGCGTCGGGAGCGTCGGCACGCGCTGCCTGATCCTCCTGCTGCAGGCGGGCGACGGGACCCCGCTCTTCCTCCAGTTCAAGCAGGCGACCGCGTCGGTCCTCGAGCCGTACCTCGGCGGCAGCAGCTACGACCTCTGCGGCCAGCGCGTCGTCGAGGGGCAGCGGCTCATCCAGGGGACGAGCGACGTGCTCCTCGGCTGGGCGCGACACCACCAGCAGAACGGCGAGTCGGTCGACTTCTACTTCCGGCAGCTCTGGGACGGGAAGGGCAAGCTGGCCGTCGAGGAGATGGCGCCGAAGTGCCTGCGGGCGTTCGCCGGCCTGTGCGGGAAGACGCTCGCCTTCGCGCACGCGCGGTCCGGTGATCCCGCGAGGATCGACGGCTACATCGACGACGGCGAGACGTTCGACGACGCGCTCATGGCCTTCGCGGACCGCTACGCGGAGCTCACGGCCGCGGACCACGACCTCCTCGTCGAGTCGATCCGCGACGGCGCGACGCCCGTTCTCTCCGAGGAGGAGTTCCTGGCGACGGCCTGACGCCCGGGGCTACTCCACCTTCGGGAACCGCGCCGTGCGCATGCCCTGGGGCCCGGGCACGGGGAGCAGCGCGACGCGCGTGCCGTCATCCTCCGCCGCGAGCTTCAGCCGCGGCGGCAGGCCGAGGATCTGGAGGTAGCCGTCCCGGTCGTCCTCGGTGTCGATCACGAAGTCGTTGCCGTCCGGGTCGCGCAGGCGGAGCTCGCCGTCGGACACCTCGATGGTGAAGCCGGAGAGGATCCGCACCTCCTCGTTGCGGTAGGCGCCGAGCGCGGGTCCGAACCGCTCGCGCAGGGCGGCCTCGTCGGCGCGAAGCTCCTCGTCCGTGCGGAAGAGGCGGCGGATCGCGCGCGGCGGGTCGAAGAGCGCGGCGTCGGGCTCGACCCACTCGCCTTCGTCGAGGCGCAGGACGTGCTCCTGGCCGTCGTCGGCGCGGTAGCGGGTGATGGTCGCGGGAAGCAGCAGCTCGCCGATCCGGAGTTCCCCCTCGAACGCGAGGGTCGACATCCCGTCCCCCTCGCGCCCGACGAGGCGACCGCTCCGCGTCGAGAAGTAGTGGCGCACGACGATCGGCTCACCGGATCGCTCCGAGCGCGACGTGACGCACCAGCAGTCCTGGTCGGCGAATCGGACCGATCGCGAGACCGTGCTGGCGCCCGCCGGCATGCGCGGCGCGAAGGTGCTCTCAACGTCGAAGAGGGTCGCGAGGTCGACGAGCTCCTCGCCCTCCACCGTCCGCGCTCCCTGCGGCTCGATCGCCCAGGACCGCGTGCCGTCGTGGGCGTACAGCAGTCCGCCCTCCTCCAGCGCGAGGAGGAACTTCGAGCCCGGGACGAGGTCGAGCTGCATCGGCGCGGGCTGCAGACCGCGGAGGACGATCTCCCACGTTCCGCGGAGGCGGAGCGCGGAGGCGGAGTGGCGGGCGAGCGAGTCTGCGCCGACGGCTCTGCGGTGAGCGTCGAAGAGCGCCTCGGGCTCCGGGACCTCACCTTCGAAGCCGACGATCGCGGAGCCGTCCCCGGCCGCCCCCAGGCGGTGATCGAGGCACACGAGATCCCCGAGGCTGTTCCGCACGTACACGAGACCGTCCACGAGCACGGGCGCGGTCCAGTACACGCCGCCGTCGAGCACCTTGCGCCGCGACAGCTCCTCGTACCGGTCCGGCGTCGCCCTCGCGACGATGAGCTGCCCCTCTGAGTCGACGATCAGAAGCCGCGTGCCCGCCCGCGTCACCGAACCCAGCCCGAGCCCGCGCTTCCGCCACGTCGTCTGACCGGTGACCGTCGCGCAGCGCAGCATCGACTCGTCGAACCCGAAGAGGTGCTCCTCGTACGGCACGGTCGCGGTGACCTTGTTCCGCATCTTGCGGTGGCTCCATACCGTCTCGGGCTCCTTGCCCGCGTTGAGCTGGAGCAGCGCGCAGCCCTTCCCGTAGGCGGTCGAGACGAACACGCGCCCCCCATCGAGGACGACCGGCGCGGCGCAGTGCATCGCGTTGCCGCGCAGCGCCCAGGGCGAGCGATGGAGAAGGCTCCCGTCGTCGAGATCGAAGACCGCGAAGGTCTGCCCGAGCACCGCCGCGACGCCGCGGCCGCTCCCCTCCGCGAGATCGAGCAGCACCGGGTTCGACTGGCTGACGGGCCCGAAGTCCTCGCTCTGCCACACGACGTCCCCGCTCGCAGCGTCGAGCGCGGCGAGCGTGCCGCCGAACTGCTGGACGAGCCGCGAGCCGTCCGCGGTCGGAACCGGCGACGCGCTCACGCCGTGGAAGGCCCGGCCGACCGGGAACTCGGCTCCGTAGTCCCGCCGCCAAAGGACCTCGCCGCTCTCGAGCCCCAGCGCGACCATCGTCGCGTGCCGGTTGATGCAGTAGACGGTGCCCCCGACGATCGTCGGCGTCGTGAGCGTGCCGCCGCCGTGGAACATCGGCTCGTCTCTGGCCTCGATCTCGAAGCGCCACGCCTCATCGCCCGTCCGCGCGTACAGACACGTGATGCGGTCGACGCCATCGTCCGAGAAATGGCCGACCGTCACGAGCCGCTGGCCGGCGATGGACGGACTGGAGTAGCCCTTGCCGACGTTCCTCCGCCAGAGCGGCTCCTCGGCGCCCTCGCTCGACCAGGCGTCGTCCTCGGACGTGCCGTTGCCGTGCGGGCCGCGGTAGCAGGGCCAGTCGACACCGCTGGACCGGGCGCCGGCGATCGAGGACGCGAGGAGAAGGGCGGTGGCCGCGACGAGCGGGGCGAAGGGGAGGTTCATCGGGGTCGGGAGTGCTGACGATCGAGGTTCACTCGCGACCATCCGCCGATCCTCCGAGGCGTCACACGGCGATCTGGAAGAGTGGTCACGGCCTCGGGATCGGGCGCGAACGCCGCCGCTCGGGGGGGGGCGCCCCGTCGGCACGAGGGAGGGCCATGCCCTCGACGCTCGTCGGACCCGCACGTGTTCGCGGATTCCGCGTGAGCCGCATGGACGCCGCGCGCCTGCGTGGCACGGCCCACGGGCATTGAAGCAACCTCGTTCTCGCTCCTGTGGTCCCGAAGGAACTCCTCCCCCCCTCAAACCTGGTCCTGCCATGCACCGGAATCGACTCCACGTCTCGCCCCTCGTCGCGCTGGCCCTCGTCTCGACGTCGTTCGCCGCGTCGGACTCTCGGTCGGCCCCTGCCGTCGAGAACCCCGCCCCCGCCGTCAAAGACCCCGCCGCGCTCGCCGCGATCCCCGGACCGACGCTTGCCCTGGTCGAGAACGTCGGTCAGTGGGACTCGCCCGCGCTCTTCCACGGACGGCTCGACGAGGTCGAGGTCCACCTCCTGCCTGGCGCGGTGCAGTTCCAGCTCTCCCGCCCCGACCTCGATCGCGCGATCGCCATCCGGGTCTCACTCGAAGGCGGTGACCCCGACTGCGAACCCCGCGGTGAAGGCCTCCGGCCCGAGACGCGCAGCTACTTCCGCGGCAAGGACCAGAGCCGCTGGGCGACCGACGTGCGGAGCTTCTCGAGCGCGCTGTACAGGGATCTCGCTCCCGGCCTCGACCTGCGGGTCCGCGAGGGCCTCGGCCGTATGGAGTGGGACCTGCTCCTCGACGCCGGGGTGTCCGGCGAGGGGCTCGTCCTGCGCTGCGACGGCGCCGAGGACATCGCCGTCGACGACGAAGGATCGCTCGTGATCGAGACCGAGATCGGCGCGATCCGGATGAGCCTCCCGACGAGCTGGACCGTGGCCGAGGACGGCACGACCGAGCCCGTGCGTGCGACCTACGTCCGGATCGACGAGCAGCGCTTCCGCTTCGAGGTCGCCGGGCGGGACCGTGACGAGGCGCTCGTCATCGACCCCGGCGTCGAGTGGGCGAGCTACCTCGGCGGCTCGGAACTCGACGTCGTCCTCGGGACGCGCCAGGCGGCGAACGGGGACCTCGTCGTGACTGGCTTCACGCGGTCGCCGGACTTCCCGACCACGGCCGGCGCCTATCAACCGTCGGGTTCGGGCGGCGATGAGGCCTTCGTGTCGGTCTTCGATTCGTCGGGGACGACGCTGCTCCATTCGACGTACCTCGCCGGCGCCGGCCTCGACGGCGCCCTCGCCCTCGATCTCACGCCCACCGGCGAGGTCGTCGTGACCGGGTACACCCGGTCGACGGACTTCCCGACGACCGCGGGCGCGTACCAGACCTCAAAGGGCACCGGATTCGACGCATTCGTCGCGCGCCTGAGCGCCGACCTGATGACGCTGGAACATAGCACGTACTTCGGGGACGCCGGAGCTGGCGGCCGCGACTGGGCGACCGACGTGGCAGTGGACGCAGCCGGACCCATCACGATCTGCGGCGTCGCGCGCGCCGACCTGCCCATCACGCCGGGCGCCGCGCAGGGCACGTTCGGCGGGTTCATCGACGTCTTCGTCGCCCGCATCGACCCGGCCGGCGGCGGCTCGTCCGACCTCCTCTGGTGCACGTACCTTGGCGGAAGCGGCGACGAGAGCTTCAACAACCCGTTCCCCGGATCCGCGAATTCGGTGTCGACCCCCGACCTCGCTCTCGGCGGCGACGGGAGCGTGACGGTCGCCGGCGTGACGAGGTCGCAGGACTTTCCGACGACCGCGGGCGCCTTCCAGGAGGTCCCGCTCCAGGGGAACAGCGACGCGTTCGTTGCGCGGATCTCCGCCGACGGGAGCACGCTGGAGTACGCGACGCTGCTCGGAGGATCGAGCCTCGAGGTCGCGACCGCGCTCAGCCTCGACGCGCAGGGCAGGGCAGTCGTCGGCGGCGCCACCCTTTCGGGCAACTTCCCCGTCTCCCCTGGTGCCCTGCAGCCGAACCTCGACGCGTCGGGCACGGATGGCGCGTGGATCGCGATGGTGTCCTCGGACGGATCTGCGCTCGAATACGGGACCTACCTCGGCGGTTCCGGCATCGAGAACGTGATCTGCTTGGACCTGGAGCCGACCGGCGCGGTGATCGCGAGCGGGCTGACCCAGTCTCCGAACTTCCCCGTCACCCCGACCGCGTCGCAGCCGGCGCTGAGTGGGACCTCGGACGCGTTCCTCGTGCGGATCGACACGACGCACACCGGCTCGGCGCAGCTCGCACACTCGACGTACTTCGGCGGCTCCGAGGGGGAGGACGTGTGGGACCTGCGGGCCCTCGGATCGGGCCGCGTCCTGATCGGGGGCGCGACGAGCTCCAGCGACGTCCCGATGACGGCTGGCTCGTTCGGGCCGACCTACTCCGGAGGCGTCGACGCGGTCGTCGCGGTGCTGGACCTGGGCGATGTCGCGACGCGCTACTGCAGCCCCGCCGTGGTCAACTCGACGGGAATTCCGGCCTCGATCACGGCCGCCGGATCGGACCTCGCCGCCGACAACGACCTGACGCTCGAGGCCACGGACCTCCCGCAGATGTCGACCGCGTTCTTCCTGACGAGCCAGGACCAGGGACTGGTGCTCAACCCCGGCGGCAGCCAGGGCAACCTCTGCCTCGGCGGTTCGATCGGCCGCTACGTGGGTCCCGGCCAGATTCAGAACTCGGGCACGGCGGGCACGGTCTCGCTCGCGCTCGACCTCACGTCGACGCCGACCCCGACCGGTCTCGTCGCCGTCCAGGCAGGAGAGACCTGGAATTTCCAGGCCTGGTTCCGCGACTCCCTCGGCGGGTCGGCGACGTCGAACTTCACGGACGCCGTCAGCGTGACGTTCCGGTGATCTAAACGAGCCGTTGACGCGCCGAGGCGCGACGGCAGCACGACAGCCCGGGGACCGCGCCCGTTGGCCGCCACGGCCATCGGGCCCGGTCCCCGGGTTTTTCCGATTCCCGATCATCACTTCGTCCGGTAGCGGTGTTGATCAGGTGATGTCCGACCCTCCCCTACGACCGGAGAACGACGCCTGGCTGCTCGAGCACGCCGAGTGGCTGCGCGCGCTCTGTCAGCGGCTCGTCCAGGGTGCGGACGCGAGTGACCTCGCCCAGGACACCCTGGTCGCCGCGATCCGCAACCCACCTCGCGAGGGGACGCGGCTGCGCGCGTGGCTGACGAGCGTCGCTCGCAACCAGGCGCGGAGCGCGCGACTGCGCCGCCTCCGCAGGGAAGCGCGCGAGCGGATCGGCGCGAAGCCCGAGGCGCTCCCGTCGCCGGCGGAGGTGACCGAGAACCTGAACGTCCAGCGCCTCGTCGTCGAGGCAGTGTCCGCGCTCGACGAGCCGTACCGCTCGACCCTGGTCCATCGGTACTACGAAGGCCTCTCGTGCAGCGAGATCGCGCGCCGCCAGGGTCTGCCGGCGCCGACGGTGCGGAGCCGGCTGCAGAGGGCCCATGCGCTCGTTCGCCGGTCGCTGCAGCTCGAGCTCGGTGACTCCCGGTGGGCGCTCGCCGTCTCCCCGCTCGCCTTTCCTTGCACGGGTCGACGGGTCGCTGCAGCCCACGCGAGCTCGTCCGCAACCACCTCTGCAGCCGGAGCCCTCGCCATGAAGAAGGTGATCGTCCTCGCCGCCGCTCTCCTGACGATGGTCGCGGGGGGCTGGTGGATCTCCCGGCCCGTCGACGCGACCCCGCCGGAGGCCCGGCCTCTCGAAGTCGCCAGGCCCGAGGTCGAGAGCGCCGCGCTCCTCCCCGCGTCCATCCCGGACCTTGCCGCCGATCGAGTTGCGGTAGTCACGCCTTCCGGCGCGCCCGGGTCCCTCGAAGTCGCGGCCGCGGCCTCCGGCACTCTCGAGATCGCGGTCGAACCTGCGTCCTCTGCGGGCCGCGCCCTCCTGCGCCTGTCCCCGAGCGGCGGCATCTTCGACTGGTGGTCCAGCCCTACCGTCGAGCGTGAGCTCGTCGGCGGCAAGGCGACGTTCTCGGGGCTGCCCTTCGATCACTTTGCCCTCGTCGAGGTCCACCTGGACGACCAGACGGTGGGTTTGCCGTGGACCCACGAGTGCAGCGGGCCGACCGTGGCCGATCCGAACGTCGTCGTGCGCCGCGCGATGCCCGGCGCACTCCCGGTGATCACGGGCCGACTGGTCGACGGCGCAGGCACGCCACAGCGACGCGCCACGCTGCTCGCACGGCTCGGCTTCCCGCGCGCGATGCCGGAGCAGTTCTCGAAGGCGTGGGACGGCGGCCAGCAGGATCGGACGATCCTGACCGACGACGACGGCCGGTTCGCGTACCCGGTCGAGCACCGCTTCATGGCGGGAACGCGGCGCGAGCTCCTGCTGCGCCCGATGGCGGGCGGCGAGCCGGCGAGCCTGGGAGGAACCGCGACCATCGACCTCTCGCGCGTGCTGGAGCCCGGAGTGCACGAGATGGGCGACGTCGCACTCCGGACCACGGGTCGGATCACGGGCCTCGTGCGGGACGACGCGGGGGGCGGCGTCCCGCGGGCACGCATCTCCGTGTGGAAGCGCCCGGACTACGATGGAGTCGAGCCCCCCACGGCTCCCACCGCCCCGAGCCTCGGCGGCCGGGGTTGGACCCACGCCGCGGATCTCCGCACCACGACGGACGACGACGGCCGCTTCGTGGTGGGTTCGCCCGACGACCGATTCGCCGTGCTCCGCCTCCGCGTCGAAGCCGAGGGGTACGCGCCGCTCGAGAGCGAAGACGTGTCTCCGGGCACAGCGGGCCTGGAGCTCTTCCTCCAGCGCGGGCGCTCCGTCCACGGCCGTGTCCTCGTCGACGAGGGGGTGTCCCTGGAGGACGTGGGGCTGCGCGTCGTCGAGGGCGGGGGTCGGTCGCACTTCCTCCAGGTCGACGCGGACGGGACCTTCCGCTGCTCCGAGATCGGCACCGATCCTGTGCAGCTGTTCACCCACCTGGACGACGAGCGACTCGATGCGCGGGAGGTGACGCCGTCGCCGGACGAAGGCCCGGGGTCCGCGGTCCTCATCGACCTGCGCGGCCTCGTTCGGGTGTGGAGCCTGCGCTTCCTCGTCGAGGAGGACGAGCCTGTCGCACGGCCCGATGGCGGCGACCTCTGGCTCAACCTGAGCGACGCCGAGGGGCGGCGCCCGTACTGGCTCCTGCAGAAGAAGCTCGACGACGAAGGGCGCTGCTCCTTCGCGCTGCGCGGAGCGGTCGAGACCGTTCGGGCGACGCTGCCCGGGCACCGCGCCGTGGAGCTCACCTACTCGAGCGAGGAGCAGGAGATCCGCCTCGCTCCCCCTATCCCGGTGAAGCTCACGATTCCGAACGAGCTCCCGACCGTGCAGGCTCCGCTCTCGCTGATGGTCGACCTCGCGCCGCTGAATCAGAACGGAGCCCCCCAGTGGAACGACGCCGTCGTCGTGAAGGTGGACGCCGGGGGCACGGCTCTCGCCCGCATGGCCCGGCCGGGCACCTACCGCGTGCGCTTCGTGGTCTGGGAGCGCTTCGAGGGTCGCTCCGCGATCCACTCCCTGCCGGAGCTCGATCCGATGACGATCACCGTCGACAACAGCTCCGGCGAGCAGCAGTACGACCTGGTCATCCCGGAGTGCGCGCTCGACGCACTGCGGGAGAGGGTCGGGCAGGACTGACCGCAGCGCGGCTCGGGGGTCCGTCCTCGGCGCTTTGATTCACGCGTCCGGACGGGGGCGCAGCACGAACGCCGCGGTGTGCCGCGGCGCCGCGTAGCGGCCCAGCATTCACGTTCCGGACCCCGCGCACCGAATGCCCGTTCGACCCCCCCTTCTCCTTGCAGTGCTCGCCGGTGCATCCTGCGCTTCGATCGAGGACCAAACGGGCTGGTACGCCGCGGCGAGCCTCGGCACGGCCGTCCTGGAGCTCGAAAGAGGGCAGGGCGACACCGCATTCGCCTTCGACGAGGAGGACACCGCGTGGAAGGCCTTCGGCGGATACCGATGGGACTTCCCCCACTTCTTCCTCGGCCTGGAGGGGGGCTACGTCGACCTGGGCGATCCGCCGGCGTTCTTCCCGGACCTCAGGGTCCAGCTCGACGCCGCGGGGATCAACGTCTGGAGCCTCGCGGGCGTCAACGTCGGCCCCTTCGGCCTGTACGCCAAGCTCGGCGGGATCTTCTGGGACATCGACGGCGTCGCGACCGGCGCCACGACCGAGGCGTTCGACGAGCAGGGCGTCGACCTCGCGACCGGCTTCGGCATGCGGGTCGAGTACGAGGCGGTCGAGCTCCGGGCCGAGGTCGAGTCGTACGACATCGCGGACACGAGGAACGTACAGATGCTCTCGCTCGGTCTCGGATGGACGTTCTGAGCCGCGCGGCTCGATCGCCCGCCTCCTCGACTGTCGAGCGAGCGCGTGACGCTGCAGAGGACTGCACCGAGCCTGAATCGCTGTGATTCCCCGTGACGGGGCGGCGCTCGCCTCGATGGCCGTCAGCGGTACTCACCCGCATCGGCCCTCGAACGTGCCAGCATGTCGCTCCCTGTCCTCCTCGCGTCCGCACTCTTCCTAGCGCAAGCCGACCCCGCTCCGATCGACGCCAGTTCGATCGACCACGCGCTACCCGACCGCGTCCTGTTCGACGTCACCGAGACCGGCGCCCAGTGGGCGCTCGGGCACTCCTTCAAGGCCTGCGTCGACGAGACCGGGCTCCGGTTCATCCCCTTCCTGGGGAGCGACTCGAGCGTACGCCGGGAGGCGACCTTCCGCGTGCGGTCGCTCTCGGCGGGAGATCGTGAGGTCGCCCTCGCGGCCCCCACCGTTCGACGCCACGGGGACTCTCTCGTCCTCGACCGCGGAGCGCTCGTGGAGCGGTACGCGTGCTCGACGCACTCGATCGAGCAGTTCCTCGAGGTCGACCTGACCGGGCTCTCCGGGCCGATCCGCGTCGAGGTCGACGTGGACACGAACCTTGCGCGGCCCGCGCGGACCCGCGCCCCCTACCGCTTCGGCGGGCCGGATGCGGCGGTCGACGTGGGCGAGGCGTTCGTGCTGACCGGCCGGGGCGACA
Source organism: Planctomycetota bacterium (assembly GCA_038757895.1). Lineage (GTDB taxonomy): Bacteria > Planctomycetota > UBA1135 > UBA1135 > Saltatorellus. The sequence continues at coordinate 5,980 of JBCDGE010000020.1, read as the reverse complement.
AGCTCGCCGTCGAGTCGATCCGCACCCCAGGGGGCTACGCGATACTCGTTCCGGAGGCCGTGACCGCCGCGGCGGGTCCCACGCTCGTCATCGACCCGGTGATCTCGTCGGGCACGCTCATCGGCAACCCGCCGATCCGAATCGTCGACGCGGACACCGCCTTCGTGGGCTCCGTCGAGCGGTTCGTGGTCGTCGAGAGGGCCTTCAGTCTCTCGGACAGTGACGTCCTGCTGTACCAGGCTCTGACCCTCGCGGGCGGCCCCACGACGTTCGTCGCGACGATCGACTTCACCGACGACAACTGGGAGGATCCGGCGCTCGCCGGGACCCTCTCGACGGGCGACATCATCGTCGTGGCGACGCGAGGGCTCGGGACCGGGCGACGGGTCTACGGCCGGCGCGCGAGCACGGACGGATCGTCGACCGGAACGCCGTTCGCCGTGAGCGACACGGTCTCGGAGAACTGGGACGCCGACATCGGGGTCGAGACGGGCGGTCCGCTCTTCCCGCGCAGGTTCCTGGTCGTCTGGAACAACAGCTCGTTCGGCAGGACGAACATCTTCGCGCGCGCGCTCGACCGGGACGGGCCCGTCGGGCTCGGGAGTCTGGTCGACTCCGTGGTCACGAATTCGACGCTGCCCGCGGTCTCGCAGAGTTCGGGTGAAGGAACCCAGCTCAGCAGCCAGTCGTTCCGCGTCGCGTACAAGCAGACGGACAGCGGCGGCCAGGAATCGATCTGGAGCGCGGACCTGAACCGCAACGCGGCGGTCACGACGCCGCGCTGGCGAGTCGCCGACGCCCTGAGCACCGATGGGATCTCGGTGTCCTCCTCGAACCAGTACCGCCTGCCCGACGGCTCGGCACCGTTCGTCGTCGTCTGGGACTCGGGCTCGAACTTCTTCGGCGACATCTACGCGGCGACGTGCGCCGACGGGACGGTCTGCGGCGAGGTCGCGAACCTGAGCGTGCAGGCGGACGAGCGCCGCACGAACGAGCAGCGCCTGCCCTCCGTGGTCGCGACGAGCAAGCAGTGGCTGATCGTCTACGAGGAGCGCGAGGTCCTCGGCGACTGGACCGTCTACATGTGCTCTGGCGTGCCGGCGCCGCGGACCTTCGGCCTGATCGAGCGCAACCAGGCCCTGCTCCAGCCCGGCGCGCCGCAGCGCGACGTCAGCGTCGCGTCGTCCTTCGCGGGCGGGATCGCCTCCGGCAGCAGCGAGTCGGGCTTCGCCGCCTGGGTCGACGAGTCGGGAGCCAGCAGCCTGGACGGCGCGTACCTGCGGGGCGAGTTCGGCATCGGGGCGGCGGGCGTTCCGTACTGCACCGCCGCGCCCAACTCGACCGGGCACCGCGCCTGGATCTCGGCGAACGGAGACAGCAGCGCGACCTCGCTGCACGCGCTTCTCTGCGTCGACGCGCCCGTGGGGACGCCCTGCTTCATCCTGACCTCGAGGGAGCCGGCCTTCGTCCCGGGCGTCGCGGGCTCCGCCGGCAACCTCTGCCTGGGCGGACTCCTGTTCGGTCGCTTCAGCAACCAGGTCGGACTGACCTCCACGAACGGGACCTACTCGCTCGCGATGCACCCCGAGGCCATCGCCCAGCCCAACGGGACGATCGCCGCGAACCCCGGCGAGACCTGGTACTTCCAGGCCTGGTTCCGGGACGGGTCGCCGTCGGGGCCGACGTCCAACCAGTCGAACGGCGTGGCGATCGAGTTCGTGCCGTGAGCGGCCGCCTCGTCAGCTCCGATCGAGGATCGCGACGACGTGGTACGCGAGGACCCCTGCGTACATCACGCCGAGCAGGCAAAGTCCGCGGAAACTGCCTCGGAACCGGCAGTGCAAGAGCAGGAACAGGCCGGCCGCGAACGTGATCCCTAGCTTGGCCGCCACGAAGCCCGCCGTGCCGAAGCGGGTCAGAAACCATCCCATCACAGGATTGGCCTCGCCGCCGCCGGCGTCGATGTGCGCGAGCGTGAGCACCAGATCCAGGACCGAGGCCGTCGCGAGCCAGAGGAGCGCGAGGGTCTCGGTCCTGGAGTAGCGGTCGACGTAGACGTTCTCGCCCTCACCCGGGCGGCGACCTCCGCTGCGGCGGCGACCGCGCAGCCAGTAGCGCGAGAACATCGGGGTCGGGCGGCGGCGGCGGCCCTGACCGGTGCGAGGGAAGACGGACGCTTCGACGGGGGGCGCCTGATCCGCGGGAACGATGAGCTCGCCCATGGCCGTCAGCATACGGTCGCGCGCGGAGCAGCCCCCGCAGCCCACAGGGGGCCGTTCCCATCGCCCCTGTGGCGCGCCCTCGAACGCGCCTGTAGCCTCGAACTCGTCGTCCCTCCCGCGGCAAGACAGGTCCGACTGCCACCCGAACCCGCACGACCCATGAGATCGCTCGCGCTCACCTCGACCGTCGTCCTCGCCGGCCTACACGCCGCTCCTCGCGCGGACGCGCAGCATCTGCTCTCAACGCTGTCTGGTGACGGCCTCGGCGACCGGATGCAGTTCGGCGCCAACGTCGTGTGGGACGGCGAGACGGCGGCGATCCGCCAGCGCGAGATCCGGCCCGGCGGCAGCCAGCGCAACCACGTACGGATGTACGAGAGGGACGGAGTCTCGCTCGCCTTCACGGAGCTCCTCGAGGACCCGACGGCGCCATTCTCGATCGGCTTCGGCGCGTCGATGGCGATCCAGGCGGATGAGCTCGTGGTGAGCGCACCCGGGACGTTGCCCGGCTTCCCCGGGCAGTTCTACGTCTATCGACGGTTCGTGGGCGGCTGGGGCGTGGACCAGATCGTCTACAGCAACGGCGCAAGCCTGTACGGCTCGCGCTTCGGCTCGACCGTGAAGCTCGAGGGCGACGTCCTGATGGCCGCCGCCCCTTTCGCCGACGTGACACCCGGAAACGGATCCGAGGGCACGGTCGTCGTGCACGAACGGCAGCCCACCGGCTGGGTCGAGACCCAGCGGCTGACGATGCCCGGTCCGGGCTCCTCGCGCTTCTTCGGCACGGGCCTCGACGTCCACGGGGACCAGGCGGTGATCGGCGCGCCCGGGCACGAGGTCGCGACCGAGCGCACCGGCGGCGCGTGGATCTTCCGCCGCACCGGCTCGACGTGGGCGCTCGAGGACGAGCTGCAGCCCGTCCTCCCGCCCGAGGACGAGTCCAAGTTCGGATTCGTGGTCGCGATCGAGGGCGACGTCGCCGCGGTGGCCGCGCAGACCGCGACCGTCGGCGGACTGACCAGAGCAGGCCGCGTGTACGTCTTCGAGCGGACGCCCACCGGCTGGGTCGAGACCGCGAACCTCACCGCGCAGACGCCGGGCGCCTTCGACCTGTTCGGCGCGACGCTGAGCTTCTCCCAGGGAGTGCTGGCGGTCGGCTCACAGCGCTTCGTCCACTCTGACAGCGAAGGCGAGGTCCACGTGTTCCGCCGTGACGCGAGCGGATGGCAGCTGGCCGACGTCCTCCTGCCGCCGGGCCCTGCCCCCAACCCGTTCCGCGCGTTCGGCGGGGTGGTCTCGGCCGCGGACGGAGCGCTCCTCGTCGCGGACGGCCGGTCGGTCCTCGGACAGATCGATCCGGGAGACGCACAGCTCTACGACCTCGACGTGGACACGACGCGGCACTGCTCGTCGACGATCAACGCCAGCGGCGCAGCCGCGATCATCTACGGCGACGGCTCACGAACGGTCGCGTCGGACCGCTTCCGTCTGCGCGCGGAGAACGTCCCGACCGGCTTCGGCCTCTTCTTCCACGGCGCCGCGCGCGCCGACCTGCCGCTCGGCGCCGGCCGCCTCTGCGTCGGCGGCCCGTCGCTCGTGCGGAGCCCGGCGGTGCCGGCCGCCGGCTCGATGTCGCTGGACGTGGACTTCAACGCGCCGTGGGGCGCCGCGCTCGTGCCGGGCGCGACGCGCAGCTTCCAGGCCTGGTTCCGTGACGGCGCGAGCGGGTTCGGGTTCCAGAGCTCGGACGCGGTCGAGATCACGTTCCGGTGATCGCGGCGGGAGAGCGCCGCGTCACTCTCGGTCGATCGTGCTCGGCGGCTTGTGACAGGCGTCGAGCACGATCTGGTTGCTGATCCGCTCTCGGATCTTCGCGCTCGGTTCGCGTTCCACCGTGAGAAGCGTCAAGCGCACTGACGCCATGCGTCGCCCTTGATCGACGCAGTCAGGAGCCAGCCGACCCGAGCGCGAAGGGGGCCGACGAAGGCTCGCACGACTCGTGCGGTAACTGCCGCGCCATGGCGGAATACGCCTGCCGTCATGCTCGCCGCTACGCTCGCCGTCTCGCTCGCCTTTCAATCCAGTCCGCCCCTCTACTTCGAACCGACGTTCGATCCGACGAACCTCGCCTTCGCCAACCTCCTGCGCATGCCGACGGATGCCGTCGCGTTCCCGGGCGACGACCGGATCTTCGTCAGCGTGCTCGGAGCCGAGGTACGGATCATCCGCGGCGGCGAACTCTTGGCGGAGCGGTTCCTGGACGTCTCTGCCGAAGCGAATGCGGCCGGCTTCCTGGGGCTCTCTGCGATCACGCTTCACCCCCGTTTCGACGTCAACGGGCACATGTACCTCTGGTACGGCAACCGACCCGACCCGATGAGCGCGCCTCTCGACATGGTGCTCGCCCGGGTCACCGTCGACGCCCAGAACCCCGACCGAGCGGACCCTGCAACGCTGGTCGAGCTGCTACGCGTGCCGTTCGACACGAACACACACTCCGGTGGTCGCATCGCCTTCGGGCCCGATGGGAAGCTCTGGATCGGCATCGGAGACGCGGGACTGCAGGGCGACCCGGAGTGCCGCGCGCAGGACATGACGCGGCTCGCCGGCAAGATGATCCGACTCGACGTCGACGCCGGCTTCCCCTACGTCGTGCCGCCCGACAACCCGTTCGTCGGCGTGCCGGGTGTCGCGCCGGAGATCGTGCACAGCGGTCTGCGGAACCCCTGGAAGTGGAGCTTCGACGACGCGACGGGCGAACTCTGGATCGGTGACGTCGGCGGAGCGGAGCGCGAAGAGGTGAACTTCGTCCCGGCCGGCGAGTTCGGGCTCAACTTCGGCTGGCCCGCTCAAGAGGGCAGCGCGTGCCATCCCTCCGGTGGGTGCTCCCCCTCGGTCCCTGGGTGCGGCGACCCGTCGTTCACGGGACCCGCCTTCGAGTACCTGCACGGACCGAGTTTCGGGACGGAGTGCGCGGTGACGGGCGGCCAGGTGTACTACGGCGCCGCGGCGCCCTGGCTCACGGGCTGGTACCTGTGCGCGGACCTGTGCACGCACCGCTTCTGGCGCATTCGCAGGACGGCGCAGGGTGGGTTCGAAGTGCGCGACCAGCCGGTCGTGCTCGACCAGCCGCTCCCCGACGCCACCTGGCAACCCGTGTCGTTCGGCACGGACGGGAACGGCGAGCTGATCGTCGTCAACTACCGGGAGGGGATGGTGCATCGACTGCGCGCCTCTTGCTCTGCGGATCGCGTCTGCGACGGCGCGCCGAACGCTACCGGCGCGTCTGCGGGACTGCGCTGGATCGGCTCGACGTCGATCACGGCGAACGACGCGACGGCGTACGTCGACGGTCTCCCTTCGTTCGGCCCTGCGCTGCTCTTCTACGGCCCGCTGACCGACCAGGTCACGCTGGGCAACGGCACGCTCTGCGTCGGAGGCGCGCTGGTCCGCGCCTGGGCCCAGGTCGCCGACGCCACCGGAGCGATCCGATTCGACCTCGACCTCGGCGCTGCGCCCTTCAGCTCGGCGCCAGGTCTCGTCGAGCCAGGATCGACCTGGACGTTCCAGGCGTGGTACCGGGACGTCGGCGGACCGCTCGGGGCGACCTACAACTTCTCGAGTGCGACGCGCGTGACGTTCTGTCCGTAGCCGGGGCACTGCATCCAGCTCACTCCCACTCGATCGTGCTCGGCGGCTTGCTGCTCACGTCGAGCACGACCCGGTTGATCCCGCGGACCTCGTTGATGATCCGGTTG
>JBCDGE010000019.1:0-83140 GCA_038757895.1 Planctomycetota bacterium | reverse complement strand
GATTCGACATGTTGCCCTCGAATGGTCTCCAACGGCGACGCTGGCCTGCTACCTGCGCCGACGGTGAGAGGCCTTTCGGATCCCCAGGGTCTCCGCTCGATCAAAGCTGTGTTCGCGGCGGAAAAGGAAGTGTTGTGCGCCTCTGGCGATACCTCCACGGCGTCTCGGAGAGGCGAGAGCGGGCACCTTTCGCGACATGGGACGCGCGATCCCGCCGACCTCGCGCCCGCGGAGGCGCGCGCCAGGGCTGCCTTCACAGCTCGTCGTACATCCGCAGCAGCGCGTCGGCCCGGTCCCCGTCGTGGTTGACCCGGCGCCAGGCCGGCACGGTCACCGCCAGGAACAGCCCCGACAGAGCGAAGCAGCTGACCTGGAACAGGACGGCCGATCCGCCCTCGCCCGAGATCCGGCCGAGCGCGCCCAGGCTCGCGCACGTCGTCAGCGCCAGGAACCCGGCGGTCGCGGTGGCGAGCGCCATCGCCAGCCGCCGCGCGCCGTGGCGCCGGCCGATCACGTGGAGCAGAGCGACGATTGCGCCAGGGACCCCGGGGAGGAGCGCCGACCTCGGATCGCCCTCCGTCAGGCGCGGTGCGCCCACCGTCAGGAGGCCGAGGCAGACCGCGTAGACGGCGCTGGCCCGCCAGACCCCGGCCAGCGCCTGGCTCCGGATCCGGTCCGGATCGGGGCGTCGCGCGTCGATCTCGGGGGGGATCTCCGCGGGGCGGGGACGGGGGGGCCTCGTGCTCACGCCCGCGGGTTCGCGCCCCGGGCCGTGTCGGATCCGAGACGGGGCGCCGGAAGCCGGTCGCCGCTCCGTATCCTCTGCGGCCCCCCGGCCCGCCCGCTCCCATAACCCGCGCCCTTGCTCCTCCTCTTCGTCACCGCTCTCCTCGTCCTCCTCATCGTCGCTGCCCTCGACGGCCTCGTCGCGTCGAACGAGGACGAGGACACCGGCAACGACGGGCGCCCGCGCTGGCGGCCGGACATCAAGCCGATCGAGCTCGACCTCGGGTCCACGGACGACCTGCCGGAGTCGATCGATGCCGTTCCCGACGACGGCACCGGGCACTGGCGCGTGACGGTCACGCTGCCCTCGAGCGTCGCCGGCGACCACTGCGCCGTGGCCGGCGACTTCAACGGATGGAGCGTCGAGCGCACGCCGATGGCGCGCGCCGCGGACGGCCGATGGCGCGCCGAGGTCACGCTCGGTGGCGGCGTCTACCGCTACAAGTTCCACGTCGCCGAGGACCGCTGGATCGTCGATCCCGCGAACGGTGAGAGCGAGGACGACGGGTTCGAGTCGCGCAACTCGATCCTGCGTCTCGGATCGCTCGGGCGGTCGGGCGTTTCGCGCTCCGACGTGCGTGCCGGCGAGGCGGCCGAGCACACCGAGGCGCTGGAGCACGACCCGTCGCGCCCGCTCTACCGCCACGGGCTCCCGGACGGACGGCTCCGGCTCCGGTACCGCACCTTCGCCGGTGATTCCGACCGCGTGTCGGTCCTCTTCGGCGATGGCAGCTCCGTCCCGATGGAGCCGATCGACTCGCCCGAGCCGTTCTGCTTCTGGCAGCTCGACCTTCCGGTGCCCGAGAGCCGCACGGAGTACACGTTCGCGCTGCACGGTTTCGTGGGCGACGGCGCGGAGGGGGATCCGATCGTGCGCGACCCGCGGGTGTTCGACCTCGACCCGGACGGGCTGCGCGCGCTCGTCACGCCCGACTGGGCGAAGGGCGCCGTCTGGTACCAGATCTTCCCGGAGCGCTTCCGCAACGGGGACCCGTCGAACGACCCGGAGCGCGTCCGTCCGTGGACGAGCGACTGGACGGTCCCCACGGAGTGGGAGGGCGCCGACGGGCAGAGCTTCTGGGAGTACTACGTCTACGAGCGCATGTACGGCGGCGACCTCGCGGGGATCGAGGAGAAGCTCGACCACATCGTCGAGCTCGGCGTCACCGCGATCTACCTGAACCCGATCTTCCAGGCCGAGGCGCCGCACAAGTACAACGCGACCGACTTCCGTCACGTCGACGTCGGGCTCGGCGCGGGGGAGGACTACGACGCTGCGGTCGCCGGAGAGGACCTGACCGATCCGGCGACGTGGGGCTGGACGCCGTCCGACCGAGTCTTCCTGGACTTCCTGCGCGCCTGCAAGTCGCGCGGCCTACGGGTCGTGCTCGACGCGGTGTTCAATCACGTGGGCGTCCGACACCCCGCGTTCGTCGACGTGCGCGAGAACGGGCTCCAGTCGCGCTTCGCGGACTGGTTCAGCGTCCGCTCGTGGGATCCCTTCGAGTACGTCGGGTGGGCGGGATTCGACGACCTCCCGGAGTTCGCGAAGGAGGGCGAGGCGCTCGCGAGCGACGCCGTCAAGGAGCACCTGTTCGCGATCACGCGCCGATGGATGGACCCCGACGGCGACGGCGATCCGAGCGACGGCATCGACGGCTGGCGCCTCGACGTCCCGATGGAGCTTCCGGCTCCGTTCTGGGAGGAATGGCGCACGCTCGTGAAGTCGATCAACCCCGACGCTTACATCGCCGGCGAGATCTGGCACCGCGCGGACGAGTGGCTCGGCGGCGCGCACTTCGACGCGGTCATGAACTACCGGTTCGCCGATCCGGTCGTCGCGTGGGTGGGCAACGTCGACCACAAGATCGCGGTGTCGGAGCTCGACCGGCGGCTCCTGGAGCTGCGCCTCGCGTACCCCGACGAGGCGACGCACACGCTGATGAACCTCGTCGGCTCGCACGACACCGACCGGATCGCGTCGATGCTGCTGAACCGCGATCGACCGTACGACCGCAGCAACCAGACGCAGCGTCGCGAGGACTACGACAACGGGCGCCCGGGGGACGTGCACTTCCAGCGCGTGCGGCTCATCGCGCTCGTCCAGGCGACCTACGTCGGCGCGCCGATGATCTACTACGGCGACGAGGTCGGCATGTGGGGCGCGGACGACCCGACGAACCGCAAGCCGATGCTGTGGGAGGACCTCGAGCCCTACGAGTGCCCCGAGGAGAATCACGTGATGGAGGACCATCACGCGCACTACCGCGAGGTGATGGCTCTGCGCGGCTCGCACGGGGCGCTGCGCACGGGGACGTTCAGGACGGTCGTCGCCGACGACGCGCAGGACCTGTGGGTGTACGAACGCGGCGCCGACGGCGAGGCGCTGCTCGTGGCGCTGAACGCGTCGTCGGAGGTCGCGTCGTTCGAACTCCCCGAGGCGCCCTTCGGCCCGTGGGAGCCCTGCTTCGGCGACGCCGGAGCCCCGTTAACAGGAGCCCCGTCGACGTGCGTCGCCCCGATCGCCGGCCGCGTCTGGCGGAGCTGCGCACCGGGCGCCTGACCGAGCGGACCGTGGACTCCTTCACGTCGATGTTCCCGCGCGCCGCGGGGGTCCTCGCGCCACTCTCCTCCCTCGGGGCGCGGCACGGGATCGGCGACCTCGGCCCCGAGGCGTATCGGTTCGTCGACTGGCTGGAGGCCGCCGGCGTGACCTGGTGGCAGATGCTCCCCGTCGTTCCGGTGGGGCCCGGCAACTCGCCGTACGCGTCGAGTTCGGCCTTCGCCGGCGAGCCGCTGTACCTCTCCCTGCAGCGCCTCTCCGAGGACGGGCTCCTCCCGTCGTCGCAGCTCTCGGGACCGCGCGAGCTCCGCGCCGGGAACGTCCGCTACCACGACGTGCGGGCCTTCAAGGAGCCGCGCCTCCAGCGAGCGTTCGAGGCCTGGCAGGGCGGCGCCGGCGACCGTTCGGACTACGACGCGTTCTGCGACCGCGCCGCGGCCTGGCTCGACCCCTGGTGCGAGGTCGCGGCGGAACGAGCCGTGGCCGATGGCGGGGATGGCGCCGCCGCGAGCGAGCGCGCGCGCTTCCTGCAGTTCCAGTTCGATCGCCAGTGGGGCGCCCTGCGCGCCTACGCCGCGGAGCGCGGCGTGCGCCTGATGGGGGACGCACCGATCTTCGTGGGGCTCGACTCGGTCGACGTCGTCGCGCGGCCCGAGCTGTTCCGCCTCGACGAGGGCGGAGCGCCCGAGGTGCTCACGGGTGTCCCGCCGGACCCGATGAACGAGGACGGGCAGCTCTGGGGCCACCCGCACTACGCGTGGGACGCGCACCGCGCGGACGACTACGCCTGGTGGCGCGCCCGCATGGGGCACCAGACGGAGCTCTTCGACGCGCTCCGGATCGACCACTTCATCGGCTTCCGAAATGCGTTCGAGGTCCCCGCCGACGCGGAAAACGCGCGCGGCGGCGCGTGGGCGGAGACGCCCGGCGAGGAGCTGCTCGACGCGATCGGCGACGAGCTCGGCGGGCTCCCACTCATCGCCGAGGACCTCGGCTCGGTGACCGACGAGGTCCACGCGCTCCGCGACGCCTACGACCTCCCCGGGATGAGGGTGCTTCAGTGGGGCTTCTCCCCGGATTCGTTTCACGCACCCCATCGCGTCCCCGAGAACGCCGTCGTCTATCCTGCGACCCACGACAACGACACGTGCGTGGGCTGGTGGCGCGGGCTCGACGCCGGGACGAAGAAGCGCTTCCGCGCTCTGTCCGGCGGAGACGGCCGCACCGTCGCCTCGACCATGTGTCGTCTGGCCTGCAACTCTCCCGCTCACACCGCACTCCTCCAGCTCCAGGACGTCCTCGGTCTCGGTCGCGCGGCTCGCACGAACACGCCCGGGACGGCCCAGGGCAACTGGGTCTGGCGCTTGGCTCGCCGCGACCTCACCGCGGCGCGCGCGCGCCGACTCCGAGACCTCCGCGACGCGACCGACCGTCTGGCCGATCGATGAAGCCCAAAGCCCTCGCGAAGCGCCTCGAGCGCCTCGCCTTCGACTTGCGCTGGACCTGGTGTCCGACGACGCAGGCCGCCTTCGCCGCCGTCGACCCGCTCCTCTGGGAGGCGACCCAGCACGCGCCCCTGGAGCTCCTGCGGCGCGTCCCCGCCGCGCGCTTCGCCTCGTGCGCCGAGGACGAGTCGTTCCTCGCGCTCGTCGACGCCGCGGAGGACGCGAGCCGCGCCTATTACGAGGCCGAGACCTGGTTCGAGCGGAAGGTCAGGTCGCGCGCGCCGAAGCTCCGCGTCGCGTACTTCTGCAGCGAGTTCGCGATCCACGAGAGCCTCCAGCAGTACTCGGGCGGCCTCGGCGTGCTCGCCGGCGACCACGTCAAGTCGGCCTCCGACCTCGGCGTGCCGTTCGTCGGCGTCGGCCTCCTGTACCGGCACGGCTACTACGTCCAGGAGCTGCGCGCCGACGGCTCCACGCGCGTGCTGTACCCCGAGGTCGACTTCACCGATCTCCCGCTGAAGGACACGGGCAAGGAGATCCTGTGCCCGCTCGGGACCCGCGAGGTCCGCGCGAAGGTCTGGAAGCAGCAGGTCGGCCGCGTGCCGCTCTACCTGCTCGACGCCGACCTGGAGGGCGAGCCGCCGAAGCACCGCCAGCTCACCCAGGGGCTCTACAAGGGCGATCCCGACCTCCGACTGCGCCAGCAGGTGCTCCTCGGCGTCGGCGGGATGCTGGCCCTGGACGCCGTCCGAGAGCGGCCGACCGTCGTGCACCTGAACGAGGGGCACGCCGCGTTCGCCTCGATCGAGCGGATCCGGCGGTTCGTGCAGAAGGGCAAGTCGCCCCTGGAGGCGATCGAAGCGGTCAGCGCGTCGACGGTCTTCACGACCCACACGCCGGTGCCCGCTGGGCACGATCGCTACCCGGCGAAGGACGTCGTCCGCTACCTCCGCCCGGTGATCGACGGCACGAAGATGGGTCCCGCGCTGTTCAAGGACTTCGGACGCGAGCACCCCGGCGACGAGTCCGAGCCGATCACGATGACGGTGCTCGGCCTGCGGACGGCCGACCGCGTCAACGGCGTCGCGGAGCTGCACGGCGAGGTCTCGCGCGACATGTGGAAGCACGTCTACGCCGAGATGGGCAAGGACGACCCCCCGATCGGTCACGTCACGAACGGCGTGCACGCACGGACGTGGCTCGCGCCGGAGGCGGACGCTCTCTACGCGCGGTACCTCAAGCCGAGCTGGAACGGGATGGGGCCGAAGGACGACCCGTGGAAGCGCGCGAGCAAGATCCCGCTGGAGGCGCTGTGGGAGCTGCGCGGCACGCTCCGCTCGAAGCTCGTGCACTTCGTCCGCACGCGGCTCGCGCGCCAGGCCGAGCGCCGCGGCGGGGGCTCCGCGGCGATCGCCGAGGCGTGGCAGGCGTTCGACGAGGACGCGCTGACGCTCGGCTTCGCGCGCCGCTTCGCGACGTACAAGCGCGCGCCGCTGATCTTCAAGCAGGCGAAGCGGCTCGCCGCGCTGCTCGGCGATCCCGAGCGGCCGGTGCAGATCGTGTTCGCGGGCAAGGCGCACCCGCGCGACGAGGGCGGCCAAGAGCTTGCGCAGATCATCTCACAGCACGCGCGCAAGAAGGGCTTCCGCGGGCACGTCGCGCTCCTGGAGGAGTACGACATGCAGGTCGGACGGATGCTGACGTCCGGCTGCGACGTGTGGCTCAACAACCCGCTGCGTCCGAACGAGGCCAGCGGCACGAGCGGCATGAAGCCGCCGCTGCACGGCGGCCTCAACGCGTCGATCCTCGACGGCTGGTGGCCGGAGGGCTTCGACGGCGAGAACGGCTGGGCGATCGGCGGCGAGGAGTTCAAGAGCCGCGCGAAGCAGGACGCGTACGACGCCGACGCGCTCGTGGCGCTGCTTGAGAACGAGATCGTGCCGCTTTTCTACGACCGTGACGACAACGGCGTCCCGCGCGGATGGCTGGAACGGGCGCGGCGCTCGCTGACGACGATCCCCGGGCGGTTCAACACGCACCGGATGGTCGGCGAGTACGTCGAGTCGGCGTACATCTAGTTGCCCGGTCGTCCGGGCAGACGGCCGCAGCGGTCAACTGCCCGACCGACCGGGCATCTGCGCGCGGAGGTGCCCGGAGGGCGACGTGCTCGGCGCATGAATCACATCGGGATCATGGGGCCGGTGCGATTCGGGACGTGACCGACAGGAATCGAGGGGATCGGGGAGGATGCACTGGTAGCGCGGCTCCGCCAGGCGACCCAGCAATCCTCCGCCGGTCGGGACCGCTCGTTCCTTCCCTTCCCTGCAATGTCCTCGCTCCACCCCCTGGCCTCGGCCAGCGGGCTCGGGTCGCTCTCCTCCCCCGAGTTCGCCCTCGGGCTGGGCTTCGTATCTCTCCTCGTCGCCCTGCCTCCGATCACCCGTCGCGTCCTGCGCCGTCGATACGGCGACGTCGCGATCGAATGGATCGTCCCGCTCCTCGCGGTGACCGTCTACGTCTACGCGGGCGGCGGCGCGCCGATCGGCCCGGCTGCCGCGTCCGCGGTCGCCGTCCTCTGCACGGGCTACGGCGCCGCGCGGATGTTCGGTCGCGCCTCGTCGATCTGGGCCGCCGCGCTCGTCGCGGCCGTCTACTTCGGTCGACCGGCCGTCGACGCGGCCGAGCCGTGGCTCGTCGCCTGGACCGGGCTCTGGATGGGAGTGGCCGCGCCCCGGCTCAACGATCGCTTCGGCATCAAGGCGTCCGTGGCGGTCCTCGTGCCCATCCTCGTCGCCTTCACGCTCGCGTTCGGGCCCTGGGCGTCCGTGGCGAACTCCGGGGGCCTCTCGACGGCCATGGTCACGGTCGTCGTGCTCCTACCCGCGTGCGCGCTCGTCGGCGCGGTCGTCCCGGGCGCCGTAGCGCGCGTCGCCGGCGCCGGAGCGGTAGCGCTGCTGCTCGCGGCCGCCGTACGGCCCGCGACCGACGCGCCGACGGAGCCCGACCTGGATCGGTCCGCCGTCGCGACGGTCACGGACGAGGAGCTCGCGCCGCGCTGAACGGCGTCACTCGTCATCGCCGGCGTTGGCCTCGCGCGAGTGCAGGCGTTCGATCGCCTCGCGCGCGGCCGTGCGGATCGTCTCGTCGGCGTCGGTGAGCGCCCGCACGAGCCGCGGCAGCTCCTCCGCGGCGCCGAGCAACCCGAGGCCGCGGAGCGCCTCTGCGCGCACCAGAGCGGGCTGCTTCTCGTCCTCCGCGATCCCGATCAGGTCGTCGATCGCGTCCATGCGGCGCGCGGCGGCGTCGCGCCCGCGCTCCCAGCGCTCGGCCGCGTCCTGCCAGGCGAGGATCTGGTCGAGGGACGCCATGATCAGCTGCCGCGTCGCCTCGTTCGACATCGTGCGCGCCGTGTCGATCAGGAGCGCCGCCGCCTCGTCGTCCAGGAAGCCCGTCACCGAGTTGAGCGCCGTCTGGAACGTGCGATCGCCCGCCGACGAGGTGCGCAGCACCTCGGCGAGGAGCGGGAACTGGGCCTTCGACCGGATGTCGCCCAGGACCCATGCGAGCGTCCTCTGGAGCTCGGTGTTGCGGACGTTCGCGTAGGCGAGCCGCGGATCGAGGGTGTCGCTCGTCGTGCGCGCGATGTGGGTCACGAGGCTCTTGATCAGCTCCGAGCTCCCGAACTCGGACCACGTCTCGGGCGGGAAGCGCTCCAGGACCAGATCGACGGTCTCCTGCCGCTCCGCGGAGAAACGCTGTGCTGCGATGCGCCTCGGCGCGATGTTCGGATCGCGGAGCATCGCCACGATCAGCCGCTCCTTGAGGTCGGGGACCGACGGCGCGTAGCGCAGGGACTCCACGCTTCGCCGGCTCGCGTCCGCTCCCATGAGCCGGGCCATCGTCTCGATCCGGCTCCGCGTGAGCTGCTCCGGGTAGGTCTCCACGAGCGGGTCGAGCGCCCACTCGCGCACCGCGCGCGGCGCGGATTCGTCGTCGATCAGGGCGACGACGTCGGCCGCGTCGAGGGCGACCTGCTTGTGCCTGAGCTTTCGGACCACGCTGCCACTTCCGTCCCAGGTGCTCTGGAGGTCCGCCGCCAGGATCAGGATGCGAGCTCGCTCGGGGGACGACGCCCCGCTCGGCCAGTGGCCGTCGAAGCCCGGCTGCTGCTGCAGGAGCGGGGCCTCGAACGCCTTCGTCAGGACGGGCTTGGTCGGGTGGGCTTCCAGCCAGTCGAGCAGACCCCCGACCTCGAGCAGGTCTCGCTCGATCCAGCTGCCGGCGACCGTCGCGATCTGCTTCTGGAACCAGTCGGCGGGCTCGGACGTGCGCTCGATCTCCGCCACGATGGACCAGTACGAGTCGGCCGGCGCGAGGCCGTAGTCCCTGGTGTCGAGGAAACCGGCGAGCTGGCCCGTCACGGACTCGTCGGCCCGGGCCGCCTCCGCGACGACGCCGATCGCGTGTAGAACGGTCGGCAGCCGGTCGGCCTCGGGCAGGACCTGGACGATCGCGCTCGCCGCGTTCCACTCCGACGAGAACGTCTTCGCGTCCGAGAGCAGGTCGCGCACCGTGCCGGCGTCGAGCGTCGCTTCCGCGCGGCCGAACGACAGCCGCTTGAGCGAGGTCGCGGCGTTCTGGCGAACGGTGGCATCGGGGTCGAGCAACAGCGTTCGCGTCGCCTCGACGTACGCGCGATCGATCTCGAAGGTCGCCGGCACGTTGTCGTGGCGCGTCCGCGCCGCGTCGACCCACTCCCTCCGGGGGAGCTCGAGCAGCCAGCCCGCGAGCAGCTTCCGCAGCTCGACGTCCGGGTGTGTCGCGAGGCTCAGCAGAACCTCGGGCGACTTCGACCTCGAGAGTGCCTTCGCCGCCCACTCCCGGACTCTCGCGTGCGGGCTGTCGAGAAGCCCGGCGAAGAAGTCGTGCCCGGCCTCCGAGAAGACGTGGGAGCGGTACGAACCCGTTGTTCGGGAGACGTTCGTCAGCGCCGCCTCGCAGCGCGGTTGGAGCGCGGTCGGGAGCGCGCCGTGCTCCGCGAATGCCACGATCATGCCCCGGACCTCCGGCCCCGCCGGCCCGGACGTGGGCACGAGACGGTCGAGGATCTCGATCCACTCCGGTTTGCGCAGCCGCCAGTCGGTCTCGCCCTCCGGTACCCATGCGGCCTCGCCCGTGAAGGCCTTCCCCTTCGCGAGGCGATCGAGAACGGCGCGCTGCAGGAGGTACTCGTCGCGCCGCAGGAGCTCCAGCGCGACGTCGTAGCCGGCCGGCCGATCGATGCTGAACACCCACTGGAGCGGGTCCGCCTCGCCGGCCGGGATGGGCGAGCCGTCCATGACGTACGTGAGATCGACGAGCGCGGGGATCGCCTTCGCGCCGAGCTTCCCGAGGAACTCCGTGTCGTTCCGCTTCACCGCTTCCTGGACGGCCCGCGCGATGACGACGTCCTCGGCGTGGCTCACTGCGCTCGGCAGCGACGCGCGCCGCGCGCCCTCGGGGATCGACTCCTCGACCTCGCGCACGTCGGCGCGCTCAAGCGTCGCGTTCGCCGCGAGCACGACGGTGCGGCGCGGGAAGGCCGACCGTTCGTTCGCGACGAGCCGCAGTCCGACGATCCGGTCCGACGTCGCCTGCACGTCGCCGCGCCTCGCGGTCCAGAGGATCGCTCGGGCATGGAGGTCGGCGAGCAGCGCGCGCCGCCCCTCGTCGCGCGGCGCGGCGAGCGCGGCGGCTTCGGCGGCGGCTAGGAGCACTTCCAGCTCCTTCTCCGCGTCGGACCACGTCGCGTCCGTCGCGACGCGGAGCCGCCAGGTCGACAGACGCTTCTGGAGCGCCTCGAGGTCCTCCACGGCAGCCTCGGCCGTGGGCCCGGCCGTGGGTGGAGTGTCCTCGGGCGTCTGGGCCGCGGCCGGGGCGAGCAGTGCGGCGAGCAGGGTGGCCAGGACGGGCAGGTTCAGGTGTCGCATGGGGGTCTCTCCTTCGGGCCTCCGGGGGGCGGGTCGAGGTGGGCGACCTGCCCGTGTGGAGAGGGTGTACGCCCTGCCCGAGCTCAGCCTGTCACGCGGCGATCTCGTCCTGTCACCGAGCTGTCACCGCCGGCCCCTGCCACCTCACGTGGCCTCCAGCCTGGGCAGCCAGTACTCCTCGAGCGCGCGGTCGATCCCCTCCTTTTCGTCCGGGTCCCACGCCCCCTGGTGCCGCATCCAGGCGACGACGACCTCGCACTCCGCTGCACCCAGGTCTTCGAGGGAGGTCGCCCAGAACCCGTCCTCGTCCGTCACGCCCGTGAGGTCCCAGAGCGGCCCGAGGTGATCGTCGTGCAGGGCGTGGATCAGGAGAGCGGGGAGGTAGTAGCAGTACGCCGCGTCGCTCAGGAAGAAGCGCCCGCTCAGGTGTGCGTCGAGGAACTCGGGGTGGATCGTCCGCCAGTCGCGTCCCTGGAACGACAGCGCGGCCTCGGGGGGGTCGAGCCCGGCCCCCTCACCGCAGAGCTCTGCGTCCCCCGGGTACGGCCGCCCGGCGAAGGCGGCGCGGATCCTCTCGATGAGCGACGCGACGTTCGGGTCCTCGTGCTTCGGCCACTCGTACTCGGCGAGACGCGCGTCGTGCGCCCGCAGCCAGGCGTGGTGCGGCGTCTCGCGCTGGCTCCAGCCCCAGCGCATCGCGTCGGCGGCGAAGAACGGCAGCCACGTCGTCTGGAGGAGCTCCAGGAACGCGCAGACGACGTCGAACTGCTCTGGCGTCAGCGCCGCGACCCTGGCCTCGTGCCTCTCGTCCTCGCCCCCGTGGTGGATGAACCAGGCGCTCGGTGTGATCGCGCAGACGATGGTGATGAGCCAACCAGGGGTGTCGTCCCGCTTCGGATTCCCGACCGGGACCTGTCGCAGCGCCACGCGCAAGAGGGCGGGGACGTAGGCGCGCCACGCCTCGGGCGTCAGGTAGCAGAGGTGCGCCCAGTGTTCGTGCAGCCACGCCTCGTCGAGTTCCTCCCATCGCCGCCCGGCGACCTCGTCACGGAACGTCTCGGCCTCGGCCTGGGCTCGCTCGTCGTCTTGCTGGACGATCAGCAAGTCCCTCGCGGGAGGCGCCTCGGCTCCGAAGGACGCCTCGACCCTTGCGATCAGCGAGGCGCTGCGCTCGCGTCGATCGTCCCGCGGAGCCATGGCGCGCAGGATACGACGGCGCGGGTCAGAGCTTGACCCGGAACGACGCGGCGCCGACGACGGTCCCCTGCGGCAGCGCGCCGTAGTTCGTGTGGCACGTCATGCAGTTCGGGTGCGTGTCGTTCGTCAGGGGGAGGAGTGTCCGCAGCCTGTTGCCGACGACCTGCTGGACGGACGGCGCGCCGGCGACGAGCTGGGCGAGGCCCTGGTTCTCGAACGCGCCGAACGGCTGGTTCTTGCCGTCGAGCGGGTCGCCCGTCGCGTCGATCAGCCGGTAGCTGTGCCACCGGCCCGGCGCGAGGAGCGACACCGCGCGCGACGCGGCCTCGATCTCCTCGGGCGTGGAGCCCGGCGGCGTCGCGTCCGAGACGCTGATGACGGCCGAGAGGACGGCGTTGGCGAGGACCTCGGTCGTCGCCTGGGCCTCCGCGACGTTCGGGGCGGGAGCGCTCGGCGCCGCAAGAGGAAGCGGCGCGACCAGGAGGCCGACCGCGGCGAGGGTGGGGAGACCGAGGAAGGTGATCGGGCGGGGCAGGGCCATGGCAGATCGAGGGGTGGGAGTGGTGGTCATTCGGTGCGGCGCGCGGGCACCTCCGCCCGCCGCCATCCACCCACGTGACGAACGCCGCCCGACCACGCCACGAATCCGGAGACTCCCGCCGTCAGCCTCCGCCGGGCCGCTTCAGGAACCGGTAGCCCACCCGGTGCACCGTGATCAGGTGCCGCGGGTCGTCGGGCTGCGCCTCGATCTTCTTGCGCAGCTTCATCACGTGCTGGTCGACCGTGCGCATGGTCGGCGCCTCGGCCGCGCCCCAGACCTCGTCGACGATCCGGATCCGCTCCAGCGTCTCGCCGTCGTGGCGCAGGAAGAAGCGCAGGAGGTCCATCTCGCGCCGCGACAGGCCGTGCCGCACGCCGTCCCGTACCAGGGAGTACGCGTCGAAGTCCACCTCGATCGCGCCGAACCGCACGCCGCGCACGTCGTCGACCTCGTTCACTCCTGGCGTCGCGCCCTTCTTGCGCGCGAGCGCGGCGCGCAGGCGCGCGAGCACCTCGGCCGTCGAGAACGGCTTCACGACGTAGTCGTCCGCGCCGTACTCGAAGCCCTGGATCCGGTCGAGTTCCGAGCCGCGCGCCGAGAGGATCAGCACCGTCGCGGTCATCCGATCCTCGCGCATCGCGCGCAGCACCTCGAAGCCGTCGCGGCGCGGCAGCATCAGGTCGAGCAGCACCGCGTCCGGGTCCTCGCGCAGCGCGATCCGGATCGCCTCCTCGCCGTCCGGCGCTTCGAGAACGTCGTAGCCCTCGCTGCGCAGGACGTCGACGAGCGGCATGCGGATCGCTTCCTCGTCCTCGACCACGAGCACGCGCGTCACGCCACGTCCTCCCCTTCACCCACGACGGGCTCCCCTTCACCCACGACGGGCTCCCCTTCGTCGATGACGGGGAACGTGGCGACGAACCGTGCGCCGCGCTCGGACGGCTCGAGTCGCGCGTCTCCGCCGTGCGCCCGCGAGAGGGCGCGGACGATCGCGAGGCCGAGTCCCGTGCCGGTGTCGCTCTGCATTCCGTCGCGCTCGTGGCGGTCCGCGACGCGCTCGAACGGCTCGAAGATCGCCTCGCGCAGGCGCGCCGGGACGCCCGGGCCGTCGTCGGTCACCGTGACCTCGAGCGCGCCGCCGGAGAGCCGGACCTCCACGGTGACCTCGACCGCGCCGTCCTCGCCGCCGCCGTGCAGCAGCGCGTTCTCGAAGAGGTTCCACACGGCGCGGCGGACGCCGTCGGGATCGACCTCCAGCCGCTCGGGCAGGCGACCCCGGACCATGCGGAGCGCGGCGCCGCTGCGCTCCGCGCGCTCGCGCATCGACGACTCCAGATCGTCGAGCAGCGTCTCGGTCTCGACGACCCGCCGATCCACGCGCGCGCCGTCACCCCGGTCGACGCGCGCGCCGTCCAGGAGGTCCTCGACGAGTCGGCGCAGCCGCTCGGCCTCGCGGCGGATCTCGCGGTGGTAGCGCGTCCGGCTCGCCTCCGTCGCGACGCGGTCCTGCTCCAGCGTCTCGGCCAGGAGGAGGATCGCCTGTGTCGGCGTGCGCAGGTCGTGCGAGACGCTCGCGACGAACGTGCTGCGCAGCTCCGTGAGACGCCGCGCCCGGCGGAGGCCTCGCGCGACCACGATCGAGCCCACGAGAACGAGGACGGCGAGCGCTCCGAGCGCGGTGCGCACCAGGGCGAGACGCCGTGCCTCCGCGCGACCGACGGCGTCCGGGTCCTCGTGCGCCACCACGTGCACGACGTCGAGCCCGGGCAGCGGGCGCGCGACGGTGAGCGGAACGTGGCGGGAGTCGTTCTCGAGGTCCTCTTCGGCACCGAGCCAGAGGTGGAAGGGCGGCGCGACCTCCCGCTCGCACGCTACGCGCAGCTTCGAGACGAGGCTCTCGCGCGCGACCGCGAGCGCCCGCACGCCGTCGGTGCTCCTGCGCAGGGCGACGAGCCCGTCGCCGAGGTCGCGGAAGGTCCACAGGTCCGGCGGCATGTCGTCGACGGGACCGATGGCGCGCGCCACCGCCGACGCCGCGCGCTCGTCCCTCAGGAACGCCGCACTCCAGTCGGACTGCGGCGCTGCCTCGGCCAGTGCGTCCTCGAACGTTTGCCACCACGGGTCGAGCGTGACCTCGATCCGTCCGCCGCGGACGCGTGCGCGGTCGGTCGGTGGGGGAAGCGGGGACGTGTCGCCCTCGAGCAGCGCGGCTGCGGCGGCGGCGTCGATCGGGGCGACCAGTGCGGCGAGCAGCGCGACCGACGTCCCCTCCAGGGTCGCTTCGGGCGGGATCGCTCTGCGGTGCCGGTCGACCTCGGTCGGGCTCCCGAGCGCGCTCCACCACGTCGCGGCGTGGAGGTGCGCCTCGGCGGCGCGCGCGGCGTCCGGCTCGCGCTCCAGCGCGTCCTCGACCGCGGTGAGCGCGGCGCCCAGGTCGCCGGACCGACCGGCCGCGACCGCGGCGTCCAGCAGGACGTCGAAGAGGGGGCTGCGCTCGACCGATCCGTCTGTCGCGCGTGTCGCGCCGAAACGCGCGTCGCGCACGGTCGGGTCGAAGGTCAGGTCCAGGCCCAGCGCGGGCGCGGGCGGCGTGGGGTAGCGCAGCAGGCGCTCCCAGGCGAGCTGAACCTCGCTGGCTCGCGTGACCGCCGACCGCTCGAGCTCCGCGCGGGCTCCGGCGCGCGGGTCGCCGACGTGGAGCAGGGCCGCCGCTCCGAGGACGACCGCACTGGCGGCGCCCACGGCGAGAACGAACGGGGGTGCGACGGATCGACTCATGCTGCGGCGGTCTCGGGCGAGGGTTTACCGGGAACGCACGGGGCGCGCGGACACCTCGGAGGGTCAGGAACACTACGACGGTCGCGCCGCCGGCCGTCACGAACGTGTGAACGTCCGCGGTGAGTCGGCTCGCTCCGATTTCCGGCACCATTCTTTCTGGAAATGTTACTTTGGCGGAGTCGGGTCAGCGATCCGTCGCGTCCCTCGCCCCCTGTCCACCACGCAAGAGCCCATGTCCTTCCGCTCGCACTCACCGCTCGCCCTGCTCCTCGTCCCGTTCGTCCCCGCTCTCGCCAGCGCCCAGTCCCAGGCGCCCGCGGGCCAGGCGCCCGCGGCGCCGACCCAGGCCCGCTACGCCGGGACGTTCCACGCCGCGGTCGGCCAGTGGACGCGCCCGAACGCGTCCGCGGCCCGCGGCGTCGGCCCCGACATCATCTACGTGAACACCGCCCCGTCGGGCTACTTCTCGACCATCGGGAGCCCGAGCGGGTTCGGCGCCGGCGGCACGATCCTCGACGAGGGCGGCCTGCCCGGCACCACGAACGGGACTCCGTTCGCCGGCATGCCGGACCGCGACTCGTACCTCGTCAACTCGTTCCAGCTCGGCTACTGCGACCTCGGCCCGGCCGGCGGCAGCGCGTGGGAGATCTCCTTCTACGACGCCTACGTCCCCGCCACGAGCGACCGCACGCCCGAGGCGACCGTGAACGTGTCCGGGCTGCCCGCCGGCGGCGGCTGCTGGATCATCGACATCGACCTCACCGGCGGGATGGAGTTCTGCCTCGGCGCCGACGGCGGCGAGGCGGATCCCGGCTGGAACGACGATCCGTCGCGCGACTCGTTCGGGTGGAGCTATCGCTACACCGGCGCGGGCATGACCGCGGGGATGCTCCTGACCGGGGACCCCGAGATGACCGATCCCGGCTGGATGCCGGGCGACCTGCCGACGAGCGGCGGCGGGACGTACTACGGCGGGCCCGGCGGTGGGACCGGCTACCTCACCCAGGACCTCTTCTTCCTCGACAACGTCGCCACGCCGGGGGCGTTCTTCTTCGGCGGCTATCCCGGCAACCCGTACGCGTCGATGCACATGGTGATGCGCGCGGACACCGCGTCCTGTGACGCCGAGTCCACCGCGATCGGTGACGTGTACTGCACTTCTCTGCCCAACTCGACGGGCCAGAACGGGCGCCTGCGGGTGCTCGGCAGCGACGTCGTGGACGAGAACAGCGCGCGCCTCGTCGCGGACCAGCTCCCGCCGAACTCGATGGGCTACTTCCTCGGCGCCGAGGCGCCGGGCAACGTGCTCATGCCGCACGGGAGCCAGGGCGTTCTCTGCCTGGGCGGCGCCATCGGCCGCTTCGTCCGCCCCGGCCAGCCGATGATGTCCGACGCGAGCGGCGAGATCTCGATGATCACCAAGGACGGGCTCTGGGGCCTCGACCGGCTCCCGCGACCGGACGAGAACTACGCCGCGATGGTGGGGACGACGAACTACTTCCAGCTGTGGCACCGCGACATGGCCGGCGGGACGCCGACGTCGAACTTCACGGACGCCATGTCCGTACTGTGGCGTTAGCACTTCGGCCCATCTGACCCACTCCGGGACCTGGACCCCGCGTCAGGTCGTCCCAACCGCCGCGCGGCGCTCTCACGGGCGCCGCGCGCGTTCGTAGAGGCGGTCGCCCCGCCGGCGTCAACCGGTCATACTCCAGCGCCGGAAGCACGTCGACAGCACCGTCCCCACGAGTGAGCTCCACCCCGTCCAACGAGCCGAGCGAACCCCCTCGGCCGACGCGTCCGCGCCGCGCCTACGTCCCCGCGGTCGGCCCTCGGCTGAATCGCCTGTTGGCCGTCGTCTTCGGCCTCTTCGCCTTGCTGGCCGTCAACGCGGTCTACCTCGTCGCGATCCGCGTCGCGGGATGGTGGAGCGGGCAGAGCTACGAGAACCTCGTCTACCTCTACATGTTCCTCGCCCACCTCGTGCTGGGCGCGGTGATCGTCGTTCCGGTGATCGTCTTCGGGCTGATCCACATGCGGAACGCGCGCGGACGGCGCAACCGGCGCGCGGTGCGGGTGGGGTACGCGCTGTTCGCGGCCGCGATCCTGCTGCTGGTCACGGGGATCGTGCTCACGCGCATCGAGGGCGTGCTCGTCATCAACGACGAGACCGTACGCGCGATCTCCTACTGGGCGCACGTCGGGCTGCCGCTCGCGTGCGCGTGGCTCTTCGTCCTCCACCGGCTCGCGGGGCGGAAGATCAAGTGGCAGATCGGAGCGCGCTGGGCGACGGCTTGCGTCGTCGTCGCCGGCGGGATGGTGGCTCTCCAGGTCCAGGACCCGCGCGCGTGGAACGAGGTCGGCAACCCGGAGGGGGACCAGTACTTCTACCCCTCGCTCGCGCGCACCGTCAGCGGCGACTTCATCCCCGAGCACATCCTCCAGAACGACCGGTACTGCCGCCGCTGCCACGAGGACGTCCACGAGTCGTGGATCGCGAGCGCGCACCACCTCTCGTCGTTCAACAACGAGCCCTACCTCGCCGCCGTCGTCGGGACGCGGGAGTTCGCGATGGAGCGAGACGGAAACGTGACCGCTTCGCGCTTCTGCGCCGGCTGCCACGACGTCGTTCCATTCTTCAGCGGCAAGTTCAGCGACCCCGACTTCGACATGCGGAACGATCCCACGGCGCACGCCGGGATCACCTGCACCGCGTGCCATGCGATCAGCGCGATCAACGACCCGCGGGGGAACGCGAGCTACACGATCGACACGCCGATCCACTACCCGTTCGCGTTCTCGGACCACCCCGTGCTCTCGTGGATCAACGAGCAGCTCGTCAAGGCGAAGCCCGACTTCCACAAGAAGACGTTCCTCAAGCCGCTGCATACCGAGACCGAGTTCTGCGGCACGTGCCACAAGGTCCACCTCCCCGAGGAGCTGAACGGCTACAAGTGGCTGCGCGGTCAGAACCACTACGACTCGTTCCACCTGTCGGGCGTGTCCGGCCACGGCGTGTCGAGCTTCTACTACCCGCCGAACGCCGAGGAGAACTGCAACGACTGCCACATGCCGCTGATCGAGTCCGACGACTTCTCGTCGCGCGTGCGGGACGACAGCGGCGTGGCCAAGACGATGGACCACCTGTTCCCGTCGGCGAACACGGCCGTGCCGATGATCGCCGTCGACTACGGG
Source organism: Planctomycetota bacterium (assembly GCA_038757895.1). GTDB lineage: Bacteria > Planctomycetota > UBA1135 > UBA1135 > Saltatorellus. The sequence continues at coordinate 64,666 of JBCDGE010000019.1, read as the reverse complement.
CACGTGACGCAGGAGCAGGCGGACGCGGCGGTCGCGGGGCACCGCGCGTTCAACGAGGGCGTGATGCGGATCGATGTCTTCGGTCTGCGCGAGGAGGGCCGGATCGATGGGCAGCTCACCGCTCCGCTGCGGCCCGAGGTTCCCGCGCTCGTCCCGGGCCGGACCTACCTCCTGGAGGTCGTCGTCCGCACGGTCAAGATGGGCCACGAGTTCACGCAGGGGACCGCGGACTCGAACCAGGTCTGGGTCGACGTCGCCGCGAGCCACGACGGCGCGTCGATCGGGCGCAGCGGCGCGATCACTCCGGAGGACGGAACCGTCGACCCGTGGTCGCACTTCCTGAACGCGTTCGTGCTGGACCGCGAGGGCAACCGGATCGCCCGGCGGAACGCCGAGGACATCTTCACGCCGCTCTACAACAACGGGATCCCGCCGGGTGCGGCCGACGTGCTGCACTATCGCTTCACGGTGCCCGAGGACGCCGCGGGCTCCGTGACGTTCGACGCGCATCTCCGGTACCGCAAGTTCGACACGGAGTACATGCGCTTCGTCACCAAGGACGACGCGTACGTGAACGACCTGCCGATCCTGGAGCTCGCGCAGGACTCGATCACGTTCCCGGTCGGCGCCGCGACCGCGGGGCCGGCCGCGGCATCTGACATCCCCGAGTGGCAGCGCTGGAACGACTACGGCATCGGGCTCCTGCGGAAGAAGGGCAGCGGCCAGCTCCGCCAGGCCGAGGAGGCCTTCCGCGTCGTCGAGGAGCTCGGGCGGCCGGACGGGCCCGTCAACCTGGCGCGCGTCTACCTGCGCGAGGGGCGCGTGGCGAAGGACGCGCCCGACGCGCTGCGGCGCGCCGCCGAGTTCGATCCGCCCGCGCGCGAGTGGTCGATCCTCTGGTTCACCGGCCTCGTCAACAAGCAGAACGGCTCGTTCGACGCCGCCATCGAGAACTTCGAGCAGATCGTCGAGGGCGGCTTCGAGCAGGCGAAGGGCCGCGGCTTCGACTTCTCGAAGGACTACCGTCTTCTCGTCGAGCTCGGCAACACGGTCTACGAGCGCGCGCGGCAGGAGCGCGGTGCCGCCCGCAGGCCGCGACGCGAGGAGATGCTCCGCGAGGCCGCGGGGTGGCTGGAGCGCGCGTTGGAACTCGACCCCGAGAACGTGGCCGCGCACTACAACCTGGAGCTCGTGTACTCCGACCTCGGCGACGAGACGCGCGCCGCCCAACACGCCGAGCTGCACGCGAAGTACAAGCCCGACGACAACGCCGCCGATCGGGCGATCGCGGCCGCACGGCGCAAGTACCCCGCGGCCGACGTCGCGGCCGAGCCGGTCGTGATCTACGACCTCCACCGCGCCGGCGCAGCGGCCGCGCCCGCCGGGGAGGGTGGACAGTGAGCACCGATCCGAACCAGGACCACGAGGTCCCCGAGGACGACGCCGTCATCGGGCGGGCCTTCCGAGCGTCGCTCATCGTGATCGTCGTCCTCGCGGCGGCCGTCGGCGGCTTCTTCGTCCTCGGCATGGAGGACGAGCCCGAGGAGGTCGTCCGCGAGAAGGACGTCGGTCCGATCGAGGACCTGGAGGTCGACGTCGAGACCCTCCCGACCGTCCGGTTCACGGACGTCACCGAGGCCGCCGGCGTGGCCTTCGTCCACGTCAACGGCGCGACCGACGAGAAGCTCCTCCCGGAGACGATGGGCGGCGGCGCCGCGTTCTTCGACTACGACGGCGACGGCGACCAGGACCTGTTCTTCGTCAACGGGAGGCGCTGGTCGATCGGCGCGGACGACGCCGTCGCGTCCTCGAACGCGATGTACCGCAACGACGGCACGGGGCGCTTCGAGGACGTGACGGACGCGGTCGGGCTCACGAGCGACACCTACGGCATGGGCGTCGCGGTGGGCGACTACGACGAGGACGGGCGCGTCGACCTGTTCACGACCGGCGTCGGCGGGAACCGCCTGTACCGCAACGCGGGTGAGCGCTTCGAGGACGTCACCGACGTCGCGGGCGTCCTGGGCTCCGAGGGCGAGTGGACGACCAGCGCCGGCTTCTTCGACGCGGACGGCGACGGGGACCTCGACTTGTTCGTGTGCCACTACGTCCGCTGGTCGCCCGAGATCGACCGCGAGATCGCGTACACGCTCAACGGGGAGGACCGCGCGTACGGGCCTCCGATGAACTACGCGGGGACGACCTCGACGCTCTTCCGGAACGAGGGCGACGGGACCTTCGTCGACGTCTCCGAGGCGGCCGGTATCCAGGTCAAGAACGCGGCGACGGGCGCGCCGATGGGGAAGGCGCTCGGCGTGTCGTTCACCGACGTGGACGACGACGGCCGGATGGACGTGCTCGTCGCCAACGACACCGTCCAGAACCACCTGTTCCGCGGCCTCGGCGACGGGACGTTCGAGGAGATCGGCGCCCGTTCGGGCTTCGGCTTCGACCGCAACGGCGGCGCCACGGGCGCGATGGGGATCGACCTCGGGGACTTCCGCGGCGACGGCGCGCTCGGCGTGTGCATCGGCAACTTCGCGAACGAGATGTCGTCGCTCTTCGTGCGGCGCCCCGGCAAGCTCCGCTTCACGGACGATGCGATGGGGGAGGGCATCGGCTCGCCGAGCCGCCGGCGCCTGTCGTTCGGGATGTTCTTCTTCGACTACGACCTCGACGGGCGCCTCGACCTCCTGCAGGTCAACGGGCACCTGGAGGACACGATCAACGAGGTCCAGCCGAGCCAGACCTACCTGCAGCCCCCGCAGCTCTTCTGGAACCAGGGCGCGGACGCGCGATCGTGCTTCGCCGAGGTGCCGTTGGAGACGACAGGCGACCTGGGGCAGGACCTCGCGGGGCGGGGTTCCGCCTACGCCGACATCGATGGGGACGGAGACCTCGACGTCGTCCTGTGCCAGGTCGGCCGCCGGCCCGTCCTCCTGCGCAACGACCAGGACCTCGGCCGCCGCTGGCTGCGCGTGCGCCTGGAGCAGCCGGGCTCGAACCGGTTCGCGCTGGGCGCGAGGATCGCGGTGACGACGAGCACGGGCGTGCTCCGGCGCGAGGTCACCGCGACGCGCAGCTACCTCTCCCAGTCGGAGCTCCCGCAGACGTTCGGCCTGGGCGCGGACGGGACGGTCGAGTCGATCGAGGTGACGTGGCCCGACGGTCAGCGGCAGTCCGTCGAGGTGCCGGAGTCTCTCGATCGCGAGATCGTGGTCGTCCGGGCGGACTGACGGCGGCCCCGCGGGGGCGCGGCGCGGATTCCGGGGATTGCTGCCGGAGTCGAGGGCGGGATTCCGCCTCGGGGCGTGCTGGAGGACGAGCGTCCTCCTCACCCCCTCGATTCCAACGGCCTCCCGGCCCCTCCGCGTCATGCAACCCTGCCGCCACGTCGTCTCCCTGTCCCTCGGTCTCGGAGCCCTCTCGTCCCTCGTCCCCGCCCAGTCCGGCATCGTCGAGCTCGCCCGCGTGGGCGACCCGATCTCCGGCGGCGCGACCGTCACGGGCTTCTCGCACCTGCGCGTCAACGACCGCGGCGACTGGGCCGCGATCGTCTCGACCGACAGCGCCGCGAGCCCCGATCGCCTCTTCTTCAACGACAACCAGATCCTGCGAGAGGGTCAGGCCGCTCCGGCTGCGCCGGGCCAGACGATCCTCGACCTCCGCGACATCGACCTCGCCGACAGCGGGCGCCTCGGCGTCCTCGCCGAGCTCGACGGTGGCTTCGCCGTGTACTTCGACGGCGAGCTCGTGCTGCGCCGGGACGACCCCGCGCCGTCCTCGGACTTCGGCGCCGGCGCGGTCTACTCGGACGTCCTCAAGGTCAACGTCAACGCGGCGAACGGCCTCCTCGTTCGCGCTGCTGTCGACACCGCCGCGGGAACCGCGTCGGCGCTCGTTCGATTCGAGGTGGGCGCCGGAGGTGCCATCCTCAGCGAGTCCGTCCTCGGCCAGAGCGGTGATACCTTCCCCGGCATCGGCGGGGTCCTCTCCAACTTCCAGGTCGGTGACAACACCCTGACCGTGCAGGACGATGGGCAGGGCACCTGGTGCGGCCGCGTCGTGTCGCCTGCCGGCGCCGACTGGGTCGCGTACAAGAACGGCACGATCCCGATCTATCTGAGCGGCCAGCCCGCGTTCGTCGGTGGGCCCGACTTCGTGGACGCTCCCCTGCGCGCGACCGCGTCCAACGCGTCGGCGTCGTGGACGATCAGCGCGCAGCTCGACGTCGCGAACCCCGACCAGGACGGCATCATCCTGCTCGACGGCGCCTACTACGCCCGCGAGGGTGCGAACCTCACGGCGTTCCCCGGCGCGCCCGTGATCGAGCGGATCGGCTACGAGAACCTCTTCCTGACGGACGCGAACGAGCCGATCTTCCTCGTCGAGGTCGACATCGCGCTCCCGACGGACCGAGCGATCATCAAGGGCGACGACGTCTTCCTGCGCATGGGGGACTCCGTCGTCGGCGGCGGCATCGTGACGGATCTCGCCGACGTCGCGTTCGCGTTCCACGCCTCCGAGAGCGGGCAGTTCCTCGTCGCGCGGGCCGAGGTGGACAACTCCGCGGTCGCGCTCCTGTACGTCCAGGACGGGCTCGGCGAGTCGTACTGCGCGGCCGAGAACAACAGCACGGGGGTCCCGTCCGTCACGACGGCGGAGGGCGTCGGGCTCGTGTCCGCGAACTCTCTCCTGCTCGTGACGAACGACGCGCCGGCCGGATCGTTCGGCTACTACATCTCGTCGCTCACGCCGGGCAACACGCTCGGCGCGGGCGGGAGTTCGGGCCGCATCTGCGTCTCCGGCTCGGTCGGTCGCCACATCGACGGCGTCGCCCCGGTCGAGCCCGACGGGACGTTCCGCTACCAGCCGGATCTCTCGTCGATGCCGACGAGCCCCAACGTTGCGGTGATGGCGGGGGACACGTGGCATTTCCAGCTCTGGCACCGCGACGCGGCCCCGATGGGCATGGCGACGAGCAACTTCTCGCTGCCCGTGCGCGTGACGTTCCATTGATCCGGGCGCACGTTCGAATGGAAGTAGGATCGTGAGAGAGCGGCCGCGCCCCGACGCGCTCGGGGGGCGGCCGCGCATCCGCATCGATGATGCCCGCCTGCCCATGACGCCCACCGAGAGCGAAGCGACGCGGCTCCTCCAGCGCCTCCGCGCGGGCCACGACGACGCCGGGCACGCGCTCTTCGCGCTGCTCTACGACGAGCTGCGTACCGTGGCCGAGGGCTGCATGGCGCGCGAGCGGCTCGACCACACGCTCCAGCCCACCGAGCTCGTGCACGAGGTCTGGGTCCGCACGATGGGGGACCGCGACCCCGCGAGCTTCGAGGACCGCAGTCACTTCGTCTCGTCGACGGCTCGCGCGATGCGTCACGTGCTCGTCGACCACGCGCGTGCGCGCGCGGCGACGAAGCGCGGCGGGGGAGGCCACAAGCTGCCGCTCGACGCCGTGCTCGGGTCGTTCGACGCCGCGGACATCGACGTGCTGGAGCTGCACGACGCGATCGACGCGCTGGAGGCGATGGACCCGGCGCTCGCCCGGCTGGTCGAGCTGCGCTACTTCGCCGGTCTCACCATCCGCGAGACCGCCGACGTCCAGGGCGTCACGACCACGAGCGTCGAGCGCGGGTGGCGGGTCGCACGCATGTGGTTGCGCAAGACGCTCGGGCCGCGCGACGATGACGAGGAGTGAGGTCCTCAGTCCTCCAACCGGCCGCGGAGCTCGTCGACCTCCTCGAGCTGACGCGCTGTAGACGGGCCTCCGATCCCTGCCGAGACGTCGACGCGGAGGAGAGCCCCCGCTCGATCGAGCGCTTCGACGGCCCGCTCGTATGCGCGCGCGCGCGCCGGCTCGTCGCTCGCGCCTGAACGCTGGAGCTCTTGTGCCTGGACGCGGGCGGTTCCGAGGAGGGCGCGGGCCAGGTAGGCACGGTCGAGGTGGTACGGCAGAGAATCCCCTGCCTCGGTGTCGTAGCGACCCAGCACGGCGCCGAACGACTCGGATGCGCCCAGGAGGTCCTCCTGCGCGAGGCGGAGGTCGCCCGCCTCGAGCTCCGCGCGGATCGCGCGTCGCCGCGCGCGCGCCGATGCAGGCTGCTCGTTCAGGTCCGCCCGCGCGCGGCCGAGCGCCTCGTCCAGGATCGCGTCGGCGTCCTCCACGCGCCCGGTGTCGCGCAGGTACGCGCCGAGCGTGATCAGCGAGATCGTGACGTCACGCTGCGCGCGCACGTCGTTCGCGTCGCGCTCGACGGAGCTGCGCGCAGCAGAGAGCGCTTCGCGGTACGCCTCTTCCGCGCCGTCACGTCCGAGCTCCGACAGCGCATTCCCGAGGGCGCGATGCGCGAGGATCCACGAACGCCCGACGACGTCCTGTCCCGGGTGCATCCGTTTCGCCTCGCGCAGGCCCGGAAGCGCACGGGTGGCGTGCACGAGCGCCGATTCCGCATCACCCGCTGCGAGGTGCGCGTTCGCCAGGGGGATCAGCACGACCGCAAGCTGCGGTCCGAAGAAGGCGGCAGAGTCTTCGTTCGCCTCCAGGAAGACGGTCCATGCGTCGACCGCCGCCTGCGCGAACTCGCACGTCGTCTCGCAGTTGCCCAGCGTCTGGTGGTACCGGCTCAGCGAGCTGTTCGCGAGCGACGCCGCGTAGACGAGCTGGAGGCTCTTCCGCCGCTCCTCCGCCGTGAATCCGGACAGCATCTTCAGCGTCTCGAGCTGGCTGGCACACGCGTCGGAGACCCTGTCCTCCTCCATGCAGACCGCGGCGAGCTGATCGTTCACCTCGGCGATCGCGGCGAACACCTGCCGGTCGCGCGGCGCGAGCTCGTGCGCGCGCAAGAGTGCTTCCGCGGCGCGCTCGTAGCACTCCCGCGCATCGTCGGACCGGCCGAGGTGTGAGTCTCGTCCGCCGAAGTAGATGAGGCCCAGCGCCTGGTACGTGCGGCCGATCTCGACGAGCAGCTCCTCGTCGCCGCCCGCCGCTTCCGCCTCCTCGTCGAGGCTGTCGCGGATCACCTGCAGGAGGCGCTCCGACGCCGCCAGCGCCCCAGGAACGTCCATCACCGAGCTACGGAGCTCCTCGACGGACTTCTGCCTCAGCGTCCGCAGCGATGCGAGCCGCCGATCCGCGAGGGACTTCTGGTCCGCGATCGACGCGTTCGCGCGCGTGAGCAGCGCGTTCTGGCGCATCGCGTGCGCGAGGCCGACGACGAGCACGATGATCGCGAGGCCCGCCGCCACGACCGGCGCGCGATGACGCTCGACGAACTTGAGCAGCCGGTACGCGGGCGTGTCGCGGCGCGCCTCGACCGGCAGACCTCCGAGGTAGCGGTCGAGGTCGTCGCGCAGCGCCGCGACCGAGCCGTACCGTCGCTGGGGCTCCTTGCGCAGGCAGAAGAGCGCGATGCGGTCGAGGTCCCCGCGGACTGCGGCCCGCAGGCCACGCATCGACGTGCAGCGCTGCTCGGCCGCGTCGTCGGCCACGTTCTCGCTGGGCGGGACGGGCTCGTCCCGACTCAGGCGGCGCTCGATCTCTGCCGCCGACAGACCCTCGAACTCCAGCGGCGGCCGACCGCAGAGCAGGCGATACAGCAGAACGCCAAGCGAGTAGACGTCGGTCGCGGCCGTCGTCGGCAGACCCCGGTACTGCTCCGGGCTCGCGTAGGCGGGCGTCACGAATCCGAGCACGTCGCGCGTCACCTCGCCCTCGGTCGACACGCGCTCGGGGTCGATCACCTTCGCGATCCCGAAGTCGAGCAGCTTCGGCTGACCGTCGGACGCGACGAGGATGTTCGACGGCTTGATGTCGCGGTGCACGATGCGCTGCTCGTGCGCGTGCGCGACCGCGTCCACCACGCGTCGGAACTGCTCGACCCGCTCGCGCACGGTGAGCCGGTACTCGTCGCAGTACCGGTCGATCGGCAGCCCCTCGACGTACTCCATCACGATGTACGGAGACCCGTCGTCGGCCGCGCCGCCGTCGAGCATGCGCGCGATGCCGGGGTGCTGGAGATTCGCCTGGACCTGGCGCTCGCGGCGGAAGCGCGCCAGCACCTCGTCCGAGCCCAGGTGGGGGCGGATGAGCTTCAACGCGACGAGGCGCTCGAACGCACCGTCGACGCGCGACGCGAGGTAGACCGCGCCCATCCCACCCGTGCCGAGCAGACGCCGCGTCTCCCACGGGCCCACCGAGAGGCCCGAGTCGGGCAGGCCGCGCTCCAGCGGCGTGCGCATCGACGTGCTCTCGTCGTCGAGGTGCAGGAGGTCGAGCGCGCGCTCGACGATGGCCACGTCGCCGCCGAGGCGATCGACGACCCAGGCCCGACGCTTGGACTCCGAGACGTCGAGCGCGCCCTCGAGCGCCTCGCGCACCCGGACCCAGTCGTCGGCCGAGAGGGATCCGTCGGGAATCGACGGGCCGTCCGAGGACCTGTCGTCCATGGCTCGATCGTACCGCTCGCCGGGAAGAGCGGTGGATGGTCAGCCGTCGACGTCGGGCGAGTCCTCCTCCGGCTCGCTCGCGGAGCCACCACGGCGTCGCTGGACGGCGTCCCGCAGCAGGAACTCGATCTGGCCATTCAGCGACCGGAGCTCGGACGACGCCCAGCGCCGGAGCTCCTCGTGGAGCTCTGGCGGGAGGCGCAGGAGGAACGCCTTGCGCTGCTTCGACCCCCCGCGCGCGTCGCCCTTCTCCGAACCGGCCACGGCGGTCAGTTGTAGAGCGACCCGGCGTTCAGGACGGGCTGCGCGCTCTCCTGTCCGCAGAGCACGACGAGCAGGTTGCCGACCATCGTGGCGCGCCGCTCGTCGTCGAGCTCGACGATGTCGCTCTCCTTGAGCATGTGCAGCGCGTCCTGGACCATCCCGACCGCGCCTTCGACGATCTGGCGACGCGCGGCGATGATCGCCTGGGCCTGCTGGCGCTGGAGCATCGCCGACGCGATCTCGGGCGCGTAGGCGAGGTGGCTCAGTCGCGCCTCGACGACCTCGACGCCGGCCCGCTCGAGCCGCTCGGCCAGCGCGACCTGCAGCTCGGCGGTGACCTCCTCGCGGTCGCCGCGCAGGGACACGGCGTCCTCGCCGGCCTCGTGCTCGTCATAGGGGTGCGCGCTCGCGAGGCTGCGGACCGCGGCCTCGATCTGCACGTCGACGTACTCCTCGTACGCCTCGACGTCGAACAGCGCCTGCGCGGTGTCATGGATACGCCAGACGACGACGGCGCCGATCTCGATCGGGTTGCCGACCGAGTCGTTCACCTTGATCGCCTCGCTCGCGACGTTGTGCGCGCGCAGCGACAGCGCGTGCTTCACGGTGAACGGGTTGATCCACCAGAACCCGGTCTGCCGGACGGTGCCCTTGTAGTGACCGAAGAGCACCATCACCCGGCTCATGTTCGGGTTGACGATGTAGAAGCCGACGAGGAGCAGGATCCACGCGATGCCCCCGACGATCCCCGAGATCGCGATGGCCGGCACGGGGAGCGACTCGGACAGCGCGAGCGTCCTCAGCGTCAGGATCAGCGTCGGGGGCCAGGCGAGGGCGAGGGCGAGCATCGGCCAGCCGGAGAGGGGCTTCAGCACGAGCTCGGAGGAGGGCGACTTGTCGGTCATCGTCGGCGTTCGGGCAGGGCCGTCGGGACGGGCTCGGTCGAGCCGGGCCTGGCGGCGGGTTGGATCTCAAGGTGATATCACATCGATACTCACCGCGGTCGAGTCCATTCGCCGGCCCCTCGCGGAGTGCCCACGCTCCGGTCGTAAGTCGATCGAGCAGCTTCTCTTACGCGCTTCCTTCGAGGAGCGGGCGCCATGCGGTGGAGCGCATGGCCGCAGCCGTTCGAGGCGCCTCTCCCGCCCCGCGCGCCAGCGCCGCCGCCACCTCGCGCACCGCCGCGAGGTCGTCCAGGTCGGTCTCCGCCGCGAGCTCGGCCACGGACAGCCCCGCCGCCCGGCACCGCTGCCGCGTGACCTGCAGGACCTCGTCGGTGCTCCACGGGACGTCCTCGAACGGCGCGCTCCGATCGGCGGCGAGGCCGATCAGGTAGTAGCCGCCGTCCGTCGCCGGGCCCAGGCAGACGTCCACCTCGTCGAGCGCGTCGAACGCCTCGCGGATCCTCGTCGGTGGCACGTGGGGCGCGTCGGTTCCGATCAGGACGACCCGACCGGCTCCGTCCTCGAACGCGGCGCGCGCCGCGGCTCGCATCCGATCGCCGAGCCCCCCCTCGGGCTGCGGAACGACCGCTGCCCACGATCGCGCGCGTTCGAACCACGGGCCCGCGTCTGCTGGCGCGTACGTGACGATCCGCGCGTCGGCCGGCGCCGCGCGCGCGAGGTCGAGCGTGTCCTCGACCAGCGCGCGCGCGAGAAGTGCCGCGGCCTCTTCGCCGACCTCGGCGGCGAGCCTCGTCTTCGAGACCCCGGGCCGCGGCTCTTTCGCGAGGACGACGAGCGCGTCCCGCCCGCCGCTCAACCCGTGAGACCGTCGATGGTCCAGCCGTCGCGCACCTCGGGCGAGAGGAACCGGTCCGCCTCCGGGCGATCGGGGAAGCGCATGCCCTTCCCGTCGTAGCGCAGCGTCTCGTGCGGGAAGCGCAGCGCGACGTTGCCGAGCAGCGCGACCTCCGTGAGGTCGGCGGCGTACTCGAACGGCGCGGACACCTTCCCTTCACCGCGGCACGCGTCGACCCACTGGTGCCAGTGGTTCGTGCCCTTCGGCGTCGGGATCTCGACGTTGGTGAATCGCTCCTCGGGGAACAGCCGGGGCGTGTCGTACGGGTTCGCCAGCAGCGCGCCTTCCGTCCCGACGAAGAGGCACGCGTTCTTCGGGAGCGATTCGCGGTCCGTACCGAGGTCCGTCAGGAGGTCGATCGGCGGCATCTTGCCGCCGTCGTGCCACGTCAGCGGGAACGCACCGCGCGTCGTGAGATCGTTCCCGGGGAACGTGTACTGGACGCGCGACCAGAGCGGGAAGCTCTCGCCGTTCGGCGTCGGTCCGTCGGACCGCACGGTCAGCGGAGCGCCGACGCCGAGGAACCACGGCACCGGGTCCATCAGGTGACACGCCATGTCGCCCTGGGCGCCGGTGCCGAAGTCCTCGCGGCCGCGCCACTGGAACGGGTGATAGGCGCCCTTCTTGTACGGACGCTCCGGCGAGATGCCGAGCCACGCGTCCCAGTCGAGCGTCGACGGGACCGGGTCCTCGCCCTCGGGTCGCTCGACGCCCTGCGCCCACCAGCCGGCGGGACGGTCCGACCACACGTGGACCTCGTAGACCTGGCCGATGTGACCGGCGCGGAAGAGCTCCAGCGCCGCGGCGTAGTGCTTGTTCGAGTGGTTCTGGATGCCCATCTGCGTGACGACACCGCTCGACTTCGCGCGCCGCGCCATGGCGCGCGCCTCGGCGACCGTCCGCGTCAGCGGCTTCTGGCAGTACACGTGCAGGCCCTTCGCCATCGCCGCCATCGCGATCGCGGCGTGCATGTGGTCGGGCGTCGAGACGTGGACGGAGTCGATGTCGTCGCCCATCTCGTCGAGCATCTTGCGCCAGTCCTGATACTCCTTCGCGTTCGGCGCGTGCTCGCGCGCGGGCACGATGCGGGCCGTGTCGACGTCGCACAGCGCGACGACGTCGACCTCCGGGTGGCTCGCGATCTGCGCGAGGTCGCTCTTCCCCATGCCGCCCGTGGCGATCGCCGCGTGGCGTAGCTTGCGGCCTCGCACCTCGCGGGGCGGCTGGAACGGCGCGGCGGACGCGCGCGCGCCGAGGAAGTAGGCGGCGCTCGCGCCGGCCGTGGTGAGGAGGGTGCGGCGATCGAGGGGCTGAGTCATGGGGCGACGAGGGACGAGAGGAGAGGAGCGCGCGAGTGTAGCCGCCGGCTCGCGAATCGGGACCGTGCGCGAGAATGCGCACCAGAAGGCGTACGAGCGGCACCGCAGCCACCCCGCTCGGCGTCGCTCTCGGGCATGCTCTTCGGCGGCCGGTCGGCCGCTCTCCCGTGCTGCTCCTCCCGATCATCCTGGCTGCCGCGCAGCCCGCGTCGCCGACGGCGCCCGCCGACGGCCCGCCGATCCTCGATCACGCGCACGCGCGCGACGATCAGGAGAACCGGCGTCCGCTGGAGGCCGCCCTGGAGGCCGGCGTCGCGAGCATCGAGGTGGACGTCCACCACGTCGACGGAGCGCTTCTCGCCGGGACCGACGTTTCGGACTGCTACCCGGGTCGGACGCTCCAGAAGCTCTACCTCGACCCGCTCCGCGCGCGCGTCGCCGAGCACGGCCGCGTCCACCCGCGCGGGCCGCGGACGATCCAGCTCGTCATCGACATCCGCTCGCGCAGCGTGCCGACGTGGCGCGCGCTCCGAAAGGCGCTCGGCGACTACCCCGACCTGTTCACGACGTTCGGGCCCGAGGGGAAGATCGACGGCGCGGTCCTGGCGATCGTGTCCGGTCGCGTACCGACGGAGGAGGTCCTCTCGAGGCCGCGCCGGCGCTGCGCGATCGAGGGCTGGTTCGACGACCTCGACGTGGGTCGGTCGGCCGCCGACGTGCCGCTCCTGAGCGAGCGCTGGAGCCGGCTCGTGCGCTGGAACGGCGAGGGGCCCATGCCGGGCCCCGTGCGCAACCGGCTGAAGGCGCTCGTCGACCGGGCACACCGGAGCGGCTGCAAGATCCGGATCACCGACGTCCCCGCGACCGATCCGGCCCGGCGCGAGCTCCTCCGGGCGGGCGTCGACTGGGTGGAGGTCGTGGACCTGGAGGACGGCGCCGCGTTCTTCCTCCAGCGCGGCGGACGCGACGAGGCCCTTCGCGCGGACGTCGCGAAGTGGCTGACGTTCGGCGAGCGCCACATGACCACCGATCGACTGGCGGCGCGGTTGGAGCGGGCGAGGACGCCGCCCGCGCGGCTCGCGCGCTGGCTCGACGCCGGCCCGCCGCCGCCCACGACCGTGAGCGCCCTCTCGAACGGCGAGTGGGTGCAGTGGCTCCGCGGGCAGGGGCCGCCGTCGACCGTGCAGGCTCACGTCGACGCGGAGCGCCGCGAGATCGTCGTCGAGCCGGGCCGAGCCACGATGATCGAGATCGCGCTGCGCCCCGACCTGATCGACCTCTCGGCGCCGCTGACGGTCAGGATCGGCGAGCAAGAGCATCCGTTCGAGCCCGGGGCGCCCGAGCTGATGACGCTCCTCCGCACGCGCAAGGAGCTCGGGCGCTGCTACTGGTTCGTGTGGCGCACGGCCGGCTGACTACGGCCGCGCTATCCTCGTCCCGCGCCGCACGCCCCCGCGCCCGGACCCGGTCCGGGGCGCCTCCCTTCCCGCGGCGCCCCAGACCACGGAGTCCACATGCCCGCACGCCAAGACTTCGCCGCCGGCGAGTTCTGCTGGATCGACCTGAACGCCCACGACCTGGAGGCCGCCGTCCGCTGGTACGGGGACCTCTTCGGATGGGCGCACGAGATGATGCCGTCCGACGGCGGCAACCCGCCGTACGCGTTCTTCGTCCAGGGGGAGGCCGCCGTCGGCGGTATCGGGCAGATGTCCGACGAGATGAAGGCGATGGGGATTCCGCCGATGTGGAACAGCTACGTCTGCACCGAGGACTGCGAAGCCACCGAAGCGAAGGTGAAGGAGCTCGGCGGGACGGTGACCGTCCCGACGATGGAGGTCCCGGGCAAGGGCAAGCTCGCCTTCTTCCTCGACCCGGAGGGCGCGTCCTTCGCGGCATGGCAGACCACGAGCAGCGACGGGCAGCCGGTCCTCGTGCGCGAGCCGGGCGGGCTCTGCTGGAACGAGCTCATGACGCGTGACGCGGAGAAGGCGAAGGCATTCTACGGCGAACTCACCGCGTGGTCCGCCGAGACGATGCCGATGGGGGACATCGACTACGTCATGCTCCGCCAGAACGGCGAGGACGCCGCCGGGATGATGCCGATGGCGGGGCCGCAGTTCGAAGGCGTCCCCGCCCACTGGCTCGTCTACTTCATGGTCGAGGACTGCGCCGCGACCGCCGCGAAGGTCGAGGCGAGCGGCGGCAAGGTCCTCGTCCCGCCGACGCAGCTCCCGGTCGGCACCTTCGCCAGCTACAGCGATCCGCAGGGCGGCGTCTTCGCGACCGTCGACGAGAACCGCTCCGAGGGCTGACGAACGCGCGGCGCGCGCCGGGACGTCTCCGCCCGGCCGGCGCCGCAAACTACGGTCTCGGTCGAATCACGGACGGAACGAGACGGAGACTCCGTTGCTGAAGTTCGAGGTCGCCATGCCACCCTGGCTGTCGCGGGTCCAGCACTGGAAGTACCAGGTGTCCCCGGGGACGGCCGCGACCGTCCCGTTGGGCTGCGGGATGGCCTGCGGGTCGATGAGCAGCGAGAGGAATCCGTCGGACCCCGAGCTCGCCACGAAGTTCGAGTAGCGACCGACCGAGCCCGAGACGCACAGGTTGCCGGCGCTGCCGCCCGGGTTGGGAGTCACCGCGCTGCCGTTGCCGACGATGAAGTAGCCGAAGGTGTCGACCGGCAGGTTCTGGCACTGCAGCCGGTGGTTGAAGGTCGCGCTCTGGTTGCCGATCACCCTCATCCACGCGCTCTCTCCCGAGACGTTCTCGTTCGCGTCGCAGTACTGCCTGCCGACGACGAGGCTCGTGGTCTCGACGACGATCGCGCCGCCGACGTCCAGGTCCGTACCGAGGTTGCCGTGCGCGGTCCACAGCGCGAACGAGCTGTTCTCGTCCGCGCCGCCGCCGGGATCGGTCCCGCCGTCCCAGCGCGAAGCGATCGCGAGGTCGTCGACCGAGCCGTCCGGGGCACGCAGCTCCGTGATCCTCTCCACCAGCGCCATGCGGAACTCTCCGTTGTCGTCCTCGGCGATGTTGCCGACGGTCATGTAGGCGTCCCAGCCGCCGAGGCCGTCCTCGGACTGGTAGGCGATCATGTAGTCCTGGCCGTCGTACGCGATCCGCGGCCGGCGCTGCTCGATGGCCTGGCCGACGTCCTGCTGGAGCGCGAGGTCGTTGCCGTTGAAGTTCGTGCCGTCCTGGGCGACCACCGTGTAGATCTCGTAGTCACCGCCCTTGAGCCGCTCGAACGCGATGACCCAGAAGGGGTCGCTGCCCGAGCGCTCGTCCTGGGTGGACACGTCGGGGCGTCGCGCGTCGACCAGGATGTCGTAGGCGCGGAACACCGGGTGGCCGGTCAGGTCGAGGTCGAAGTCGACGACGCGGGCGTAGATCCGCCGCTCGGTCGGGCTGGTCTCGCGCTCCCAGACGATAATGTAGCGGTGGTTCGGAGCCGTCAGGCTCGTCTGCCCCGAGCCGCGCGAGATGCGCGGGAGGCGGTCCATGTCGGAGCTCGCGCCCGCGATCGTCACGAGGCCACCGGTCAGCGTGCTGGACGCGCTCACGCGCTGGGCGACGATGTCCGCGTCCGGGCTCGGGAACGGTGTGTTGCGCTGCCAGGTGACGACGAAGTCCGAGGTCGTGCTCGTGTCGTTGGTGAAACCGCCAACGTCCGGAGCGAGGTGGTCGTCGCCGACCGGGCTGATCGTGAACTGCGCGCCGCGGGCGCCGCTGATGGCGTTCCGCATCCGGCCGACCACGTCGCGGCTTCCGATCGAGCCGCGCGCCGCGACCGTCAGGAAGTCCTGCTCGAGGTAGTTGGAGGCGACGCGCGGCCCGCGCCAGTCGCCCGTCGTGATGTCGATCGACGTCGACGTGCCCAGGAAGCCGCCGAGCCCGGGGTTGTAGAAGACCGCGAAGACGTCGTGGTCGTTGAACGACTCGACGCGCTCGTACACGACCTGGTAGACGCCGTTCTGGGCGTCGTATGCCACGTCGACGTCGGTGTAGTTGCGGGAGTTGTTCGTGATCGACACGGTCGTGACGACCGGATCGACGACGAGCGGCAGCGCGGCCGCGTCGACGAACTCGGTCGGGACGACGATCTCGATGCCGCCCTCGACGAGGGTCTGCTGGAGACCGAGGGAACGGCCCGCGGCGTCGAACGCGGTCGCCGAGCCGTACTCGACGCGACCGAGATCGCTAGAGAACACGAAGCCAGCGCCGACGGCGCGCGCCGCGAGGTCCGTGTCGACGTCGAGGTGCAGGACGATGTCGCCCGCGCCCGCCGGCAGCTCGTGGAAGACGAACGTCTGCTCGACCGAGTCGAGCGCGAGGTGGTACGTCTCCACGAGCGCGCCGCGGTCGAGGTGGACCGTCTCGCCATCGATCGCGGCCGTCGGCGCGCCGGCGATCTCGATCGACTCGCCTCCGACCGTCACCGAGTCCAGGTCGAACGAGACCGGGAACGAGCGCGGCGCGTCGGATCCGAAGAAGGGCACGTAGGCGAAGCCGTCGTGTCCGAACGACGCCTTCCAGGTGCGGCCGATGCCCCAGACGCGCCCGTCGCCGGGCTCGTCGACGAACAGCGTGCCGTCGATCAGGTCGCGGGCGGTCTCGGTCACCTGGGACGGGACGATCTTGCCGTCGAGCGCGTCGTCGATGACGCGAGTGGGGACGATCGGCTCCGCCTCCTGGAGGGGAGCGGCAGCGAGGGCGAGGGTGGGCAGGAGCCCGGGCAGGAAAGCGATGGGTCGCATGGCGAGGGGGCGTGTCGTGGGGTTGTTGGACAGGAGCTCGCTCCGCCGTAGGTCGACGGAGCGAGCCGCGTGGTCCGGACTCGCGCGTCCGAACACGCCTGGCTGGACGGAAGCGATCCGGCGTCTCGGGGCGGATTCGCGGTGATTTCCTCCCGATCCGATTCCTTCGAGATTCCTGTCCGATTCCACCCGGTTTGCGCACTCACCTCTCGGTCTCGCCCGTACACCGGTCGATACGCAGCCTCTGCCGCGCGCATCCATGGTCGCGTTCTCCCTGCCCCTCCTGCTCTGCCTCTCGACTGCTCAGACGACGACGGTGCCCACGTCGTCGACGGAGTCGCGCGGCCTGCTGCACGCGTTCGAGGTGCAGCGGGTCGAGCTCTCGAACCGGCTCTCCGAGGGCCGCGTCGATGGGGCGCTGGGTGATGCGCGACGTCTCCTGGAAGGTGCGGAGGGCGAGCCCGAGTCGCCGGAGTGGTACCGCGCCGAGATCCGCGGGCTCGTCGATGCACTGGAGACGCTCGACGCGCTGGAGCCGGAGGATCGAGAGGTCGTCGTCGCGACCCTCGCTGCGCGACCCGACCCACGCGTGGACGCGGAGAGCGCGGCGGAGGACCTCGAGTCGCACGCCGCCCTGCTCGCCGAGGTCTTCGGCGAAGGCCACCCGCTCGTGGCGGAGCGGTACTTCTTCCTCTCCAACATCTCCAGCCAGACGGGCCGCCTGGATGACGCGCTCGGCTATGCCCAGGAGGCGGTTGCGTGCGCGGAGCTCCTCGAGGGGGACCGCGACGCCCAGGTCGCGCTGCGTCGCATGTGGCTCGGGTGGATCCACCGCCGCCGGACCGAGGTACCCGAGGCCGAGGCGGAGCTGCTCTGGTCCCTCGACGCCCTCGAGCGCCTCGACGCGCGCCGGCTCGGCGTCTTCGTCGAGCCGCGCCTGCACGCGACGAACTACCTCGGGCTGCTCTACCTCGACACGTACCGCCACGACGACGCCGAGCCGCTGCTGCGGACCTACGTCGAGGAGTCGCGCGAGGCGCTCGGGTCGAACAGCCGTCCGCACCTCGGCGGCCTGAACAACCTCGCGGTCTTCCTGCACAGTCGCGAGCGGTCGTCCGAGGCGGTCGCGATCCAGACCGAGTGCCTCGCGCGCGGCCTGGAGGTGCTGGGCGAGGACAGCCACGAGGTCGCCCAGATCTGGTTCAACCTCGGCGGGTACTGCACCGCGGCGGGACGACTGCTGGAGGCACGGGCCGCGTACGAGCGCGCGCTCGAGATCCTCGACCCGCTGCCGCTGCACGCCGAGGTCGCCGCGCTCTCTCGCGCACGTCTCGGGCGCGTCATGTGGAAGCTGGGCGACGTCGAACGTGCGCTCGATCTCGTCGACGCCGCGGCGTCCGAGATCACGACCACCACCGGTGACCTGCCGAGCGAGCAGCGCATGCTCGTCGGCGAGATCGCGTCGAGCCTGTCGGCCCAGGGGCGCTACGAGCGCGCGAAGGCCTTCCTCGACGAGCACGAATCGCTCGTCGCCGCAGATGCCGTCTGGAGCCTCAACCTGCGTCTGTCTCGGGCGATCGTCGAGGCGCGTTCGGGCGAGACCGATACGGCGCACGAAGCGCTGGCGAGGATCGTCCCGGAGCTGCAGCGCGAGCTGCCCGGCGAGAACAGGAACGTCTCGGTCGGACTGTCGACGCTCGCGCGGACCCACGAGCGTCGCGGTGACCTGGAGCGCGCGCGCGAGCTCCTCCTGGAGTCGATCGAGAGCTACGACCGCCTGCGGAGCTCCGTCGCCATCGGGTTCGGGCGCTCGCTGCTCCTCGAGACCAGCCCCTACGAGCAGCTCGCCGGCGTCGAGCTCGCCCGCGGCCGTATCGAGGAGGCGTGGCGCGTTCTCGAGACGGACCGCTCGCGCTCACTGCACGAGCTCCTGTCCTCGGCCCGCGCCCCGGATGTCCGGGTGCCGCTGGAGCGCGAGCTCGCGAACATGGAGGCCCAGCTCGAGGTCCTGGAGTCCTCCAGCGCCGAGCCCGCCGGCGACGACGTCCAGGAGCGCACGCTGGAGCTCACCAAGCGGATCCTCGCGCTGCGCGGTCGGCTGGCGCTGGAGGAGATCGGCCAGGTCGAGTCGCCCCGGGCTCTCCACGACGTCCGCGCGTCTCTGGCCGACGCCGAGGCCGCCGTCGGCTGGTTCCAGACCGAGGACCTCGGCGAACGCAGGACCTACGCCTGGCTCCTGCGCCACGAGGGGCCGCCCGCCTGGCGCCTCGTCGAGACGTCGCGGAGCGCGGACGGGCCCGCGCCGTCCGAGCGCGTTCGCGCGCTCGCCGAGGACTTCGCCGCCGAGGCGCAGTCGGTGTTCGCGCCGCGCGTCGAGTCGATCGTCGGACGCGCGGACGACCTCGGGGGAGCGCTCTTCGGCGCCCTCGCAGGGGACGGGCTCCTCGACGGGGTCGAGCACCTCGTCGTCGTGGCGGCGGGGTTCGAGGGCGTTCCGTTCGAGGCGCTGCGGGTCGACGGCCAGTGGATCGGAGATCGCTTCACCGTGTCGTACGCGCCCTCGTGCACGATTCACACGCTCCTGCGCGAACGCGCGCGCTCGCTGAGCAGCTCTGGGGCCGCGCTGGTGCTCGGGGATCCGCCGTTCCGACCGAGTCACGTCGGAGCTGCGACCGACGAGGAGACGGGCAAGACGGGGGCGGCGCTGCGGAGCAGCTCGTCCCTCGCCGACCTCGATCGGATCCCGCGCACGCGGGACGAGGCGCTCGCCGTCGCGGCGTCGTTCGAGGACTCGACCGTGCTGACCGGCGTCGATGCCAGCGAGCCCGCGCTCGACCGTCTCGCGGAGGATGACGCGCTCGCGCGGTACTCGATCGTCCACTTCGCGACCCACGCGCTCGTCGACGACGTGGTGCCGCGCCGCTCGGGGATCGCGCTCTCCCAGGTCGGGCTCCCCGATCCGTTCGAGGCCGCGATGCGCGGCCGCCGCCCCGACGACGGCTTCCTGACGGTGGCGGAGATCGCGTCGCGCTGGCGGCTGGAGGCCAACCTCGTGACGCTGAGCGGATGCCGGAGCGCTCTCGGTCGATCGATCCGCGGCGAAGGACACGTCGGCCTGACGACGGCGTTCCTCCAGGCGGGTGCGCAGAGCGTCCTCGCGAGCCTGTGGGACGTCCAGGACGAGCCCACGATGCTCTTCATGCGCTCGTTCTACCGCCACTGGACGGCGGAGTCGCGCATCGACGGAGCGACGCGCGAGCGCGCGAAGGTCGAAGCGCTCCGCCGCGCGCGGCGCGACGTGCGTGAGCACGAGGTGGACGGCGTTCGTCCCTACGCTCACCCGGCGTTCTGGGCCGCCTTCGTGCTGATCGGCGCGCCCGACTGACTATCGGCCGTCGAGCGTCTCCAGGATCGCGCGGGCCTCGGCCGCGCGCGGTCCGGCCTCGATCGTCTCCAGGAGCGCCGCCGCGTCGTCGGCACGACCGAGCGCGAGGTGGGCGTGGGCGAGCTGCCATGTCGCCTCGGTCGCCATCGACTCGGCGGCGACGTCGCGCGCCCGCCCGAGCGGCTCGAGTGCGCCAGCGTCGTCACCGGTCATCCGCCGGGCGGAGCCGAGGTACAGGAGCACGAGGCCGTCCTCGGGCGCCACCTCCGCAGCCTTCGCGAGCTCGGTCGCGGCACGAGCGAAGTCGCCGTCGCGGTACGCGGTCAGACCCTCCGACGTCGGCGCCGAGCGCAGGGACGGGACGGGGAGCGGCGTCCGGTCCACGAGCGTCGCGAGCACCGCGGGGGCGACGCCGTCCGGACCTGCGGGGGGATCGTCGGCGTTGCGCGACAGGATCGAGACGAGCAGCACGGCGGCCGCCACGGCTGCGACGGTGATCGCGGCGATCCAGCCAGGACGGTTCCCGCTGCGGGCGGCACCGCCGGGCAGGACGCGGAGCGTCCGACTCGCCTCCACCTCTTCCAGCGCCACCGCGAGCATCTCGTAGCCGTCCGCGCTGCTCGCCAGCGCGGCGCGCACCTCGCCCGCGCGCTCGGCGGAGAGCGTCCCCTCGGCGAGGGCCGCGACGTCGATCGGATCGGGCGGCGCGCCCGCCTCATCGCCGCGGAGCGCGCCCGCGTCCCCGGCGGCGCGGAGGGCGCGGATCCACTCCAGCCACGAGGCCGCGTCGGGATCCGACGCGACGCGGGCCTCGAGCGACCTCGCCTCGTCGGGCGTCGCGTCGCCGCGCTCGTAGCGCAGGAGGGCGTCGAGGGGATCGTTCATCGGTCGCGCGCCTCCGTCCCGCGTCCGAGGGACGCGCTCCAGTCGAAGTCCGCCAGCGCCGCCACGTCGGCGGCCTCCAGGCCGCGCTCCTCGGCGAGTCGCCTCAGCCGCGCCAACAGCTTCTTGAAGTGTTCGTAGATCCGATCCGGACTGTCGTGACCGAGCACCTGGGCCACCTGAGTCGCTCTCAGGCCCTCCAGCGAGTAGAGACGGATGACCAGGCGCTCTTCGGCGTCGAATTCTCCGAGGATCTCTCCGAGCGTCGCGTGGGCGGCCCGCCGCTCGGCCGTGGAGGCCGGCTCGTCGTCGGGGGGCGACGCGGGGTCGGGTCCCCGGCCCTCCTCGTCCGGGTCACCCGGGAGGGACGCCGCCGCCAGCAGGCGGGGCCGGCGACGCGAGGCCGACGAGCCGCCGTCCGGGAGCGCCGCCCGGACCTCGTCGAGCGCCGCCGCGAGGTCGCTCAGCTCGCCCGACCAGGCGCCCTCCGCGCGCAGCGCCTCGGCCGCGTCGGTCAGGGATCCGCCGTCGACGAGCACGAGCTGCCAGAGGCGCTGCTGCCACTTCGGGAGGCGTGCGACCGGTCGCGGGACGACCTGGCGGCCGTGGATCGAGCGCACGACGTCGATGGCGAGGTTCCGCGCGACGACCGCGAGCCAGACACGCAGGGCGGGCGGCGTGCGCGCGCCCTCGCACGCGGCGCGGTAGCGCTCCAGCAGCGCCGGCCAGTCGGCGTGGATCCGGACGAGGATCTCGGCCGCGACGTTGCGCGACTCCTCCTCGTCCCGCGTCACGCGCAGGGCGACCCGGTCGACCGTTCGGGTGCACGTCTCCAGGAAGAGCGTCCACGCCCTCTCGGGGTCGAGCTCGTCCAGGAGTGCGCGTTCTGGGTCACCCGCCATGCGCGTCGCGTCCCCGCCCGAAGGACGGGGTCCGCGAGTGTAACCGGCGGCGGCTACTGGACGACGCCCGGCAGGACGGCGCAGGCCGCCGTCTCACCGTTCCGCGCGAAGACGCGGTCCCCGACCACGATGGGGTGGTTCCACGTCTTGCCGTCCAGCAGCTCGACGCGGCCGAGCTCGGCCTGCGCGCTCGGGTCGGTCGAGACGAGCGCGAGATCGCCGGACTCGGCGGCGATCAGCAGAGCGTCCGCTTCCTCCAGCAGGACGAGCTGGCCGAAGCCGTACCGCCCGCGCCGCCACGCGCGCTCGCCGGTCTCCAGCTCGATGCACGTGAGGATGCTCTGGTCGAAGCCGTAGACGTGACCCTCGTGCACGACGAAGTCGTTGAACGAGGGGCGCATGCGGGTACTCGACCACGCCTCCTCGATCGTCCACGCGTCGCCGTCGCGGGTGATCTCCAGGCGCGCGATCCCGACGCCGTCGCCGAGCGCGACGAGGACGGTGTCGTCGTCGACCGCCTGCGGCTGGATCATCGGGACCGTCTTCCAGCCGCTCGGGAGGAACGTCCACGCCACCGAGCCGTCGTCGGGCCGGAGCGCGCTCAGGCCCTCCTCGTGCGTGAAGAGGACGAGGTCCTCGCCGCCGAGCCGCGCCGGCTGCGCCGACCCGTAGTTCATGCCGTTCCAGGCCTTGCTCCAGCGCTCCTCGCCCGTCGCGGGGTCGAAGGCGACGAGGCCGCGGCCATTGGCGCCGTCGAGGTAGACGAGTACGTGCCCGCCCGCGACGAGCGGCGAGGCGGAGGCTCCCCACATCGGGATGACCGCGCCCATGTCCGCCACGAGATCGCGGCGCCAGATCACTTCGCCCGTGGCCGCGTCGCACGCGCTGAGGACGGCGAGCGCCCCGAGCGCGTAGATGCGTCCGTCGTGGAACGTCGGCGTCGCGCGCGGTCCGGCGCCGGAGACGACCTCGGTGAAGCGGCCGTCGTACGCGCTCGACCAGAGCTCGGCGCCGGTCGCGGCGTCGTAGCAGGTGACCGCCTCCTGCTCGCCGCGCTGCTCCTGGGTGAACAGCCTGCCGTCCACGTGGATGAACGACGACCAGCCCGGTCCGACGTCGATGCGCCACGCCTCGTTCGGCGGGCTCTGCGACCAGTCGAGCGCGACGGGCGGAGCCGCCGCGCGACCGTTGCGCACCGGTCCGCGGTAGGATGGCCAGTCGCCCGGCTGGAGGGTGATGGCAACGGCCTCCGTCACGGCAACGGGGGCGGCGCCCTCGCGCGCAGCGAGCATCCGCTCCTCGGGCGTCGGGCTCCAGCGCCAGCTCAGCTCCGGCGTGTAGTCGCCGACGAACCCGTCGATCCGCAGCATCGGGAACGGGATCCACCCGACGAGGACGAGGGCCGCGATCGCTTTGCGGCGCGTGCCCGGCGCGCTCGCCCGGGTCAGCGAGAGCGCGACGGCCGTCGCGAGCATCGCCAGCGGGACGCCGTAGATCCACAGCGCGAGGTTCGCGCCCTCCTGCATCAACGGCTGCAGCGCGAACAGCGGCAGCGCGATGGCCGCGAACACCGTGCCGCGCTCGCTCCACGACATGCGGCTCAGGCCCAGGAGCCAGACGAGGAACAGGAGCACGGACAGCGCCGGTCCCGCCATCAGCGCCGCGAAGCGCGGGAAGTTCGGCACGCTCGGCGTGAGCGACATCACGATCGCCGAGGCCTGCACCGCGAGCACGATCGCGAGGGGCCAGAGGCGCGGAGTCCGGGCGGAGGCAGCGGGCGGCGTCGGAGCGGTGTCGTTCATGGCGTAGGGCGACATTCGACCGTTGCGGCGGGCCGCCCGCATGGAGGAAGTCCCGCGACTTCCCGCGACTTCCTCCGGGGCTCCCTGGAGGCGCGCGAGGGCAGGCGCCGATGGAGGGCCCATGGGAGACGCTCGAGTGCACCGGGACAGAAGGGCCCTGGTCGTTCCCGTCGACGGGACGCTGCCGCCGGTCTGCGTGCTGACGGGCGACCCCACGGACCACGTCGAGCGCCACTCGATCGAGGTCGCCCCGCGACTGGTCCGGTGGCTCGCCGCGTGCCTCATGCACCACGACCTGCAGGAGTGGTTCACGAAGAAGGTCGACCTCGATCTGCCTCTCGGAGACGGCGTCCCCGCGCTCCGCCGGCGGCGAAGGGCGAAGGCGCGCCTCTCGCTCGCGATCGGCTTCGCCGCCATAGGAGCGTTCCTGTTCGGCGACCTGGAGTCGTGGCGCTGGCTCGGGCTCATGCCGTTCGTCGCGATCGTGGCGATCGCGTTCGGCGCGGGCCTCGCCCTCCAGCCGCTCCCGCTCCCCTACGGCACCCGCGTCCGCGACGGGCACGTGTGGCTCCGCGGGGTCCACGAAGGCGCCCTCGACGGGCTGCCGGCGTGGAGGGGCACGGCGGCGAGGGACGCTGCCTGAGCCTGGCCGTGCCTGCCCCACGCGGATCCGCCGGCGGGTCTATCTTGGGGGCACGATGGGCGCGACCCCCTTCCACACGACGATCGATCGCTGGTTCGCCGACCGGCTCGGGCCGCCGACGGCCGCCCAGGAGCGCACGTGGCCCGCGATCCGGCGGGGTGAGAACGTGCTCCTCGCGGCGCCCACCGGCTCGGGCAAGACGCTCGCCGCGTTCCTGAACGGGCTCGACGAGCTCGCGACCGAGGCGCGCGCGGCGGGCGGCACGCTGCCCGACGAGGCGCGCATCCTGTACGTGTCGCCGCTCCGCGCGCTGTCCAACGACATCCAGCGCAACCTCGTCGGCCCGCTCGACGAGCTCCGCGCGCTCGACCCCGCGTTCCCGGACATCCGCGTCCTCGTGCGGACCGGCGACACGCCGCAGAAGGAGCGCGCCGCGATGACGAAGCGGCCGCCGCACGTGCTCGTCACGACGCCCGAGTCGCTCTACATCCTGCTGACGAGCGAGGGCGGCCGCGGCGTGCTGCGCGGCGTCCGCTCCGTGATCGTCGATGAGATCCACGCGGTCATCGGGAGCAAGCGGGGCGCGCACCTCGCGCTGTCGCTGGAGCGCCTGGAGCGGCTCGTCGGACGGACCGATACGGGACCGCTGCAGCGGATCGGCCTCTCCGCGACGCAGAAGCCGCTGCGCGCCGTGGCCGACTTCCTCGTCGGACCCGATCGCGAGTGCACGCTCGTCGACGAGGGGCACGCGCGGCGGCTGGAGCTCGACGTGCGCCTGCCCGGCGCGCCGCTGGAGGCCGTGCTCTCCCACGAGACGTGGGGCGAGATCCACGAGTCGATCGCCGACCTCGTGCGCGAGCACACGAGCACGATCGTCTTCACGAACACGCGCAAGGTGTGCGAGCGCACCGCGCGCGAGCTCAGCCGGATCCTCGGTCCCGAGCGCGTCACGAGCCACCACTCCAGCCTCTCGAAGGATCGCCGCTTCGACGCCGAGCAGCGCCTGAAGAACGGCGAGCTCGACTGCCTCGTCGCGACCGCGTCACTGGAGCTCGGGATCGACGTCGGCGACGTCGACCTCGTCGTCCAGGTCGGCGCGACGCGCTCGATCGCCACGCTACTCCAGCGCGTTGGCCGCTCCGGGCACGGGGTCGGGCGCGTGCCGAAGGGCGTCGTGTTCCCCGTCTCGCCGGACGAGCTGGCGGAGGCCGCGGCGCTGCTCCTCGCCGTCCGGCGCGGCGAGCTCGACCGCACGCCCCAGCCGACGTCGCCGCTCGACGTGCTCGCCCAGCAGTGCGTCGCCGCCGCCGTGTCCGAGGACTGGTCCAAGGCGGATCTCCTCGCCCTCGCGCGCGCGTCCTGGCCGTACCGCGACCTCGACGCCGAGCGCTTCGACGCCGTCCTCGACCTGCACACGAAGCGCCGCGACGCGCTGCTGCACGTCGACGATACGACCGGCACCGTGCGCGCAACGCGCCGCGCCCGCATCGTCGCCGTGACCTCGGGCGGCGCGATCCCGGACAAGGCGGACTACCGCGTCGTCGCCGAACCCGACGGCGTGACCGTTGGATCCGTCGACGAGGACTTCGCGATGGAAGCAAACGGCGGCGACGTCTTCCAGCTCGGCAACATGGCCTGGCGCGTCCTGCGCGCTGGTTCTGGCGAGCTGCGCGTCATCGACGCCGAGGGCGCACCGCCTTCGATGCCGTTCTGGGTCGGCGAGGCGCCCGCGCGGACACGCGAGCTGTCCGCCGCGATGGGGGAGGTGCGCGACCACGGCGCCGACCCCGCATGGCTCCGCCACGAGTGCGGTCTCGACGATGCCGCGTCGACGGTCCTGTCCGAGCGCCTGCGCGAGGCCGCGTCCGCGCTCGGGAAGCTGCCGACGTCGAAGAGGCTCGTCCTGGAGCGCTTCCCGGACGACTCGGGCGGCATGCAGCTCGTCCTCCACTCGCTCTTCGGCGGGCGCATCAACCGCGCGTTCGGCCTCGCGCTGCGCAAGCGCTTCTGCCGCTCGTTCGGCTTCGAGCTGCAGGCGGCCGCGAACGAGGAGGCGGTGCTGATCTCGCTCGGCCCGATGCACTCGTTCCCGCTGGATGAGGTGTTCGACTACCTCCACCCGGACACCGTTCGGCACGTCCTGCGCCAGGCCGTGCTCGACGCGCCCGTGTTCAACACGCGGTGGCGATGGAACGTCAGCCGCGCGCTACTCGCGCCGCGGGCGCCCGGCGGCAAGCGGCTGCCCCCGCCGATCCAGCGGATGCGCGCGGACGACCTGCTCGCAGGCGCCTTCCCCGACGCCGTCGCGTGCGGCGAGAATCTGCCGCCCGGCGACATCACGATCCCGGAGGGCCATCCGATCCTCGACCAGACGCTGGACGACTGCCTGACCGAGGCGATGGACGTCGACGGTCTGATCGAACTGCTGCACGGGCTGCGCGACGGTTCGATCGAGCGCCACTGGATCGACACGTCCGAGCCGTCGCCGCTCGCGCGCGGCGCGCTGGCGATCGGTCCGTACGGCTACCTCGACGACGCGGGGCTGGAGGAGCGACGCGCGCGCGCCGTGCGGCCCGGTCGCGCGGAGGTGAGCGAGATCGGCGTCCTCGACCCCGAGGCGATCGCGGAGGTGACGGCTCAGGCATGGCCGACGCCGCGCGACGCCGAGGAGGTGCACGAGGCGCTCCAGTGGATGGGTTTCGTGCGGGACGACGAGGCCGCGCCGTGGCGCGCGTGGCTCGAGGAGCTACGTGGCGCGGGTCGCGTGGCGCGCGACGGCGATCGCTGGTTCGCGGCCGACGCCAGCCGCGACCCTGTCGACGCCGAGCGCGGGCGCCTGGAGGTCCTCGGCCCCGTCGCACGGCCGCACGACGATCCGATCCTGCAGGCGCTGGAGGCCGAGGGCGTCGCCGTGCGGCTCCACCTCGACGGCGTCGAGCACTGGTGCCATCGTCGCCTGCTCGCGCGGATCCAGCGCACGACGCGCGAGGACCGCCGGCGCCGCGTCCGGCCGATCCCGACCGAGGCGTACCGCGCGTTCCTCGCGCGCTGGCACGGGCTCGTGCCGGGCGAGCGCTTCGAGGGACCGGCGGGCGTGCTCGCCGCGGTCGAGCGGCTCGCTGGCTGGGAGGCTGCCGCGCCGCTCTGGGAGTCCGCGCTGCTGCCCGCGCGCGTCGAGGGGTACCGCCCCGAGTGGCTCGACCAGCTCGGCCTCGCCGGCCAGGTGTCGTGGGGCCGACTCTGGGGGTCGGCGACGCCCGCCGTCCGCGCGACGCCGATCTCGATCTTCCCGCGCGAGGAGCTCGACGTCTGGCGCGCGCTCGCGGGCCCCGCGGACATGGACGGGATCGACTGGCGCGGCGAGCGACTGCTGGAGGAGCTCGGCAGGCGCGGCGCCCTCTTCCGCGCGGACCTGGAGCGGCTCCCGGGGATGATCCCGACCGACGCCGAGCGCGGGCTGGACGAGCTGATCGCGCGCGGCCTCGTGACGAGCGACTCGTTCGCGACGCTGCGGCCGCTGCTCGTCGCGCCGTCGAAGCGGCGCCTGCGCGCG
This sequence comes from Planctomycetota bacterium, assembly GCA_038757895.1. GTDB lineage: Bacteria > Planctomycetota > UBA1135 > UBA1135 > Saltatorellus. The sequence goes on along the minus strand of JBCDGE010000019.1, from coordinate 36,902 downwards.
CTGTTCCAGACGGGCCGGTGGGAGCGGTTCCGCGTCGCAGGCGAGGTGCCTGCGATCGAGGCCGAGGAGGTCGCGCAGCTCCTCCTGCGGCGCTACGGCGTGCTGTTCCGCGCCGTCGTGCAGCGCGAGCGCATCGGCGTTCCGTGGCGAGACCTGCATCGCGCGCTGCGACTGATGGAGCTGCGCGGCGACGTCCACGGCGGCCGCTTCGTCCAGGGCTACGCCGGAGAGCAGTTCGCGCTGCCAGGCGCGATCGGTTGGCTTCGCGAGGCGGGCGACGGTCGGGCGCAGGTCGACGTCGCGCTCGACCCGTCGGATCCGCTGACGCTCGACGCGCAGCTCGTTCCGGGCGCTGCCTGAGGCGTTCGGCCGCGCCAGACGGCTGCGTCCGCGGGCCGCGTCCGCGGACTGGGGCTACACTGCGAGGCCCGGCGCGTTCCTGCACCCCCCCTCGCGCCGGGACCGCCCGCAGGGCGGTTGCCTGCATGCCCAGCGAAGACGTCACGATGCTCCTGCAGGAGCTGCGCTCCGGCTCTCCCGGTGCCTCCGACCGGCTCCTGGGTGCCGTGTACGAAGAGCTCCGCGGGCTCGCCGGCTCCAAGATGGCGCGCGAGCGCAGCGGGCACACGCTCCAGGCGACCGCGCTCGTGCACGAAGCGTTCCTGCGGTTCGTCGACGAGGAGCGCCACCCCGAGGACCGCAGCCGGTTCTTCAGCGCCGCCGCGATCGCGATGGAGCGCGTCCTGATCGACCATGCCAGGGCGCGGGCCGCGCAGAAGCGCGGCAGCGGCGAGGCGAACGTGACGCTCGACGAGCTGCGCGACGGCATCGAGCACGACGGGTTCCGCGTCATCGAGCTGCACGAGGTGCTGACCGAGCTGGAGAAGGAGAGCCCCGAGTTCGCCCAGGTCGTGCGCTACCGCTACTTCCTCGGCCTCTCGCTCGACGAGATCGCGCCGCTGATGGACACGTCCTCGTCGACGCTCTCGCGGCGCTGGACGTTCGCGCGCGCATGGCTCGTTGACAGGCTGGGCGCGTGATGGGCGATCTCGAGGACCAGTTCGAGCTCTTCGAATGTGCGCTGGAGCGCCCCGAGGGCGAGCGTAGCGCGTTCCTGGACAGCGCGTGCGGCGGCGACGCCGCGCTGCGCGAGCGCGTCGAGCGGCTGCTCGCAGCGCACGTCGTCGCGGAGGCCACCCCGACGCGGGTCGCGGCAGAGCTCGCGCCGCCGCCGTTCGAGCCGCGCGATCCGGAGGCCATCGGCCCGTACCGGCTCGTCGAGCGGATCGGCGAGGGCGGGATGGGCGTCGTCTACCTCGCCGAGCAGCGCGAGCCCATCGAGCGCAGGGTCGCCGTCAAGCTGATCCGCGCGGAGGTCGACTCGGCCGAGCACGTCGCGCGCTTCCACGCCGAGCGTCAGGCGCTGGCGCTGATGAACCACCGCGGGATCGCGAAGATCCTCGATGCGGGCGTGTTCGGTCGGCAGCCGTACTTCGTGATGGAGCTGATCGACGGCGCGCCGCTGACCGACCACTGCGATGCCGCCGAGCTCGGCGTGCAACAGCGGCTCGAGGTGTTCCGCGACGTCTGCCTCGCGGTCCAGCATGCGCACCAGAAGGGGATCATCCACCGCGACCTCAAGCCATCGAACGTCCTCGTGGCGACCGAGGACGGCGCGCCGGTGCCGAAGGTCATCGACTTCGGGATCGCCAAGATCGCGGCGGAGAACGCCGCGGACGATGCGATGAAGACCGAGATCGGGCGCGTGATGGGGACGCCCGACTACATGAGTCCCGAGCAGGCCGGCGCGGCGCCTCTCGACATCGACACGCGGACCGACGTGTACTCCCTCGGTGTCCTGCTCTACGAGCTCCTCACCGGGACGAGACCCTTCGAGGTCGGGGCGGCGATCGCCGAGGGGCGCTTCGAGATCCTTCGCTCGATCCAGGAGGTCGATCCGCAGCGGCCGTCGACGCGGGTATCGACCCTTGGAGAGGAGAGCGGAGACATCGCGTCGAGGAGGCTGGCGAACACGGCGACGCTGTCGAGGGCGCTCCGCGGCGACCTGGACTGGATCGTCATGAAGGCGCTCGAGAAGGATCGCGGGCGTCGCTACGACTCGCCGGGCGCGTTCGCCGACGACGTCGAGCGCTACCTGCGCGGCGAGCCAGTCATCGCCGCGCCGCCGAGCACCGCGTACCGGGTGCAGAAGTTCGTCAGCCGGAACCGCGGCGCCGTCGCTGCGAGCGCTGCGATCTTCGTCCTGTTCCTCGCGGGCGCCGCGGGGACGGGAATCGGGTGGTGGAGGACCGCGAGGGTGAACACGAGCCTCGACGCCGCCATCCTGGACAAGTCGCGCGCGCTCGACCGCGAGAAGGAGCAGCGCGAGCGCGCGCAGGAGAATGAGACGCGCGCGCTCGCGGCCGAGGCGACGGCGAGGCGCCGCGCCGACGAGACCGAGCGCGTCGCCGAGCTCCAGGAGGAGCAGCTCCGTCGCGTCGACGCCGAGGTCATGGGCGTTCGGCTGCGCCGCGACCTTCTCGGCGCGGCGTCCCCGGAGGTTCGCGAGGAGCTCATGACGGCCCTCGCGGACGTCAACTTCACCGACCTCTCGCTCGGCGTCCTGGAGCAGAACGTGTTCGCCCCGACGATCGCGGCGATCGACGCCCGCTTCGTCGACCAGCCCCGCCTGCGGGCGCGGCTGCTCGGGACCGCGGCGCACACGATGCAGGGGCTCGGGCTGAGCGCCAGGGCGCTCGATCCGGCGGAGCGTGCGCTGGACCTCTGGCGGATCGAGCGGGGGCCGGACTCTCGCGAGGCGATCGACGCCGCCGTCGAGCTGAGCGTCCTCGCCCGCGACCGCGGAGACCTCGAGCGCGCGGAGGGCTTGCTCGTGGAGACCATCGAGCGGTCGGAGCGCGTGCTCGGTGACGAGGACCCGTCGACCCTCGTGGCGCGCCACAGTTTCGCGGTCGTCCTGGAGTCCCGGGGGCGTTTCGCCGAGGCGGAGGAACTCCTGCTCGACGTGCTCGACGTATCGCGCCACGTGTACGGAGCGGACCACCCGGAGATGCTGCGGACCCTCGACATGCTCGGGTCGGTCCTCACGTCGACGTCGAGGTTCGACGATGCGGAGCCACTCATCCGCGAGGCGGCAGAGAGTCGCCTTCGCCTGCTCGGTCCGGAGGACCCGCAGACGCTCCTCTCCCAGACCAACCTGGGAATGCTCCTGCGCTTGAAGGGCGACGCGGCGGGCGCGGAGGAGTGCTACCGGGGCGTGCTCGAGGTCAGTCGGCGACGATTCGGCGAAGAGCACCCGTTGACGCGAGCGGCGCTCCTGAACCTCGCGCAGGCGCGTCGCTTCCAGCGCGACTTCGCAGGTGCGGAGGAGATCCTGCGCGAGTCGCTCGAGGTGTGCCGACGCGTGCTCGGGGACGATCACCCGGATACGCTCATTGCGATCGGCAGCCTCGGAGGGATCCTACGGCTCCAGGGTCGCTACGAGGAGGCGGAGCCCTACTACGTCGAGGCGCTCGAGCGACGGACGCGCAAGCTCGGTCCCGACCACGTCGATACGCTCGGCTCCGTGAACAACATGGGGTACCTGCTGCAGGCAATGGGCAAGCCCGACGAGGCGGAACCGTACATGCGCGACGCTCTCGTGGGCATGCGGCGCGTGCTCGGGCCGGGGCACCGGGCGACGCTCGGCGCAGCGTCGAATCTCGGCTATCTGATGGAGCAGAAGGGCGAGTTCGACGAGGCCGAGAGCCTGTACCGCGACTCGCTCCAGGGACGACGCCGGCTGTACGGCGACGGACACGATGTACCGCGCGCGTCCGCGAAGCTGCTGCAGGAGCTCCTGCAGCGCCGGATCGCAGCGAGCGCGGACGCGCCCGGCGCAGCGCGCGTCGCAGCGTGGACCGCCGAGCGCGGCGGGCTCCTCGTCTTCTACGGGTCGTACGTCGAGGCGGAGTCCGAGCTGACGCTCGGCCTCGAACTGCTCGTCGAAGCCGACAGCGTCGAGCCGTGGCGGCTCGTGGCCGCGACGAGCGATCTCGGGCTCGCGATCGCTGCGCAGGGGCGCCGCGAGGAGGCCGAGCCGCTCGTGCTGGAGGGTGCGGAGGCCGGGCTCGACCCCGACGTGATCCCGCCCGACCTGGAGCGGTGGGGGAAGCCGCTCGGCGAGGCGCTCACCGCGCGCGCCGCGCTCTTCTACGAGGAATGGGAAGCCAGCGCACCTGGGGAGGGCTACGCCGACGAGGCCGCGACGTGGAGCGCGGCGATCGAGGCGTCCGCGGGCCGTTGATCTCGGTCGGGATCTCGGCCGGAACGCTGTTCGTCAGGGGGCCGTCGACGTCTCCGGCTCCTCGCCGGTGACCTCTTCGGAGGGATCCCACCCGCCGCCGAGCGCGCGGTACAGCAGGACGACCGACGACGCGGCCTGGCCGCGCGCGTTGAACACCTCGATCTCCTGGGTGATCGCGGTGCGCTGGACGTCGAGGACCTGCTCGTAGTCGATCAGGCCGTCCTGGTACAGCACGGTTGCGAGGCGGAGCGCTTCCTCGGCCGCGTTGGCTCCGCGCTCCAGCGTGGACACCCGTACCCCCTGCTCGGTGAACGTCGTCATCGACGTCTCGACCTCCTCCAGCGCCGACAGGATCGCGCGCTCGTAGAGGAGCGCCGCCTGGCGGACGCCCGCGTCCTCGGCGGCGATCTGCGCCTTGCGGCGGCCGCCGTCGAACAGCGTCCACCGCATCGACGGGCCGAGCGCGATGTTGCGGCTCCCGGGGTCGAACAGGTCCGCGCCGCCGATCGTGTTCAGGCCGAGCGTGCCGTCGATCCCGAACGTCGGGTACAGGTCGGCGGTCGCGATGCCGACGCGGGCGGTCTGGGCGGCGAGCCGGCGCTCGGCCGCGCGGATGTCGGGTCGCTGGCGCAGGAGGTCGGCGGGGACGCCGACCGCGATCGAGGCCGGCGGGACGGGGATCTCCTGGGGCTCTGCGAGCTCGTCCTGGAGCGCCGTCGGGTTCTGGCCGACGAGCAGGCCGAGGGTGTTGACCTCGCGCGCGAGGTTGATGCGGAGCGGCGGGACGCTCGCCTCGGACGCCGCGAGGATGCTCACGGCGCGGGCGACGTCCAGATCGGACGAGATCCCCGACGAGACGCGCGCCTGCGTCAGCGTGAGGATCTCCCTCTGGCTGTCGATGTTCCGCTGGGCGCTCTCGAGCTGCATCTGGAGGGCACGGACGCCGATGTACGCGCGCGCGACCTCGGCGAAGAGCGAGACCTGCACGTCGCGCTGGTCCTCCTGGGTCGCCTGGAACTCGGCGTCGGCGGACTCGATCTGCCGGGCGACGCGCCCGAAGACGTCGAGCTCCCAGCTGACGTCCGCGCCGATCGAGGTCCTCGTCCGCGTCTCGTAGCCGGTGAAGACGTCGTCCGCGGCCTGGACCGAGCCGCCGATCCCGACCTGGGGGTACTTGCCCGCCTTGGCGAACCCCAGGCGCGCTCGCGCCTCGCTGACGCGCGACACCGCGATCGCGAGGTCCTTGTTGCCCTCCTCGGCCCGCGCGATGAGCGACGTGAGCTGCGGGTCGTCGAAGACCGTCCACCACTCCTTGATGTCGGTCTGGCTCGCGTCGAAGGCCGGATCCTCGGTCGCACCGAAATCCTCGGTCACGACAGACTCGTCGATCTCGGGCGGCTCGTAGTCCGGGCCGACCTTGCAGGCCGCCGCGAGGACGGCCGCTGAGGCGAGGACGGGGAGGGGCGTTGTCCGGCGGCGCGCGTGCATCGGGCGCACGCTATCAGAATCTCCCCGCCGCGCGGACCGTGGAGAGCGACGGCCCCTAACCTGTCGGGCCATGAAGGTCCCCAGCGTCCTGCCCGCCATCGGACTGCTGCTCGGAGCGACGCTCGGCTGCAGCGAGCCCCAGTTCCAGGCGCCCCCGCCGCCCCCTGTCGTCGTCGCCGAGGCGACCCAGGAGGACGTGGTCGTCTACGAGGTGGTCAGCGGTCGCACCGAGCCCTTCGAGACCGTCGAGGTGCGCGCGCGCGTCGAGGGCGTCCTCCAGGAGATCGCCCACGCCGACGGGTTTCGCGTCGAGGCCGGAGACCTGATGTTCCGCATCGACCCCGAGCCGTTCGTCGCCTCCCGCGACGCCGCGGCCGCGCAGGTCAAGGCGGCCGAGGCCGAGGCGGAGCTCGCGGACATCACCGCCACCAAGCTCGAGGAGGCGTTGAAGGAGCGCGCCGTCTCCGAGCTGCAGGCGCTGGAGGCCCGCGCGAAGCACAAGGTCGCGCTTGAGAACGTCGAGGTCGCCCAGAAGTCCCTCGCGATCCGCGAGCTCGACGTGGACTACACGACGATCCACGCACCGATCGGCGGGCTCGTCGAGTTCAGCGACTACTACGTGGGAAGTCTCGTCGGAGGGCTCGGTTCGCAGGCGCTCACGCGCGTCGTGGACGACAGTCGGCTCCGCGTGTGGTTCAACATTCCGGACCGCGTTGCGACGTTCATCATCGACGACCGGGCGCGCATGGAAGAGATCGCGAAGGAGGTCGACCGCACCACGGTGTACATCGCGCGCGACATCGACGACGACTTCCCCTTCGCGGCGACGGTCGACTACGCCGATCCAGAGATCGACATCGAGACCGGCTCGCTCCGCATCCGGGCGTTGCTGGAGAACAGCGAGCATCGGCTGTCTGGCGGCCAGTACGTCCGCGTGCGGCTCAAGGTCGGCGAGCTGGAGGGCGCGGTGGTCGTTCCGATGATCGCGATCAGCCGGGACCAGCAGGGCAAGTTCGTCTACGTCGTCGGCGAGGGCGACGTCGTCGAGCGGCGCGAGGTCGTGACCGGGCCGGATGCCGATAGCGGAGTCGTGATCCGCTCCGGCATCGAGGTCGGCGAGCGGGTCGTGGTCGCCGGGCAGCTCTCCGCGCGCCCGGGCGCGAAGGTGGTGCCGAAGGCGGCGGAGGAGCAGGCCTCTGCGCCCGCCGAGAAGACCACCAGGTCCGCCGACTGACGGAGCGCGCCCCTCTCGATGTCACGCTTCTTCATCTACCGGCCGATCTTCGCGACGGTCGTGTCGATCGTCATCATCACGATGGGCCTCACCGCGCTCATCGGCCTCCCGATCGCGCAGTACCCCGATCTCGCGCCGCCGACGATCCAGGTCTCCGCGAACTACCCCGGCGCGGACGCCGCCGTCGTCGCGGACACGGTCGGCGCGCCGATCGAGCAGGAGGTCAACGGGGTCGAGGGGATGCTCTACATGTCGAGCGTCTCGGCGGCGGACGGCAGCTACAACCTGACCGTCACATTCGCGCCCGGCACGAACCTCGACATCGCGTCCGTCCAGGTGCAGAACCGCGTGTCGACGGCGGAGCCGAAGCTCCCCGAGGACGTGCGCCGGCTCGGCATCAAGACGAACAAGAAGATGCCGGACTTCGCCCAGATGGTGTCGGTGTACGCGCCGGACGGGCGCTACGACGACATCTTCCTGAGCAACTTCGCGACGCTCCGCCTGCGTGACGAGATCAAGCGGATCAACGGAGTCGGGGACGCGACCGTGTTCGGGGCCGCGGAGTACTCGATGCGGCTGTGGCTGGATCCGCTCGTCCTGGAGGCGCGCGAGCTCACGCCGGCCGAGGTCGTCGCCGCGATCCGCGAGCAGAACGTCCAGGTCGCGGCGGGCAAGATCGGCGCCGAGCCGGCGGAGCCGGGGACGGAGTTCGAGTACTCGGTGACGACGAAGGGCCGCCTCGTACGCGTCGACGAATTCGAGGAGCTCGTCGTGCGGACGGGGGAGAACGGCCGCGTGCTGCGGGTCCGCGACGTGGCCCGGGTCGAGCTCGGCGCCCAGAACTACACGCTGGGGTCCAACCTCGGCGGGCTGCCGGCGGCGAACATCGGGATCTACCAGCTCCCCGGCGCGAACCTGATCGAGATCTCGGACCAGGTCGAGGCGCTGATCGAGGAAGTGCGGCCGACGCTCCCCGAGGGGCTGGTCGTCCAGGTGACGTACGACGCGGCGAACGTCGTCGAGGCGTCGATCAAGGAGATCATCACGACGCTCTTCGTCGCGGCGCTGCTCGTGATCCTGACGGTCCTGATCTTCCTCCAGGACTTCCGCGCGACGCTGATCCCCTCGGCGACGATCCCGGTCTCGCTCATCGGCACCTTCGCCGTGATGGCGGCGCTCGGTTTCTCGCTGAACACGCTGTCGCTCTTCGGCATCGTGCTGGCGATCGGCATCGTGGTCGACGACGCGATCGTCGTCGTCGAGAACGTTGCGCGGAACATCGAGAACGGGCTGCGCTCCAAGGAGGCGGCGGTCAAGGCGATGGAGGAGGTCACCGGGCCCGTCATCGCGACGACGCTCGTGCTCCTCGCCGTGTTCGTGCCGACGTCGTTCATGCCGGGGCTGGTGGGGGAGATGTACCGCCAGTTCGGACTGACGATCTCGGCCGCGACGGTGTTCAGCTCGATCAACGCGCTGAGCCTGAGCCCCGCGCTGTGCGGGATCCTCATGCGGCCTGCGCCCGAGAAGAAGAACTTCATCTTCCGCGGGTTCGACGCCGCGATCGGCTGGAGCACGAAGCGCTACACGACCGTGGTGACGCTGGCCGTGCGGCGACTCGCGATCAGCCTCGCGCTGTTCCTCGCCGTGACGGTCGCGGGCGTGTTCACCTTCGGCCGGCTGCCCACGGGGTTCGTGCCGCAGGAGGATATGGGCTACCTGATCGTGTCGGCCCAGCTCCCCGACGCGGCCTCCAAGGAGCGCACGCGCGAGCTGGCGTCGGAGATCGACGAGCTCCTCGCGGCCACGCCCGGCGTCGCCGCGTCGATCGGCATCGACGGCTACTCGCTCATCGACAGCGCCGCGCTCTCGTCGGTCGTCAGCTACATCGTCGTTCTGGAGCCCTGGGACGATCGCCAGACGCCCGAGACGAGCCTCGGCGGCATCCTCGGCTCGCTCAACGGCAGGCTGCGCGCGATGCCGCAGACGCGGGCGTTCGCGTTCCCGGTCCCGTCGATCCCCGGCGTCGGGCTCGTCGGCGGGTTCGACATGCAGCTCCAGGACCGCGGCGGCGCGGGGATCGACGCGCTCGCCCAGGCCGCCGAGGCGATGGTCGTGGCCGCGAACGGCCAGCCGGCGCTCGACGGCGTGAACTCGGGGCTGCGCGCGACTGTGCCGCGGCTGTTCGTCGACATCGATCGCGAGAAGGTCAAGCAGCTCGGCATCTCGCTGCAGACGGTGTTCGACACGCTCCAGACGAACCTCGGCTCGGCGTATGCGAACGACTTCAACCAGTTCGGCCGGACCTACCAGGTGCGCGTGCAGGCCGAGGCGAGGGCGCGCGCGGAGCCCGACGACATCCTGCGCCTGCGGATGAAGACGCAGGACGGCCGGACGGTGCCGCTGGCGGCGCTCGCGACGGTCGAGGAGCAGGTCGGGCCCGCGACGATCATCCGCCACAACCTCTACCCCGCGGCGTCGCTCAAGGGCAGCGCGGCGGCGGGCTTCAGCTCGGGCCAGGCGCTGGCGCTGATGGAAGAGACTCTCGCGCAGACGCTCCCCGGCGGCGGCTTCGGCGCGGCGTGGAACGGGCTCTCGTACCAGGAGAAGCAGGCGAGCGGCGGCGCCGGCCTGATCTTCTTCCTGGCGATTTTCCTCGTGTTCCTCGTTCTCGCCGCGCAGTACGAGTCGTGGACGCTGCCGATCGCGATCATCCTCGCCGTGCCGCTCGGCCTGATCGGCGCGTCGCTGGGCACGATGATCACGCCGTTCGGCAACAACGTGTACACGCAGATCGGCATCGTGCTGCTGATCGCGCTCGTGTCGAAGAACGCGATCCTGATCGTCGAGTTCGCCAAGGAGAAGCGCGCCGAGGGCCTCGTGCCCGCCGAAGCGGCGATCGAGGCGGCGCGCCTGCGCTTCCGCCCGATCCTGATGACGGCGGTGTCGTTCGTGTTCGGCACCGCGCCGCTGGTACTGGCGACGGGCGCGGGCGCGGCGGCACGAGTGGCGCTGGGCGTCGCGGTGTTCTTCGGAATGATTGGCGCGACGTTCCTTGGCGTGATCCTCACGCCGGCGCTCTACCGGGCGGTCCAGGGAGCGACCGAGAAGCTGTCCCGCAAGCCCGCGGAGTGAAGCACGGTGTCACGCACCGACCTTCCGTTCGTCGGCTGGTCGGTGTATGACACCCTCCTTCGGTCAGCCGAGCAGCGCGCGCGCTTCCTCGACCTCGGGGGCCGTGGCGCACGCCTGGCTCGCGACGACACGGGCGTAGGCGACGAGGTGCTCCCTGCGGAAGGCCTCGCGCGAGAACCCGTGCACGACGCGCGCCGTGTGCTGGTACTTCTCCGCGTGCAGCGCGCCGTCCTGGCCGACCGAGACCGGCCGCAGCGTCGTGAAGAGCTGCTCGCCCATCCCGAGCTCGGACATGCGGTGAGCGGCCGCTCCGGCGCGCCGCTGATCGCCGCCCGCGGCGGCTTCCGCGAGGGCACCCGCAACGCGATCGCGATCGAGCCCGCGCGCCCACTCGAGGTGTTTGGCGTACGGGTACGCGGCGCGCCCGGACCAGGCGCCCTGGCCCGCCGTGTGGAATCCGCCCGCGAGGAGCGTCGCAACCTGCGCGCGACCGGGGACGGTCTCCGCGATCTCGCGCCATGCGAGCGCCGAATCGCTCGCGTGGACCCCGACCGAAGCCCCGTGGACCGAGCCCTTCGGCCGTCCCTTGGCCCCGTCCTGTCGGCCGCGGTCCCGCAGGAGGAGGCGCGTGCTCGCCAGGCAGAGCGCTTCCGACACGTCGCGCGACGGCGCGCCGTCCGCGAGCGCCTGCGCGCAGGCCGCGGCGCCGTCCGCGCGGGACGAGGTCACGAGCACGTCCGCGAGCTCCGAGAGCGCTTCGTCGCTCATCGACGCGGTGCCGGGGGCTCCGCCCGCGAGCTCGTGTTGCTCGATCAGTGAGGGCACTACCGTCCGCACCGCGGGCTCCGGCTTGCCGTCGCGGCGGCGTCGCGCCTCGCGTCCATCGGCGAAGTGCAGGATCTGGCGCATGCTCGTCAGAGCGTGCTCGGGGCCGGCGAGGTCGGTGATCTCCTTGGCGCGCCAGGCGAACACGACGAGGTGGACCTCGATGTCGTCGACGATGACGGGGTGCAGCGCGTTCCACGTCGCGCTCGCGCCGTCCTTCGCATGCGCGGCCAGCGCTCGCTCGGCACGCGCGAGTTCGCGTTCGCGGACCGCGGCGCGGGGATCGCCCGGCTCGGGTTCGACCTCCGTCAGCTTCGTCCGACCTGCCGCTCGCATGCGAACGGCGGAGCGCTTGAGCGTCTTGAGCACCGGCAGCGGCGCGTCCTCGGTCGGCATCTCGCGCGCGATCGCCAGCGCCGGGACCATGCCCATGAAGGCGTGGTAGCCCTCGTAGTCCTCGCCACCGAGCGCGCGCGCGTTCGCGAGGGCGCCGGCGGCGACCAGTCTCTCGAGCGACTGTCCGGCGCGCAGTTCGCGCACGAGGCGCTCCATCAGGCCGCCGAGCGGGACCTCCTCGAAGAGGTCGGCCAGCGGTCCGAGGTCGCCGAGGTCGAGGTCGTCCCCTCCGCGCAAGCGCGGGGCGGCGAAGCCGAGGGTCGTGAACAGATCGCTCCCTAGGGAAGCGACGAGCGCGGTCGTGCCCGCGGACGCGAGCAGCTGACGACGGGTCGTGGTCATGACGAAACCTCCGGACCGAGGCTACGCGCGTGCGCCGTCGCTGCGAGCGTCGGACGCAGGGCTTACGTCGGAAGGGTCCTGGGGGCACCCTGGACGGCGTGGCGGTGTGCGACCTCCTAGGATGGCCCCCAACGATGGTCTCCCTCCTTCCGTCCTTCGCCGTCGCCGCGCTCCTCGGGCTCGCGTTCGACGCTGGCCAGGATCCTGTCCCCGCCCGGGCGGAGGCGGTCGCGTCGACCGTCTCGGACGACGGCGCGCTGATCCTGCGACTGGCGTGCCTTCCCGAGGAGGACGTCGAGGCGAAGTACACGCTGCGCATCGCGCTGAGCGTGGACCTGGAGGACCTCCTCGTCGTCGAACGCGGCCTGAAGCCGGCCACGTCCAGGTGGCGGGCCGGCAGGCGCGTCGACTATGCGATCCCGCTCCAGCTCCCCGACGATCACGGGCTCGAGGCGGACGAACTCGTGGAGATCCGCGTCGGGTTCGTGGCGCCCGGGAGCGGAGCGGTTCGGCCCCCCGGGAACGCCAGTGACGACGAGATCGAGGTCGACGACGACGGCCTCCGAACCGTCGCGTCCTTCCTCGTGCCGCCCTTCGCGGGCGCCGAGGGCAAGGCTCGACTGAAGGCCGCCTTCGACGAGGCGGGCGAGCTGCGCCGCAGCGGGGACGTCGCAGGCGCGTGGGCGCGGCTCGACCGAGCATTGCGGGACGCGAGGAGCGACCCGACGAAGGCGCGCGTGCGCGACGAGCTCGCGAAGGTCGGCGAGCTCGAGCCGCCGGCGATCTCCGCGCTGGAGGAGACGGTCGTCGCCCAGCGCATTCGCGCGGAGAAGGTGCGCGTCTTCGGGATCGAAGCCGGGCGGATGTACGACAGGGGCTACCTCCACGGCGCGCTGAGGGTCCTCGACGAGATCGGCGGAGCGCTCGCGGAGTCCGCCGACGAGAAGGTGATCGGCGCCGTCGGCGAGGCGGAGCGCACCACCAGGCGCGCGGCCGACATTCGCGAGCGGCTCCTGACCGACCTGACGCCCGACGAGGAGGCCGCCGTCGCCGAGCTGGACGAAGAGCACGGCCGGACCGAGGACCTCTTCGACGCGGCCGACGAGCTTGCGGAGGACGAACGCTACCCCGAGGCGCTCGCGTGCCTGCGCAAGCTCCAGAGGATCCACGGCATCGAGCTGTACGACCGAGCGCAGGTCCGGCTCGAGGAGATCGGCGAGCTCCACCTGAAGAACATCCCGGCGGAGCAGGCGGAGCTCGTCCAGTTCTGGATCGAGCATCCGTGCTGGGCGCGCACCGCCGTCGTGCCGAGCCACTGCTTCCTGTTCCTCGGCCCGGAGGAGCTCGTCCGCGGCATCCCGGCGGAGTCGAAGCTGCGGTTCGACCTCGCGTACGTCCACCTGACCGATCTCTTCGGCAGGATCCCGAACCCGGAGGGGGACCGGATCACGGTCTACTTCAAGGAACTCTTCGACTTCGGCGGCGGGATCGGCGGCGGCAAGATCATCGACATCGGACGCGCCGACCCGTACCCCGGGCGGCCCGTCCGCGTCGACAACGGGCTGCTCTATCACGAGCTGACGCACTGCGTCGACGACACGCGCCCGACGCACGGCGGGTTCGCCGAGGGGCTCGCGAACCTCGGCGCTGCGTACGCCCACGAGGCGCTCGACCAGAAGGCCGACTCGCTCCACTCCTTCGACGAGAACCTGAAGGCGTTCCAGCGCTACTTCCTCGACCGCGACCTGGAGTACTGGCGGATCCAGAACTACGGACCCAGCGCGGGGCTGTTCCTCCACTTCGTGGACGAGTACGCGGCCGTGCGCGGCGGGCACGACTGGTCGCCGCTACGACGGTTCTTCCGCGAGTACCGCGCGGCGCCCGTGCGCGACGGTCGCGAGCCCGCCGTGATGCGCTCGATCGCCCACTACCTCGTGCGTGCGTTCGGGCCGCAGGCGTTCGACGACCTCGCCGGGTTCGGTTTCCCGCTGGAGGAGTCGGACCGCTGGCTGCTCGAGCGCGAGCTCGTCGCGTTCGAGCGCGGGGCGAACATCGGCGAGTTCGAGGATCGCTTCGACGCGTACCCGAACTCGATGCTCCCGCGCGACTTCGTCGAGCGGCGCCTCCAGCGGGCGTCGGACCAGGAGCGCCTCGACGAGGCCGCCGAGCTACGGCGCGAGCTCGGCGTCGTGATGCAGTGGAAGACCGTCGGGCCCTTCTTCGCGAAGCGCGCCGACCCTGGCGCGATGCAGTTCCCGCCGGAGGTCGAGATCGACTTCGAGGAGCGGCCCCGCTCCCTCGACGTCGGGCGCAAGGCCACCACGAGTCTCCCGTGGCAGGACCCGTGGCCGAACTGGCGCGCCACGTCCTCGCACAAGAACGTCAAGGTCTTCCCGTCCGGGTGGCTGCGGTTCGACTACAAGCCCTACGGCGACGACAACTCCGCGATCTACGCGCTGACGCACGTGACGGTGCCGGCCGCGAGCGACGTGCTCGTGCACGCGCGCGCGGACGACGACCTCGTCGTGTTCGTGAACGATCGACGCGTCGTCTCGTACAAGGGGCGCGGGCGGAACTTCAGCTCGACGCTGAGCTGGCGGGGTCCCTACGAAGAGGCCGCGGACGCGATCAAGATGCCTGCGCGCCTCGAAGCGGGCCGCAACAAGGTCCTGCTGAAGATCCGCAACCACGGTGGACCTGCGGGCGCGGTGCTCGCTCTCTCCAGGCTCGACGGCTCTCGACTCGACTTCGAGCAGGACGCGCTCCCGCCCGACGTTCCGGGGCCGCGGCCCGCCGTCCCGGAGCCGAAGTGGAAGCGCTTCGCGACCCTGGACGACCGCTCGTATCGCTCGAAGGCGAGGACCGAGGTCGGCTCCTTCAAGGCCAAGAGCAAGGCGTGGTTCGGGACCGAGACCGATGGAGCGGTCAAGTGGAGGCTCTTCACGGTCCGACCCGGGTTCCCGAAGGACTCGCCGTCGAACCTACTGTGGCTGAAACCGAACCTGACCAAGGACATCGACGCGCTGCGCGTGGACGTCGATCTGGAAGGAGGCGACTCGCCGAAGCTCGTGCTCACCTTCCAGGGCGAAGGTGAGGACGACGGCCTCTCCGGGTGGAACCTCATCCTGCAGCCCGCGGGACGGAACGCGGTGCTGGCGCGCCTGGAGCGCTACGACCGGCTCGTCTACCAGTCGGACCGGGTGTCCCTGGAGGAGTTCGAGGACGGCTGCGTCCTGTCGCTCCGCTACTGGGACGGCTGGTGCACGGTCATGCTTGGCGAGGTGCCGATGCTGGACCGGGTCTCCATCGACCCGATCCCGGACCGCCATCGGATCGGTCTCGCGACCTGGGGGCCGCGGACCAGGATCCGCTCACTCGAACTCTCGAAGGGCCGCTAGACGAAGCGGCAACGTCAGTTCGAGAAGTTCTTGAAGAGCAGTCGCGCGGCGTGCTCGATACGCGTCGAGACGCCCTCCTCCGTCGGCGTCCAGTCGATCTCGCCGGTCGCGATTCCCGCCCACACGGGCTTCGAGGTCGCCGCATCGACGAGCACGACGCCCATCCCGACCTTCGACATCGGGTCGATCTGTGACGTCTGGAAGTCCTCGCCGTCGACGAGGTCCATGACCGAGAGGCTGGCCCCCAGGCCGTAGTACGCGAGAAGCGCGGGGCCCTCCTCGGCGATCGTCATGCCGCGGGACGCCATCTCCGCATCGACCGCGCGCTGGATCTGTGCCACGTCGTCGGCGTCGGGCTCCTTCCAGGCGCCGGTGGAGTCGAGGATCTCGGTGACGTTGCCGCCCCACGCGTAGGTGGTCATGCCCTCCAGGCTCACGTCCTTGGCGGCCGAGGCGCTCGCCATGATGTCGGAGGTGCTCGGCGGGTTGACGTCGATGGACGTGCAGGCCACGGCGAGGAGGAGGAGGGCGGGGGCGAGCGTGCGGGGGGTCGGCATGGGTCGGGTGCGTGTGTGAACCGGCGCCCGTCACCACGACGGGCCCTGGAGCGGGAATCGGCCCGAGAGCCGCGCTTCCTGCCCCCGAAGATCGGATTCGAGGCCGAGGACCCCGCCGAGAGGATCCTGGATCCGGCCGCTCCGGTTTGCTCAGGTCGTGGCATGCCCACCTCTGCTTCGACCGCGCCGGGCCTCGTCTACTGGCTGCCGCTGGACGAGGCCGTCCTCCGCTTCGACGTCGATCGCAAGGAACTGACTGCGGCGGTCCGCCGCGGCGACATCGACGTGCGCGCGAAGGTCGTGGGCGGGGACGTCGTGGCCTCGGTGTGCTCGACCGAGCTGACCAGCCGCTACGGCCCTCCCAGGAGCGCGCCCCTCGAGGCGCCGACGTCGACGCCCGCACCTGCGCCGGAAGACCTCGCGGAGGAGCGCCGGGAGCGGGAGCGGCTCGAGGGGCAGCTCGCGGCGTCCGAGCGACTGGAGCGGGGCCTGCAGCGATACGCGGATCGCCTGGAGGAGCGCAGCGACCGGGAGCGCGAGGCCTACGAGGAGAAGCTGGCGCAGGCGGAGCTCATGCGCCTGCAGCTCGCGCGCGTCGTCGGTCGACTCGAGGCCGAGGTCACGCGGCTGCAGTCCGAGATCGACGCGCAGGCGGTGCGCGCGCTGCCCGCCGCGTCACCTCCGGCCCAGCGCTCGGCCCACCGCTCGGGCTGGCGGCGCTGGCTCCGGCGCTGACCGACCTGCCGTCAACTGCCCTGGAGCGACTCCGGGAGCTGCTCGCGGTTGCGCTCCCACCAGCCGACCCAGGTCGTCTTGCGGGCGTTCCGCGGCGCCTTCTGCAGTCCGTTCGCCTTGGCGAAGGCCGACGCGCGCTTCGCGATCGTCACCAGGCGCTTCTCCAGCTCCTCCGTCTGCTCGTCGAAGTCGTCGAGGCGCTTCTTCAGACGAGTGCGCTCGGACTTGCGCCACTCCGTGGCGTTGCCGCTGTAGTAGGGCGGCTTCGGCTTGGCCTTCTCCTTCGCGAGCCGCTTCCTCGTGTCCTTCCGACGGTCCCGCAGTCCGTCGATCCCCTCGAACGTCGAGACGACCGCGCCGACCGCCGGCTGCGTTCCGTAGCCGAGGAGCACGTCGACGAGGTCGAGCGACTCCTCGCGGTGCAGGACGTCGGGCAGAAGTTCGCCGATCCCCGTCGCGCACCGGTCGTCCCGGCGCCGGGCGAGCGCCTGTCCGATCGCCACGCGCAGATCGTCCACTCCCTTCGTGCGCTCGATCGCGCTGAGCTCCTCCGAGAGGAGTTCCATCAGGACCGCGAAGTTCGGGTTCTTCGAGTCCACCTCGCGCTTGAGCTTGCGGTTGATCTCCGCGACCTCGACGGCCAGCTCGTCGACCTCGTCGGTGGCGTCGTCGATCCCGCCGAGGAGCCCCTCGATCGCGATGTCCGCGTCGAACCCGGCGCCGAGGAGCGTCGCAGCGTGGATGCGCACCTCGTGCTCGTGCCGGCTCATCAGCGCCGACAGGACGAACTCCGTGACGCCGGAGTCCGCCGGCGCCGTCCTGTACAGGGCGGAGGCGCGGTCGAGCACCTCGATCCGGTCCTCGGCATCCTTCGCGTCCTCCCAGCTCGCCTCGATCTCCTCGAGGTCGTCGACGGCGGCAGGGAGGCAGGCGAGAGCGATCAGTGTGGCGGCGAGCATGGCAGGCGGGGACGGTAGCACGGTGCGCGCGACGGCGCCCGTCAGAGCCGGCGGCGCAGACGGACGAATCCCGAGAGCGTCTTGGCGCCCAGCAACGCCGCGCAGATCCAGACGAGCACGTCCAGGCTGCCGGGCCACAGGAAGAGCTCGACCGGGATCCACGCGTACACCGCGAACCGCGGCCGCACGAGCCAGGAGTAGGGGACGTCGAGGGCGTTCCGCACCATCGCGAACGCGACGACGACGGCGTACAGGAACACGTACAGCGTGCCGGAGATCGGGCCGACGAGCCCGGCGGCCATCAGCGCGATGGTCGTGGCGGTGACCACGAGCTGGTCGGCGATCGTGTCCGTGAACGACCCGCGGCGTGACGCGACGCCGAGGTGCCGCGCGAGCGGGCCGTCGACGCCGTCGAGGAGAACGTGCGCGGCGAGCGCGACGAGCGCCGCGGTGGGGGAGACGAACAGGAGCGGCGCCGCCGCCAGGCCGAACGCGAGCGACGCGAGCGTGACGTGGTCCGGCGAGACGCGCAGCCGCGCCAGCCGTTCGAGCAGAGGACCGAGCAGCGCCGCGCGCAGCTCCTGTCCCCGGACCATCCAGGCGCGCTCGCCGCCCGAATAGCAGTCGGCGCGCGTCTCGTGGCGTGCGATCACGACAGGTCCGCCCTCACGATGCGGAAGTCGACGCCCGGGATCGTCGCGCCGCAGTTGTGGAATCGGATGCCGCGGTACTCCGCGCCGTCCACCGGGCGGTGCGTGTGTCCGAAGTAGACGTTCCGGATGTCGTCACCGATCTCGCCCTGGACGTCGTCGAGGTACCGCGCGATCCGCCGCAGCACGGTGCGCTCCGGGTACAGCACGCGCGCGCCGAGCACGTGGACGCGCAGCGCCATGAGCGCGTCGTAGAGCCGCTCCATCGCCGGCCCCTGGTTCGGGTGCCGGGCGAAGCTCTCGCGGTACGCGCGCAGCCGCGCCGGAGTCATGCGCGGGTTGGAGACGTCGCCGTGCAGGAACACCGCGCCGCCGAGCCGCAGATGGAACGGGTGCCAGCGGAACCGGTCGTCGTCGTCCGCGAGCGCCTCGAGGCGCTCGATGTGCTCGGGGAGGTGGTCGTGGTTGCCGAGCAGGTAGTGCACCTGGACGTCGTCTCCGGCCTCCAGCAGCTCCTCCAGCCACGCGCGCGCGGCGTCGGACGTCGCCTCGGCGCCGCCGACGGAGCTCCACTTGAAGTCGACGATGTCCCCCGCGAGAACCACCGTGCGCGCCCGTCGGGCGGCGTCGAGGAGGTCGCGCTGATGCCTGTCCGCGCGCGAGCGCCGCGAGAACAGGTGCAGATCGGAGAGGACGATGCAGTCGGCCACGCTGTCGCTATGCGCGGACCCGCCGCCAGCATTCCGGGCTCTCCCGTGAACTTCACGGAAGGGCGGCCTGGCGGCGCTCCAGCGGCGCTATTTCCCGACCTCGGACACGTCGAAGCTCACGAGCTCCTTCCCGCCACAGGCCGCGACGATGCGCTTGCCCTTGTCGAGGACGAGGATGTCGTGGACACCCTTCAGCTTCCCCTCGACGGTGGCCTCGGCGAGCTGGTCGCCCTTGTCGGGGTCCCAGAGCGTCAGGCGCCCCTCGCTGTCCCCGATCGCGATCCAGTCCCCCTTCGGATGGAACGCGAGGCAGCGCACGGACGCGCCGAGCACCGCCAGAGCGCGCTTCCTCTTCCCGCCGCGGCGCGTGCGGATCAGGACCTGTCCGTTCAGGTCGCCCGTCGCGACCTCGCCCTTCTTGGGGTGCCAGGCGACGGCGCTGACCTGGGTCTGGTGCCCCTCGAAGACGGCCTTGTCGTCGACGTCGCAGCTCGTGTTCCCGATGAAGCGGAGCGACCCGTCCTTCCCGCCGACGGCGATCTCCTTCCCCTTGCCGTCCATCGCGAGCGCGGTCACGCCGCTGTTGTCCATGCCCCGGTTGCTCCACCCCTTCAGGTCGTTGACCAGGAGTCGCGTCATCGTCCCGGTCTGCGTCCCGATCCAGATCCACCGGTCCTTCGGATCGACGAGGATGGCGCCGGTCCTCTGCTGGAACGTCGTGCCGCCGGTCCCGCTGGCCTCGGTCCCGTCCTCCAGATCGATCGTGGTGTAGGCGGCGACCCGGCTGAGCGCGCGCGCGGCGATCTTGGCGCCGCAGGCCGCGACGTACCACGCCTCATCGCCTCCGACCCCGCCGCCTTCGGGGAGGACCATGTCGGGCATCGTCGTCCACCGCCGGCTGCCGTCCTTCAGATCGATCGAATGCAGCGCCCCCTCGTCGGTCAGCGTGACGAGCGTCTTCCCCTTCGGCCCGAGCATCACCTGGACCACGAGCCGGTCGTGCTCGGCGACGGTCTCGGGGGTGAGAGTGACGGGCTCGTCGACGGGGGCGAGCAGGGCTGTAGCGAGCAGGACGGGCATGAGCGAGGGCAGCATGTCCGCATTGTGGTCGCGCAGGGGCGGGCTCGCCACGCGTTGCGCCCCAGCGCTCACCGTGGAGCCGGCAGCGTCACGAAGTGGACGTCCGGAATGCCGGACCACGGATCGTCTGGATCGATCTCCTGCGTTGCCGAGGCCGGCTCCGTCACCTCGACGGAGCGCGTCGCAACGGTTTCGCCGTCGCGTTGGATCTCGACCCGCCAGGAGCCGATCGGCATACGAAGCGACAGGGCCGGCACCGGAGCGGAGTAGGACGTCGTCGAGCTCATGCTCGGCCCGGCGAAGCCGCTGAGCCCGTCGGTCTGCGACTCCGTGATCTCGAACTCGCCCGACGGCAGCGGTTTCACGGTCGCCGTCAGCCGGCGACGGTGTGCGTCGCTGGAGAACACGAGCGACACGGGCTGGCTCGGGGCGGACTCCAGTGCGGTTCCCATGAACTCGGCCAGCCCCTCCATGTCGCGCTCCGACCGGATCGCCTCGAACCGTCGTCGAAGGTCCACCGGGTTCGCGTCGTCGGTCAGGACCAGCAGCTCGACCCTTCCCAGGACCGGCTCCGGGGTGCGCGCGATCGACAGCTCCACCTCGTCATCGATCGGGTTCGTCAGGTCGATCGCGTGCCGGGCGACGTCGCCTCGCCACTCGACCTCGACGGTGATCGGTCGCGACGGCAAGCCGTGGGCGACGCCGCGTCCATCCAGCGCCTTGCGGTTTCTGCTGGAGGATCGTGGCGTCCCGATCGAGAGCGGTTCGCCATCCAGGTCGAACGCGCGCAGGACCGCGCCCTGGAGAAGCTCGCCGTTCTCGTCGACGACGGCGAAGCGCAGCGTTGCCTCCGGCCAGAGCGCCGCGTCGACCTCGTGTCTTCCCTCCTCGTACTTCGCCTCGTCCGTCTCGAACTTCGAGTACCCGTCCGCGCTGAAGACGACGCTGTAGCGCCCCTCGTCGAGCCCGGTGATCTCGTACTGACCGTTCGGATCGACGAACTCGCGGTTCATTCCCGAGTCGTCGGTGATCGGGCAGACCGTGAATCGATCGAGCGGCTCGCCGGTCCGCGCGTCCGTGACGCGGCCCCGCAGGACGACCTTGTCCATCGCGCGGTCGTCGAGGACGAGCTCCAGGTCCTCGTCGCCGCCTGCCACGTCGAAGGACCGACTGCGACGTCGATCCCCGAGCGCGAAGAGCTGCAGCTCGTACGGGCCGTCCGGTAGCTGTTCGAAGGCGAATCGTCCGTCCGCGTCGGAGGTCGTATCGTCGATGCGGGCGACGTGGACCCAGGAGGGCGGGATGTCGGTCGTGAAGCCCCGGTTCACGCGACGCTCGCCGGTCAGCCGGAGCGAGGCACCCTCGACGGGCGCGCCGTCCGTGTCCACCACCCGGCCGGCGAGCCGGCGCTCGGCGTCGAGCCGGACCGATACGGTTGCAGCTCCTGGCCCGAGCTCAATCGGCTGCTCGACGTGCACGGCGTGTCCCTCGTGGAGCACGACGACGTACGGCGGCGCCTCGTACTCGTCGTTCGGATCTGGACGCGAGAACCCCTCGAGGCGGAACCGGCCGTTCGCGTCCGTGACGACGCGCTCCGGCGCCGTGTGCACGTTGCTGAAGTACGGGCCGCGGCGGACGACAGCGCCCGCGGCCGGCGCGCCGCTCGCCTCGAATACCACGCCTTCCGCGGACAGACCGGGATCGAGTTCGATCTGGTGCGCGACCTCCGCGGGGTCGAGGTCGCGGTATGCCTCCAGGAAGCCCGTCGCCCGGAGATGCAGCCGGGTCGTCCTCCCGGCGGGAACGGGCGCGACCTCGAACGAGCCCGTTCCGTCCGTCGTCGCGCGGAAGCGCAGGCCCGTCACCTTACGGATCTCGGGGTACCGCGTCTGATCCCACTGCGCGAGCGAGCCGTAGTCGGGATCCGAGCGGATCTTCACGCCCTCGAGCGGCCGTCCCTCCAGGTCGGTCACGACGCCGCGGAGTGTCGCCGCCCGGTCGAGGACGATCTCCAGCTCCTCCGCCGTCTCGCCCGTGCGAAGCTTGCCCGCGAACCCGGACCGGATCGCGTGGCCCTCCTTCTGTGCATCGACGTAGAACTCAGGTCCGAGGTGCTCGATGCGGAACGTCCCGTCCGGACCGCTGGTCGTCGTGCGCGCCGGCGGCCCCTCGATGCGCGACGAGCACCAGCCACGCACGTTCGCGCCGGCGATGGCGCGCCCGTCGACTTCGACGACGCGGCCTTCGAACGTCCCGCCGCCCGCGAGCTCGAGCGTGATCTCCTCGGCGCGCTGCGCGTCGCTCAGCCCGATCGTGAACGTCCTCGACCAGCCGGTCGTCGCCGTCGGCCAGGCGGTGATCCGGCGGATGTCCCAGCCCTCCGGGATCGGCAGCGTCGCGCGGCCCTGGGCATCGCTCCGGACGGCCGGGGACTCCTCGTACTCGCTGGCGCCGAGGTAGCGGGCGAGCGTGATCTCGACGTCTTCGACCGGCTCTCCGTCGAGGGCCGAAACGGTTCGCACGCGGTAGGCGTTCTGGGCCGGTGCAGCGTCGGCGGCGCGCGCGATCTCCGAGCGCGCGGACTCCGACCGGACTGGAGCGGCTCCGCCCGAGGTTCGCGCGGTCTGGTCCTCGCGGAGCGCGAGCTCCGTCGCCGCCTCGTCGCTCGGCGGATCCGGTGCGCGGAGGAGCGCCCAGGCACCGACCGACACCACTGCAGCTCCCAACCCGAGCGCCCATGTCGCCGACCACGCGCCCGCCGCCTTCACGGCGCCGCTGCTCGCGCCCCCGGCAGCCTCGAGCACGCGCCCGCGCATGGCCGACAGCGCGTGCGCGCGTCCGCCGCCGCCCGCGAGCGCCGCCGCCACGCCAACGGGCACCAGCGCGCGGAGCTTCGTGAGCCCGCGGTGGAGCCGGATGCGCGCGGCGCCGGCGGAGATGCCCAGGCGCTGCGCGAGCCCCTTCCCCCCGACGTGGTCGAAGAGCCGCGAGGCGACCGCGATCCGCTCGTTCTCGGGGAGCGCGTCGAGCGCGGAGCGCACCGACTCTTCCAGCTCGATCCCACGGAGGACGTCGACCGGCTCGGGCTCCTCACGCGTCGGGAGCCGATCGACCTCGGGCGTCCGCGCGTCCCGGCGGCGCCCGGACTGGACGCGGTGCGCGAGCACGCCGACGAGCCACGGCCCGAGCGGGCGCGACCGGTCGTAGCTCCCGGGCTGCTCGACGATCGTCAGGAAGACCTCCTGGACGGCGTCCTCGGCGGCCTCGGGGCTGCGTGCGAGCCGCCGCGCGACCCGCAGGAGGCCCGGCGCGGCGGCGTCGAAGAGGGCGCCGAGCGCGGCGAGGTCACCCTCGTCGGCGTAGCGTCGGAACAGGGTCTGGAGCTGGTTCTCGGCCATGGGACGAGCGATGGACGCGGGACGCCGCCGCGTTACGCGCCGCTCCAGCTTTCCTCGTGAGACCTCCGCGCGCTACGACCCGCTGGCCGGCTCCACCTGGAGCCTGAGCCCGTCGACGGCACCGCCCTCGCCGCCCCGCTCGACGTGGAGGGTCATCCGGACGCCGTCCTGGCCGTGGTCGGCGAACCAGGTCGTCGCGTACTGGTCGTTCGGACCTTTGTCCTTCGGGGTGCGCGCGCCGGCGATCAGTACCGTCAGCCGAAGCGGCGCCGCTTCGGCGTCGCGGCCCGTCGCGCGGAGACGAAAGGCGGTCGTGCCGTCCTCGCGGACTCCGAACATCTCCAGCGCCACGCCGAGGTCGTCGAGGCGTGCAAGTTTCCGCCAGGCGCC
The DNA here is from genome assembly GCA_038757895.1 of Planctomycetota bacterium. Taxonomy (GTDB): domain Bacteria; phylum Planctomycetota; class UBA1135; order UBA1135; genus Saltatorellus. Next base: position 13,302 of record JBCDGE010000019.1, on the reverse strand, counting down.
CGCCTCTTTCGGCGGCCAGGCGGTGATCGGGCCGCCGGCGAGGACGCGCTCGACCGACGTGCCGCCTTCCGCGCGGATCGTGAGGCCCGTACGGAGCGCGGGGCCCACCGGCACACCGACGGCGGTCGCACGCTCGCTCGTCCCGGACGTCGCCGACTGGAGCACGTCCGGTCGATCGCCGTCGAGCTGCAGGCCGGGCACGCCGTTGCGCTCCTGCCAGCAACGGAGCGCGAAGCTGTCCGCGTCGACCTCGTCAGCGGCGTCCGCCCAGCCGGCCGCGCCCTCGACCACGAAGAAGCGGGGGACGGGCAGCGCGGGGTCGACGACCTGCAGGATGGGGCCCTCGGCGGTCCGCTCCTCCAAGGAGCGCTCGCCGGAGCAGGCGGCGACGGGGAGCGAGAGGGCGAGGACGAGGAGGAGGCAGGTGCAGCGTCGCATGGCGGAGGAGGGAGACGCGGGGAGCCTACCCGTCCTCCGGCGTCACCGTGACCTCCTGGGTCCCGGCCTGCATCGGCACCGTCGCCAGGACCGTCTCGCGGCCGCCCGTCCGCTGCACGATCTCCAGGCGCTCGGTCGGGGCCTGGTCGAGGTCGACCCACGCGTGGAAGCTGCGGTCGACGCGGCTGGGGAAGAGGCGGCGCTCGTCGATCGAAAGGTCCGGGTAGCGCACCCAGAGCTCGCTGTTCCAGCGCGCGAAGGGGCGGGAAAGGTAGCCGTGGACGTGGGCGATGCGCTCCGCGCGCGGTGACGTCATCTCGATCTCGACGGTCTCGGTGTCCTCGTCGATCTCGACGACTCGCTCCTCGGTCCAGTCCTCGACGAGCCAGGTCGTGCCGCCGCGCGTCACGCCGCGGAAGAACGCCGAGACGCGGTGCGGCCCGGGGCGGAGGCGCCACGTCGCCTCGACCGGCGACCTGCCGCGCGCGCGCGAGCCCAGGTCGCGCGGACGCTGCCGCCCGAGGTCGCCGAGGCCGTCCGCGCGGACGAGGTCGAGGTTCACGTACAGCGGCCACGCCTCGCCCGTTCCCTCCTGGACCACGGTCACGCGGATCGTGACGTCGCGCGACGGGGCGAGCTCCAGCTCCAGGTCCGCCGTCCCGCCCCACTCGACGGTCGGTCGCTCGACGGGGAACACCGACGCGCGGTTCGGGTCGGGACCGACGAGGTACGTCCCGCGCTCCAGTCCCTCGACGGCGAAGCGGCCGGCGGCGTCGGTCCACACCTGGCGCGGCTTGCCCCAGCGCCGTCCCTCCGGCGGAACGAGCATGAACCCGAAGCGGCTCGCAGGCTCGCCCTCGGGTCCGACGACCGTTCCGCGGATCGTGGCGCTCGGGAAGAGCTCCACGCTGACCGTCCCTCGCTCGCCGGCCTCGACGGTGACGTTCGCCTCGGACGCGAGCTCGTCGGTCTCGGGGTCGTAGGCAAGCTCGAGGAGGCCGGAGCCCTCCGGCGGTTCGCCGCCGACGAGCGTCGTCCCCGGGAGCACCGCGAACACTGCGCGCCCGGACTCGTCGCACTTCTTCCTGCGGAACGAATCGTCCACGATCCAGGCGCTCGCGTGCGCGACCGGGGTCCCGCTTCCGCGCGCGCGGACGACGACCTCGACCGTCGCCGTGCGTCGTGCCCTCGCCGCGGCCTCCGGGTCGCGCGCGTCTTCCGTCTCCGCGGCTCGCGCCGCTTCGGCCTCGCCCGGGAGCACGAGCGAGCCCACGTCCGCGCCGAGCGCGCCGGCGCGGGCGACGGTCGAGTCCACCGCGCCCTCCACGGCGCCCGTGCGCCCCGCCGGGCCGAGCCAGAACGCGGCGAGCACGAGGGCGGCGACGGCGGCGGCGAACGCCACCGCGAGCGAGCGGCGCGGGGACTGCATCTCAGGGACGGTAGTCCGCGCTTCCGCGGGGTTGCGCCGCGGCCCGCGAATCTGCGCCGCCTCCCGGCGCGGCCCGCCTCGAGGCGCCGTCCCTGTCGCAGCTCGTCGGGCCGGCGCACCGCGTCGGGCTGTGCCACCGGGGGCGCTCGCCCGGGTGCGCCGGCCCTTCTTCGGATCAGCCGCCGAGGATCGGCAGCAGCACGAGACCGTCGGGCGTCGAGAGGTCCTCGACCGCCTTGCCGGGGGGCAGCAGCACCTCGGCGTCGGAGCCGCTCGGGGTGTGGAGCTGGATCACGCCGGGGCCGCCGTTGCCGCCCGCGCCGACGACGTCGTGCATGTCGTTGCGGCCGACGCCGCCGCGCCCGCCGAGGGCCGAGATCGCGTCGTCGCTGGCGCCGCTCAGGTCGATCTGCAGCGCCTCCATCACGATCCACCCGCCGGAGCCGCCGCCCGAGCCGCCGCCGACGCGGTCGAAGAAGATCACGTTCTCGCCGCCGCCGCCGTTGCCGCCGTCGGCGATCAGGTGCCCCGCGGGGCCGATCGCGATGCGGCGCGCGTGCAGCAGGACGAGGCCGCCGCCGCTGCCGCCGCCGGAGCCCTTCTCGTCGCCGAACGGGTTGAACGGGACGATCGGGAACGTGGCCGTCCGCGAGGCGTCACCGCCCGCGCCGCCGCCGCGGCCGGCGAGGGCGCGGCCGGCCTCGCCGACGACGAGCGAGCCGCCGACGATCCGCTCGCCCCAGAAGTCGTTGTTCGGGTCCGCGTCGAAGAAGATCGGCGTTCCCGCGCCGCCGCCGGCCGCCGGGCCGGTGCCGCTGACGGCGCCGGTGCCGCCGAGCCCGCCGTCGAAGCCGCCCGTCGCGACGAGTCCGAGGTTCTCGGGCGCGAGCGGATCCGTGACGACTGGCTGGTTGGCCGCGAGCGCGCCGCCGCCGCCGCCCGCGGCGCGGCGGGACTCCTTGCTGGAGGGGTGGAACGACGTCTCGCCGCCGAGTCCACCGCCGAGCATCGCGCCGTTGCCGGTGTTGAAGGAGCCGAAGCCGTTGGTGCCGAACGGGGTCGACTGCGTCCTCACGGCGCTGCCGACGCCGCCGCTGCCGCCGCCCGCGCGACCGGGCGCGCCGAACTCGGGCTGGTTGGTCGTGTTGAGGGTCGCGACGCCGATCGAGTCGGAGCCGGACGCGTCGAGGGTTCCGTCGATCACGATCTCGGCCGCGTCGACGCTGAACGCGCGCCGGCCGACGATCCTGAGCACGCCGTCGCGCTCGATCACGAGGCGGCTGACCTGGAGCTGGTTCGTCACGGTGGTGTCGACCACCACCGTCTCGCCGGACGGGACGATGAAGTCCTGGGCGAGCGCGGAGGGGCCTGCGGCGAGCGCGGCGACGGCGCCGAGCGCCGCCGATGAGAGCGGGGAGGAGGTCATGTCGGTCTCCTGGAGGTGAATCGGGCGACGCCGTCCGGGAACGGAACGGCGCCGCGTGGCAAGGGCGCGCCCTAGCGCAAGCGCCGTGCCACGTGCGGCGCGCGCCCCACCACGGGCGGGTCGTGCCCCCTGCGTCCGACACGAGCGAGACCGCACACTCGGCCGGAGCGGCGTTCGCGCGCTCCCGTGGCGCCCGTTCAGCTCGCGAGGAACGCGGCGCGGATCGTCTCGCCGAGCGCCTCGAACTCGTCGCGGCGCGCGGAGCTCTTGCGCCACGCGAGGCCGATGCGGCGCGAGGGGCCGCCCTCGTCGAACGGGCGGAAGACCACGCTCTGGTTGCGGTGCGACTCGGCCTCGACGGCCATCTCGGGGACCAGCGTGATGCCGATGCCCTCGCCGACCATCTGGAGGAGCGTCCCCAGGCTCGTCGCGCGGAAGTCGGCGTACTCGGTCATCCCCGACGACTTGCAGATCGGCAGCGCGTGGGCCCGGAGGCAGTGGCCCTCCTCCAGGAGCAGCACCGTCTCGCCCTCCAGGTCCTCCTCGGAGAGCATCTCCTTGGTCGCGAGATCGTGGTCGTCACGGCACGCGAGCACGAACGGATCGCCGAACAGCTGCATCTCCTCCGCGCCGCGGACGTCCACGTCGAGCGCGAGGAGGAGAACGTCGAGCTCGCCGGAGTGGAGCTTGGCGACGATCCGGTCCGTCTGGTCCTCGGTGAGGAGCAGGACCAGGTCCGGGTGCTTCTCGCGCGCCGCGCGGACCACCATCGGGAGCAGGTACGGCGCCACGGTCGGGATCGCGCCGAGGCGCAGCCTGCCGGTGAGCGGCGCGCCCGACGCGCGCGCCATGTCGAGCATCTCGTCGGTCGAGCCGAGGATCTTGCGAGCCTGCTCGGCCAGCGACGTGCCCGCGGCCGTCGCGACGACGCGCCGCGTGTCGCGCTCGAAGAGCTGGACGCCGAGGAGCGCCTCGAGCTGCTGGAGCTGCGTGCTCAGCGCGGGCTGCGTGACGTGGCACGACTCGGCGGCCTCGCGGAAGTTGAGGTGCTTGTCGACGGCGACGAGATACTCGAGCTGGCGGATGGAGGGGCGTTCCATGGCGTTTCGGGCGCGGACCGTCGCACATTCGTACGCCTCGGGACAGCGTCAAGTGGGCAAAGGGGCCGGGGCCGGTCGCCTGCCCACGCTGCGACTCGGGCAGAATCTTCGCCATCCGCCGTCACGGAGCGGCGGCGAACCGACAACAGCGGCGTGGGCGGACACCAGCGACGGCTCTTCGAGGCGCTCGTGCGTGAGCACGCGCAGGCGCTGGACCTGTTCCTGCGGGCGCTCTTGCGCGACCCCGGGGACGTCGACGACGTGTTCCAGGAGGCGCTCATCGTCGCGTGGCGGCGGCTGGCGGACTACGACCCCGAGCGCCGCTTCGGTCCCTGGATCCGCGGGATCGCGCGGCGGATCGCGCTGCACCGGGCCCACGCGGCGGGTGCGCGGCCCGTCCTGACGCTGGACGCTGCCGCGATCGACGCGCTCGAGGGGCGGATCGTCCACGTCGAGTCGCTCCCCGGCGAGGCGATGGAGGACCGTCTCGAACACGTGGGGCGCTGCGTCGAGGCACTCCCCGAGCGCATGCGGGACGCACTGCGCTACCGCTACGACGACGAGCTCGGCGCGAACGCGATCGGCGAACGTCTGGGGCTGACGGGACCGAACGCGCGGAAGGTGCTGGAGCGCGCCCGAGCGCGCGTCGCCGACTGCATCCGCCGGCGGCTGGCGGTCATGGGAGGGACGACGTGACCGAGGAGGCCGAGGACCGGCTCGTCTCCGCGCTCCTCCACGACCTCGCCCACCCCGGGCGAGCGAGGGAGCGGCGCGACCGGCGGGTGGACGCGGGGCTCCGGGCGATCGACGAGCGGCTCGGCCGCCGCGCGCGACGCCGGCCGGTCGCGGCGGCGCTCGCGGCCGCCGCCGCGGCGGCCGTGGTGCTCGCCCTCGTCTTCGACGCGACCGCGACGGACGCGACCGCTGCCGCTGAGCGGCTGCTCGAGGTCGCGCGCGAGGACGCCGCTCGCCGCTACGAGGTCACGATCCAGAGGAACGCCGTGCGCGCCCCGATCGGCCGCTTCCGCCTCGACCTCAGCGGTGACGACGTGATGCGAATGGAGGGACTCGACGGTCGGTTCGAGGGACTCGTCCTCGGTCGTGATGGAGACGTCTTCTACGCCGTACCGCCGCGCCAGGGGGCACCCGCGCTCGTGACGGAGAGCCGCGACGGCTTCGAGCGCTGGCTCGGCGGACGCGAGATGAGCCTCGAGCGTCTCGTCGTCGCCGACATCGTCTCGTCGCTGCTCGACGACTACGACCTCGAGGCCAGCGGAGGCGGGGACGGCGCGCGGCTCGTGGCGACCCGCACGTCCGGTCCGCGGACGCGCCCGCGGACGGTGGACGTCACCTACCGTGAGCGGGACGGCGTCATCGTCCGGCTGTCGCTGACGTTCGGGCGCGATCTTCCGCCGCGCGCACCGCGCCAGGTGCGCTTCGACCTCCTCGGCGAGGAGCCGCGCGACCGCGACTGGTTCTCCGTCGACGTGAACGTGCCGGCCGATCGGCAGCGCGTCGGGCTCCGGCGCTGACCCCGGACGCCCGATGGCCGCGGACTTTCGCGGCTCAGTCGTCACGCACTGGCGCGCGAGCGCCAACGGAGTGCGTCCCGGACCCACTCCGACCATGCTCCATCGACCTCTGCTCCCCCGCGCTCTCGCCCTCTCCGCCTTCGCTCTTCCGGCCCTTGCGCTGGCGACGCCTGCGCTGGCGGGCCCTGCTATGGCGACCGGGCCCGCCCCGCAGGCGCAGGTCGACGCCGGAACGCCGGTCGAGCGGCCCACGCGCGCGACGACGTTCGTGAACTTCGAGAGCACCGCCGTGCACCCGATCCGGGTCAGCGCGGACGGACGGCGCCTGTACGCGGTCCACACCGCCGACGCGCGTCTCGCCGTGTACGACCTCTCGGATCCCGCTCGCCCGACGCTGGAGCGCGAGGTCCGCGTCGGGCTCGAGCCCGTGTCCGTCACCGAGAGCGCGACGGGCGAGGTGTGGGTGGCGAACCTGCTCTCCGACAGCGTGACCGTGCTCGACCCGATCACCGGCGCGCACATCGATACGATCCGCACCGAGGACGAGCCCTCGGACGTCGCCTTCGCGGGAGGCCGCGCGTTCGTCGCGTGTGCGACGGTCGATCGGGTGCTCGCCTTCGACGCGGGGACACGCCAGCCGGTCGGCGGCGTGGACGTGCCCGCCAAGGACCCGCGCGCGATGGCAGCGTCGGCGGACGGGACGCGGGTGTTCGTCCTCAGCCGTCGCTCGGGGAACGGGACCACGATCCTCCCCTCGGCTCTCGCGCCGCCGCAGCCGCCTCCGACGAATCCGGCGCTCCCTCCGGCGCCCTCGACGGGCCTGATCGTGCGCGCGGACGATCCCGCCTTCTCCTCGTCGATCTCCTACGAGCTCCCCGACGCCGACGTCTTCGAGGTCGATGCGGCGACGCTCGCCATCGTCCGCTCGTGGTCGGCCGTAGGCACGACGAACTACGACGTCGCCGTGCACCCGGACGGATCCCTCGTCGTGGCGAACACGGACGCGCGCAACGCGGTCCGGTTCGAGCCGGAGCTCCGCGGACACGTCGTCGATCACCGCGTGACCCGCGTCGAGACGAACGCGGCCGGCGCCGTCGTGCCGTTCGACCTGAACCCGGGAGTCGACTACGGCGTGCTCCCGAACCCCGACGCGCTCGCGACGAGCCTGGCCGAGCCGACGGCGATCGTCGTCGCTCCCTCGGGGCAGCGCGCCTGGGTGGCGGCGCAAGGGTCGGACCGCGTCGCGGAGATCGATGCCGCCACGGGAACGATCACGCGTCTCATCGAGGTCGGCGCCCGAACGGGCGCGCCCGATGGGACGCTGCGGATGCGCGGGCCGCGCGGGCTCGCCCTGCATCCAAGCGGCGCATGGCTCTACGTCTTCCACCGCCTCTCCGACACGATCGGCGTCATCGACCTGGCGAGTCACCGCGTCGTTGCCGAGGTCGCGGTCGGATCGCACGACCCGGTCCCGACCCACGTGCGGTACGGGCGCAAGTTCCTCTACGACGCGCGGCTCTCCGGAAACGGGACCGTGTCGTGCGCGGTCTGTCACGTGGACGGCGACGTGGACGGGCTCGCGTGGGACCTCGGGGATCCCGGCGGCGACATCGCGACGATCCCGATCGAGTGGCAGCAGGGCTTCACGCCCGGGACGACTCCGCCCGTTTTCCCGGACCTGCATCCGATGAAGGGGCCGCTCGTGACGCAGCCGCTCCGCGGTCTCGATCACGTGCGGATGCACTGGCGAGGCGACAAGGACGGCTTCGCGGACTTCAACGTCGTCTTCGACAGTCTGCTCGGCGGGCAGCCGCTCCGTCCGCGGGACCTCGACCTCTTCGTGCGGTGGTCGGAGTCCGTCGTGTTCGGGCCGAACCCGAACCAGGAGCTCGACCGATCGCTATCGACGACGCCGCCCCTCACGAGCCAGCAGCGCGGGTTCGAGGCGTTCTCGTCCTCCAGCACACCGAACGGTCCCGCGTGCATCGAGTGCCACGTGATGCCGACGGGGTCGAACGGCTTCGTGCGCAACTTTCCCATTGGCGCGACGCAGCCGATGCGGATCGGCACCCTGCGCGATTTCTACCGCAAGGGAGGCTTCGACGCCGACGCGACCGGACCCGTCAAGGCGGGCTTCGGTCGATTCCACAGCGGCGAGGTGGGCGAGCTCGACGAACTGGGGCTCGGCGGGCCAGGGTTCACGTCGGCGGCCTTGACCGCGTTCCTCGAGGCCTGGGACACCGGCATGGCGCCCGTCGTCGGGCGCGAGGTCGTCGTGACGCCGCAGTCTGCTGGGACCGTGGCGGTGCAACAGGAGCGCGAGCTGCTGGAGGAGCGCGCGGTGCTCGGCGAGGTCGACCTGGTCGCGCACGGCCGGCTCGCCGGAGCGGACGTGTCGTACCTCTTCGACCCCGCGGCGGCGGCCTACGTCCCCGCGCGCCGTGGCGGCGCCATGCGCACGGGCGCGGAGCTCGAGCTGCTGGTGGCGCAGAGCCAGGGGCGACTCGTCCTGCTCGCGGCTCCGCCTTCCACCGGCGTCCGGCTGGGTCTAGACCGCGACCTGGACGGCCTCTTGGACGGGGACGAGTAGAGGCACCCCCGCCCGACGGTCCAGGCCGCGGCGGCGGGGCGGCTGCGGCTCAGCCCGCGGCGGTCGGTTGCCAGTTGCTCGGATCGGCCGCGTCGCGCTCGACGCCGAGCAGCTTGCGCCACTCCGCGATCGGGCGGTCCCAGTGCTCCTCCCACTTCTGGCCCAGGAACTTCTTGGAACCCAGGCCGAGGCGGTAACCCATCGAGATCCCGTTCAGGAGATCGGGGAACTCCTCCGGGTCCTTCATCATGAACCGGATCACGCCGCCGGCGCAGATCACGGCCGCCATCGGGCGCCGCATCTGGCCGAGCTCGAAGGCCTTCAGCGCGACCTCGCCGATCCGCGAGACGTCGAACCCGGTGACGACGTGCCAGATGTCGTGCGTCTGGCGGATCCGCATCATCACGTAGTCGGTGTCGTCCTTGACGTCGATCTTGCGGTAGTAGTCGGGGTCGTAGCCGTGGCTCAGGATGTGGTGCGCGAACGCCTTGCCGAGCGTGCCCTCCGGGAGCTTCGAGAGCTCGTCGAGGTCCGGGCTCTCGGGCGCGAGCCAGCGCTCGTCCATCATCCGCGCGGTGTCCTCGCAGGTCCGCAGATACGCGATCATCTCGCCGGTCGCGTCGATGTCGCGGAGCCCGTCCTCGATGTCGAAGACCGACTCGGTGTGCTCGGGGTTGCGGAGCATCCCCATGACGCCCTTCAGCGTCGTGAGGTAGTGAACGTTGTTGCCGTGTTTGAGGAGGGACATGCCTGGGTCGGGGGACTGGGCGTTCGGTCGGGCGTTCGGGAGCCCTGATTTCTCCCCATACCTTCGCCACCGGTGGACCGGCGTGACCGACGGAGGCAATGTAGCCGCATCCTGCCCGCTTCGAGCCACCGACCGATGATCAGACCCCGACCCACCCTCCTCCTCCTCGGCCTCGCCGTCGCCCTGGCAGGTGCCTCCTGCAAGAAGCCGAAGGTCCCCGACAATCCGCGCCTCTACAGCCGCGCGGCGCAGTCCGACGGACCCCAGCGCAACCCGGTCATCCTCATCCCGGGGATCCTGGGATCGACCCTGATCGAGCTGGAGACCGATCGGATCGTCTGGGGCGGGTTCGTGTACGGGGCGGCGGACCCGCAGACGGCGGAGGGCGCCCGGCTCGTCGCGCTGCCGTACCTGAACGAGGACGGCTCGCCGACCTTCGAGGACACGGTCGTCCCCGACGGGGCGCTCGACCGCGTTCGCGTGCAGCTCATCGGGATCCCCGTCTCGCTGGAGGCGTACCACGGGATCCTGCAGTCGCTCGGCGTGGGCGGCTACACGGACCGGGACCTCGAGCCAGAGGTCGGCGGCATCGACTACGGAAGCGACCACTTCACCTGCTACCAGTTCGGCTACGACTGGCGCCGCTCGAACGCCGAGAACGCGGTGCTCCTGCGGCGCTACGTCGACGAGGTCCGCGAGACGGTCGCCGAGCGGCGGCGCGAGCTCGGCGAGGAGAACCCGGACGTCAAGGTCGACATCGTCGCGCACTCGATGGGCGGGCTGGTGACGCGCTACATGCTCCGATACGGCGAACAGGGGCTGCCCGAGGACGGGAGCGATCCCGTGCTCGACTGGTCGGGGGTCGAGGGCATCGACACCGTGATCCTCTGCGGGACGCCGAGCGGCGGGAGCGTCCTCGCGATCCGGCAGCTCCTGGAGGGACAGGACTACGGGTTCCCGTTCCTGCCCGACTACTCGAAGGAGATCCTCGGCTCGTTCCCGTCGATCTACGAGCTCTTGCCGCGCGACCGACACGGCCCGCTCGTGATGGAGGACGAGAGCGACCCGCCGTCGCTCGTCGACGCGGCGACGTGGGACCGCTTCGGCTGGGGCCTCGCGAACCCGTCGATGAGCGAGCTCGCCAAGCTCATGCCCGACGCCACGGACGAGGAGCGACGCGGCGCGGCGCGGCGGACGCTCGACCGACACCTGGACACGGCGCGCCGCTTCCAGGCGGCCCTCGACGTGCCCTCCGAGCGACCGGAGAGCGTGCGCCTGCACCTGATCCTCGGGGACGCGCAGGACACGCCCCGCCGCCTCTCCGTGCGGCCCGACGACGGGCGCGCGAAGGTCGCCGACATCGTGCCCGGTGACATGGTCGTCCCGCGCTCGTCCGCTCTGATGGACGAGCGCGAGGACGTGGAGGGCGTCGAGTGGGGGCCGCGCCTGGTCAGCCCGGTCGACTGGACGAGCGTCGTTCTGCTCCCGGACGAGCACCTCGCGCTGACGAGGAGCCCGATCTTCACGGACAACCTGCTCTACCTGCTGCTGGAAGCGCAGCGCTGACGCGCGGCCGCTCCCGCGCAGATCAGAGAGCCTTCAGCGCGGCGAGCGTCTCCTCCGGCTCCGACCGCTTCGTGTAGTCCGCGTGGACGACGGCGTAGCGCACCTTGCCGTCACCATCGATGACGTAGCGCGCGGGCATCGGGAGCTGCCACGTACCCTCCCCGTGGTGCTTCGGCAGGTCGAGGCCGAAGCCGCTGTAGACCTCGATCAGGTCGTCGGGGAAGTCGAAGCGAAGGCCGTACTCGGCCGCGACCCGGTTCCCCGGGTCGTAGAGGATCGGGAACGTCAACCCGAGCTTCTTCTCCAGCGCACGGTTGTGCGGCGGCCTCTGGGGCGAGATGGCGATCAGGGTGGCGCCTGCGGCCTCGACGTCGGAGGCGACGGTCTGCAGAGCTTCCAGCTCCGCGTTGCAGTACGGTCACCAGGTCCCGCGGAACCAGGTCAGGACCACGGGGCCCTTGCTGGTGAGGTCGTCGAGCGCGATGGGACCGTCCGGTCCGTCGAGGGAGAACGACGGCGCCGTGTCGCCGACGCCGATGGCGCGATCGGCCTGGCCGCTGGCGATGAGCGAGTCGGTGTGGGCGTGCATGACCGCCCGCGTCGCTTCGGGGGCCTGCTTGGCGAACGACGCGGCGATCTCGTCGAGCTTTGCCTGGAGTGTCATGGTGTCTGGGGTCGGTGCGGGGTCCTGGGCAGCGGGGCGGAGCGAGAGGGAGGCGCTCCATCGCTCGGTCTAAGGGCCCGCGGCCGCGCCGGGAAGGGGGACTCGTCGAGGAACCCGCGGAGCGGACGTTCGTCCGCGGGAATCCGAGGGAGAACCCGCGACGGTCGCCGTCGGAGCGACCGCCGCGGGCTGCATGGCTCGATGCACTGGGGAAGGAGCGCGGGCCACGCCCACGCTCGCCCGCCGTCAGGCCGTCTGCAGGGCCGGTGCGGCCGGGAAGTCGACCTCGGTCTCAGCGATGTGGTTCGTGTAGTTGGTGAGCGTGTTGAGCGCGACCAGCGCGATCAGCTCGACGAGGTGCCCGTGGGTCCAGCCCGCGTCGACGAAGCGCTGCACGTCGGCGCCGTCCGGTCGGCCGCGGGTCACGACGATGCTCTGCGCGAGTGCGACGAGTGACTCGACCTTCGGATCCGACGAGGAACCGCGGCGTGCGCCCTCGATCTCGTCCGCGGAAAGGCCGACGCTGCCGCCGATCATGGTGTGGGCGGCGAGGCAGTAGTCGCAGGTGTTCGACTCGCCGATGGCGAGGGCGACGAGCTCGCGCTCCTTCGCGCTGAACAGGCCGCCGCCGAGCGCATCGGACAGCGACAGGTAGCTCTGGAGGGCCGCGGGCCCGTTGGCGAGGGTGCCGAGGAGGTTCGGGACCATGCCCATCTTCTTGGCGACCGCGTCGAGGAGCGGGCGGGAGGCTTCGGGGGCGTTCGTGGAATCGACCGGCTGGATGAGTGCCATGGGATCGTGCGCTCGTGGCGCGGGTTGGAAGTCGTTGGTGGGTGTGGTGGGTGAGAGGCGGGGCCGTTCTCGACCCCGTCTGGCCAGCAGTTCGGTAGACAGATCTGTCTGTGACTCGATGGGCTGAGATTCGGCGTCGTGTCTCCTTCTGGGGCATTCATGCAGCTTCGAGAGATCCAGGAGGGTCACTCACGCCCCTCAACGACGTAGACGAAGTCGTCCATGTCCTCGCCCAAGTCCGACCAGCTCGTGGAGACCGCCCTCGGGCTCTTCCGCGCCCATGGCGTCCACGCGGTGGGCATCGACCGCGTCCTCGCCGAGGCAGGTGTCGCGAAGGCCACGCTCTACAAGCACTTCCGCTCGAAGGACGACCTGGTCCTCGCCGCGCTCCGCCGGCTCGACGAGACGGGCCGGCGCGACATGTCGCGCGCCGTCGAACGCGCCGCCGACGATCCGGCGGAACGGTTCGTCGCTGCGGCCGACGTGGTCGCGAGCGGGGCCGACCACGGCTGCACGTTCGGCCTGGCCGCCCAGGAGTTCCCCGATCCCGCGCACCCGGTGCACGCGGCGGCGCGGGAGCACAAGCGCCTCGTGCGCCTCTGGCTCGCCGACCTCGCGACCGCCGCCGGCGTCGCCGACCCCGAGGACATCGCCAGCCGCGCTCAGCTCGTGCTCGACGGCCTCTACGCTGCCGCGGCGCTCGGGCCGGAAGACCTCGCCCGGGCTCGATCCGCGGCGCGTCGGTCCCTCGCCAGCCTGCTTCACGAGTGAACTGGCTGGCTTCATTGTGCTAGCCGCGGGAGCGGCGCGGCCGGTCAGAGCGCGAGCTCCCCGACCGCTTGCCAACCCGTCGCGAACGGGCTGGGACTCCGCTGCCTCCAGTCCTGCCGCCACCCCGCCAGGTCCCCGAACGTGAGCTGCATCGGCGCGCTCCCGCGGATCTGCGCGGGCGTCTTCTTGTCGCGATTGAAGCGCGGCTTCACCCAGTTCCGCCACGCACTCCAGAGGCGCAGATGG
>JBCDGE010000018.1:0-83523 GCA_038757895.1 Planctomycetota bacterium | reverse complement strand
GGCGCGGCAGTCCGTCAGGAGCTCGACGAGGGTGTTCATCCCGTCCTGGCTCGCGGTCAGCCACTCGCCGAAGTCGTCCGCGTAGGTCGCGGTCTCGTCCATCGCGGCGCAGGCGTCGAAGTGGTCGCGCACCGTCGTCGCCGAGCGCAGCGGGTCGATGTCCGGGTGGTCGGCGCTGGGCGACCAGCCGTTCTTGCGGATCAGCTTGACCTCGTCCCACGACCGCGTGAGCGCGATCATCGCCTCGCGGATTCCGCCGAGCTGGTGGGCGGAGGTGAAGTCGAACTCGTACACGTCGGTCTCGTCGGCGCTGGGGATGTCGGCGGTCGCGACCGCCGCGTAGAGCGCCTCGTACTTCGACGCCGTCGAGCACCAGTGCCGCATCTCCGCGATCGCCTGCTCGCGGTCGATTCCGTCGATCGCGACGGCGCCGATCGCGGCGGCCGCCGGACCGCGGTGCCGGCCATGGAAGCAGTGGACGTAGAACGGCGCCTCGAGCTCGCGGAACGTCTTCGCGATCTGCGCGATCTGGTCCTCGGTGATCCCCTTGTACTGGATCGGCACGTGGACGTAGCGCAGCCCCTGGCGCTCGGCGGCCTCGACGTCCGGGACCTTGCCGTCGACCGAGAGCACGGTCTGGACGCCCCACGCGGCGAGCTGGGCCAGGGCTTCCTCGTCGACCGGTTCGCTGCCGGAGAGGATGCTGTCGCTCAGGCGATAGACGTTCTGGAGGCCGGGGTAGTTGCCGGGCGGGACGTCGGGGAGCTTCACCTCGCCGGCCGCCTCGTACGCGCTCCCGACGAGCTCGATCGGCGGCGGGACGACGACCCGGGCCACGCGGACCGCAGGCGCGTTCGAAGCGCCCAGCCCGGACGACCCCGTCTCGGGTGACCCCTGCTCGATCGTCCCGCGCGACGAGCACGCGAGGGACGCGCCGACGGCGAGCAGTGCGGAGGTCCCGAGGAGCAGCCGGGACGCGGGTCGGAGGTCGTAGCGGAGGAAAGCGGCCATGGCTCTGCGACGTAGGCAATCGACGTGCCAGGTCGCCGGACGAGGGGCCTTCGCCAGCCGCGCGAGCAGCACCCAGGGCGGCCAGCGGGGCCGTTTCGGGGGGCTGTCACGGGGGCGAAACGCCGTTCGACGCGGCCCGAGAGGATATCCGAGGGCCGGCCTCAGGGGGTGAACACCAGCTTGACGGCGTCCGTGAGGCCGTAGCGAGCGCTGGTGACTGCGTCGCGATACCACGCCTGGAAGCGCCAGGTGGACCCCGCGAGGATCCTCTGGGCCTGGGTCGGCGGGTTGGCGATCGAGAGCCGGTGGCTGAGAACGCTCTGGACCGCCTGCTCGATCGGCAGCCGGAAGAACGGCTGCTGAACGCACAGCGTGCCACCGGGGAGCGAGGTCGAGCCGGGCAGCTCGGCCTGGATGTAGAGGCCGAACGTGTTGTTCGGCACGGGCCCGCTGAAGAACTCCAGGTCGTCGATCGCCACGCTGGTCGTGCCGACGAAGTCGATCGTCGCGGGGCTGCCCGTCGAGTTCGGCGCGCTCGTGCACTCGAACTCGAAGTGCGCCGGGCCGAGGCGCTCGATGCGGAGCGCGGCGATGAGGGGTTGCTGCCCGGACGGTGTACCGAGCTGGATGTCGAGTACGCCGTCCGCGGCCTCGACGTCGAACGTTCGCTCCAACGCCACGCGGACGCCCGTCTCGGCGAAGAGGTCCAGGTCCTCGACGACGCGGTCCCCCTCGATCGTCACGTCCATGACGCGGCCGCCCGGAAAGCCGAACTGGCGCTCGGCGAACAGCAGGCCGACGCGGTAGAAGCCCTCGCCCAGCGCGATCCGGTAGTCGAGGCGGTCGAACGTCGGGAAGAACCCGCGCCGCTGGCGGTGAAACACGTCGTCGTCGTCGGTGCCGAGGATCTCGTCGCCCGAGTCGTAGGCCCGCTCGTTGCCGTTGACGTACCCGATGTCCCCGCACCAGCAGCACGTCCCGGACGCCGCGACGACCTCCGGTCCACCGCAGTTGATCAGGAGCGGATCGGGGAACGACGCGTCGAAGTCGCGGCTGTAGAGGTCGGGCCGGGGGTCGTTGAACAGCGCGGCGCCGTTCGCGGCGTAGAGCAGGGATCCGATCGGCTGGACGCCCGCGCCGTATCGCGCGTTCGGCAGCGGGATCGTGTACGTCCACTCCTCGAGCACGGGGTCGAGCTCGAGCATCCCGGCGAGGCCGTCCCGGTTCGAAGTCAGGTCCTTGCCGCCGGCGATGTAGAGGTTGCCGTTCCGGACGAACGTGGCGGGCTCGAAGTGGCTCCGCGGCTCGGGGAGCAGCGGCCCATCGCGCCACGTGTCCGTCGCCGGGTCGTACGCGTGCACGAAGCGGGTGTCGAGCGGGTTCGAGTCGTGGCCGAACTGACCGCCGATCGCCCAGACCTCGCCGCCCAGCGTTGCGCCGGAGTGGTGACAGCGCGGCTCCGGCATGGGCGCGCGCGGCTGCCAGCCGAGCCCCTGCGCATCGAGATCGAGCGCCCAGTGGTCGCCCGTCATCGTGTCCCGGTCGGCCTCGCAGCCGCCGAAGTAGTGCAGCTCGCGACCGAACAGCGCGGCGCCACCCGACGCGATCGGGCGCGGCATCGACGGCCCCGCGGACCACTGGTCGAGGTCGATGTCGTAGACCCACACCTCGTCGGTGGCGAAGCCGGGGTTGTCGCCGACGAAGCCGGCGATCATCCAGACGTTGCGCCCCTCCAGGACGAAGCCGACGTGCGTCGTGGGCGTCGGCATGTCCGCCTTGCGGGTCCACGTGTCCGTGCCCGGGTCGTAGGCGTCGACGCGCTCGGTGGCGCGGATCGACTGGGTGAAGAACCCGCCGAAGCAGTAGAGCTGACCGTCGATCGGGATCGTCCCGGCCTCGAACCGGCCGATCGGACTGTCGGCGAGACGCTCCCAGACGCAACCGACGCGCTGCGGGGCGGCAGCGACCGGAGCGGTCAATGACGCAGCAGCGAGCGTGAGCGTCGTCAGGAGGGGGACGTGGCAGGCGTTCATGCACACAACGCTACCCCGCCCGGGTGCGCTCAGACAGGGACCGCTGGACGGGGTGGCGCTTGGATCGAGACGTGCGGGAGCGGGCCGAGGTTCCGTCAGCGGCGCTCCGCTCGCACAGCGACCCCGAGGAGCATGCGCCGCTCCATGATCGAGTGGCCGGGCTCCAGGACGAGCACGCTCCAGAGTAGAGACACGGCGCGCCCCGGAGCGCCCTCGCCGCCCCGGTGGATCCGCATTCGCGCGACGAGCCGCGTCCCCCGCTCCCCCGACGGCGCCAGCGAGAAGGCCCAGGACGTCCCCGCCACGGCGCCGGCGTCCCCGCGCAGGACGAGCGAACGCCCCGCGTCGATGGCGTCGACGAAGAAGGGATCGAGCCGGGGGTGGATCGGGATCGCGTCGCCGACGGCGAGCGACTGCAGGTCGGGCTCGATCGCGTCTGCATTCCGCATCCGGGCGCCGAGCAGGTTCTCCAGCGCCGCGTAGCTGTAGAAGCCTCCGCGCCCCTGGCCGATCTGGACGATCCACGGCCAGACGTCGTCCGGCGGTGCGTCGATGGAGATCGCGTGCGTCACGCTCGACGGCGCGGCGGGAAAGAGCGCGTCGCCGGGCATCGCAGCGCGGCGCTCCGCGTCCGTCGCGCCCCAGCGCACGAGCCACGACCGGCCCGCGGCGAGGACCCAGAGAAGGACCCAGAAAAGGATCCCGACGAGGCCCGCCGCCGCGGCCGCCGCGTCGAGACCGCTCACTCCCCCTCGACGAGGCGCGAGCGCGCCTCCTCGGTCAGTCCGCCGGGCAGCCGCTCGAGCGCCACGAGCGCCGCCCCGACGAGGTTGCTCGTGCGCGGGAGGACAGGGACGGCCGTCGGGACCCTGCGTTCGACCTCGCGGTGGAAGGCGTCGCGGTACGCGGGAACGCCCTCGCCGAGTCCCCCGGTCAGCGTGACCTCGACCGGACCGGCCCCGAAATCGAGCGTCCGCCAGACCGCCTCGACGCATTCGGCGAGCGCGTCGGCACCGTCGGCCAGGAGCGCCTCGGCGACGCCGTCGCCCTCCTCGGCAGCCTCGGTGACGAGGGGCGCGAGCGCCGCACGCGCGGTGCGCTCGGCGCCACCCTGCTCGTCGATCGCGGGCAGGAGTTCGCGCATGTCGGCGAGACCGAAGCGGTCCATCACGCGCCGCTGGAGCGAGGTCGCCGGGCCACGACCGTCGTACGCTCGGATCGCGGCGACCATCGCCCGGGTGCCGAGCCACGTCGCGCTACCGACATCGTCGAGAAGGCTCCCCCATCCCCCGGACTGGAACGTCCGGCCGCTCGCGTCGCGCCCGAAGCACGACGATCCGGTCCCGGCGATCACCGCGACCCCGTTCCGGCCGCCGAGGCCGCCGGCGAGCGCGGCGACGAGGTCGATGTCGACGTGCACGTCGGCGATCGCGCCGACGCCCACGCCGGCGACGACGTCTCGCACGGTGCTCCGGTTCGGCTCGGTCCCGACGCTCGCCATCCCGCAGAACACGGCGTCGGCCGCACGCGGCGCCTCGCCGGCCTCGGCCCACGCGGCGCGCCAGGCCTCGTTGACGTGCCGCGCGAGGCGCTCGGCGCCGACGTCGTGCAGGTTGCCGCTGCCGCTCGTGCCCGCGCCCAGACGCTGGCCCTCTGCGTCGACCAGCAACACGCGCGTGTTCGTCCCTCCGCCGTCGACCCCGACCGCGACGGCGCTCCGGCCGTCCGCGTCAGCCATTCCCGGCGAGCGTCGCGAGCTCCTCGAGCGCCTTCTTCGCGCGCGCCGAGTCGGGCTGCAGCGCGAGGACGGCCTGCAGCACCTCGCGCGCCTCGTCGTACCGCGCGAGCTTCGTCAGCACGACGCCGCGGTGGAAGTCGATGCGCGCGTCGCTGGGCATCATCTCGCCGACCGGGTCGGCGGCGCGCACCTCGTCGAGCATCTCCAGCGCGCGCTCCAGGTCGAACCCGCCGAGCTCGCGCGCCTTCGCGCCCTGGTAGAGCGCCTGGTACGCGCGCCCGTTGCGCGGCTCGATCACGAGCCGGTCGTAGGTCGCGGCGGCGTCGCGCCAGGCCTCGGACTGCCGCTGGAGCTCGCCGATGTTGTAGACGACGTCCTTGTCGTCCGGCTTGCGCTCGTCCAGTTCCAGGAATGCCGCAAGCGCCTTGTCGGTGCGCTTCTTCGCGACGAGGAGCTGCGCGCGCCAGAAGTCGCGCCGGTACTCGCCGTAGGGCTCCAGCTCCTCGACGAGCGCCGCCGCGCGCTTCTTGTTGCCGACCGGCCACGGCGCGAACGCGAACGTGATGATCTGCCGGATGCGCGCGTCGACGTTCGCAGGATCGAGGTCGATCGCCGCCTGGAGCTCCGCCTGGTAGAGCTTGATGTCGTCCAGCGAGCGCATGGCCGCGCCCATGCCGCCGGTCTCGACCTTCGCGGACATGCTCGTCATGAGCGTGCGAGCGAACGTCGACCGCGCGCGACTGTTGCTCGGGAGCGCCGCGGCGCCCTCGCGGCCGAGCCGGACCGCGACGTCGAGGTTGCCGCGCAAGCGCTCGATCTCGGCGAGCAGGACCGTGAGCACCGCGCGCTCCTCGCCGGATGCGTCGTCCCGGTCGTCGCGGACGCGCGCGGCGATCGCGTCCATCTCTCCGCGGTCGACGACCTCCTTCAGCTCCTCGATGGTCGGCAGCGGCGCGCGGTTCTCGCTCGCCTCGATCGCGATCTCACGCGCGCCGGCGCCGCTGTCGCGCGCGGCCTGGACCTGGTCCTCGGAGAGGGCGACCAGGCCGCCGGCGTCGCCGCGCATCCAGACCGCGAAGGCGCCGGCGCCCAGGAGGAGGAGCAGCAGGGTGGAGAGGAGGAAGCGCTTCATGGCAGCGGGGGGAAGGTACCAGCGTTGCCGTGGGCTTCGCCCGGATCGCGGGCCCGGATCCGCGCCGGAGAGCGCCCGATACGACGGCCGCGCCGCCCGGACGGTCGTCGCGGGCGGCGCGGTCTTGTTCGGAGACGGGGTCCCCGGTTGCAGGAGAGGTCAATCGCCTATCGGAAGGTGATCTCGATCCCCTGGCTGAAGTTGGAGGTCGCGGCGCCGCCGACGGCGTCGCGGTGCCAGGCCTGGAAGTTCCAGGTCTCACCGGCCTGCACGGCGACGAAGCCGGTCGGCGTCGGCACCTGCTGCAGGTCGATCGGGAGCGCGATCGTCCCGTTCGCACCCGCCTGCTGGATCTGACCCGGCCCCACGTAGCGGCCGATCGCGCCACCGAGGCAGAGCACGCCCTGGCTCCCGCCCGGGTTCGGCGTGTTGCCGCGGGACATGCTCGTCAGGAAGAAGCCGAAGGCGTTCTTCGGGACGTTCTCGGTGATCAGCGTGACGTCGTTGAGCGCCACCGTCGGCGTACCGGTGGCGCGCAGGGTCGCCTCCATGCCGGTCGAGTTGGGGTTCGACGCGCAGTAGGACTGGCCGAAGCCGCCGTCGACCATCCACGTCTGGAAGACGAGTCGCTGCAGGGGATCGAGGATCCCGTCCGCGTACATGTCCTGGTCGTACAGCGGGATGTGCATGCTGGTCGCCTGGTCCCAGCCCTGGTTGAACGAGAGCCCCCACCCGGTGAGATCGGCCGCGGGATCGCCGACCTCGATGAGGAAGGTCTCGCCCGCGTCGAAGAGCAGGTTGGCGGTCAGGAGGTCGATGTACTGGTTCGTGAAGTACGGGAGGTTGGTCGAGGGGACACCGCCCGACCAGAGCTGCGAGCCCTTGGTCAGCGTCACCGCGTTCCACTCGTAGATCTTCACGGGGAAGTTGGGCGTCACGGTGTTCGTACCGGCGAGGCGGAGGACGATCCCCTCCAGCGCGCCGCTGATGCCCACCTGGACGACCTGCTCGTACACGAATGGCGCGAACGCCATGTTGACGCTCACGTTCGTGATCATGGCGTTGTCCTGGTCGAGGGTGCCGCTCTGTGCGAAGGCGGCAGCCGGAGACAGGAGGAGGGCGGTGAGTGCGATGGGTGCTCGCTTCATGGGACGGTTGCTCATCGGGGTCAGCGGGTCAGCGGCGAGCCGGGGAAGGGCGGCGGTCCTGGTGCCGTCGCGTGCCGCGAGGCCTCTGTACGGGCCGCGTAAGCGCGCGTTGGCACAAATTGGACTCGCAGGTCCTGATTCACCCGAAATGCAGTGCATTCCGGGCGCATCGTGACCTGCGGCGCGGGGTGGGCAGCCCTGCGACGTCTCCGATCGTCGACGGCGATCCGCGCTTCGTGCATCGCACGCCCGCGCCCGATTCCGCGGGAGAGGCGATGCGCCCGGAGCGTCGCTCGTCGATCGGCGCGGAGAGTCTAGGCCGCCGGCGCGCGGCGTGCGCGGATTTGGCGCAGAGACGATCGAACGCAATTCAAGGGAACGCGCCCGGAATAACGCCGGACCAGGATCGCACCCGCCGTGCAACGCGCCGGCGCTGCCTCGCGGTTCCTCCCCTCTGCACCAATCCCGGCCCTCTGCACCAAGACCGGACTCTCGAACCATGCTTCGACTGGGCTCCCCCCTTCTCGTCCGCGGCGTCGCCGCGGTGTCCCTGACGGCCCTCGCGGGGACCGCCGTCGCCCTTCCCCAGGAAGAAGGCGCCTTCTTCCGCGCCTACTACCTCGAGCACGAGGCCGGCGACCTCGACGGAGCCCTCGAGCTCTATCGCGCGGCCGCCAAGGACCGCAGCCTCTCCAAGGCGGACCGTGCGCGTGCCTCGAAGTACGCGAGCGCCTGCGAAGAGGAGATCGCCGCGCGTGACCTCGCGCGCCTCGTCCCCGAGGACACGATCCTCTACGTCGAGTTCAACGAGCCGGGCGATCAGCTCGGCCGGCTCCTCGACCAGCTCGGCCTCCTCCAGGGCTCCGAGCACGCGGGCGGCATCGCGATCAGCCCGTCGCTGCTCAAGGGCACGCTCGGCCTGCGCGGCGCGGCCGTCGCCGTCACCCGCATCGACCCGACCGGTGGGATGCCCGGCGGCGTCGTGATCCTGCACCCCGGCGACATGCACGCGGTGCGCGGGTTGATCGAGACCGCGCTGCCCGCCGGCGGCGCGCCGATGGAGGACATCGGCGGCCACCCGACCTACAGCGTCGAGGGCACGGCGTTCGTGACGATGGCCGATCGCATGATCATCGCGAGCACCGAGCGCGAGCTCATCGAGGGCGTCCTCGGCCGCGTCCACGGCGACACGGATGACAGCCTCGCCGAGCACCCCGACCTCGAGAGCTCGATGGCTCTTCGCGGCCAGGACCTCGGCTTCTTCTGCTTCAACGCCGAGCCGGTCCTCCCGCTCGCGCAAACGATGATGGCCGCCATCGCGGCCCAGGAGCCGCAGGCTGCGATGGCCCTCGGCCTGCTCGACATCCAGAGCATGCGCGCGGTCGCCGGCCGCCTCGGCATCAGCGACGACGGGCTCTCGATGGACGTGAGCCTCCAGCTCGACGAGGGGCACCAGAACCTCGCGTTCAACCTGATGCGCATGCCGCACGTCGGCGAGCGCACGTTCCACCTCGTCCCCGAGGGCGTCGCGTTCTTCGCCGCGAGCTCGCTGAACCAGCAGCAGGCGGGAGGCACCGGCGTCACGGACGCGCAGGGCCGCCCGGTCGTCACGTGGATGGACCTCGGCCGCGAGGTGTTCGGCAACATCGTCGACGTCGCGATCTTCTCGCTGCCGTCGATCTCGAGCGGCCCGCACGGCGAGCCGATGCCGGACGCCGCGCTCGCGATGACGGTCAACGACGTCCAGCGGTCGCACGCGATCTGGCAGCTCGTGCTGGGGATCGCGCAGGGCGCGACCGGCACCGGCGACACGAAGGCGAACGTCCAGAAGATGGGCGGCATGCGCGTCGAGCGCTTCGACATCGAGGAGGTCAGCCTGTTCCTGTTCGCGCACGAGGACCGCGTGGTGATCTCGCCGTCGCAGCGCGCGATCGAGGCGGCCGTCGGGGCCGCGAAGGGCAGCAGCGTCGCGGGTGACCCGGCGTTCGCCGAACTCGTCGCGCACACGTCCAAGGACCACACGTCGGTCCTCGGGGTCTCGCTCGGCCGCTGCGCGTCCATGGCAAAGACCGTCATGCCGCCGCGCGAGCTGCGCGAGGTCGCCCCGTACCTCGACTTGCTGGAGAACGCAGCGTTCACGGCGACGACGCGCCACTCGGACACGCAGCTCTCGTGGTCGGCGCGACTGACCGGGCTCCCGAACGTGGGCCCCATCGTCGAGCAGGTCGTCCGCGCGCAGATGAACGGCGGCAAGCGCTACCAGACGGCGGCGGCTCCCCGGCCGCGGGCCCAGAAGAAGGCCCAGCGGAAGACGTTGGTCGCCCGCGCCCCGAAGGCCGATGCGAAGGACGCCCAGCTCGCGGCGCTGGAGTCCGGCGAGGCGTCGGTCAGCGTCATGTCGAGCATCTTCAAGCGGCTGGCGGACGCCGGTAAGACCGAGAAGGCGGCCGAGATGATCCCGGCGATCGCGGGCCAGCTGAAGAACGACGCGAACGGGCTGAACTCCTTCGCGTGGAACGTGATCTCCTCCGAGAACGGTGAGGTCTACGCCGAGGCCCTCCTGCCGGTCGCGCAGCGCGCGAACGAGCTGACGGACAACGGCAACTGGTACTACCTCGACACGCTGGCGCACGTCGAGTTCGCGCTCGGGCACGTCGAGAAGGCGGTCGAGACCCAGAAGAAGGCCGTCGCCATCGCCCACGAGAACCGCGACGCGAGGGGCCGGGACGCGATGCGCGCCCTGCAGCGCTTCGAGAAGGCGCTGGGCAAGGACCTCGACCTGAACTGACCGGGCCCGCGAGCGATCGCGCGCGGGCGGCGGGCCACCCCTGGGGCGGCCGGCCGCCCGCTCTCTGCATTTCGTGGTGAATTGTTGGCCGAGCCGCTCTCCGAAGTCCGTTCGACCCCACGGAGCGAGAGTCTCAGCCTGCCCTACCTGCCGATGCCTGCCCTGACGTAGACCCAGGCCTCGCTCCAACCGGCCGCGGATCGCCTGCCGATTTCGATCCGCGCCCGCCCCCGGTCGGAGAGGAAACCGGGATCTGGCCCGGGCTCCCCCAGCGGAGCCCGGGCCTCTCTCTTGGCGTCCGTGCGCCACGCCGTAGGGTGCATGCATGGACCGACGGGACTTCCTGGGACTCGCTGCGTCGTGCGGACTCGTGCCGGGCTGGGCCCCTGCCGGGCCGGGGGACGACGAGGACGTCGAGCGCGCGCGAACCGTCCTCGCCGCCGCCCGTTCGTTCGGGACCGGCGGCGGCTACGACCGCTCGTGGGGTGGAACGGGCGTCCCCGTCGAGATCGCCCACCGCGGGCGGCGCGTGCTCTCCAAGGCGAAGAACGGGACGTACTGCTGCGGCTTCACGTTCGCGGCGGCGATGCGCGCCCTGGAGGGGACGAAGGCGCTCGAGCGGCTCGACGGAGACGACGCGAGGGCGTTCCAGAAGGCGTGGTACGGCGCGACGGAGGCGTCGGCCGAGCGGCAGTGCGCCTTCGCGGTCGAGCAGTTCCGTCTGGGCCGCGAGATCGACCTCGACGACGCCGGGGCCGGCGACTTCATCCAGATCTGGCGCCGGTCGAAGAAGCCGTCCGGGCACAGCGTGATGCTGCTCGGCTGGGTCGAGGCGGGCGGGGAGCGCCTCGGGCTGACCTACCTGAGCTCCCAGGGCTCGACGGACGGCATCGGGGTCGCGTTCGAGGCCTTCGCGGGCGCCGGCATCGAGGGCGGCCGCGTCGATCCGGAACGAACCTACGCGGCGCGGCTCACGCTCTGACGCTCCCGCGCGCGCCAGCTCGCCATCGCGCGGAAGGAAAGCGGATCGATCGCAGATTCGAGGTGAAGAGGCGGCGGCTCCCGCATCGGACGTGCGTTGAACCCAGCGGTTCGATACCCACGCCGACCCGCTGCCCCCGGACCCTGCCCCGGACTGCTGCGATGCGAACCCTCACCAACGGCGCCACCGCCCTCGACGCACGATCGATCCAACACCGCACGTGGACGTTCCCCGCGGTGACGGAGACCCTGCCCTCCTCCGGCCACGCCTCGTGGTGGGGCACGTTCCAGAGAGGCGACCACCTCGTGGTGCAGCTCGCGTCGTCGGAGCGCCCGCTGGAGGTGGGCGTGCTCGACCGCCGCTTCCGGTTCTTGACCGGAGCGATCACGGGCCCCGACGGCGCATCGCTCGACTTCGAGATCCCGCGCGACGGGACCTACCACCTGCGCTTCGACGGCCTCGCCGCCCAGCGCGCGGACTTCACCGTGGAGATCCGCCTGCCTCTGCCCCGCGCACACCGGCCACCGCACGCGCGGCGTGAGACCGGCATGGCGGGGTGAGCTGCGCTCCTCACAAGAATGCGACCGCGACGCCGTCCGTGAAATTCGACGTCACCTGCGGGTTTGCGTCCCGGTACCACGCCTGGAAGTTCCAGGTCTGTCCCGCGAGGATCGGCACCGTGCCGGTCGGCTGTGGCGTCGACGTCAGGTCGAGCGCCAACGGAAACGTTCCGTCGGCGCCGGTCGCGCCGATCTCGCCCGCGCGGTTGTAGCGCCCAACGGCGCCCCCGAGGCACAGCGTGCCCTGGCTGCCGCCGGCCATCGGCACGAGACCCGTCGTGCGACTCGTGAGGAAGTAGCCGAAGGTCAGGGGCGGCAGGTCGCGCGCGACGAGCGTCATCGCGCCGTCCGAAGCGGCCCGGCTCCCCGCGGCCACGGTCCGCCCGGGAACTCCGGTGGAGTTCGCAACGGCCGGACCGCAGTACGACGCTCCGACGCGCAGGCCGAGGCGGGCCGCGAAGAGCTGGTACCCCGAGTGGCTCGGTCCGCCGAACGCTCCCGTGGTGTTGCCCCCGAGCCAGATTCCCGCCGCGCCTTCGAGCGCGAGCGACAGCACCGCGTCGGAGTCGGGGCCACCGAACATGTCGTACGAGACGAGCGAGCCCGTGGCGTCGTAACGGCCGACGAAGCCGTCGGTGGGGCTGATGATCCCCGGCGCCCCCTGCCCGATGATGCCGTCGTAGACGGTCCCAGCCACGACGACCGTTCCGGAGGCGTCGCGTTCGATCGCCGAAGGGAGCGTGTGCGGCCCGGGCGTGACGATCGAGGTCGACCACGCCACGTTGCCCGCCGAGTCGACGCGCGACACGGTCCCTTCGATCGTGATCGAGGTGGTGCCGTTGGCGCGCCGGCTGGCGACGAACGCGCCTCCGCTCCCATCCGGGATCACCGCGTTCGGCGACTCGTTCGGAGGGCCGAACTGCACGACGGAGGTGAGCGTCCCCGCCGGGTCGAAGCGCGCGACGAACGAAGGTCCGTCGCCGGGAGCGTTGCCGGGGAACGTCCCCTGGGTCCAGCCGGCCACGAGCGCGCCGCCCGCACCGTCGGCGGCGACCGAGAGGGGACTGTCCTCGTCGACCGTGCCGAACTGCGTCGCCCAGAGCTGGTTGCCGCCCGCGTCGTAGCGGATCAGCACGCCGTCCTCGGTACTCCCGCCAGGGTTCGGCCCGGCCCAATTCCCGCGCGTCTGCCCGAGCGCGAGGCAACCGCCCGCGCCATCCGCGGCGAGGTCGACGAACTGATCGGTGGACGTGCTCCCGTCCTGCAGGAGCCAGAGCCGGTTCCCGTTCGCGTCGTAGCGGGCGACGAAGCCGTCGGTCAGCCCCTGTAGAGGACCGCCGAAGTCACCCTGCGTACGCCCGGCGACGAATGCACCACCGGTCCCGTCCGCGAGGATCGAGGTCCCGAACTCCGGTCCGGAGGAGCCGAACCGCTCGACCCACATCGGCGTCCCGTCCATCTCGTAGCGGGCGACGAACAGCTCGTCGCCAGCGGGCGGCGGACTGCCGATTGGGCCGCTGTCGGCTCCGAACAGGAGCACGCCGCCCGCCCCGTCCGCGGCGACGAATCCGCCAGTCGCGACGCCGCCGGTGATCTGCTCGACCCAGAGATCCTCCAGCGCGCTCTGGGCCAGTACCGAGGGGACGAGCGCCGAGGGCGCGAGGGTGACGAGCGCGAGGAGCGAGGTGGTCTTCATGGCGAGCGCGAGCGAGGGGTGTAGACGGGGAAGCGTCTCCCTCAGCGTAGCTCGCAATTCTGGAAATTGGCTGACGTCTCGCGCCTGCTACTGGCGCGCGAGCTCGAGCGCGGCCTCGAGGAGCTCGTCGCGTCCGGCTCGGACGCCTTCCAGCGTGCGGTCGACGGGGTGGGTCGGGCGGACCCCGACGCCGTGGAACACCGACCCGTCCTGCTTCTTGGTCTTCATCCCCGTCCAGTGGACCAGGTAGCCGCCGGGGAGCTCGAAGCGGTTCACGTTGCCGTTCGTCCCGGCGGTCGTTCGCCCGACGATCGGCCCCAGCTCGTGGTGCTCGACGATCTGGAGGCAGGTCTCCGCGTAGCTGATCGCCCGCTCGTCCGCGACGAAGACCAGGCGGCCTTCGAAGCGCGGCTCGATCGGGTCGAGCTGCCAGGGTCCCTCCGGGAACTCGATCCCTTGCTGATCCGGCAGCAGGACCCTCGGCGTGCACCAGAGGGGGCTCGTCATCGTCTCGGACGCGAAGTGGGCGAGGAACTGGAGCGAAAGACCACTGGGATACCCGCGGAAGTCGACGACGACCGCCCGCGCCGCGGCGAGATCGTCCATCCGCGCCTCGAGGTCCTCGTCGGTGGCGCGGTCGACGTCGAGGTAGAGGATCCCTGGCTCCAGCTCCGCGATGGTCTCCGGCCGCGGCTCGGGCGGCACGTCGTACTCTCCGAACTCCAGCGCGACGAGCGTCCGTCGACCGCTCGCAGCCCGGAGGATCAACGACGTCGTGTCCCCCGGGTGACCGATCGAGAGCTCCAGCACGGCCATCATCCGAACGAAGGCCGGGGTCGACCCCGAGACACGCCGTTCGATCTCGCGGATCCGCTGGATCGCGGCGACGTCGTCGAGGTGCTCGACGACCATGCCCACCTCGACCTCGGGATGCGCGGACGTCGTCACGACGAGCTGGTCCTCGATCCAGGCCCAGCCGATCGGGAGGGTGCCCATCCGCCCCGCCGAGACGAGGGCCACCGCGCCGTGCCCGTCGTGGAGGGCGGCGATCATCGTGCGGAGCGTCTGCCGGAAGGCGTCGGCGTCCTCGTCCACGGCGGCCGCGCGCAGAGCCGTCGTGAGCTCTGCGGCCCAGTCGACCTCGACCTCGTCGAAGTACGGGTAGAAGTGCTGGAGGACGTTCCACGCGAGGATCACGTCGGCGAGCCGGGTCGTCCGGTCGTCTCCTGACGCGAACCGCGCGGGCTCCCCGGGGGTCGCCTCCGTCCGGGGCAGCGTGCCCTCGCGGTCGCGGAAGAGGGTCACGGGGACCGCCGCGACGAGATCGTCCCCGAGGTCCACGAGCCATGCGTCGGCGGGGTCCCGATACCCGTCCGGCAGCTCGCCGCGGCGGACCATGCGCCGCCGCAGGCGGCTGTGGTAGATCGGCGACGACTTCGGACCCACCCCCCGGTGCTCCCAGCGCTGCACGCGCCTTCCCCGCGCGTCCGGGTCGAGCGCCAGCGCGGGGTGCGGCGCGTCCGGCTCGCCAGGCGGGAACACTCGCAGCGTCGGCGCGACGGGGACGAACGTCTCGCGCAGGGCCGCCGCGAGCTCCGCGGCGTCCGCCGCGCGCTCGACGCGATCGACGGCGTCGAGCGCGAGCGCGTCCCAGTCGGTCGCCGCTGCCTCGTCACTCGGATGGAAGTAGCGCACCACGCCGAACAGCCGAGCGAGTCCGACCAGGTTCTCGAGTCCTCGATCGTCGAGGGGACGCGGCGGAGCGAACTCGGGATCGCCGACGACCTCCAGGGTGACGTCGTCCACCGCGAGGCCCTCATCCGTGCTTGCGACGAAGTCGATCCTCACGCTCGCGGCGTCTTCGTGAACGAACCCGCGCAGCACGACCTCCTGCCACGCGTCGTCCTCGATCGGTGCCACCTCGACCCGCTCGAACCAGCCGATCCGTTCGTTCGGCCGGCGGACGGCGACGAGCGCCTGGCTCGCTCCGAAGGGCGTCGCGTTGCCGTGAACGCGCAGCCACGCGCGGAACTCGACGAGGCGCCCGCGATAGGGCGTCGCGTCGAGATGCGTCGAGAGCATGCCGAAGTAGCGACCCGAGCGTTCGTCCAGGGTCGACTCGAGGCGTCCACATCTCGAACCGCCGTGCGGTGACTCGTCACTCGTGGTGGCGGGGTAACGCTCGTACTCGAGCACCGGGGCGTACCAGGCCCAGGGCGCCTCGCCGGCCGCGCTCGTCTCGAAGTCGCCGTTCCACGGCCCGTGCCCCGAGGGAGAGTCCGGGTCCCCGTCACCGAGGATCTCGATGGAGACGTCGTCGAGCCACGCCTTCAGGGGCCCGCGGAGCTCGACGCCGAACTGGACGAACGTCGCGTCGTCGGGGATCTCGAGCACGACGAAGTAGCGGGCCCAGCGCGCGGAGTCGATCCCTCGGTCCTCGGTGTCGGAGGACTAGATCCACTCGTGTTCGGCATCCGCTGCGGCGAGGAAGAGGCGCAGCTCGGACGGGAGCGAGACCTCCGCGCGGATCGCCGCGCCCAGTCGAACGCGTCGGCCGCGGTAGGGGGCCGCGTCGACGTACTGGTAGGCATAGCTCCACCGGCGGTCCGCGTCGCCCGTCCGCCGTTCGAGCGCAAGACAGCTGCGTCCCTCGAAGGGCTCGAAGCGCGTCCGCTCGCTCCAGTACGGCACCGGCCCCTCGCCGCCGCCGACCACCAGCCAGCCCGCCCCGCTCGTCGTGTCGACCTTGTCCTCGAAGCCGAGGTTGACCGGCGACTGGGCCGCGGCGAGTGGAGCGAACGCGGCGGCGGAGAGCGCGAGGAGGCGAGCGAGCATACGCAGGGAGAGGATCAGCGAGACGGGCCCCGTCGCGCGCGGAACTTTCGCCGGAAACCTGGGCGAAGCGCTCCCGGTCTGCGCGTGGCGTTCGACGGGCACATCGAACCTGCCCGATTTCGACCACCCTGACCGGATGCCACGATGTCACCCACACCTGTCTTTCCCCCCGTTCCCCGCTCCGTCGTCTCCTTCCTCGTCGCCGCGGCCTGCCTGGCGTCGGCCTCCAGCGCGCAGGTGCCCGACTCCGACGTGCGCGTCCTCCTCAAGAGCGGCGACCTGCTGAGCTCGGGCGACACCGTCCACACCCTGTTCACGCCGTCGATCGCCGAGGGCGGCCGCTGGGCCGTCAAGGGGTCCGTGAACGGGGATCCCCAGCAGAGTGCGCTCTTCATCAACGGTGAGCTCGCGATCAAGCGGGGCGATGTCGCGCCGGGTGGCGGGACGCTCCTGTCGATCGGCACGGTCCGCGTGTCGAGAGACGGAGCGGTCGCCGTGACCTACTTCGTCGAGGATCCGCTCAGTCCGTCGAACGTCCTGACGCGCCTGCAGATCGACGCGACGGCCGTGCTCGAGGAGGGCGACACCGTCGACTTCCCCGTCCTCGGCGTCTCGGGGACACTCACCGAGATCTTCGGCTTCGACTACGACGCCCCGATGCTCTCGGCCAGCGTGGTGGTCGCCCAGCCGGGCGGCCCTGCCGTGCGCCTGTTCTTCACCGCGCGCGTCACCGGAGACACGCTCGACGTGCTGAGCGGGATCGTCGAGGGAGACCCGGTCCCCGGCGCGGGCGCCGGAGCGATCTACACCATCCCGGGTTCCGACATCCAGACGCTCGATCAGGCAGGCGCGTGCCACTCGTTCCGCTTCGCCGACGGCGGGCAGCTCGAGCACGCCGTCTACGGATTGGGGCAGACGGTCGCCGCGCACGCCCAGCCCGGACCCGCGCCGAACAGCCAGTGGAACTTCGATCGGCCCGCCGCGGTCCGCATCAACGCGTCGAACCAGGTCCTGACCTCCGGCCAGCTGACGCTCAGCAGCGGAGCCGATCGAGGCGTCGTCTACCTCGACGGGACGCCGATCGCGGTCGAGGGCGGCGGCCTGAACGGCGTCCTCGGCGGCATCGTGGGCGACTTCCACTCGGCGCCCATCGCCCTCGGCGAGGACGGAACGCCCTTCTTCTCCGTGCCGCTCACCACGCCCGGCACGCAGCTCCTCATGGCGGGCGACGAGGTCCTCCTGCGCACCGGCGCGACGGGGACGCAGGTCGCCGGGACGACGCTCAACTCCCTCTTCGCGACCGTGCAGGGGCCGTCGTTCGACGTGACGCCGGACGGACGCACGATCATCCAGCGGTCGCGGCTGACGACGGGCGAGTCCGCGATCCTGCTCGTGGAGCGCGGGGTCGGCGACCCGGTGACGTGCGCCGCGGAGCCGAACTCGACGGGGATGACCGGCCGGCTCGACGCGGCGGGATCCCGGTTCCTCTTCGTCAACGACCTCTCGATCGTCGCCTCCCAGCTGCCCCAGGACTCGTTCGGCTACCTCAACGTCTCCGACTCGTCGACCTTCGTCGCGATGCCGGGCGGCAGCAGCGGGAACCTGTGCATCGGTCCGACGGTCGGACGTTTCGTGGGACAGGTGCAGTCGAGCGGTTCGGCGGGCGAGATCACGACGACGGTCGACCTGCTGTCCATCCCGCAGCCGACCGGGTTCGTGGCGAGCGACCCGGGCGACACTTGGTACTACCAGCTCTGGCACCGCGACGCGTCGCCTGCGGGCGCGACATCGAACTTCACCGAGGCGCTCTCCGTCACCGTGCAGTGATCGGGCGGTGATGCGGCTCCGCCTCACGCGCAGTCAGCCCGTCCCGCTCCAACCGCGTGAGCGGTTGGGCCAGAAACGACAGATGGGTGGACCGAAGGTCCACCCATCTACGGACCTTCGGTCAATCCATATGCGCTACGACGCGCTCATCGCCCATCTGGAGCTTGAGCGCCATCCGCTGGGCGAACTTGCCGAAGATGTTCTCCCACGTGCGGATGAAGCCTTTCACCGACACGCGGCGCACGAAGTCGATTGTCGTCCAGTAGCGCGGGCCGCGCAGGCCCTGGGCGTGCGCATAGAGCTTCGCCTGCTCCGACACCATCCACTCGCTATAGAGCATGTACATGATGAGGTAGCCCTTGCTCAGCCAGTTCTGACGGATGGCCGGCTTGACGAACCTCATCATCCACGGGTTGCGGATGACGATCGGGAAGAGCTTGTGCAGGTTCTCGATCTGCCGCTTGTTCTCGAACTCGATCGACGAGGTCCGGTTGAACTTCACGGGGAAGTCGTCGTAGGCGGCGACCGCATACCCCATGTCCTTCGTCATGTCCTCGATGTCGAACATCGGGTACGGCTGCATGATCGAGACCAGCGGGTGGTCGACCTTGCACCGGATGTTCAGCTCGACCGTCTCCAGCTCGTCGTCGAGCGACGCGCCGGGGCCGCCCAGCATGTTGAGCGAGCCGAGGCGGATGCCGTACTGCTTGATCCAGCGCGCGGAGTCCTCCAGCTGCTGGAGCGTGGTGTTCTTGCGGAAGACGGCGTTGCGGATGTAGTCGTTCGCCGACTCGAACGCGATGCGCGCGTACACGCACCCGGCCTTCTTGAGCTTCTCGATGTGGTGCTCCCGCGTCATGTTCGCCATCAGGATGACGTCGAACGGCAGGCCCACCTCCTTCGGGTACTTCTCACAGAACTCGTCGAGCCACTTCCCGGACAGGTTGAAGATGTCGTCGAGGAAGTGGACGAACTTCAGGTTGTACTTGTCGCGGACGTGCTTGATCTCGGCGATCACGTGGTCGACCGAGCGCTTGCGCACGTACTTGGCGTTCGTCGTGCCGACGACCTTCTTCTTCAGCGCGTGGTGGAAGCAGAAGGAGCAGTTCATCGGGCAGCCGCGCTGGGTGACGAACACCTTGCGGTCGCTGTCCCGGTAGATCGAACCGGCCTCGTAGACGATGTCGCGGTCGGGGAAGCCGAGCGAGTCGAGGTCCTGGATCGGCGGACGCTGCGAGTTCTTCTGGAGCTCGCCGGTCTCGCGGTCCCGGAACCACATGTTCTGGACGAACTGGTAGTCCTCGCCGGCCGCGATCTTGTCGAGCAGCTCGACGACGGCGACCTCGCCCTCGCCGCGGCAGATCGCGTCGATGGTGTCGTTCAGCTCGATCACCTCGGGCGTGAACGTCGGGTGCGGCCCGCCCATGAGGATGAAGACCTCGGGCAGCTCCTTGCGGATGCGCTTCGCGATGTCGAGGAAGTAGAGGTGCATCCCCGTGGTGACGGAGAAGCACACGACGTCCGGCGCGTAGTCGTGGACTTCCTGGATCCAGTCCTTGTCGGGCAGGAACAGCGCCTTCGCCCGGTGGCCCGCGTCCTTGATCGCGCGGCTCAGCCACATCAGTCCGAGCATCTCCTGGGGGAGATAGTCGTTGATGAACAGGACCTTCAGCGAGCGGACCGGGGTCCGGGACGTGATCGCTGTCGCCGTCTCGGGCGCGGAGTCGAGGAGCGTCATGGGAAGCGTCGGCGGCCCGTGGATGGGCGCCGAGGGAAGGAGCCAGAGGTTCGGTCGAGGCGATCGCGCTACTGCGCGGAGCAGGTGGTGCGCCGCGTCCGAACCGGCCCGTGAAGTCTATCGGTCCCTGGGGGACGGGGGCCTCCAGGGCGGATTTCCGGAGTGCCCGGCGAGGCGCACCAGACGATGGCAGACTCCATGAATGAGACGCCAGGCGGCCGGTAGCGACCCCGCCCGGGACGGTCCGTCACTGCTCCTGCGCCCTTCCCATGCTCTTCCTCGCCGTCGCCACGCCCCTCGCGCTCGCACCCCAGGGACTCGAGGACCTCGCGGTCCCTTTCTCGACGCTGGAACGCGGTGCTCCAACGGAGGACCTCGCCGCGGTCGGCGAAGCGATCGGAGACGCGCGCGTCGTGCTCCTCGGGGAGCCCACGCACGGCGACGGGGCGACCTTCGCGGCGAAGATCCGGCTCATCGAGTACCTCCACGCCGAGCGCGGTTTCGACGTCCTCGTCTTCGAGAGCGGTCTCTATGGCTGCCGGGAGGCCTGGCGCGCCTTCCAGGCCGGCGAGGGCGAGCCGCGGGACGCCGCGGCGCAGGGCATCTTCCCGATCTGGACCGCTAGCCGCGACCTCCTGCCGCTCTGGGACCTGCTCGCGGAGCAGGCCGACTCCGAGCGGCCGCTGGAGCTCTGTGGCTACGACTTCCAGGTGACCGGGCGCGCCTCGGAGGGGATGCCGGACGCGCTGCGCGCCGCGGGGAAGCGCGCGAGGGTGCCCGCCGGCGCGCTGAAGACGGTCCTCGAGGCTGCCGAGCGCGCCGCTGCGTACGAAGGGCACGACGGATGGCGCGGCCGCGCGGTGAAGAAGACGACGAAGGCGTTCGAGAGCGTCCGCGAGTCGCTCGAACGCTCGACCAGGCTCGATCCCGAGGAGCGCGCGTTCTGGGGGCGCTACCTCGACAGCCTCGCCGCGTTCGGCCAGAGCCTGACCGACCCGCCCGGTGATGCCGCGCCGCTGCACGAGACCTTCAACCCGCGCGATCGCGTCGGCGGCGAAACGCTCGTGTGGCTCGCCAACGAGCGATACGCAGGACGCAAGCTCGTCGTGTGGCTGGCGTCGATGCACGCGGTCCGCGACCACCCGAAGCTGCCGTCGCCGCCCGGCGCGAGCTATTCCAAGGTCGTGTCCGCGGGCCACGTGCTCTGCGAGGCGATCGGCGACGATGCCTACGTGATCGCGTTCACGGCCGCCGAGGGACGCGCGGGTCTCCCGTGGGGCCGACCCTGGTCGCTCGACGAGTCGCAGCGCGGTTCGTTCGAGGCGCGGTGCGTCGACGCCGGCCTGGACAACTGCTTCGTTCCGCTGCGCGGCCTGGAGAAGAAGCACCCGCTCGCGAAGCGGATGGTCGCGCGGCCGCTCGGATACTCGTCGATGCAGGCGCAGTGGCCGCGCCACTGCGACGCGTTCGTGTTCACGCGCACGATGACGCCGAGCCGGCCGCTGGAGGGCGACGGCGAGAAGGCGGCCGACGGTCCGTTCGATCTCGCGGCAGCGATCGAATCGCAGCTCGGGTCGATCGCGAGCGCCGAGAAGAACGGGAACGTCTGGGCGACGAAGTGGCGGCTGACCGAGGAGTGGGACCGCTGGGTCGCGGCGACGCGCCCGACGCCCGACATGATCGCGGCCGAAGAGAAGGCCTGGATCGGCTGGTTGAAGAAGGCGGAGGACGACGACCCGCTCGCCTGGCGCGTGCACGACCTGCTGGCCCACATGGCTCGTGCGCGCGGCGACGCCGACGCGGCGTTCGAGCGCTGGGACGAGGCGATCGAGAGCTACCCCGACCGCGACGTGCCCGACCCGACCAAGCACGACGGGATCCAGCACGTCGCCGGGGACGCGATGCGCGCCCGGATGGACCGCGACGGATTCGCCGACGCCTCGAAGTGGTTCACTGGAGCGCTCGCGACGACCAAGGCGTTCCGGTACGCGTACGCCTCGGAGATCGCCGCCGAGCTCCCCTCGAAGGACGCCGCGGCCTTCCGCAAGGCGGTCAGAAAGGCCTACGCGAAGCGCGCCAAGACGTGGCGCGACGAGAAGGAGCGGGCGGAGAAGTACGCGAACGACCTGTAGCCGAACGGAAAACCCGGTCCCGGGCGTCACGGTCGCGACGGGGCGTGGATGGCAGTGGTCGTACCCCGAACGACGTCCCTCCCTCACGCCGAGCGATCCCGCGCCATGCGATCCCGCCGAACGAGTCTCTGCCGACCTGGCCTCTGCCGCCTCCTCCCCGCTCTCACTGCCCTGGTCGCGCCTGCCCTGGCCCTCGACGCCACCTCGACCTCACGCGTTTCAGTTGGCCCGGGCGGCGCTCAGGCGAACGGCGGCTCGGGCGGCGGCTTCGGCCGGACGATCTCGGTCTCGGACAGCGGCCGCTTCGTCGCGTTCACGAGCGAGGCCACGAACCTCGTCGCCGGCGACACGAACAACGAGCAGGACGTGTTCCTCCGCGACCGCGAGGCCGGCACCACCGTGCGCTGTAGCGTCGGCGGCTCCGGCCAGCAGGGGAACGGGCGGTGCGAGAACGTCACCGTGTCGAACGACGGTCGGTTCGTCGCGTACTCGTCGCGCTCGACGAACCTGGTCCCGGGCGACACCAACGCAACGTGGGACATCTTCCTGTGGGACGCGACGACGGGCACGAGCTCGCTCCTGTCGCGCGGGATGGGCGGCAGCCCCGGGAACGGCGAGTCGTACTGGCCGTCGATGGACGAGGACGGCGACCGCATCGTCTTCGAGAGCGAGGCCACCGACCTGGTCCCGGGCGACGCGAACGGGTTCCAGGACATCTTCGTCTACCGCCGGACCACGGACTCGATCGCGATCGTGAGCGTGGCCGACAACGAGGATCCTGCGACGGGTGACTCGTCGACGCCGTCGATCTCGCGCGACGGTCGGCTCGTCGCCTTCGCGTCGCGTTCGCGCTTCGATCCGCTCGACCCGAACACGCTGACCGATGTCTACGTCCGCGACCTCGTGGCGGACACCACCGAGCTCACGCCGAGCCAGTCGGGCGGCTTCAACGTCGACCTCACCGAGCCGTCGATCTCGACCGGCGGTCGCTACGTCGCGTTCCAGAGCCGGGCGTCCAACATCCCCGGCGGCTCGAACGACGGGCGCTGGGACGTGTACCGCTACGACCGACAGACGGACACGACCGTCCTCGTGAGCCGCGCGACCGACGGCACGGACGCGAACCTGGACGCCTTCATCGGCGGCATGTCCTTCGACGGCGCGTGGATCACGTTCGTGACGCGCTCGACGACGCTCGCGCCGGGGCTGACGAACGCGCTGCGCTGCTACGTGCGGCGCGTGGACCAGGAGTGGACGGAGAGGGTCTCGGTGAGCGACGCGGGCACCGATCTCGTCGGCATCAACAGCGAGCCGACGATCGCTGGCGACGGGCGGTTCATCTGCTTCCGGACGGACCAGCCGAACGCCGTTCCGGGCGACACGAACCTGGCCTTCGACATCATGGTCCGCGACCGTGGATTCGGCACGCGCTCGGCGGGCGGGACGTACTGCAACTCGACGGCGAACTCGTCGGGCCAGCCGTCCGAGCTGACCGTCGGAGGGACGAACAAGCTCGTCGACCAGAGCCTCGTCCTCGTCGCAGAGTTCCTGCCGGCGAACTCGCTCGGCTACTTCCTGTTCTCGGAGACGCCGGGCAACGTCCTCGGGTTCGGCGGCAGCCAGGGCCGGCTCTGCCTCGGCGGGTCGATCTTCCGGCTGTCCAATTTCGTGCAGTCGTCGGGCGGGAACGGCGTGGTGACGCTGCCGCTGCCGTTCGGCCAGCTCCCGCCCGCGGCGATGCTGGCCGTCGGCGACACGTGGAACTTCCAGTACTGGTTCCGCGACGCGGTGGGCGGCACCGCGACGTCGAACACGTCGTCGGCGGTGTGCGTGCCGCTGTACTGATCCCGTGCCCGCCTGGGCCGCGGCCGCCGTTGCAGCCGCGGCCCTCGGACGCTCCACTGGCGGCATGAGGCTCCTCGTCGCCGCCGCGCTCGCGGTCACCCTGCTCTCGCCCGGATGTCGGTCGAGCCACTCGGGCCGCTCCTCGATCCGCGTGATCGGCTGTACCACGGCCGAGGAGGACACGATCCGTCTGCAGGAGTGGCGGGTCCTGCGGGCGATGGAGGACGTGATCGTGCGCTACGGCCTCGAGGGACTCGACGTCGACGTCGTGATCGAGGAGGAGGGTGGACTCGGCGAGAGCCGGCCGGAGGTCGACCTGATCCTCGACGTGACGGGCGCGCACGTGTCGATCCACCGTGCGCTACTGCTCGATGATCCGCCGGCCGGCGACGACGTGTTCGTGGGGCTCTTCGCCCACGAGCTCGCGCACGCGCTCCACTACGCGCGGATCGACCGCGCCGACCTGCTCATCCTCGCGGAGCGCTACGTGCGGTTCTTCGAGAATCCGTCCGGCAGCCTGAAGCCGTGGGCCGCCGCGTACGAGCAGCTCACGGACATGACCGCGATCGCCCACGGGTACGGGGTGCCGCTCCAGGCCCAGAAGCGCGCGTCGGCCGAGAACGTGGCGCGCCATCACCCGAAGAAGGTGTGGGACTTCTATCTCACCGAGGAGGAGATCGCGCGCCTCGACGCGGACCGCGACCTGCTCGCCGAGCGGATGGACGAGGCCGCGAAGGTGGTCGGCCTCTCGAGCCTGACGCGCCTCGTCGAAGAACTGAAGGCGCTCGAGGACTGAACGGCTCGCGGGGAGGGGTCGGACTCAGGCGTGGGGAGCACGCCGCGATCAGCGGCGCTCGGCGTCAACGACGAGCCGCTCGCGTGCGCCCGCCCGAACGTCGAACGCCCGGCGGGACAGGACGCTGCCGTCCGCTGCGACGACGCGCACGTCGACGCTGCCGGCCCACACGCCGGGGAACGTGACGGCGCCGGCTCCCGTACGACTCTTGGTCCTCGTCGCGGCGGTCCCCGGGTCCGTCGGTGCGATCTCGATCGAGATCCTGTCCCGCACGCCGATCGCGCCGTCGGGACTGCGGACGACGACCTCCAGGTCACCGCCGGGCCTCACGATGACGTCGCCGAGGTCGGTGAGACCTCCGACCAGCACGTCGACCGGGCGGCGCTCGACGGGAACGGCGAAGGGAGCGCGCACGGTGATCAGCATCGGGCCCGCGATGACCGTGGACGTATCGAAGCGTCCGTCTCCGTCCACGCCGAGCGTCGCGACCTCGAAGGGGTCCCCGTCGCGACCGACCGGCAGAGCCTCGAGGAGCACGGTCGTCCCCGCCGGCGCCGAGCCGCCGCTCTCGTCCGCGACGCGGCCCACCAGCCGCCCCGACTCCAGGTCGAGGTCGACGCCGCGCGCCGCTGCGGCGTCGAGCGCGCGACGGTGGTGCGCGGCAGCGCGGGGCGACAGCGACACCTCCAGCCAGCCCGCCGCGGCGTCGAACGTCGACAGCACGAACCGACCGTCGCGATCCGTGGTCGAGCTCGCGAGCTCCGAACCGTCGAGGCCGATCCAGCGCACGCGGCGCAGGGGTGACGGTGCGCCGTCGAGCGACAGCACGCCCTGTACGACCGAAGCAGGAGGCGCGTCGAACGCGATCGTGGCGCGCTCGCCCGCGACGACCGCCACGCTTGCACGCGCGTGCGCGTCGGCGGACACGCTCCTCACGACGGGCCCGGAGTGCAGCACCACCTCGAACTCACCGGGAGGTAGAGCCTCGTACGCCACGCGGCCGTCGGGGCCAACATCCGCGAACGGCGTATCCGTCGCGAGCTGGCCGTCGCGCCGTAGGGACGTCCAGAGTGCGCCAGGACTCCCCTCGGCGCCGCGGACCTCGACGACGAGCGAGCCAGCGCGAAGAAGCTCGATCTCGAGCGGATCCGAGTCGGCGTCCGCGACCTCGAGGGTCGTGCGGCGCGGGATGTGGCCGGCGGCCTCGACCGCGAGCTCGATGGACCCGGTGCCGTCGACCGTCACCGCGAAGCGCCCCTCGCCATCGGCCGTCACGGACGGATCGCTCGCCCCGAGCGAGACCGTCGCTCCGACGAGCGGTTCGCCCGCCTCGTCCACGACACGCCCCTCCAGGAGACGGCCAGGCTGGAGCGCGATCTCCAGAGGTCCGACGTCCGAGCCCCGCAGCAGGAACGGCTCGCTCCTCGCGATCGCGTATCCGTCCGCGGCGACCTCGATCCGGACCGTGCGACGCACGCGTGGCCACAGCTCGA
Organism: Planctomycetota bacterium; assembly: GCA_038757895.1. Lineage (GTDB taxonomy): Bacteria > Planctomycetota > UBA1135 > UBA1135 > Saltatorellus. The sequence goes on along the minus strand of JBCDGE010000018.1, from coordinate 57,769 downwards.
ACGTCGCCGCTCCGTCCGCGCCGACGAGCCGGCAGGTCGGATCGTCGAGCGGAAACCACGCGTCGGCGCTTCGGCGGCGCCGCTCGCCGAGGAGGGTGAGCGTGCGAAAGGGCATGGACTCGCCCGTGCTCGCGTCGACGACGCGACCGTGGACCCGCGGCAGGCGCGTCAGAGCGAGATGGACCGGCGCTTCGTCCGACCGGGCGAGCCGGGCGACACCCAGGAATCCTGCGGGGTTGGACGACACCCGGACGAGCCCCTCGGGCAGGGAGGCGACCCGGAACCGACCGGCCGCGTCGGTCGAGGCGCCGATCGACGGCATCAGGTCGGGCGCGATCGCCGCCGCCCAGTCGTCTCCGGCGCCGAGCTCGACGATGCTGCAGAGCACCTTGACGCCCTCGATCGGCCGCCCGCTCACGTCCGTGACGTGGCCCTCGATCGACGCGGCCGGCTCGACGACCAGCTCAATGCCTCGGACGTCGGCGTCCCCGATGCGGATCGGCGCGCACGGTCGACCCGCGAGGCCCTTCGCGGACGCGACGAGGACGACCTCTCGCTCCCGCTCCGCGGCGATCCGGAATCGCCCGTCCGCGTCCGCCTGGCCCGCGAGACCGCCGGTCCCTCGGATCGTGGCGTCGGGGCAGGGATCACCCGTCGCAAGGACGACGCGTCCGAGGAGCGTCGCGCCCGCGGCGTCGGGCCCCTCCCCGAGAGCGCTCCGTTCGCCGTCGCGATCGACCGCGACGACGGAGGTCTCAGCCGGGCCCTCGACCGCGCCGCGCGCGCTCGCGGGCGCGCGGCCGGGGTCGCTCGACGGGGAGTCGGCGGACCCCGCGGAGCGCGAGCGCCACACCAGGAACGCTGCGACGACCGCCAGCGCGAGGCCCGCGATCGTCGCAGCTCGAAGACGCGATCCGGTCGTCAATCGATGGCGTTCAGCGCGCTGGTCACGAGGTCGTAGACGGCGCTCTGCAGCGCGCAGTCCGTGATCCAGTCGATGCGGAACCCGGAGCACCACCAGCCGTCGACCGCACCCCGCTCGGGGCAGCCGTCGGTGCGGCTGAGGAGCCACTGCAGGCGCGCCCGCGCCGAGCTCTCGTAGCCGTAGCGAAGCTCCCAAGCCGCGACGCGGAGCTGCCAGTCGATGATCGGGCGGAAGTACCAGCGGCGGAAGCTGCACCAGCTCGCCTGCCGGACCACGCACGCGGCCTCGTGGACCTCGATGATCGCGAGATCGATCGCGTCGAGGGCCGAGACCGTGATCGTGACCGGATCCGACAGCGCGTAGGAGTCGCTGACGACGAGCTGGACCACGTAGTCGCCTTCGAGGTCGGGCGTGAGCGACGGAGCCGCGGTGTCGGCGCCGGCGAGCGCGGCCGCGCTCCCGGCGGGGGTCGAGACGAGCGTCCACTCGTAGTCGAGCGGATCGTCGTCCGCGTCCGAGCTCGCGAAGCCGTCGAGCAGGACGGTTCCGCCGAGCAGGACGACGGCGTCGCCGCCCGCGTCGGCGACCGGAGGCTGGTTGAGCGACGAAACGGTGACGAGCGCCGGCACGCTCGCGAGTCCCGCTAGGTCGGTCACGACGAGCTCAGCAACGTAGTCGCCGACCGCGTCGAGCACGAAGCTCGGAGTGGCCGAGTCCGCGCCGGTCAGCGACGCGGCGCTTCCCGCCGGCGCACTGATCAGGTTCCACGAGAAGGCGAGGTCGGCGGGCGCGGTCGAGTCATCGGCGGACGACGTGCCGTCGAGCTCGACGGTCTCGCCGACGTGTGCCGAGATCGGCGCACCCGCGTCCGCGACCGGCGGCTCGGTGTCGACCGGGCCGTCCTCGTCGAGGATCGGCAGATCGCCGTTCTGGAAGTAGTCGGCGAGCGCGACGAACTCGGGCGACGTGTCCGGACCGGCCTCGAAGAAGTTGCCGGCGTGGATGCCGACCTCGGTCACCGCGAGTGGATAGGTGAACGTCGTCGCTTCGACGAACGCGATGCCGTCGACGGACGTGGAGAGCGTCCAGACGTCGCCCGTTCGCTGCACCCGGATCCAGCCGGGCGCAGCCGCCGCGGCGACGTCGACGCGCGTACGCGCGCGGACGGGCGCGTCGACCTCGGCGGCGAGGATGCGCGCCGAGGTGCCGTCGTGGTAGGTCTCGAAGCGGAGGAAGTGATCGACCGTCTCCTGGACGATGATCCCCTGGAACTGGAAGCGTCGTTCGACGACCGAGTCGAACTTCACCTCGAGCTGGAAGTCCGTGTCGTTCGCGCTCTGCAGGACGCGCGGAGCGGAGTTGTCGTTGAACCAGAGGTTGTGCGACGGACCTGCAGCGACGTCGATGCGAAGCTGAGCGTCCGGAGTCGCAAAGCCCTGAACGCCGGCGGCGCAGTCGCCGACCGGGTCGACGAATCGCCAGACAGGGTCCAGCGCGGGGGCGTTGAAGTCGTCCGAGGCGACCGAGGACTGTGCGAAGACGTGGGCGGCGCCAAATACGAAGATCGGGACCGCGGAAGCGATGCGGGCAGTGAGCATGGCAGGAGGGTGGGGGCAGTGTGAGCACTGGATCATGCCGGGCTCTCACGAACGCGTCGGGACGGACCGGTCCAATCGAGCCGAAGCGCAGGAGTTGGCCTGGAATGGCACGCCCTTCGGGAAACCCGCGTTCCAAAGTGGGACGTGCTCGGGCCCGGCCAGTGGAGCGCGACCCGCCGATCAGGCGGACGTGCCGCGCACGCGGTCGCCGGCCCACGCCCCCGGATCGAATCGTTCGTAGCGCTTTGTGGTGCGGAACGCGCGACGCCACGTGGCGCGCTCGCGCCAGACCTGAAGCCACTCGCTCAGGCTGCTTCGCGATCGCGCGCGCAACGGTGCAAGGAGCGCGGTGCCGGCGATCCTCGTCAGAACGCGGAGCTCGATGAGTCGTACGCCCAGCCAGGCGGCGGTCGGGTTCCAGAACTTCCTGTAGAGCTGGGCGCGCGCGGTGAACAGGCGCACGAGCTTGGCCGATCGCACGCGCTCGGAGACGCCGCAGAGGTGGACGATCTCCGCCTCCGGGCAGATCAGTGGCCGCGCTCCGAGACGCCCGGCGCGGAGGCTCAGGTCGATGTCCTCGCCGTACATGAAGAAGTCGGGGTGGAACCCACCCAGGTCGTTCCACAGCCCGCGATCGATCAGCAGGAAGCAACCCGCAACGATGTCGACCTCGCGTACGGAATCGCGCTGCCAGTCCCCGAGCGCCTCGCGGTGGAAGGCCTCGACGCGCGGGAAGACGCTGCTGAGTCCGACCGCGCGACAGAACGTGCTCCATAGAGTCGGAGCCCCCCAGCACGAGCCGATGTTCAGCGAGCCGTCGAGCGCGATCGTGCGCCCGCCCCACAGCCGCGCGTCGGGATGCTCATCGGCGAAGCGGACGATCCTGGTCACGGCGTCGACGCGCACGAGCGTGTCCGGGTTCAGGAGCAAGAGCCGTCGTCCGCGCGCATGCTGCGCCGCCAGGTTGTTCGCGGCCCCGAATCCGACGTTCTGCGGCGACCTGAGCAGCTGGATGGCGGGGAACTGCTCCTCGATCGCGTCCGCTGAACCATCGGTCGAGTCGTTGTCGACCACGATCAGCTCGTAGGCCGTTCCCTGGGTGGCCTCGACGACCGAAGCGAGGCACTCGAGCGTCTCCTCGCGCGTGTTGTAGGACACGACGAGGATGGAAACGGGGACCTCGGCGGCGCCGTCGACGTCCTCGACCCTCGAAGCGCTGGAGGTCTGCATGGAGTGGTTGGGCTCGTAGCTGCGGAAGGCGCCGAGGTCAGCTCTTGAGCCGACGGATCGTGGCAGCGACGGACGACCGCGTGGCCTCCGCGGCCCGCACGGCGCCTCCGGCGAAGCCCGAGGTGAACAGCTCCAGCGGTCGACCGAACGCCAGCGCGCGGGTGCGTCGATCGCGCAGTGCGTCGAGCACCGACGCCACGTCTGCGGGGCGATCCTCGACGTCGACCTCCATCGCGAGCGGGAAGAACTGGCGCGCGCGGTGGAAGTCGAGCGACGCGTAGGGCGTCAGCTCGGTCCCACGCACCATCTCCACGGCCTCCTTGCGCGGAGCGATGCCGTCGGCCTTGCGGTTCCAGGTCTCCACGCCAACGAGGTGCGGGACCCAGCTCGGCCGGTAGCGCTCGTGCGCACGCTTGCGCCACGGGTGGGCGAACACCGCGCACGCGTTCGCCTCCGCGGCGGCCTCCAGCGTGAGCAGCGTGTCCTGGTCCTCGCCGAGGAAGCTGATCTCCTCGCTCCAGCACAGGATATGGGTGACGTTGTCGGCGTCGCTGTACTCGATCCCGGGCACGAACAGGAGCTCGGGCGACGAGCTCTCGGCGCAGGCGGCGCAGTAGTCTCGCCATCGCGACTCGTCGAACCCGCGGTCGTGCTCGGTCATCAGCACGACGTCGTAGCCCTTCTCACCGAACGCTGTCGCGAGGCGATCGAGGGTCCACGATCCGTCGTAGGACCAGTCCGAATGGACGTGCACGGCCGCTCTCAGCTTCATGTGCGTCTTCGGCCCAGGGTGTGGCGATACACGGTCTGGAGGGTGTCGACGAGCAGCAGGTTCGACTCGCCCGACTCCGCATTGTACCACCTCTCGTCCGGCCGCTTCCCGAGCACGCTCTTCACCGTCTCCCAGCGGCCCGGCCAGTGGTGGACCGGCGCGCGAGGTCCGCGGAGAACGCTCAGGAGGTGCACTAGATCGCGACCGAGGTGGCGCGCCGTGAGAAACGGAGCGTCGACCGGTGCCTCGGGACGGTACGCATCGTCGAGCGCGCCGCGCGCGGTCCACGCCGGGTATTCGAACCCCCGACGGCGCGCGAGCGCGAGGCTCCCCCACGGTCGCCCGTTGAACTCGACGAAGTGCGCGGCGCCGTCGCTCCCGCGGAGCAGCTCGATCATGAACTGGCCGCGCCAGCCGGCGGAGCGGACGAAGCGCTCGGCCGCCTCGACGAGGCCGGCGTCGACCTCGATCGCACGACACGCGGAGGATCCCGACCCGTGGGGATCGACCATGCGCACCCTGCGATGCGCGGTCCAGCCGATGACCCCGTCGGGTCCCGCCCACCCGAACAGCCCTTCCCCCACCCCGTCGACGTAGGGCTGGACGAGCATCGGTTCGGGAGGCTCGCTCGACGTCGCCTCCCGGAGCGTCGCGGAGTCTCCGAAGATCCTGACGCGCCCGCGGCCCGCGCCTTCGGGCGTGCGGCGGAACGCGAGCGCCGGTCGGACGATCGCCGGAGCGTCCGGCAGTTCGGGTGCGCCCCCGCCAGGAGCCCAGAGCGTCGCCGGCGGGACCGGGAGGCCCGCGTCGTGCGCCGCCTCCACCTGGAGGCTCTTGTCGAGCGCCAGCCTGGCTTGCTCGGGCGCCGTCACGCAGGCGGGACCGTCACCCGGCGCGAGGGCCTCTGCGGTCAGCCAGAGCGACGCGTCGTCGAGCGGCATGACGAGGTCCACGGACGCGCGCCGTGCGAGCTCCTGCAGCCCGTCGATCGCCGCGTCCGGAGCGTCGGCCGCGCTCGGCACCTCCGTGATCTCCACGCCTTGCACGCGCCGCAGGAGCGAGGGGCGCCCGGGGCGTTCGAACGCCACGACCTCGTTCCCGTCCTGGATCAGGCTGCGCACGACCTCGACGGCAGCAAGCGCATCGGCGTAACCGACGAGGATCCGGGCGCGCGGCCTGCTCATCGGTGCGACTTGATCCAGGTCTTCAGGGCGCGGATGCCCCGGAAGGCGGCGCCGCCGCGCTCGCGCGCCCAAGCCCTCGCACCGCCAGGGTCGAGCGATGCGACGACCGTGTTCCGATTGCGCAGCCACGCGCGCTCGTCCGACCATCCGGGGTCGCTGGTGAACGCCGTCCTGAACCCTGCGTCGCGCAGCGCGCGGAGGGAACGCCGGTCGTAGGAGCCGAAGGGGCACGCGGCCTCGTCGACGGGCGCCTGGACGACGTCCTCGAGGGAACGACGCGCGTCCACGACCTCCGCTCGCAGGTCGTCGACACCGAGTCCCGCCCAGCGCCGGTGCTGCATCCCGTGGGAGCCGACGGTCATCCCGGCCGACACGAGCTCGGACAGCTGGGCCGGGCCGAGGCGACCGGCCGCGCCGAGGTGCCCGGCGAGGACGAAGAACCGACCCTTCAGATCGCGCTCGACGAGCGCAGGGAGCGCGACCTCGAGGTCCGAGGCAAAGCCGTCGTCGAAGGTGACCTCCAGGCCGTTGCCGATCTCGGCCGCGAGCTCGTCGAGCACGCCCTCGAAGGACGCCCCGGAGACCCAGTAAGGCACCTCGTCCGGAGGGGTTCCGGCGGGCGGCGCCCCGAGTCCATGGAAGGTAACGACGAACCGCCGGCCCATGAACGCGACATGATGGGGGTCCGCGCCGCCGGGGTGTCCAGTTCTTTCGATTTCGGGGGCCGGCGCGCGACCGGGAACGAGACGCGCGGGCGCCCCCCCGGAGGAGGACGCCCGCGCGCGGTGCCGGCTGGCGGCTCGACTACTGGTTGTTGATGCCCATCAGCTCGCCGGTGTCGTCCCAGACGTTGCCGCTGATGATCGCGCCGAGCCCGGGGTCGTTCACGAGGACTCCGTGGCGGTAGTCCCGCCCGAACCGGTTGTTGATCATCGTGACGTTGGACGGCGGGCCGTAGCCGCGCTGCTTGTCGCGCAGGTAGACGGTGAAGTTGCCGCCGTTCATCCAGTTGCCCTCGATCAGGACGTTGTCGGTCGTGCCGACCGCCGTCGAGATGAAGAGCGTCGCGTTGGACGCGTAGGGCGGACCCGGGCCGTTCGGACCGTCCGGGATCGGCATGTCGAAGTTGTTCCCGCGGATCACGATGTTGTGACACCCACCGCCACCGCGCGTCTGGTTCCCGTCGGCGTGCGCGCCCGGGTCTCGGCCGAGGTGGTGGATCCAGCAGTTCTCGACGATGTTGGTGCCGTCGCACTTCACGCCGTCGCTGCCCATCTCGTGGATGTTGAGGCGACGCGCGGTCCAGTGACGGCCAGCGATACCCGCCGCGGAGCAGTTCACGATCTCGCCGTCCTCGATGAGCAGGTTGACGCCGCCCTCTCGGGAGTAGATCCCGAACGTGGCGCCACCGCCGTCGAGACGGAAGTTGCGGATCGTCACGTTGTCGGCCTCGATCCGGATCGGGCCGTTGATGGCGACGTTCTCCAGCGTCGTCCCGTCCTCGCGGATCGTGTAGCCGTCCATCGGCGTGAGGTTGTCGCTCAGCGGGCCCGTGTTGTGCGGCCCGGGCTTCTCGCCGGTGTTGCCCGATCCCTCGGGCAGGACGACGACCGTGACGTCGCGCTGCGTGTTGCCGAAGCCGTCGAGGGTGTTGACGATGTCGACGGTGGCCGTGTACGTGCCCGGGGCGAACGTCTGAAGCGTCGCAGCGTCGAGCTTGACCTCGAGGTCCTCGTGCTCGGTCGCGTCGAGGCGGCCCTGCCCGCCGGTGCGCACGAAGATCCAGGGCTGAGAGACACTGACCTCCCACCCGGTCGTCGCCGTTCCGGCGTTGGCGATCTGGTAGACCGCCGAGTCGGGGTCAGGCGCGTTGCCTTCGATGAAGGTGACGTTGAAGTCCTGGGCCGGCGTCACAGCGAGGCGACCCACGTTGGGGTCGAGCGGGCCGACGGCGTAGTTCTGCTGGATCTCCGGAGCGGAGAGGCAGCGCTCGTACACGGCGACGAGGTGGAACGAACCGAGCCACGCACGGTCCGCACCGATCTCGTTGCCGAGAGCGAACTCGTAGCTCGTGTCCCAGTTGTCGAAGCTCGTCCCGATCGAGTGGTTCGCGACCTCGACGCCGTCGACGTAGATCGTCGCGATGCCGTAGCGGGTCATCGTGAAGGCGACGTGCTGCAGATCGGGATCGGCGGTCCCGCCCGGCGTGGCGAGCATGGGATCACCGTTGTCGTTCGTCCCGAGCGTGCGAAGCCGGCCGCTGAACGTGTCGCTCGGCTGCCCGCCCCACAGGCCCTGGCCGAGCGTGAAGTTCCGGTCGTGCGCTCCGTTCGAGAGCGTCATGACGCGGGCCGGGCCCTCCTGGACGAGGTTGGCCGGGTCGATCCACGCCTCGAAGGTCACCTCGTGGTGGGCTCGAATGGCGTCGTTCATCCTGACCGCGGAGACGCCGGAGCGAACGACGGTCGCCTGGTCGAGGCGCAGGCCCCCGGGCACCCAGGTGACGCTCGCGGGGTCCTGGACGGTGAGGTCCAGGGGCGTTCCGACGCCGGAGACGTCGCGCACCGTCGAGCCGTTGCCCTCTTCGAAGTCGTAGAGCGCGATGAGCCCGTTGGTGACGCGGCCCGTCACCGGTCCGGCCACATCGCGCAGCTGGACGCCCACGATGCGCGACTGCGACGTCGGCGGCGACTGCGAGGACGAGGCCGAGTGCGTGAAGGTCACGGTCGCGCTGTGGTTGCCGATCCCGAGACCACCGAGGACGACGTCGTCGAGCGCGAGGTCCACGGTCGACTGCTCGCCAGCCGCGATCGATCCGGACCACGAGGTCGGAAGGACGAGCCAGCTCGCGTCGACGGCGACCTGCCAGTCCACGCTTCCGGTGCCGTCGTTCGAGAGCTGGAACGACACTGCGTCGATCGGAGAACCGAGTTCGGCCGTACGGTCGATCCCGCTGTCTCCGGAGATGATGAGGCTGTTCCCCGCGCTGCTCGAGACGACGAGGCGCGCGGAGAGGCGAATCTCCTTCGCCCCGTCACCCCTCACGACGACTTGCCCGGAGTGCGTTCCGGTGCCGAGGGCGGCCGCAAGCGCCTGGTCGATCGTGACGTCGAGCGACGCGCTCTCGCCCGAGCCGAGGACACCCTCGCTCTCGTCGAGGACGAGCCAGGGCTGCGTGGACGACGCGCTCCACGACACGGTCTCCTCGGTCCGGTTGACGAGCTCGTACGAGCGGGCCACGACGTCGAACGGACCGCCGACCGGGCCGCCGATGTCGAACGTGCTCGTGTCCGACACCGCCATGCTGTAGGTGTCTGCGAAGTCGTCGGAACCGACGTTCGGTCCCTGTCCGGAGCATGCTGCGAGCGCAAGCGCTGCGCCCGCCGATGCGATTAGGAGTTGGGCCCGGTCCCATCGGACGCTCGTCGGCCAGTTCGGTTTGCTCATGGGTCCCCTCGAATCTCTGAGTCCTGCCGCGGATCGCACGAGTGGCGCAGTGTGCGCCGTCGACTTCATCCAACGTCGGTCGAAACAGCACGAAGCTGACTCGGCCGAATGCTAGTCGCGGTCTGGTTGAACACCACGCGAGATGGACATTCCTGAGCGCCCATCCAAAGCCCCGTTCATGAAGGAAGATCGCACGGAGCGAGACCGCTCCAGGAATCCTCCAGCGGGGTTCGGGATGTCACTCAGGCTCACCTGCCACCTGCCTGGAAAGCAATCTCGAATGTCGCGCGACGTGCTGGGGTCGGCGTGTCGAGGATGCGTCCGATGTCTCGCGCCAAGTCGTTCGGTCGGACGCAGCCGACGACGTGACAACCTCCCGCCGAGGAGGTCGCAGCCTGTGTCGTCGGACCGTCCGAGCGCTCTTGAGAAGCGGGAGCGGGATCCTCTGGCCGCTCCTCGATCTGAGAGGAGAGGGCGCCCCCTGGGCGGTTGGAGGGCGGTTGCCAACGAAAACCGTACGCAGCGGGGGCCTCGCGTCCGTCCCGGGACGACGTGGAGTCTGACGTGTATGCTCTCCGCGCTGCACGGCGCCCCCAGCCCCACTGCCTGCCTTTCCCCCACGCCGCTCCCCTGCCGAGCGGTGCAGCACGAATGTCCGGGACCTACGAACGAGCCCTAGAGAAGGTCCAGGACCGCAGCGCCCGCGTCGGCGTGATCGGCCTGGGATACGTCGGCCTGCCCCTGAGCGGAGCGCTCCACGGCGGGGGCCTCAACGTCCTTGGGTTCGACGTCGACCCGAGCAAGATCGAGGCTCTCGAGGCGGGCGAGTCCTACCTGGCCCACCTGGGCGCCGATCTCCCGCGGGAGCTCTCGGCGAGCGATCGCTTCGAGGCGACCACCGACTTCGCCCGGCTCGCGGAGGCGGACGTCCTGCTCGTGTGCGTCCCGACCCCGCTCGGCCGGCACCACGAGCCGGACCTGCACTTCGTGACCGACACGGGGCGCGAGATCGGCAAGACGCTCCGCCCCGGCCAGCTCGTCGTCCTCGAGTCGACCACGTACCCGGGCACGACGCGACGTGAGTTCCTCGACGCGATCCTGGAGACGCACGAGGGCGACCTGAAGTGCGGAGCCGACTTCTTCGTCGCTTACTCGCCGGAGCGCGAGGACCCGGGGAGCAGCACGCATCGTACGGAGACGATCCCGAAGCTCGTCGGCGGACTCGACGAGCGGTCGACCCACCTCGCGGCGGAGCTCTACCGGGTCGGCGTCGATGACGTCGTCGAGGTCTCGAGCGCCGAGGTCGCCGAGTCGGCGAAGCTGCTCGAGAACATCTTTCGCGCCGTGAACATCGCGCTCGTGAACGAGCTCAAGGTGATCCTCGACGCGATGGACGTCGACGTGTGGGAGGTGGTCCGCGCCGCAGGGACGAAGCCGTTCGGCTTCATGCCCTTCTATCCGGGCCCCGGTCTGGGTGGGCACTGCATCCCGATCGACCCCTTCTATCTGTCCTGGAAGGCACGTGAGGTCGACCACCCGACGCGGTTCATCGAACTCGCCGGCATCATCAACACGTCGATGCCGCGCTTCGTGATCCAGAAGATCGCGGACGGCCTCAACACCCAGTCCAAGAGCGTCAGGGGCTCGACCGCCCTGGTCATGGGACTGGCGTACAAGAAGGACGTCGACGACACGCGCGAGTCCCCGTCGTTCGTGCTCATCGAGGAGCTTCTGCGGTCCGGCGCGAACGTCCACTACCACGACCCGCACGTCCCGATCGCCCCCCGCACCCGGCGCTATGACCTCGGGATGGAGAGCGTCGACCTGACGCCGGAATTCCTCCGGACCTGCGACGTCGTCGTGATCTCGACGGACCACTCGAACGTCGACTACGAGCTCATCGCGGAGCACGCGGCTCTCGTCGTCGACACGCGCGACGTCATGCGTCCGCACGAGGAGCGGCTCGGCGATCGCCTCGTGCGAGCGTAGGCCAGCTCGATGGCGCGCGACGCGACCGACGAGCCCCGCGAGACTCGCGTCGAGATCAGCAAGCGGCTGGTCGCCGTCAACTCGGCCAGCTCGGTCGCGCGGCGACTGATCAGCGTCTCGATCCTCGTCTGGGCGCACCAGTACCTGGTCCAGCGCGTCGACGCGGACGAGTACGCGATCTACCCGGTCGTCGCGTCGATCATGGTCTTCGCGCCGCTCTTCACGAGCTTCCTCGCGGGCGGCGTCAGCAGGTATGCAGTCGCCGCGTACGCGCGAGGCGAGCCCGAGGAGACGACCGCGATCGTCTCCTCGATCTTTCCGCTGCTCGCGGCAGCGGGGGCGCTCCTCCTGATCGGCGGTGGCGTCTTCGCCTGGCAGATCGACGCCATCCTCACGCTGTCGCCCGGCCTCGTGGGCGACGCTCAGGTCATGTTCGCGCTGCTCGTTGCCGGATTCGTCGCGCAACTCGTCGCTCTGCCGTTCACGATCGGCTTTGCGATCAGGCAGAGGTTCGTGCTGTCGAACCTGATCGCGGTCGGGATCGAGGTGGTCCGTCTGACGCTCCTCCTCGTGCTGCTCTTCGGCGTCAGCACGCGCGTCGTGTGGATCGTCGTCGCGACCGTGTCAGCCAACCTCCTCGGACTCGTCGTGCGGGTTGCGCTCTCGCGCTCGATGGTCCCGGAGCTCCGGTTCCACGGGGCGGCCTTCGCGTGGCGCCGCGGGCGAGAGCTCATGGCGTTCGGCATCTGGACGTCCCTCGGCCAGCTCGCGGCCATGATCCACCGCGGGGCCGCGCCGATCGTGCTGAACAAGCTGGCGACCTCCGTGGACGTGACCGCGTTCCATATCGGCGCGCTCTTCGACACCCAGATCCGCGCGATGTCGACGACGGCGGCGGCGCCCGTTCAGCCCGCCCTCACGGCGATGCACGCCACAGGCAGCCACGAGCGCCTCGGGAGCGCGTTCCTGCGAGGCGGTCGGTACGCGCTCTGGGCCGCGCTGCTCGTCGGGTGCCCGATGGTCGTGTACCGCGAGCACATCGTCGATCTCTACGCGGGGAGCCAGTACGCGTCGGCCGCGACCGTGATGCTGCTCCTCATGGCGGTGTACCCGCTGACGTTCTCGAACACGATGCTGCCCAAGATCGCGGTGGCGAAGGCCCAGATCCGCGGCTTCTTCGCCGCTTCGATCACGGTCCAGGCCATCAACCTGGCGCTGATGATCTACCTCGTGGGCACGCGCGGTATGGACGCCGTCGGTCCTGCGCTGGCGGTCTTCGTGACGACGACGACGTCACAGCTCGCCATCTTCTGGCCCATGGGACTGAGAATGACGGACGTCCCGCTCGGTCGGTACGCCCGCGAGACGCTACTCCGTGGCCTGCTTCCAGGCGTCGTGGCGTCCGCGCTCTGGCTCTTCCTGGAGGCGCGGATCGACTCCGCCTCCTGGCCGCTTCTGGCGCTCCACTTCGGAGCGGGAGCCGCCGTCTACGTCGCGACGCTCGTCACGGTCTGCCTCGGGCCAGACGAACGCAACGACCTGAAGCGCGCGCTCGATCGCATCCGCGGGCGCGGCCGTGGCCGCGGCCGCGATCAGGTCGACCACTGACACCCCGCACGGTGTGGTCCATCTCGTCGAGGCGCCCTTCATGCGTTCGCGGCGCGCGACACCGGCATCCAGATCTCCGTGCGCAGGTCTGCGGGCTTCGTGCGCCTCGGATCGTTCAGGTAGACCTCCCGCGCCGGCGGATCGCCCAGCGACCAGCGGGTTCCATCGACGGCGTGCGTGACGAGGTGGGCGAAGAGCGCCGCGTAGGTGTCCCCGACGCCGGAGTAGGGTCCGACGTGCCGGACGAACGCGACCTTCTGGGGCTCGACCCGCTCGATCCGTACGTCGGGCTCGTGCGCCTCGGGAGCGGCGTCGGCCTCGCCCTTCACCCGCGCGCGGTACTCCGACGGCGGCACGACGAACTGTCGCCGGAAGGCGCGGGTGAACGCCTCGTGGCTTCCGTAGCCCGCGTCGAGCGCGACGACGAGCAGGTCGCTCTCTCCGTGCTCGATGCGGTACGCGGCGCGCTCCAGCCGCAGCCTCCGCGAGTACCCGGCGACGGTCTCGCCGACGAGCCCGCGGAACAGGCGGTGGAAGTGGAAGGTCGACAGGTCGGCGGATGCGGCGAGCTCGTCCAAGGTCGGCTCCTCTGCGAGGCGATCCTCGATCGTCCGGCACACGGCCTCGATGCGCGCGCGGACGCTGCGGCCCTTCTCGTCCATGGGGTCACGGGTCGTCATGACGGCATGGTGGGTGCGGCGCCGAGGGCACGCTTGATCGCGCTTGCGGTTCGGGGAGACGCGCGCAGTCCGATACGGCGGCACGGAGCGATACGGTGTCGTCGAACGGGGTCGAGGTGGTCGAAGCGCATGGGGCCGCCACGATGGAGTGCCGCCCCTAGACAGCCTTCCGAATGAGCGTCCGCGCCGAGGCGTACTGCGTCGCCGTGTTGACGGAGATCCAGCGTGAGATCGGCCATTTCCCCGCCCACTCGAAGACACCGGCGTCGAGCAGCTCTCGGTCGGAGAGTTCGTCGATGCAGACGAGCACCTGCTCGACGCCCTGGTGGAGAGCGCGGATCAGCTCGTCGAACGTCTTCTCGACCGACGCGGCCACGATGTCGCGGTTCAGCTGCGGGGTCTCCCTCCAGCTGTATCCGGCCGCCGGCGTGTCCGGCGTCACGCCCGCGCGCCCCGCGCGGATCCACTGCAGCACCATCTCGGTCCAGCGCACGCGCACGCAGAGGATTTCACGGACCGTCCAGCCCTCCTCCGTGCAGACGCGATCCGCGGTCCGCTCGTCGATCGACATCAGTTCGGCGGCGAGCCCCTCGAACTTCGATCGCACGAGCTCGATCAGCTCCGGTCGCGTCCGCGGGATCGGCATCGCAGCATCATCGCGCCGGGGGCCGTGACGAGGACACCGCTTTCGGCGTGCGAAGGATCTGGCGCGACGGTGCGGCGGACTGCGCGTCGTAAGGAGTCGTGGCGGGCTCCGAAAAAGTCGGAAATGCCGGCGTGGGACGAGCGTCAGTCTCGGGGCTGCTTCGGCGCGCCCGTGCCCACCCACGGGCGGGAGAGCATCGGCGATTCCGACGGTGCCCCCGACCGACCCCTCCCCTCCTCTACGACCGACTGTCGCACATGCTCTTCAGCGCACTGCTCGTCGCCCCCGTCCTCGCCGCGGCTCCCTCCGAGGACTGGCCGCAGTTCCGCGGCCCCGGCGGACTCGCCGTCGCGGGGGACGCCGCGATTCCCGCCGCGTTCGGCCCCGACGAGAACGTGCTCTGGAAGACGAAGATCCCCGCCGGACAGTCGTCGCCCTGCGTCGCGAACGGGCGGATCTTCCTCTCGGGCTACGAGGACGGGAAGTATGCCGCGGTCGCGCTCGACCTGGAGAGCGGTAAGGAGCTGTGGCGCAAGAGCTACGAGGGCACGCCGATCGGCCGACAGGTCCACCCCGACGCGCTGCCGGCGACGCCGACGGCCGTGACCGACGGCGAGTTCGTCGTCTTCTACTTCGAGACCTACGGGCTGGTCGCGCTCGACGTCGAAGGAGAGCCCGCGTGGGAGAAGCGGCTCGCCGACCCGGGCCATACGTTCGGCGTCGGGACGTCGCCGCTCCTGTTCGGCGGCCTGCTGGTGCTCTCGCGCGACGGGGCGAGCGAGGCGGCCGTCCTCTGCTACGACGTCACGGACGGCTCCGAGCTGTACCGCATCGATCGCATCGACTTCGGCGAGTCGCACGGGTCGCCGTTCGTGTGGCAGAACGCCGACCGCGACGAGCTCGTGATCAGCGGGACGAACCGGCTCTGCTCGTACGACCTCGGCACGGGCGAGCCGCTCTGGTTCGTGGACGGGCTGACGAACTTCCCGTGCACGACGCCGACGGCGGACGACGACACGCTCTACTTCGCGGCCTGGTCGACGCCGAACGCGACGGGACGCTCGTTCTGGGAGGGCGCGTTCGCCCGATCGCTCGACCTGTCGGACGAGGAGGTCGCCGATCCGATGAAGCTCTTCGATCGCCTCGACGCGAACGACGACGGGAAGATCGTCCCCGACGAGGTCCCGGAGAGTCGCGCGAAGGACGCATTCATGTTCCTCGACCGGAACTTCGACGGCGCCTGGGACCGCAGCGAATTCGGCTCCCCCCCGACGCCCGCCCAGGGCAAGAACCTGATGGTCGCCGTCGCGCGCGGCGCCGAGGGCAACGCGACGGACAGCGCGGTGCGCTGGGCCTGGAAGCGCGGGCTCCCGTACGTGTCGTCCCCGCTGCTCTACCGGGACCGCGTCTGGCTCTTCAAGTCGGGCGGGCTCGCGACGTGCCTCGACGCCAAGACCGGGAAGGCGATCTTCCAGCGCGAGCGCCTGTCGGATCGCAGCGAGTACTACATGTCGCCGGTCGGCGCCGCAGGCCGCGTGATCGTCGGGACCGCCGAGGGCACGCTCTACCTGCTCGACGCGTCCTCGGAAGAGCTGAAGGTCACGCACACCGCGACCTTCGACGAGGGCCTCTTCGCGACGCCGGCGGTCCTCGGCGGCAAGGTCTACCTGCGGACGGCGACGACGATGTGGGCGTTCGGCGGGTAGGACGACGGCCTCCGCGGTGCGGCGGCGCGGACTGAATCCGCTGGTAGAGTGCGCGCGTCATGCGCCCGCACCGAGACCCCACACGCCGCAATCGGAACATCGGCACCGCCAAGCAGGGTCACGGTCGGGATAACCGGGACGGGATCCCGCGGCGGTATCGGGACTCGGTGATCGAGTGGAGGCGCGATCATCCTCACACGGTGGTGACGCGCGAGATCGGCGGGGAGGCGATGCCGTTCCTGGTCGAGCAGACCCGAGACGACTGCGTCCACGCGTGCACGGTGGACGACGTCGCGGCGATGCTCCGACTCCTACCGCGCCCGGACGTCATGGGTGACGACTGGCTGGACGGGATCCAGGGCGTCGTCCTACGCCAGCCGACGCGCAAGGAAGAGAGCCACGTGCCCGTATGGGCACGGATCGGTTACAGCGTCCCCGTCAGCGCCGACGAGATCGGGCCCGTCATCTTCATCGAAGCGCAGGAGGTCCCGTTCAGGGGCCACTGGGGCAACAGCGTCGGTCCGTCGGACCGACGGGAGCTCGACCGACTGATCGCGATGGCGACGAGCGTCGAGCGCGCCCGGCGCGGACACACGCTTCACTTCGACCTCGAAGGCATCCGGCGCGTCCAGCTCTTCCACTCGGTTCCCCACGAACTGGGCCACTCGGTGGACATGATGACGAAGGTCGACGAGCCCAGTCGGTACGACATCGAAGAGTGGCGTCGACTCGTGGATCGCTACTTCCAGAGGCCGGTCGTCGAGCGCGAGGAGTTCGCGCACCGGTACGCCGAACGAGCGATGGCGGAGCTCCGCGCCCGGGGCTCGGCTCCGTTCGATCGCATGCTGGATCCCGACGCGCTCACGTCCGAAGGGCTGCGCCTCGAGGACTTCGTGGCCATCGCGTAATCCCGCCAGGGGAGCCTTCGGGTTCCTCTTCGCCTTCGCTGTGATTGCCGTCAGCGCGGCTGGACCCTCGTCGACGAGATCCTCTACCACGACGAGGACGGCGACGTGCACCGCGCGCACGTCAAGACCTCGACGGCGAGCGGCGTCTACCTGGCGAACGGCGGCGCGGACTGAGACCTTCGGCGCGGCAATACGGTGCCGCGCACGTGTGCGTGACTCGGGAGCGAGCTGCTACTTCGCGCGCTCCTCGTGGGTCGCGAGGTCGGCCTCGTCGATCGCTTCGTGACCGTGGACGTAGCCCCTCCTCGTCACGCGCGCGCCTTCCAGGATCACGACCTCGGAGAACGACCGCAGGAACCCGTACCGCTCGACGCAACGGACCTTGGTGCCGGAGAACTCGGCCCAGAGGGCGCCGCCGTGCGCCATCTGGTCGATGGCGAGCTCCTGATCGTCCGTCGAGAGGCGCCAGAGCGAGTCGAACGCATCGAGGGCCTCTCGCGTCGCGAACACCGGCACGGTCCCTACCTCGCGGTGGAGGACACCCGCCTCGCCGGGCTGCAGCGCGAGCGGGTCGCGGTCGCCCTCGACCCGCCAGGGGTCCTCGCCGGATTCCAGGGCGGTGAATTCGACGTTGGACACCGCGAACCTGCTCTCGACCTGCGCGACGAGGCCCTGGAGCCCCCCATCGAGGATCTCGATGCGAAGCAGACTCCGGTCGCGTCCAGCGCGTTCGAGACAGTGGAACCGCGCACCCGCCTCGATCATCCAGAAGTCCTCCCGCGCATCGAGCCAGCGGCGAGCCGCGCGCGCCTCCACCGATCCAACGACGCTCACCTGGACGTCGAGCAGGGCTTGCTCGACGCGTCGCAGGGTGCGCTCGTTCTTCCCGACCGTGACGTGGCCGGTGCCGCTGTACAGCCGTCCGGTCTGCCCGGCCGTGAACCTCGTACGACGGGCGTCGCGCGACGACGACGCCGCAATGCCACGGTCAGGTTGCGCGTAGACGATCCCCGTGTACTGGCGGTGTCTCTCCGATGGATCGAGGACGCAGCGAATCCCCTCATCCACCTCGCCGCCCATGAACGCTGCCCAGAGCGGGATGTTCAGGAGGAGGAGCGGCAGTCCGATGCAGAGTCGCTTCTTCCATCGCGGGAGATCGCTGAATCGCTCGTTCATCTCGTGGAACGTGGCCGGCAGGGCGTAAGAAGTCAGACTCGCCGCCGTCCCGGGCCGTGCGGACGGCTGCCCTGCGAGGTGGGTAGGCGAACCGCGGCGAGCGGCCGAACACAGGGCGCCGGCCACGACGAGTCGCACGGATGACGAGCGGCGTGCTGGGGGTGATTCGGCCGGATTCCGCCAGCGGTCCCAGGTACGAGACGGACCTGCTGGAGGAGCCGGAGACGTGCTTCGCCGGCGGTCGTGCGATCAGACTCGTCTCCGCGCCTTCGCTTCGACCACACCGAGACGACCAGGGGCCAGCGACTCTCCGAGGAAGGTCGCTACAGCAGTCCGAGCGAACGGAGCTCCAGCTCGACCGCGGTGAGCGCTCGGCCCGCGCCCACCGCGTCCCCCACCACGCTCGCGGCGTCCGCGGTGGCGAGTGCGTCCAGCATTCGGTCCTGCAGTTCGCTCGGCCGGAGCGAGGCAACGGCGGTTCCCAGCCCGCTGCGGCGGAAGGCGAGCGCACCCGCGTCGATCGCGCCCGGGGCGAGCCTGGCCTGCGCCGTCCGGTAAGCCGCGCCGGACGCCCAGAGGACGTAGAGGCCCGCGGCGAAGGTGTTCGAACCGTTCGCCTGGTCGGCGTAGCCAGCGTTCCAGAGCCCGCTGGCCGCCGCCGTCCATGCGGGCCGGTCGATTCCCTCGGCGTCCGCGATCGCCCACAGACCGAGGAGGAGCGCGATGGGAATGTCGTTCAGCCCGGCGCCCGGCTGCGTCGGTCGACCGAGGTCGACGAGTTCCGCGGCGAGGCTGTCGACGGCAGCGATCGCGTACGGTCGCACCTCGGCCGCCTCGGCGACGTCGCCGCGGTCGCGCAGCGCCGCGTACGACGCGACGAGCGCCCACGCGTTCATCGAGTGGTACCACGGAAGGACGTTGTGCCCGTCGAGGCATCGACCCGGTACACGCGCGATCGGGTGCAGCCCGTCGAAGCGCACGCCGGGCGCGCCGTCGACCTCGCCGAAGGGCGCCTCGAAGTCCGTCAAGAGCGCGGGCAGGATGCTGAGGCGGAGCTTCTCCATCAGCGACGCGCGGAGCTCCGGTCGACCCGAGAGCCCGTAGGCCTCCGCGATCGCCCACACGTTCTTCGCCGTGTAGTTCGTGTTCGTCACCGCCGGCTCGGAGATCGACCAATCCGACGCGAGCATCAGCGAGTCGTAGGCCGCCTGCCGCACCGCCGCCTCGGGGTGCTGCGTCGCGAGAGCCATCATCGCGGCCGTGAACCCGTGGTCGTAGCCGGCGCCGCCGTCGTCCGGCCACCCGCCCAGCGAGTCGTGGTCTCGCACCACGAAGCGCCGGCCGGCGAAGCGCCCTCCCGTGTAGACGGCGGTGAACTGCGGGAACCCGGTCACGACGTCCTGCATGCGGCGCGCGACGATGCCCTGGAGCGGAAAGCACCCGCTCCCGAGGTCGAACGTCGGATAGCCGTACATGCCGCGGTGCGTGCCGAGGCCGGGCCCCGTCACGCGCTCCGACGTCTGCTGGTCGACGGCCGTCGCGACGAACCCGGTGACCTGCAGAGTGTCGATCGGCTCGCCGGCGAGGTGGGCCACGAGGCCTCCGAGCGCCGCGCGCGGCATCGCCCGTCCGTAGCTCGGGCAGTCCGGAGGCAGCATCGCGAGGAACGCCGCGTGCGAGCCACGCCACGCACCCAGGACCACGGCCGCGGACGGCGGCGTCGGATCGATCGGGGCTCGCGGCGGCTCCGTCCGCCACTCCGGATACCCGTTGCACGTGCCGAGTCGCCGCTTGCCCTCCCGGAGGATGGACGTGACCTGCGCGACGTCCTCGGCCTCCTGAGCGAGCTGGAGCCGCGCGCGCAGCTCGGCGAGACCCTCGACGCTGCACATCCTCCGAGGGGCGCGGTCCTGCTGGGCGCCTGCGAGGGACGCGAGGACGAGCATCGTGGCGAGCGGAGTGAGGTGGCGCATGCGGGTCATGGAGCGTTGGGTCCAGGTGCCGGCGGACGTCAGCGATCGACGTCCGTCGCAATCTCGCGGGCGCGCTCCAGGGCATCGCGGAAGCGCCAGGCGTCTGCGAGCGGCTGGAGGTCGCGCAGCCGGGGCTCCAGCCGCCTGTCGCGCTGCTGGGCGGTCGAGAGCGACGACGCGCGGTCCTGGATCGACGCGACGAGCGCACGGAGCTCCTCGCGTGCGGCGAGTTCGTCCTCGGCGGTCCGGATGGCCTCGGCCCGCTGTCGCGCGTCCAGCGACGCGTGCATCCTCGCGCGGGCGCGGACGACGAGGAGTCGCCTGCGCGCCTCCGCCTCCAGCAGCGATTCGGCGGCGCGGACGACGCGATCCTCGTCGATCGTCGCGCCCTCGAGCGCATCGGTCACAGCGCGCGACGCCTCGTCGCGCCGACCGTCGAGCCGCGCGGCCTCGCGGGCTCCGTCGGCCAGCGTCGTCTCGATGAGGGCGCGCTGCGCCTCGGTCAGTTCGAGCCCTTCCGCGTGCCCGAGGAGTAGCTCCGGCGGGGGAAGGAGGCGATCCAGATCGCGATCCCCGATCGTCCCGGGGGGCGGGGCGGTCGGGAGGACCGCGAGGAGGGTCGCGAGGGCCAGTGAAACGCGCAGCAGCATGGTCGGTGCCTCTGGGTGAACGGCGGTCGGATGCGTATGACGGCAATCCCGTCAAAGGCCGAATCGAATGGTGGGGAGCGGTGTGTCGTCGAGGGACAGCAGGCGCGAAAGGCCCGCGGAGTCCGAGCGATCGATGGTCGCCAGGAGGTCGCTGCACGCGTCCGCCACCTCGGGCGTGGCGCCCCTGACGCCGCGACGATCGGGGGCCGGCGATCCCGGCCTCCAGAGTGCGACGACGAGCGTGGCAGCAGCGGCCGCAGCCACCGCAGCGGCGCCGACACGGCGGCGTGAGAGGACGGTGCGCGCAGAGGACGCGGCGGGCTCGACTGCGAGCATGCGCTCGACGTCCGGTGCCTCCCTGCGGTCCTTGCTCCGAAGCGCGTCGAACGACCGCTTCAGGTCGTGGTCGCTGTCGTTCTCGGTCATGTCTCGATCCTCGGATCGCCCTGGAGGAGCGCCCGAAGTCGCTCCTTGCCGCGCGCGAAGTGCTGCCTCGCGCTCCCGACGCCGATCCCGAGCACGCGCGCGCTCTCGTCGACGGTGAGCCCCTGGTAGTAGACGAGGTGCACGACCTCGCGCTGCCTGGGGGAGAGGGCGGCCAGCGCCCGGCGGAGGCCCTCTGCCTCCGCGTCGGGCTCCGATGCAGCGGGAAGGTCGACGTCCAGGTCGAGGAGCCGCGGCCCGGCGCCGCGCCGGCGCCGCTCCTCGCGTGCGACGTTGTGGATCACGCCGAAGAGGAACGTCCTGAACGACGCTCCGCCTGCGAAGCGCGCGCGCCCGTCGAGGACCCGCACGTACGCTTCCTGCAGGATGTCCTCCGCCCGCTCCGGTGCGTCCGCGCAGCACGCGCGAGCCCAACCGAACGCCTCGGTGTGAAGCTCGACGATGCGCTCGCGCACGTCCTGTGCGTCCTCGTCGGTGGCCACGGCTCTCCTACGATACGGCACGGAGCACGTTCTCCGAGGATGCGCATCCTCGTGGAGTGCACGCACGCGCGCGATCCGCGGTGGAAAGAGGCCCCTACCCAGAGAAGACGGTCGGACCGCTGAACAGACAGCCGAGCTGGAAGGAGAGCGTCTGGCCCGGCCCACCACGGTCCGGTGCCGAGAGAGTCCATCTGCGTCGATGATCGCCATGTCCGAGACGGCTGCGACGGAGATCAGGACGGCGTCCTGGGCATCGACTTCGGGGCCCATGCATTCACGACGCTTCGTCAGAGGGAGCCGGCCGTGTCGGGGCAGAGCCTCGAGCTCCAGATCCACGGAGAGCCCGGAGCCACGGGTCTGCTGTTCCGCTCGCTCGACGTTCCGCAGGTCCAGGGCACGGGCCTGCGCACCGCGTCCGGGCTCTTCGAGCTGGAGAGGAGTACGACGGTCGTCGCGGGCAGCTTCTCGATCCCGAGTCCCCAGGGCCAGACGACGATCGACGTTCCCATCAGCGGTGACCCGGCGCTGATCGGGACGTTCGTCTACTTCCAGGGAGCCATCGACTCGTCCGCCTCCCCGACGGGACGAGCGTTCACGAACCGCGCTCAGGTCCGGATCGTCGCGCCCTGACAGGTGATGCGGTGCCGCACGCTGGCGCGCCGGTGTGCAGCACCGTAGCAGCGCTACGCTGTGCGCATGGACCTTCGTCGTTCACGTTATCTCGCTGCACTGTGCCTGCTCGCTGTCCTCGTCGTTGCCGCAGCCGTCCTCCTGGTGGACGCGCCGGGTCGGGCGACAGGTGTGACCGTGGAGCGCGATTCGCCCGACGTCGCCGAACGCGAACCGGCGGCGCTCCAGCACGGCGACGTCGAGCGTCCGATCGAGCGTCCGATCGAGCTGGCGGGCGACGAGGAGTCGAGCCAGGGGCGATCCGCTGCGCAGGCGCAGGCGCAAACGCAGACGGAAACGACCGATCAGAAGGCGACGTCATCACAGCTCACGATCGAGGTCACGCCGAGTCCCTGGCTGCAGAAGGCCGGCGCCTCGGTCCGGTTCCACTGGACGGCGCCGGGCGAAGAGGCAACGAGCCACTCCGTCCGCCTCCGCGAAGGACGGTTCGGGCCCGTCGAACTCGAGGGCGATCCGAGATCGATCGACGAGTTCACCGACGTTCGAGTCTCGGGGCTCCAGGTGAAGGCCCTCGCGCTCCGCGAGG
Organism: Planctomycetota bacterium; assembly: GCA_038757895.1. Taxonomy (GTDB): domain Bacteria; phylum Planctomycetota; class UBA1135; order UBA1135; genus Saltatorellus. Next base: position 35,135 of record JBCDGE010000018.1, on the reverse strand, counting down.
AAGCCCTCCACGGGCCTCGGAGCGAGAGACCCCGGTTCACGCTCGATGTGGAGCTCGAGACCGGAGCGACGGTCGTGTGGGACGACTCGGTGGCAGCTCCGGATCGCGTTCCCGTCTCTCTCTCGCTGGGCGGAGCCGTCTCGCCGCCATCGCGTGAAGTGTGGAGCTTCGGCGTGCGCAGCGGCTTGACGCCGTACCTCGAAGAGGTCGAGCTTCCGATCGAGCTGCCGCGGCTCGTCGAGGCGGAGTCCCTCTGGGTCGGCGGACCCGGTCAGGCGTGGACGGCGTTCCCCGTCGAACCGGAGTCGGAGCGCGTCGCGATCTGGCAGACGAAGGGCGTGATGATCCGCGTCACGCACGACCGCGACCCGGCCCAGGGCGACGAGTTCGCTTGGGCCATGTCGTTCCCGTCCGGAGACGCCGAGCGGTCGCGCATCGTGCGAGACGGGACGCTCCTGCTCGGTCCCAGGCCTTCCGGAACGCTGGAGGTCTGGATCTCGAACGGCGAGGACACCGACAGCCCGCGGATGACGCGCACCGCGCGCTTCGAAGCATCGGCCGGCGAGACGGTCGACGTCGATCTGACGGACGCGTACGCGGACGAGCACCTCGGCCGAGCGTTCGTCGAGATCGCGCCGACCGACGACACGCTCGGAGTCGCCCGCTCGGACGTCAGACTCGATCTCCGGCGACGCACCGAACACGACCCAAGGTACGCGTGGTTGCGCGCCGGTGAGTTCGAGGAGGCCGCCCCGACGGTCGACGGAGGGTGGGCGTACTCCGCCAAGGGGCTCGAGCCCGGCGACTACCGTGTCCTCGTCCAACCGCCCGCGCACCGCATCGATTTCCGCGTCGAACCGGGCGCGTGCGCGCGATTCTCGGTCGCGTTCGACGACGTGGGGTGGATCGAGGCCGACTCTCCCGGGGGTTCGACGGGGTCCGTCCAGCACCTGTCTCTCGCGACCGTCGAGTCGAACCCGCGCGAGAGGAGCTACTTCTCCCTCGGGCAAGGTGTCCGCACGGATGGCCGGCGGAGGTGGCCGGTGACGCCTGGGCGCTACGCCGTTCGCAACACGTCGTTCGGCGGTAAGAACGGGTGGTCGAGCCATCCGTTCGACGTGGACGCGGGGCAGGTCGTACGTGTCGCCCTGTTCGAACGTGAGGACTGGGACGTTCACGTGCGCGCCAAGGACGCCGAAACGGGCGAGCCGATCACGCTCGACCTCGCATTCTGGATCCGTGTTCTCGCGGTCGATACGTCGACGGGGCATCACTGCGTCGGGAGCACGGGATTCCATGGCACCGATGCGGCGTACGACGGTGTCGACTGGCACCTCGAGCGTATCGATCGGCCGGTCGAGGTCGAGATCCCCGAGCACCGCCACTGGACGTTCGAGGAGGTCGAGCCGCTCTTCCTCGAGGACGGGATGACGATCGAGATCGTCGCCCGACGGCGGTGACCCGGAGTCGCACACCGAATCGGGACGGTCGCCTTCGACGATTCGAGGCATCTCTGAAACCTCTGGCCGCTGCCGCGGGCCCATCCGTCGTTCGGGCACCGATCGACGACGATGGAAGAGGCCAACGAGGAACGGAGCGACGCCGCGCGGTACCGCGGCTGGATTCAGGCCGTGTTCCTCGAGGACGTCGAACGCCCGGACGTACACTTCATGCTCCTCGTGTTTCGCGAAGCAGGTTCCGAAGAGCAGCCGCGCACGGACGCGTCCCGGCACGCCGAGGACCACGCTCTCGTGCAAGCCGCGCTTTCGGGGGACGTGCGCGCGACCGAGGCCCTCGCGTCGCGACTGGGCTGTATCCCTCCGATGGTCCGCTCCCTGCACCGGCGCTTCGGAGGGAACCTGGACGACGAAGACCTCCTCGAGGTCACGCAGGACGTGCTGGCCTCGATCTGGCGCAAGCTCGACCGCTTCGAGGGGCGCTCGAAGCTCGAGACGTGGGCCTATGGATTCGCGTCGCGACAGGTGCTGAAGGGACTGGAGCGCGCCCGGAAGGGACCCCGGCGCGTCGACTGGAACGAGGAGGAAGCCGCCGACCTTCAGGCGCCCGTCGCCCCGGCACCCGACGAGTATCGCGCGGTGCACGAGCACGTCGAGGCCCTCGGGCCGCCGGGCTCGGAGATCATCCGGATGAAGCACTTCGAGGAGCTGACGTTCGAGCAGATCGGCGGCCGGCTCGACATGCCGACGAACACGGTGAAGACCCGCTACTACCGCGGCCTCGATCGGCTGCGGCGCGTGCTGAGCTCCGCCTGGAAGGAGAGGCGCGTCTGAAGATGGACGAGACGGACGACGACCTGCTGCGACGCGTCGCCTGCGGAGAGCTCTCCGCGACGGACGAGGCCGTCGCGGCCCGGCGCGAGCGCGACGACGACTTCGCCCGCGCACTGGACGAGCTGGACCGGACGCGTCGGCTGCTCGACGGCGTCGGCGCCGCCGAACGCGACCTGATCGAGGGCGCGATCACGGAGGCGAGCGAGGCCGACGTCCGCCTCGTGCACGACAGCCTTCGCGCGGCGCTCGTCGAGCGACGGAGCCCCCGGCGCCGCCGGCCCCTCGGCGCGATCCTGGCCGCGGCCGCGGCGGTCCTGCTCGTCGCGCTGGCGGCGCGCGCCGCCCTCGTGGGACCGGAAGGAGACGGGCTGCCCCCCGGGGTGCTCTCGGGCGACGCGCGGATCGTAGCGCCGCGCGAGGAGGTCGAGACGTTCGACGTGCTCGAGCTCGACTACGATGCGCTCGCGTCATCGAAGTCCGTCGTCGTCGAGGTCGTGTCGGTCGAGACGGGGGACGTCTTCGTGCGCCACGAGGAGCTTGGAAGCGGTCGATGGACGTTCTCGGACGAACAGCGCGAGCGAATGCGCGCAGCAGGACGCGTTCGCATCGTGGTGACGTTGGTCCCGCGGGTCGGCGACGAGGAGGAGTTCTCGGCCGAGGCGTGGCTCTCGCGCTGACGGCGCTGCTCGTCCCGTCCGCGTTCGCGACGAACCAGGACCACAGCGGCTACCGGGCGATCTCTCGGGACTTCGAGACGTACGACGTCGCCGGCTGGGTGCTCGACGAACGGCTGTCGACCCGCGCGGAGATGCGCGGCTGGGCGTTCCAGCTCCTCGTCGCGTACCAGCTCCTTCCCGATGCGCCGCGGCCCGACGGGCTGTCGAGCGCAGCCGATCTCGACGAGCTCTGGACGGCGCTCGTCGCCCAGCCAGCGCACGCCGATGACCCCGCCGATCACCTGGCACTGGCGGCGCTCCCCGGGCTCGAGATCGCGCTCTTCGCCGACCCCGAGGCCGCCCTCGACGGCGTCGGTCGGCTCCTGGAGCGCGACGGGATCGACGACGTCGCCCGCGGGCTCGTCCTGTCACGCGCCGCCGAGGCCCACTGGTTCGCCGGTCGCCGCCGGGACCACGAGCTCGCGCTCGCCGAAGCGGGACGAGCGCTCGGTCGAGCCGAGGAGGCGACCGGCCTGGCCGCGTCCAAGGCCCGGTACCTCTTCCACGTGATGCACGGCGTCGAGCGGATGAGGGACGGCCGGCCCGATCTGGCCTTCGACTCGCTCGAGCGGGCGCGCACGGCCGCCGACGAGGTCCTCCGATCGAACGGCGAGGCGGGTCCCTGGATCCGCGTCGCGATCAAGGAGCTCGACCTCGCGCACGGGTCGGACGACGTCGAGCTCGGCCGGCGCGTCGCGGCCCGCGTCCTTGCGGAGGATCCATGGCCGTCCCTCTCGGCGATCGACCGGGCCGAGATGCAGGCCGCGTTCGACTGGAGGGTGGCGGCCCTCGACTTCATCCCCGAGGACGGCGACGGGGCGGCGGTGATCGCGGCGCTGGACGGGCTGGCGCGGCTCGTCGACGACACGACGCTCGCGAGCGACTTCGGGCTCGACGAGCGCAGGATCGCCGGCCGGTACCACGTGCGCGCGGCAGCACGCCGGGGCGAGTTCAAGCGCGCGCGCTCGATGATCGACACGCTCGCGTCCCACGAGCTCCTCGACGCGGACGAGGTCGCGACGCTTCGCGCGCGCGTGGATCACGCGGAGTTTGGCCCGAACCCGGCGCGGGCGGAGGCGCTGATCGCCGCCGTGCGCGATCGGATCGCCGCGTGGACGTCGGCAGCGCACGAGCGCCGATCGCAGGGCCTCTTGCACTACGACGCGGACGCCGAGCTCGTGTCGCTCGCCCTCGAGTCCCTCGCAGCGACGCGGGGTGCGGAGGCGGCTCTGGAGCTGCTCGCCGAGGTCGGGACAGCAGGAACGCTCGCGGTGGCGCTTGGCGCGCGGAACGTGACGACCGACGAGATCCTCGCGCTCGTGCCGGAGCGCGGCGGTCTCCTCGCCCTTGCGCCCGGATACCAGACCGACCACCTGTTCCTGGTCGACGCCGACGGCATCGACATGGTGCGCGTCGACGACGCGCACCGACTGCGCACGGCCAGGAAGGCGCTCGCGCGCGCGCACCGCGGCCTGATCAGCTCGAACGGTGAGAGGTCGCGGACGTTCGGCGAGATCGAAGCGCGGGCGAGCGAGGTCGCCGGCCGCCTGTTCGACGAGGCGACCGCCGCTCGCCTTGCGTCCTGGGAGCGAGCAACGATCGTCGGCCTCGACGCCTGGGGCGACGCGCCCGTCGAGTGGCTCCCGGTCGCGGGCGAGCGCCTCGGCGCGCGCATGGAACTCGCGTTCGCTCCGTCGCTCCCGGTCGCGGCTCACCTGAGCGCGGGGGCGTCGCTCGGAGTGAGCGACGTCGGCCTCCTGTGTGCGCTCGTCCCGGACGCGGGTCCAGCCGCGCGGGCGGCCTTTCCGAGCGCGTCGGCGCTCGCGGACGCGACCGACGTCGAGCGGCGAATGCTCCCGCCCGGTGCCGCGGCGGCGCGCGTGCTGCGCGACGAGGCCGCGACGCTCGACGCTCTCCGTGCCGCCTTCGGGACGCCCGTCGACGCGCTCGTGATGCTGGGCCACGGCGTGACCACGGGTTCGGGCGCCCCAGCGCTGCTCCTCCATGGAGGAACGCAGGAGGACGGGCTCGTGACCGCCGCCGTCGTCCGGGAGCTCGACGCGCCGCCGCTCGTCGTCCTCGCGTCGTGCGAGTCGAGCCGCAGCGTGGCGCTACGAGGGGGGGACGGGAGCGAGGCACTCGACGCGGCCTTCCTGGCGGCCGGCGCGTCGGTCGTCGTGTCGACCGAGGTTCCGCTCGAGCTGGACGCGGCGGCGAGGCAGACCCGCGCGGTCCTCGATGCGCGTCGGCTCGGGTCGGGGTCGGTCGCGCGTGCGCTCCGCGACGCCCGGCGAGCCGCGCCGGACGACGTCGGGGTCTGGAGCGTGCGGGCCGTCGGGGACGGCCACCGTTCGTTCAAGGCCGTGGAGAGCGGCGGACCGCGGCGGGGACGGGGCCTCGCCGCCGCCGCGATCGTCGTCGCCCTAGCCGCCGCTGCCGCTGGCGCCGCCGCTGCCGCTTCCGCCCGAGCCCGTCGAGCTCGAGCCGCCCTGGCTGCTTCCTCCGCCGAGTCCTGAGGGCGGACCCGTTCCCGTCGGCGAGCCCGATCCAGAGACCTGCCCCGTCGTGTGCTCGGGATCCAGGATGAGCAGGTGGGGCCACCCGATGACCGCGTTGTGGATGCTGCCCATGAGGGTCGGGCTCGACGCGTACCAGTAAGGGCGCGTCATGAAACGCTCCTCGACGACGCCGCCGACGGTCCGGACCATCGTCAGGTCGATGCGGAACGCGTGCTCGCTGAGCTGCTTCCCCGGCGCCGCGTGCAGGACGAGAGTCAGGTTGGTCACGTCCTCATCGAATCCGTGCGCGTGGACGTCGACGACGTGTGCTTCCGGCTCGAAGACGGCGTTCTCCAGGTCGTCGTTCATGCGCCAGACCTCGACGAGGAGGCTGTCCGCCGTATGGACGGCGTTGTGCGGAGGGTCCGGAGTGGCGTACGCCATGGGGGCAGCCAGCGTCATGTCGACCGTCGCGGTGTTTCCTTCGACCTGGTCGAAGACGGGTCCGACGGTCTGGACGAACTGTGACTCCTGATCGATCACGTCGCTGTGCCAGATCCGGAGCGACGATCCGTCCGCCGAGAGGAACGCCAGATCCTGGTCACCGTCGTTGTCGAAGTCGGCGACGTCGACGGCGACGGAGATCGGCTTCTGCTCCGTCTGACTCGACGGCGCGGTGATCGTCTCGATCGTCTGCTTGAGCCCGGTCAGGGAGAACGCGCCGTTGCGGTGGTAGACCTTCGCCTGCGACGAGACCGCGAGCATGCCTGCCGTCGGGCTCGACTCCAGGAGCACGATGTCCTCGCGCCCGTCTCCGTTGGCGTCGAAGGCGGCGAGATCGCCTGCGCCCACGCCGCCGCGCGCGATCAGGTTGGTATACGTGCCGTCGTTCCCGCCGATCAGGACGAATTGCCCGAGGCTCTCGTCCTTCGAGCACACGACGAGCAGATCCCCCTCGCCCGGCACGGACGAGCGGCTGATCATCATCCGCTCGTCGTCGCCCACGGTGGGGAAGTTCCCGATGACCGCGCCTGCGGCATCGAGCACGTAGAAGCCGACCCCCTCGATCTGCAGAGCGAGGTCGAGCGTGCCGTCGTCGCCCCAGTCGATCCCCGCCGCATCGACGAGCCCGACCGGGATCGCGAGGGCCGGCAGGTCGACGAGCGAGCCGCCGGTCATGCGGGCACGAAGGAGCTGATCCCCCGCCGCGTTCGTCCCGACGATCAGGTGATCCGCTCCGTCCTGGATCGCCTCCAGGAAGCCCCCGCCGATCCACGGCCCCCCTCGCAGGACGGTTTCGGTGAAGGCACCGCCCGGCCCGGGGCTCCAGTCGTGGCGCACGAGGCCCATCGCGCCGATCGAGATCGCCACGTCGCGGCCGGGCGCGGCCGCGTCGCGCAGGACGGCCAGGTCGTTCGAGACGGTCTCCGACACGACCGTGATCCAGTCGGGCGTCGGGACGGACGGGTTCATCAGAAACTCCGCCTGCGACTCCTGCAGCGTCAGGAGGTCGGGTGTCTCGTCGCCGAGGTCGAACCGACCGGCGCGGAGGCGCTGGACCGGGCCGCTGTCCCTGCCCAGGGACGGGACCTCCGAGGTGACGACGAACGAATGGGACTGGAAGGAGACCACCGCAGCGGCGGCGAGGGAGGCGAGCAGCATCAGGAAGGTGGGTGCTTGGCGCGCGGAGCCGGAGAAGCGGCTCCGCGGCGAGGATGGAACAGCGAGCCCGCGGGTCGGATTCCCGCGCCCAGCTAGGCGCGAAGGATCGAGCGGACACACTCCTGGGCGCGACCTCGGGCCCCCACGGTTTCAGAATCCCGAAGAAAAGAAGGGCCCGGCGCGTCTGAGACGCGCCGGGCACCCTCGATCACTGGAACAGGGTCGAGATCACGTTGCTGAACTCGAGCTGCGGGCCACCGGGGAGCCCGCCGAGGATCACGGCGCCCTGGAGCCAGGCGGTGGAGCCGACGAGCACCGTCGGGATGTTGCCGAGGTTCACGGTGCCGGGGCCCGCGAGGCTGACCTGAGCCACGCTGTTGAGCGGGCCTACGGCGATCGGCGCGTCGATCATCGTCACCCCCGGCGGCGGCACGAAGCCGGCCTGCGCAGGAAGGACACGCGGCCCGGGACCGGTCAGCGAGATGAACCCGGTCCAGAACTCCCCGGAGCCGACGAGCCCCGCGCGAGAGGAGAACGTGATCGCCCAGGGGTTCCCGGTGGGGACCGGGGGATTCCCGGTCGTGATCTCGGTCGTACGCGGGGAGTCGGCCTGGACGTACAGGTTGGCCGAGTAGCGCAGGGAGCGCTGGGTCTCGTTCGCGACGAAGAGGTCGACGTCGAGGTCGAGATCGACGTCGCCCCCGGCGATCGCCGAGCGCCTCGTCACGGCGGCGTCCGGATCCTGCTCGACGTTGATCGTGGAGGGCGTGAAGGCGCCGCCGAACTGGAGGAGCAGCTCCAGGTCCCCGGAGTCGACCAGGACCGGACCCGGGAGGAAGTACGGGTCGCCGACCATCATCACGTCGAGCTCGCCGTTCTGGTCGAAGTCCGCGATCACGTGGTCGCGCGTGTCGTTCGCCAGGGTCCCGAAGAAGACGGCGAGCTCGAGCGGAAGGGCACCCCCATCGTTGATGCGCAGGACGTCCGTCGCGTCGAGCTGGGGGAAGCTGGCGTCCGCACGGCTACCGAGGAAGACGTCGGTGTCGCCGTCTCCGTCCTCGTCGACGTAGGTCACGACCGACGTCGCACGAGGGACCTGGACCGGGAGGATCGCAGCCGTCACGTCGACGAAACCGCCCGCCGGGTCGGTCTCGATGATGACGTCCGTCAGCGGCTGGAACGTCCTGCCGCCCCGCCCGACGAAGAGTTCGACGAGGCCGTCCCCGTCGAGGTCTCCGATCGCCAGCGCGGAGCAGTCGGTCCCGGGGCCCACGAGAGCGTTCGCGCGGAGCGGCGCGCTGGCGTCGACCCAGGTGAAGGGAGCCCCCACGACGCCGCTGTAGAAGAAGAGCCCGTCGGTGGTCGCGAGGAAGAGATCGAGCGCTCCGTCGCCGTCCCAGTCGACGACCTCGATGTCGGTCGCCCCACCGGTGGCGGGAACGAAGGGCATCGGCACGATCGGGTCGGTGAACTCGCTGGACACCTCGTTGGTGCCGGGGAGGCCGTTGAGGCGGTTCTCGATGGCCTGGAATGCGCCGCTGCCAGGCAAGGGGGCACCTCCAGGGCTCGTGGCGTAGACGATGTCGAGATCCCCGTCCGCATCGAGGTCGGCGACCCGCCCCCGTCGAGCGATGAACGCGCCCGATCGAACGTCCGCCGACCGGTCGACCCAGATCCCCTGAGGGTCGGCGAAGCCGCTGGCAGCGTTCTGGAAGTACGAGTCGGGGCCGCTGGCGAGGACGAAGGAGTCGAGGTCCCCGTCGCCGTCGAAGTCCGCGAGGAGGATGTCCTCCGGCGTACCCCCTGCGAAGCGGGGCATCTCCGTGTTGTGGGGCCAGATCCCGGGCGTCGTGTAGAAGGTGTCGTCGAAGTACGTCTCGAAGCTGGTCTGGCCGAGGCACATGCCCGAGACGACGTGCGCGAACGCAGCGCAGGCGAACCCGCGCTTGAGAGAGCGATTCATGGAAGGAGTCGGTAGGGAACGGACGCCGTCGGCGAGGCGCGATCGCGCCTGCGAGCACCGCGTGTCCGGCCCGTGAGCACCCGCTGCGCTCCATTGGTTTCACCGAAGGCCGCACTTTCGCGGTCGGCACTCTCCGTCCGACTCGCTGGCCGCCGCGATGGACCGCCGCCCGGAGCTCCTACCCGCCGCTGCCGGACGAACGCCGTTCGCCGAGGATCGGCAGGTAGGCCCGCCAGGGGCCGACCCGCTCGGCGTAGCGGCCGGCCAGGACGCGCGCGATCTGCGCGACGTGGCCCTCGTCGTGGACGACCCAGGTCGCGAGGAGCTGGCCGAGCGTCACCTCGCCGAACTCCGGGTGCACCCCGCGCAGCTCGAGCTGGGGCTCGTTGATATCGAGCGACTGGAGCGTGTCGAGGTTGGCGCGTCGCTCGCGCGCGAACACGTCGAGCAGCTCGTCGGTCGACGCGCCCGCGAGCTCGGTGCGGTGCGCGAAGCGATCGAACGACGCGAACGGCTCGCTCTTGCCGTCGAGCACGTGCTGGACGCGCGGGATCCAGTCGTTGCGCTCCCCCTGGACGAGGTGACCGACCACCTCGTGCGGGCTGAACGTGTTCGGACCCTCGTTCGCGCCGAGCCAGACGGGCGCGAGGCCGCGGAGCCACGCGTCGAGCACCGCGGGTGTGCGGGCCAGGAGATCGATCGCCTCGGGCAGCAGAAGGGCGGGCGCGTTCGTCATGCGCCCACCGTACCGGTCAGTCCCGCGCGCGCGGGTCGGACAGGATCTGCTCGACGCGCGAGAACGTCGTCTCGCGATCGAAGCGTGCGGCGCGGTCGTGTCCGGCTGCCACGTAGCGCTCGCCGAGCGCCGGGTCGTCCAGGACCCGCCGCAGCGCCGCGACGAGCGTCGCCGGGTCGCGCGGATCGACGAGCAGCCCGTTCACGTCGTCCTCGACGACCTCCGGGTTACCGCACACGCCGCTCGCGACGATCGGCGTGCCGAGGGCCTGGACCTCCAGCAGGGTGTGCGAGAGCCCCTCGTACTCGCTGTTCAGCACGAACGCGTCCGCCGCGCGCACGTGCAGCGGGATGTCCGCGTGCGGGACGTTGCCCAGGAAGTGGACGCGGCCGTCGACGCCGAGGTCGCGCGCGAGGGCGCGCCACTCCCCCTCCATGTCCCCGTCACCGGCGACCAGCAGGTGCACGTCGTCCGGCAGGTCGCCGATCGCTCGGATGATCCCGTCGACGCGCTTCCACACCATCAGCCGGCACACCGTCAACACGTACCGCCGGCCGGACTCGAGGCCCAGCTTGGCCCGCGCCTCGGCCCGCGTCTCGGGCACGTCGCCGGCCCGCGGACCGTGGTACGCATTCAGCACGGTGACGGCCTTGTCCGCGGGCACGCCGTGGTGCTCCACGAGGATCCCGCGCAGGAACTCGGAGCAGCAGATGATCCGCGAGCACCACCCCCACCAGCTGCGCTGGAGGAAGCGCGTCAGGCCGACCTTCCAGCCGTAGTCCTTGCCCTGGAACGTCACGATGTCGTCGCCGCCGCACCAGCCCTTGCGGTGCGCGATCTCCCACGAGCCGTCGACCATGATCCGGATGACGACGGGCTTGCGGCGGAGCTTCGCCGCGAGCACGTGGAGCAGCGCGAGGTGCTCCTGGACGTAGACGACGTCGGCGTCCTTCGCGGCCCGCAGCACAGCGAAGAACGCGCGCAGGTAGCGGACGGGCAGGGATCCGCGCGAGATCGCCGTGACCCGGAACGGGTACCCCGCCGGCTTCGGGTCGGAGCAGAACGCGACGACGTGCACGTCGTGGCCCCGCTCGACCAGGAAGCGGCCGAGACTCGGGACGTAGACCGCCGGGCCGCCGAGGTCCGGCGGGAACACCGGCGACGTGATCAGGACGCGCATGCTGGCGGGATCATAGGAGAGGCCCCGCGCCCTCGGCGGAAGGCGCGGGGCCGCGTCGCGATTCGGTGCAGGTGGTGGCCGAACCGCGCGTGCTCGTCAGACGGCGAGGAGCCAGGAGCCCTCGGCTCCGATCCCGGCGCCGACCGGAACGGGGACCGTGTCCTCGACGTCGAAGATGTCGAGCGCCTCGGCCTTCTCCAGGCAGAGCTGGATCGCCGCGGACAGCTCCTCGGCGGCCGGCGGCTTCTCGAACCACTGATGGATGCCCAGGATGACGAGGCGCATCAGCTCGGCGTGCGTCCGCTTGGACGACACCACGAGGATCGGGACCTGCGAGAGCTCGGTGTGGCTGCGCAGCACCTCGACGAGCTGCTGCCCCCAGGTCCCCGGCAGGTCGAGGTCCATCAGGATGAGCCCGAGGTTCGGGTTCGCCGTGGCGCAGTCGAGGGCCGCGATGCCGTCCCTGCAGGTCAGCGGGTAGTGCCCGAGAGCCTGGACGAGCTGCGCGTAGTACTCGCGCATCGCGGGGTCCTTGTCCGCAATGAGAACCTTCTGCATATCGATCGGGTGCTGGGGTGGGCGGACGGTCGGAACCGTTCGCGCCAGACGTATCGGCCGAGCGATGAACCCTACCCCTTACGAATTCGCATTTCATTGACATTGGACCCGACCGGCCCTGGGGGACCGTTCAGGCCGTCTCGGGTCCCCCATCGGGGCACATGCGCGGCCCGGAGGGCCCCTCCGGCCGACGTCGAACCGGCACTTGCCGCCTCAGCCCGTTCGGAAGGGTAAGCGCAGCATCCCGCCGACCCGCACGGCCCAGCGCGGCGCGCGCAGATCGTCGAGGCCGAGCGTCATTCCCTCCTGCCCACCGACGGGATCGGCGCGATACGTCCGGAAGAGCCGATCCCAGGCAGCGACGGCGAAGCCGAAGTTGCTGTCGGTCTCCTCGTGGCGCACGGAGTGGTGGATCCGGTGCATGTCCGGCGTGACGACGACCGTTCTGAGCGCGCGGTCGAGGCGCGGAGCGATGCGGACGTTGGCGTGCGTCAGGAGCGACATCCCGTTCAGGATCACCTCGAACAGGATCACCGCGAAGGCGCTCGGGCCGAGGACGACGACCACCGCGACCTTGTAGACGAGCGACAGGAGGATCTCGCCCGGATGGAAGCGGACGCCGGACGTGACGTCGAGGTCGACGTCGGCGTGGTGGACGCGGTGGAAGCGCCAGAGCAGCGGCACGCGGTGCATCGCGACGTGCTGGACCCACATCGCGAGGTCGAGGACGACCAGCGCGAGGACGAGTTCCAGCCAGGCCGGCAGGTCGAGGCGCACGAGGACGCCGTACCCCCTCGGCTCCGCCCAGAGCGCGGCGCCGACCGCCCCCGCCGGCACGACGAGCCGGACCACCAAGACGCCCACGAGGAACAGGGCGAGGTTGTGGAATCGCCGCTCGGCCGGCCGCGCCGACGGCCTGCGGAGCGGGCGGAGGCGCTCGACGACGGCCCCGATCAGGAACAGGGCACCGAACGACGCCAGCCGGATCGTGCCCTCGTGAGAGACGAGGGCATCGCCGAGCTGCGTCGCCGCGACCGGCATGCCCCCGCTCTCCTCGGAACGCCCGGAGAGGCGCTCAGACCGGGACGTTGTCCCGCTGCTCCTCGCGCTCGCTCTCGATCGCGCGCAGGCGGTCGAGCGTCACGTCCGGCGTCGGGTACTTGCCGGTGAAGCAGGCGTTGCAGAACTTATCGATCCGCTCGTTGCCTGCCCGCGCGGCCTCGTTCATCGCGTCGCGGTCGAGGTAGACGAGGTGGTCGACGCCCAGCGACTCCGCGATCTCGTCCACGGACCTGTCCGTGGCGATGAACTCGCGCTTGCTCGCCATGTCGACGCCGTACGGGCAAGGCGCGACGAGCGGCGGGCTCGTGACGCCGAAGTACACGTTCTTGGCGCCCGCGCCGCGCACCATCTCGACGATGCGGCGCGACGTGTTCCCGCGCACGACGGAGTCGTCGACGAGCAGGACGTTCTTGCCGTCGAACTCCAGCGGGATCGGGTTCAGCTTGCGGCGGATCGACGACGTTCGCTGCTCCTGGTTGGGCATGATGAACGTCCGGCCGATGTACCGGTTCTTCACGAGCCCCTCGCGATACGGAACGCCGAGCTCGTTTGCGCAGGCCTGCGCCGCGTCGCGCGAGCTGTCCGGCACCGGGATGACCGCGTCGGGCATCGGCGCGCCGGAGTTACGCCACTGCTGAGCGAGCGCCACGCCGAAGCGGTGCCGCGTCTTGTAGACGCTGATGTCGTCGAGGAACGAGTCCGGACGCGCGAAGTAGACGTACTCGAAGATGCAGGGCCGGTGCGGCTCGTCGGACACCTGGCGCCGGTGCACCCTGCGCTCGGCGTCGACGAAGACGGCCTCGCCGGGTCCGACGTCGATCGTCCGCGTGTAGCCGTTGACGTCGAGGACGACGCTCTCGGACGCGCACGCGAACCAGACGCCGCGGTCGTCGATCTTCTGGCCGAACACCGCCGGCTTGATCCCGAACGGATCGCGGAATGCGACCATCCCGACGTCCGCGACCGTCGCGCAGACCGAGTAGGCGCCCTTGACCTCTTCGTAGACGCGGCGGACCGCCTGGAAGACGTCGTCGGGGCCGATCGAACCGCCGTTGGCCGTGTAGCGGTCGGCGAGCTCCTGCTGGAAGACGTACAGCAGCACCTCCAGGTCGCAGGTCGAGTTGAGCCGCGTCATCTTCGATCGGAAGCGCGAGTTCGACAGCTCGACGTAGTTCGTCACGTTGCCGTTGTGGACCATCGCGGTCCCGATCGGGAACGTGTGGTGGAACGGCTGCGCGTCCTCGTTCCGGTTCGCGCCGACCGTGGGGTAGCGGACGTGACCGACGCCGAGGTTCCCCTGCAGGCGGGACATGTTGGCCTCGTCGAAGACCTCGACGACGAGCCCGAAGCCCTTCTTCACGTTGAACCTGTCCGTGAAGGTCGTGATCCCGGCTGCGTCCTGGCCGCGGTGCTGGACCGCCAGAAGCCCTTCGTAGATCTCGGGCGCAACGTCGACCCCGTCCGGGCCGAAGATGCCGATGAATCCGCACATGTGGGTGTCGAGGGGAGTCGCGTTCGTCCGATCCGCCGAGCCGATCTCGTCCGCTCGGTCGAGCTTGGGCAGAGGGTAACGCCTCGGTCGCCCGGCCCGTCGGGACCGGGAGGTTTCCTGGGCGGCGCTTCTGGAATAGGACGCTCGTCGACGATCCTCGACAGGGGCCCCCGGAATCGCGCGTGGGGACCCCGAGCCGAGGGCGGGAGCACCGCCGATTCGACCTGAGGAACGTTGCGAGTCGGACAGGGGGGAGTCCCGATCCTGAGGTCGGTGGGACTTGGGTAGTCTCGGCCCTCGCGAGCGGCGGAACACCGGGACATGGGGGCACACGAACGACAGCGCGGATCCCTCCTCCTGGTCGAGGACGATCCGATCCACGTCGAGATCGTCGACTTCCACCTCGGGAAGATCGCGGGAGGCGGTTTCGACGTCACCGTCCGGCCGCGGCTCGAGGACGCGCTGGAGCACCTGCGCGCCACGCCCACCGACTTCGTCCTGCTGGACCTGACGCTGCCCGACAGCGAGCTGGAGGAGACCCTGGAGCGCATCCCCGAGGTGGTCGAGCGCGGCGCGGTCGTCGTGGCGATGAGCTCGCTCGACGCACCGGGAATCGCCGAGACGGCACGCGCCCACGGCGCGACGGCGTTCCTGGTCAAGTCGACGATCACGGCCGAGCGGCTCGCGGCCTGCTTCGAGGTGGCCGCGGCGTCGGCGGGATCGCCCCCAGAATCGCACACGGAGCCGATCACCGCGGCGAAGGAGACCCCCGCCCCTGCGAAGGAGACCTCCGCCCCTGCGAAGGAGACCTCCGACGCCGCGCGGCTGGTGTCGAAGCTCGCCCACGACGCCTCGTCGTGGCTGACGAACCAGTCGTTCCGGCTCGCGGCGATGGAGACCTCGCTGGACGACATCGACCGGGACGCGCTGGAGGCTCACGTCCGGAGCCTGCGATCGAGCGCGGAGGCGCTGGGCGCGCTCGTCGAGGGCGCCCGGAACGTCGCCGAGGACGAGCTCACGGACGTCGCGGCCGAGCCGATCGACCTCGCCGCCTGGCTCGCGCGGCGCGAGATCGCCGGCCCCGAGCAGCCCGTTCCCGTGCGCGCGTGCGAGACCGGACTGGGACACGTCTTCGAGGCTCTCGCCCGGAACGCGGCGCAGCACGGCGAGGCGGCGCAGGACGACGCCCGCGGGCTGCGCGTCCTCGAGGGCCGCGTCGGCGGAGGCGCGACGGAGGTGGACGTCGTGGACGACGGGGGGCCCTGGGACGTCGCGGCGCCCGACCGGCTGCCCGAACCACTCGTCAAGGGCTCGACGTCCAGCGTCCGCGCGGGCCTCGGCCTGTACCGGGCTCGGCGCTGGATGGAGCGCATGGGCGGCGGCCTCGCGATCGTCGAGCGGACCGACGCGCCGGGTGCGTTCGCCGTCCGGCTCCGTTTCCCCTCCGCGTCGCCCCCGCGCCAGTAGGCGCCCGAAGACTTGACGAGCCCGTAGATTGGGGCGCGCGCCGATCTCCCCTCCGGCGCGATTCCCTTCTATGCGCGGACAGCTCCTCTCCACTGCGCGCCTCCTGGCGCTCCTCCCGTTCGCCCTCTCCAGCCTCGCTCCGCTCGCGCGGGCCGAGCTGCGCCTGCCGTCGGTGGTGTCCGACGGGATGGTCCTGCAGAGGGAGGCCGAGGTGCCGCTCTGGGGCTGGGCCGACGCCGGCGCGACGGTGCTCGTGCTCCCGTCGTGGCTGGACGCGCCCGTGCGCGCGACCGCGGGCGAGGACGGCCGCTGGATGGCGCGGGTCGCGACGCCAGCCGCGGGCGGTCCGCACCAGATCACCGTCACCGAGGGCGCGGAGACGCTGACCGTCGAGGACATCCTCATCGGCGAGGTGTGGCTGTGCTCCGGCCAGTCGAACATGGAGTGGGAGCTCTACAAGACGATCGAAGCCGCGCGCGAGGCGGGGACGCTCCCCGAGGCGACGACGTCGCTCGCCCGCCCGTCGATCCGGTTCTTCGACGTACCCAGGACCTTCGCCGGCACGCCCGCCGACGACGTGACCGCCCGCTGGGCTGCGGCCGAGGGCGAGGCCGCTCTCTCGTGCAGCGCGGTGGCGTACTACTTCGGCTGCCGGCTGCGGGACGAGCTGCAGGTGCCGATCGGGCTCGTCGTGTCGTCGTGGGGCGGGACGACCGCGCAGGCCTGGACGGGCACCGAGACGGTCTCGCAGTTCCCCGACCACGCGCGCTCCCTCGAACGCGTCCGCAGCGCCGACCCGTCCGAGCAGGCGGAGCGCGTGCGCGCGTTCTGGTCCGCGGTGGACGACAAGGCGTGGTGGACGCGCCGCTTCTCGGCGGAGGCGTTCGACGACGCCGGCTGGGACGTGCACGTGCAGCCCGCGTCGTTCGAGGAGGGCCCCGTCGGCCCGCACGATGGCGTCGTCTGGTTCCGCCGCACGATCGACGTGCCGGCGGAGTGGGCCGGCAAGGACGTCGAGCTCGCGATGCCGCCGATCGACGACGCGGACGAGACGTTCTGGAACGGGGCGAGCGTCGGGACGACCGTCGAGCCGGGCGGGTGGAGCAAGCCGCGCCGCTACGTCGTCCCCGGCGCGAACGTGATTGCGGGCCCGACGACGATCGCGATCCGCGTCGTCGACACCGGCGGGCCGGGCGGCTTCGGCGGCGACGGCTCGGCGGGGCTCCGCGCGACGTGCGATGACGCGATGATCGACCTCTCGGGCGAGTGGCGCGTGCGCAAGGGGTCGAGCGCCTCGTCGCTGCCGCCGCTCCCGATGCCCGTCGCCGTCGACCACCGCACGCCCGCGGGCCTCTTCAACGGGATGATCGCGCCGCTCGTCCCCTACAGCGTGCGCGGCGTGATCTGGTACCAGGGCGAATCGAACCGCAGCCGCGCGGAGGAGTACCGCGCGCTCTTCCCCGCGATGATCGTCGACTGGCGATCGCGCTGGGAGGACCTCGGGCTTCCGTTCTACTTCGTCCAGCTCGCGCCGTACGAGTACGGCCGCAGCGACGTGGGCGGCAAGACGGCGATCGTGCGCGAGGCCCAGGCCGACGTCGTGACGGGCCTACCGGCGACGGGCATGGCGCTGACGGCGGACATCGGCAACCCGCGCGACATCCACCCGGTGAACAAGTGGGACGTCGGCGACCGGCTGGCACGGCTCGCGTTCCGCGACCTGTACGGGATGCCGGACGTGGTTGCGGAGGGGCCGACGTTCAAGAGCGCCGAGCGCGAGGGCGAAGCCCTGCGCGTGCGCTTCGACCACGTCGGGGGCGGCCTCGCGGTGCGCGGCGACGGGCTCGCCCACTTCGAGATCGCGGCGGCGACAGGCGACTACGTCCCGGCGACCGCGACCATCGCAGACGACGGCGAGAGCGTACTGCTGCGCGCGGACGGCGTCTCCGCGCCGACGCGCGCGCGCTACCTGTGGGACGACGCGGCGGAGGCGACGCTGATGGGCGACGCGGGATTGCCGGCGGCGCCGTTCCGTAGCCGGTAGGGGGCGAACGGCTAGAGTGCGGCATGCGCTCGCTCGTCGCCCTCGCTGCCGTCCTCGCCCTCACGCTGCTCGCCTTCCTCCTCCTCGACCGGAGCCCGGCCCCAGGCACCGTCGTCGACGTCGACGCGCGGGTCGTGCAGGAGGAGGCTGCTTCGACCGAGGCGATCGTGCCGCTCGTCGAAGCGGCGGAGACGGCGGAGCGCACGGAGGTCACCGGTGACGAGGCGGCCGCGGCGCCCGAGGCCACGTCGACGGCCGACGCCGACGAGCCCGCGTGCTCGGTCTTCGGCGTCGTCGTCGACGCCGACCAGCGACCCATCGCGGGCGCCCTGGTCCAGCTCGCGCAGTACCAGGAGTGGGACGGCGAGGGCACAGGTCGAACGCTCGCTCGCTTCGGCCAGACGCGGTGGACCTCGATGGTCGGCTTCGAGGTTCGGACGGAGAGCGACGGTTCGTTCCGGCTCGACGTGCCCGAGCCGTCGGGCGAGCGCCAGTCGCTGTACGTCGCCGCCGACCGACACCACGACAACTACACGCTTCGGTTCGGCGGCACCCGCGGGCAGCAGAGGCCGACGCTGCGCGCAGGCGAGCACGACCTCGGGACGATCGTCCTCGGCGTCACGGGCGCGATCCACGGGCAGGTCACGGACGCGGACGGCGCGCCGATGGAGGGCGTCCGGATCGGGATCGGACAGACGAAGGGCACGACGCTCGGGCGCTACGCCACGACCGGATCCGACGGTCGGTACGTGCTCGGGCACGCTCCCGTCGGCACGTACGGCGTCGACGCCGAGCGAGAGGGCTGGGTCGATCAGTTCTTCGAGCCCGTGACGGTCGACGCGGGACAGGACAGCGGGCCGATCGACTTCGCCCTGGAGCGCGCGCCGACGCTGTCCGGCCGGGTCGTCGACCCGGACGGTCGACCGATCGAGAACGCGCGCCTGACGGGCTGGCCGGACAGCTCGGGAAGCGGCGCGGGGAGTCGGTCGAAGGCGGACGGGACGTTCTCGGTCCCGCTCCCGCAGCTCGAGCCCTACACGCTCGAGGCCACACATCCCGACTTCGTGAAGTGGGGCGACGCGAACGACGGCTCCACGCTGTACGAGCCCGGGCGCTCCGACATCGAGATCGTGATGACGCCGTCGGAGAAGACCACGTTCCTCGTGGTCGACGCGGCGACCGGTGAGCCGATCGAACGCTTCGGCATCGGGATCCTGGAGGACAACGGGTCGAAGGCGAAGCGGCGCGTCTACACCGAGCGCCGGCGGCCTCGGCCGAAGGACCGGCCGGGCGGAACGCGCAGGCTGAACGCCCGCGTCGGCGAGGACCTCTACGTGGTCCACGCCGAGGGCTACCTGCTCGCGACGGGGGACGTCGAGCACGACGTCGAGGGCGAGGCGCTGCAGACGGTGCGGCTGCGCAGCGGCGGGCGCCTGCTCGGTCGCGTGACGAAGGGGGGTGCCGCGCTGCCCGGAGCGGACGTCGACGTCGTCGTGAGCCGGCGGTCGCGGGTCGACGAGAACACGATGCAGCGCACGACGACCGACGCCGACGGACGCTTCTTGCTCGCGGGACTGTCCGGGTCCCAGTACCGGCTGACCGTGCGGGCTCCCCAAGGCGCTCCCGTGGTGCTCTCGAACCTCGAGTGCCTCCCCGGACAGGACACCGACGTCGGAGAGATCGCGATCGTCCCGGGCGGGACGATTGCCGGCGTCGTCCTCGTCCCTGCGAGCGTCGACGCGAGCGGGCTGACGGTCCGCCGCGGCGCGTGGGAGGACGGCCTGGTCGCGACGACCGACGCCTCCGGCCGCTTCCGCTTCGAGGACGTGGCGGTCGGCGCGCACACGGTCGTGCAGGAGGGCCGTCCCGGCGTGTTGGAGTACGGAGCGGCCGAGACGGTCGAGGTGGCGTCGGGTGAGACGATCGAGGTCACGCTCGACGCGACGGGCCTGGTGCTCGTCCCCATCCAGCTGACGCTCGACCTCGGCGCGCTCCCGGCGAAGAATGTCCGCGTGGAGCTCCGCGCGGTCGATGCGCCCGAGGCCGTCGAGTTCGAGCGCAGGAACGAGACCCGCATCCGACTGGACGAGGCGAACGAGGACGGCGTCGCGAACGGCGCCGGCAGGCCCCTCGGTCTCTGCCGCGTCCTCATCCGTATCCCGCAGGGCGGCCAGGTCGAGCACCCGACCGCCCGGATCGACGTCACGGCCGGCCAACCGGTCGTCGAGACGGTGTCGTTCCGCTTCGCGCAGCTGGCGCTCGAGGGCGTGGAGGACCTGCCCCTCCCCGACAGCGGCACGCTGATGCTCGAGATGAGGCGTCCCGACAAGCTCGTACCCGACCGGATGAGGGTCGACGTCGAGGACGGCAAGCTCCAGCCGCCGCAGACCCCGTTCATGACGTTGGACGACGGCACGCTGTTGCTCGATGGCCTCGGGGGAGGCCCGTTGACCCTCTCGGTGAGTGCGTTCGCCTCCGACGCGCCGAGCGTGGACGAGGAGCTCCCCGACGGGAGCTACCGCTCCGGCCCCAAGATGGACTTCGAGAGGATCTTCGCGGTCACGCTCGAGGCCGGCGAGCGACGAAAGGTCGACGTGCGCTAGCCGGCGCGGGCACCATGGTGAGCCCCATGACGCACCGAAGCCCGCTCCGTCCCGCCGCGGACGAGTTCCACGAGTACTACACGCCGTACATCGCCAAGGTCCCCGACGGCGACGTCGTCGAGCACCTGCGCGCTCAGCGGGAGGAAACCCTCGCGCTCGTCGCGTCGATCCCGGACGGGCGCCGCGGACACCGCTACGAGGAGGGCAAGTGGTCGATCGAGGAGGTCCTCGGCCACGTCGTCGACACCGAGCGCGCGTTCTCCTACCGGATCATGTGCTTCACGCGAGGGATGGCCGACGTCGAGCAGCCCGGCGTCGACCAGGACGTGATGGTCCCCGCCTCCGGCGCGACCGAGCGCGGCCTGGAGTCGATCGCGCGCGAGTTCGACCACCTGCGGCGCGCGAACGTCGAGCTGTTCGAGACGCTCGGCGACGACGCGCTGTCGATCCGCGGCCGCGCGTCGGGCACCGAGGTCTCCGTGCGCGGCGTGATGTACATCGTGCACGGCCACGCGGCGCACCACGCGGGTGTGATCCGGGAGCGGTACCTCGCGTAGCGCTCTACCGCAGCGTGAGTGTGAAGGCGAACGTCTGATTCGCGTCGTCGGTCTGCAGCTGAGCTGATTCGACGTCCTTCTTCTCCAGCCACTTCGGCGGGAGCCGGAAGGGCTCCTTCGTGCCTGGGAACTTCAGGGTCTGACGGAATCGGGCTCGGACGGGCTTGCCGTCGAGTCGCGCGGGCGCGAACTTCCAGCGACGCACCGCCTCGAGCGCCGGGGCTTCGAACACGGGGTCGCTGGACGACTTCGCGCGCGCCTCGATCACGTCGCCCTTCTCGTCGATCACGAGCAGGACCTCGACCTCCCCCGGCCCCTTCGCGAGCAGCGCGGCGGTGAGCTTCGGGGATTGCCTTGAGATCGGCTTGGGCTCGCTCACGTCCGATGCCTGGGGGGCGTCGGTCCTCTGCCGAAGAAGCTCCAGCGCTCGCCGTCCGGCGGGCAAGGAGACACCACCGCCGACGTCGACGACTCTCGAGTCGCCGGCGACCACCGACACCTCGCCGGCGCCGGCCCGGAGAGCCTCGCCGACGACGCGCTGCACGACCTCGGTCGGAGCCCCGGTGCCCGCCTGGACGAACGCGACGGTCTCCCCCATCGCGAGGCGCCTGCGCACGAGCGATGCGACGCCCTCCACCCCGACCGTGCGGGAACCGAAGGAGACGTTGCCCTGCTTGCTCACCCGGAAGACGAGCTGCAGGTCCTTGGGGTCCTCGTTCGCCTCCAGGAGCGCGTACAGCAGCGACGCCTCCTGGTCGGCCCCGTTCGATCGGAGGAACCGAGCCGCCTTCCAGGCGCCGTCCCGCGCCCCCTTCGGATCGGCCTCCAGCGCGGCGACGTACGTCGCAGCCGCCTGCGCGTAGCGGCCGGTCTTCAGCTCCAGCTCCGCGCGCAGGAGTCGCGTCGTGGTCGTCGCGTTGCCGTGGGCCTCGAGGCGAGTGAGCGCGTCGGCCGCCGCCTCGTGCTGCCCGAGCGCGATGTGTGCGTTGGCCTTCAGGCGCAGCAGCTCGACGTCGTGCTGCCGCACCGCAAGCATCTGCCCGATCAGAGTGAGCGCATCGGCGTTGTGCTCCTGCTCGGTCAGCGCGCGGAGCAGCCCGAGCCTCCACTGCCGCTCCTCGGGCTCGAGCAACGATGCGAGCCAATACGCTGACTCGGCGCGCCGGAGATCACCGGAACCGATCAGCGCCGCGCCGTAGAGCCCGTAGGTCGCCGCGTCGTCCCGGCCGAGACGGATCGACTGCTCGAAGGCGTGCGCGGCAGCGACGAAGCGTTCGAGCTGCAAACGCGCGACGCCTAGCGTGCGCCAGGCCTGCTCGTAAGTCGGGTGTTTCTGTACCGCGATCGTGAGGTCTCGATCAGCGGCCACGAGCTCACCCGCCTCCAGCGCGAGTTTGCCGGCGAGGAGGTCGAACGCAGCGGTCGCGTCCCGTCCGCGCACGCCCTCGAGGAGCTTCGCGGCGGCCGCGCGGTCCCCCGCTTCCAACAGCGCGATGGCTTTGCGCATCACCCTGCGCTCGGCGGCGCTCTGCTTCGGCTCGTCGCCCGACTGCGTCGCCTCCACCTCGGGCGCGGCGGGTGGCTGGTACGACGCGGTGACTGGATCGGGCGTGGCAGCCTTTGCCGGGGCGGGCAGCAGAGGCAGGACGCCGAGGAGTCCGAGCGCGAAGAGCGCGCGCCAGTGCGCGCGAAGGGGGCGGCGGGGTCGGTCGAGCATGATCGTGGTGATCCTGTCGGACAGGGATTGGCCTGCGACGGCACCGGCGGACAGGACGCTGCCGGCGAGGGGCGAGGGGCGGCGCGGGTCCGTGCGGAGGAACTCCACCGCTCGAATGAGCGCGCCGGCGTAGGCGGAGCCGTCGCCGGCGACGCGCAGCACCTGCGCGTCGCAGCACGCCTCCTCGGACGCACGAAGGCGGCTACGCAACCAGCCGACGGGGGGCAGCCACCAGTACGCGACCTGCACGGCCGCCTCGAGCAGGCGGACCCAGTGGTCCCTGCGCGCGTAGTGCGCCATCTCGTGCAGGAGGACGAGCCGCATCTCCTCGTCCGAGAGGCGGGCCTCCAGTCCGTCGGGCACGACGACGGTCGCGGGAATCGACGGCCAGAGCGCCGGTGACACGCGCGCGTCGACGACGCAGAGCCGCGGCGCGCACGCCAGTCCGAGCGTCGCGGCGGCCTGCTCGGAGATCGCGGACAGCGAGGGCGAAGGCGTGCGCGCGCCACGCAGGAGCCTGCGGAAGCGCAGCATGGTGACCACGATCCGTGCCGCACACACGAGCGCGCCCACGGCCCAGACGGCAAGGAGCAGAGCGAGCGGACTCCACGCCGCCGGTGCGGCGGGAACGGGCTCCAGGGCGAGCGCGAGGTCCGCGGCACCGAGCTCGATCGAATCCACGACGGCGCCTTTCGTCGGCGGCGCGGCTTCGAGCAACGGCGCCTCGATCGCAGCGAATTCGACGGGCTCCGGCGCGAGCACCGGGACCTCGAGGAAGGCCGGCACGAGCAGCTTCACGAACACGAGCACCCAGGCCACATGGGCGAGATCGCGGGTGCGCTCCGAGCGCCCGAGGACCATCGCGAGAAGGACGAGCCCGGCGACGAGGCCGAAGTGAAGTACGAAGTAGGAGCCCATCACGCCTTCCCCTTCCCGCCGCCTCTCCCGCCGGCCTTCCGCTGACGCTCCAGATTCGCGACGAGCTCGCGGAGCGCGTCGACGTCAGCGCCGCTGTAGTCCTGCTCCTCCAGGAGCGACGTGAGCAGCGTGCTCATCGACCCCGCGCACAGCGAGTCGGCGACGTCGCGCAGGCGCTTGCCGATCAGCGCGCGCCGGTCGACCTTCGTCCGGAATCGGTGCGGCACGCGGCTCCGCTGACGGCTGACGTAGCCCTTCCCCTCGAGCCGCTCCAGGAGGCTCTGCACGGTGGCGTACTGCGACGCCGTCCCGTCGGGATAGAGGCGATCGGTGAGGGTCCGGATCGTCGCCGGCTCCTCGTCCCAGAGGACTTCGAGGATGGCGAGCTCGGTCTCGGTGACGTCGGGTCGCGGCTTCGGCATGGGGGGTCGATGCCCGACAGACTCAGGCACTGCGCCTGACCCTAAGGCAGAGCGCCTGAGTCGTCGAGTGGAATTCCGAGGTCGCTCGCTCGATCGACCTCGGCGCGCCTGGGCAGTCCGCGGTCGCTCGCGTACGTTGACCGACCATGCCGCACACCCTCACCGTCTACGACGAAACGACCGGCGGAGCGCGGGACGAAGCCCTCGCGCTGACCTTTCCGACGGACGAGATCACCGTGCGCGCGCTCATCCGCGAGCGCGTGTACCAGGAGGTCAAGGACCACAACGCGCGCGAGGCGTCCGCGACCGTGTTCCGCGGGCTCGTGCAGCCGAGCGACGCGGAGGCGACCCTCGAAGGCTATCGGCTGCGGAATCCGCGGATGATCGACTGGGAGCCGCAGTTCGAGCTCGCGGTCGCTGCCTTCGAGCAGAACCAGATCCTCGTCCTCGTGGACGACCGACAGGCGGAGACGCTCGACCAGACCCTGCACGTCCGCACCGGAACCGAGGTGACGTTCCTCAAACTGACGCCGCTCGTCGGGGGCTGACGCCATGTCGCCGGGAGACTCTGCGCCGGGAGACTCTACGCCGGGGGATTCGGCGCGGGACGCCGAGGAGCTGGTCGCAACGATCGCGAAGAAGGCCGACGGCCGCCGCGGCGTCCTCGCCCGCGACGCGGCCGAGGAACTGCTCAATGCGTCACGACAGACGCAGGCCGAGGCCCTCCTGCGCCTGGGGCGGATCCTCCAGGACGGGTCGCACTCGTGGCACGTCCAGGGGTCGTTCCAGGACCTCATGAAGCGCAAGCTCCCGCTCGACGAAGAGGAGATCGTCGAGATCCTCGGCTGGAGCCATCAGGTGGCGCCGTTCGCGCACTACATCGCGACGCTGGAGCGGTACCTGAAGGCGTCGGAGTGCTCGGCGCGGCTTCGCGACGCCATCGTCGAGTTCCGCGATGCGGTCGCGCGCTCGTTCGATCCGAAGAAGCACGACAATGACGTGCGTATCGCGAAGCTCCTGGGAGAGGAGGTCCACGAGTCGCCGCTCCGAGATCTCGACACGTCCCAGCGCTGCGTGGCGCGAATGGTCGACGACCTGGAGCAGCTCCGTCCACCGCACGACGAGGCCCTCACGAACCTCGTCGTCCACGCGGGCAAGGCCACCGGTGGGAAGCCGAACGCGAAATGGCGTGGAGCGGCCCGGAAGCTGCTGGAACCGATCCCGCGGGACCTGGTCGAGAGCTCGCTCCTGGTCTGGTTCGCGGCCTTCGACGAGCCCGGGGATCCCGGCAACGCGTACCCGGGCGCGGAGTGGGCCGTTCCCGAGGGCAACGGGGACCTCTTGAAGGGCCTCCTGTGGATGACGCCGGACCTGGCGAGCGAGGAGATGATCCGCGGGGTCGCAGCCATCGGGCTCGCGGGCCAGCGCAAGATCCCCGGCGTCGGACCGCGGTCGTCGAAGGTCACCAACGCGGCGATCTGGGCGCTGGGCAACACCGACCACGCGCTGGCGATCGCGCAGCTCGCGATCCTTCGGTCGCGCATACGCAACAAGGCGGTCCAGAAGCAGATCGACAAGGCGATGGCCGCGACGGCCGAGCGGCTCGGCGTCTCCGAGACGGAGGTCGAGGAGCTGGCGGTTCCGACCTTCGGGTTGAGCGACGTCGGCGCGCACGACGTCACCCTGGGCGGGTTCACCGCGGAGCTGCGGGTGACCGGCACCGGGTCGGCGTCGATCGGATGGCGCACGCCGGCCGGCAAGGCGCAGAAGTCGGTGCCCAAGTCGGTCAAGGAGGCGCACGCCGACGAGCTGAAGGACCTGAAGGCGACGGCGAAGGACGTCGCGAAGCTGCTCCCGTCCCAGCGGGACCGGATCGACAAGCTGCACCTGGGTCAGGCGTCCTGGCCCGTCACGGCGTGGCGCGAGCGGTACCTCGACCACGTGCTCGTCGGGACGCTGGCGCGGCGCCTGATCTGGACGCTGACCGACCCGGACGGAGGCCGCCGTCGCACGGCGTGCTGGGCCAACGGCGCGCTCGTCGACAGCGAGGGCGCACCGGTCGAAGTCGACGAAGCGGCGGACCACGTGTCGCTCTGGCACCCGATCGGGCGGCCAGAGGACGAGACGCAGGGGTGGCGTACCTTCTTCGAGGAGCGCGGAATCGCCCAGCCGTTCAAGCAAGCGCACCGCGAGGTCTACGTCCTGACGGACGCCGAGCGGACGACGGGCGTCTACTCGAACCGATACGCCGCGCACATCCTGAAGCAGCACCAGTTCAACGCGCTGTGCGCGGTGCGAGGGTGGAGCAACTCGCTGCGGCTCATGGTCGACGACGACTATCCGCCTGCGACCCTCGACCTGCCCGAGTGGAACCTGCGCGCGGAGTTCTGGGTCGAAGGCCTTGGGGACGAGTACGGCCGGGACACGACGGAGTCGGGGACCTATCTCTACCTCGCGACCGATCAGGTCCGCTTCTACGACCTCGACGCGGCTCGGCACATCGCCCACGCCTCGGGGGGCGGGTACAGCACCACGCACGGAGCGCCGGGCGCAGAGCCGATCCCGCTCGACCGGATCGACCCGCTCGTGTTGAGCGAGGTCATGCGCGACATCGATCTCTTCGTCGGAGTGGCCAGCGTCGGCAACGATCCGACGTGGCAGGACGGCGGCGGCGACGCGACGCGGCAGGGCTACTGGCAGGGCTACTCGTTCGGAGAGCTCTCGGGCACGGCGAAGACGCGCAAGGAGCAGCTCCAGCGCCTCGTCCCGCGGCTCAAGATCGCCGACCGATGCTCGTTCCAGGATCGGTTCCTCGTCGTGCGCGGCGACCGCCGCACGTACAGGGTCCACCTCGGGTCGGGCAACATCCTCATGGATCCGAACGACCAGTACCTGTGCATCGTGCCGGGCCGCGGCGCGGTCAGTGGCCCGGCAGCGAAGGTCCATCTGCCGTTCGAGGGCGACCGGACGCTGTCGATCATCCTCAGCAAGGCATTCCTGCTCGCCGAGGACGCGAAGATCACCGACCCGACGATCGTGTCACAGATCGCGTAGCTCGACCGTGGCCTCGTCGGTTCCCCCCTCGGTCACGTGGACGTCGACGGGCGAGCCGGACCAGACGACCCTGCGGCCACGGACGCGCTCGAGGGCCGCGCGGTACGTCCCGGGGAAGACCCGGTCGAAGACGACGTCGGTCGTTCCGGGGACCAGCTCGCGCTTCAGCCCCTTGCCCTCCGCCGGAGCGACCGGCCTGAGCGAGACGCGAAGCGTCCCGACTCCGTCCGGCCGCGGACCGACGACGCGGACGCGACAGGATCGCCACGCCGGAAGCTCGACGACGTGGTCGACCTCGGCGGCGGGAAGGACGTCTCGGAACGCCCTGCCGCCGAGGGTCACCTCCAGCGGGAAGTCGAACGCGGGCATGGACTCGAGTGCGAGGATCCCTCGCTCGTCCGTCGCGCCGTAGTCGTTGGAGAAGAGCGGGGCGCCGGGCAGTCGGCCGACCACCGCGGCGTTCGAAACGGGCTGCCGCTCGGCGTTCCGGACCTCGAGGCGCACGGATCGACCGCGGTCCAGGACGAACTCCACGGGCGCGTCCATCACCCGATGGGCCGGCTCGACGAGCGGCGCGAATCCGTCGGCCTTGATCGCGAGGACGAGCTCCTCCGCGCTGATGCGCTTCAGCGCGAAGCGTCCGTCCGGGGTGGTGGTGTCGCCGCTCCACTCCTCGTCCCCCGGGCGCGAGATCAGCACGGACGCCCCGCCGACAGGCTCGCCGTTCGGCGCGAGGACGCGGCCGCCGAAGGTCCGCAGAGGCGTCGTGACGATGACCTCGACCACGCGTTCCTCCCCCGCAAGGAGCGGCGGGACCGCGACCTCGTCCCCGGGCAGGAAGAAGCCGTCGATCGCGATCGCGCGCAGCGGGATCCCGGGCCGCACATTCGTGAAGCGATAGACGCCGCTGTTCTGGTTGAGAGCGCAGGTCCGTCCCGGTCCGTCGCCGCCCGACGTCTTCATCTGGAAGCCGGCCTCGAGCCGACCGACGGTCCAGCTCGGACCGTTGCGGTCGACGAAGGCCGGCGTGTCGGCCGCGAGGGACGCGAACCAGCCGGGCTGCTTGGAGAGGATGCGGATCTCCAGCGTCGCGGTCTCAGGCTCGGCCGGGCGCGGCGCCACGGGCGCGGCGGGCTCGTCCTGGTCCTCCTCCTTCTCGCTCGCGGACTCGGACACCGTCTCGCCCTCGACCTCCGACGCGGCGGATTCGGCAGCGCTCGACCGGGACCGCAGAGGGCCCACCTCCTCGAGCGATGTGAGGTCCTCGTCGGGAGCCTGCGCGACGCGCGGCTGGACGTACGGCACGTCGTCGACGGGATCCCCGCCGAACAGGGAGAGCGCGGTCAGCGCGGCGGCGACCACGGAGGTGGTGACGAGGATCTTGAGCGTCATGACGGCGGCGCCGACCTTGGCGCTCGTGGCAACGGCCTTGGACGAGACGACGGCGCCCAACGCGCCGCTCTCGCCGGGAAGGGGAAGACGGGCGAAGGGCAGGAGCGCGGCGTTCCACTTGCTCCAGTCCTCCCCGTCGATTGCCACGAGCCTCTCGCGCATCATCTCGCGCGCCCTGCGCACGCGATGGCGCACCGTCCCGGCCGAGACCCCGTCGCGCTCCGCGATCTCCGCGGTCGTGACGCCCTCGAACGCGACGAGCATCAGCGTCGTGCGGAAGGGATCGTCGAGCGAGAGGAGGCAGTCGGCCAGCGTCCGCTGCAGCTCCGCCCGCTCGACCAGCTCGGCCGTGTCGGGAAGAGCCTCGGGCCGCGCCGCGACCTCTGCACGACGGGCGCGCCGACGCCCCGAGCGGAGCGCCTGCAGGTGGAACCGCCGCAGGACCGTCGCCAGCCAGGGCCGGTTGACGCCCCCGCCGGACGGAGGAGAGGTGCGAGCCGCCACCCAGGTCTCCTGCACGAGGTCGTCGGCCTCGGCGTCGTCCCGCGTGAGAGTGCGGGCGAGCGCCGTCAGCCAGGCGACATCGGTCAGGGAGATCTCGGGATGGGCCTCGCTCATGGCACCCAGGGAATGCCGTGACGCGAGGCGGCGTCAACGTGAACCGCGAGAAGTCCGGTCGACGTCGAGAGATCGAGATCAGAGGAACGTCACAGCGACCGCGTCCGTGAAGTTCGACGTCGCGGTCGGGTTCAGGTCCCTGTGCCAGAGCGTGAAGGTCCAGGTCGCGCCGGGAAGGGCGGCCACGGGCCCCGTGGGCGTCGGGAGCGCTCCGAGGTCGATCGGGAGCACCGCGGTCCCCGCGCTATCGGTCACGAGCACCTGACCGGGCCCGACGTACCGGCCGATCGACCCGGAGACGCAGAGCCGGCCCTGGCTGCCCGTGACCGGGAACGTCGTGCCGGACGTCCGCGACGTCAGGAAGTAGGCCGTCGACTGCGCGGGCAGCGACTGCGCCGCGAGCCGCACGTCGTCGTCGGCGACCGACGCCGAGCCGAGGACGAGGATCTCGCCGGGCGCGCCGGTGGAGTTCGCGATCCCGGGCGAGCAGACGCGCGCGCCGATCTCCTCGCACTCGTCCAGGACGCCGTTGCCGTCGAGGTCCGTCCCCTCGCCGCTCGCGATCTCGACGGGATCGTGGACGCCGTTGCCGTTGCAGTCGACGAACGCCAGCGTCGTGTTCTCGTACCAGAGGAGCGTCGACGGCGCGCTGAAGTTCGCGATGTCGAGGTCTCCGTCCAGGTCGAGGTCGGCGACGTCGTACGCCTGCCGACTCGTTCCCGCGCACGACGTCGTCGCGAAGTGCACCCACAGCGGGTACGAGAACATGCCTGCGCTGACGCCCTCGGACCACTCCACGTTCGTGCTGTACGTTCCGAGGAGCAGGTCCGCGTTCCCGTCGAGGTCGTGGTCCGCGAGCTGGATCGGCATCGCTCCGCCGCAGAGCAGCGCGGGAGTGAGCGGCGTCGCGGGCGCAAAGGTGCCCGAACCGCTGCCCCGGCAGCCGTAGACCTGACAGGCGGCCCCGGGGAAGAGCACGTCGACGACGCCGTCCGCGTCGTAGTCCGCGACGCCCACCTCGGGCGCCAGCAGGAACTGGGACGCGAGCGTCACGGGCGGCCCGAAGACCCCTGCGCCGAGGTTCTCGTACGACACGATGACGTCGTCGCCGTCCGACGCTGCGACCACGTCGGGATCGCCGTCGCCGTCGAAGTCCCCCACGGCGACCGAGTGCGGTGCCGGCAGGTTGCCGTCGATCGTCCCGCCGGCTCCGAACGCGCCGCCGCCGAGGTTCTCCACCCACAGCACGGCGTCGCCAGCACGCGCCACCGCGACGACGTCGAGGTCTCCGTCGCCGTCGACGTCCGCCGTCTCGACCCAGCGCGCGCCCGGCACGGAGGTCGACACGTCCGCCGCCGGATCGAAGGCACCTCCGCCGAGGTTGCGGTACCAGACGATGCGGTCTCCTGCCTGGTCGGCCGCGATCACGTCAAGAGCGCTGTCCCCGTCGAGATCCGCGACGCGGATCGCGGACACGCCGACCGTGCCTGCGAGCGTGCGGGGCGGCCCGAACGTCCGGTTCCCGAGGTTCTCGAACCACTGGACGGCTTGCACGGTCCGGCTTCCAGTGACGATGTCCGGGTCTCCGTCACCGTCCATGTCAGCGGCGACGAGGAAGTTCGTGCAGGGGATTCCAGTCGCGACGTCTCGAGCGTCGCCGAACGGAGTCTGGGTCCAGGCCGTCGGGGCGAGGATCAGCGACCCGGCGAGGGCCGTTCGGACGAGGCGAGGCATGGTGGGATGGTACCCCGCTTCCAACGCTACGGCCTGAACACGATCTCCGGCGCATCCGTCGTGTTGAAGCCCGCCGGCCCGCTCGCGTTGACGGAGCCGAAGTCGAACGGGACGTCGATCCGTCCCTGCGCGTACGTGACGCCTGCGAAGAAGATCCGCCACATCGTGCCGCCGACGCAGAGCGTCCCGACGTCGGGGAACGGCCCGTTCGTCGTCCAACCGACGACGTTCATCACCGGCGGCGTCTTCTACGGCATCAACGCCTTCAGCGCCGTGCTGGAGGACTTCGACGGGGACCTTGATCAGTTCGATCCGAGCATCGCGTGCGTCTGGCTCAACGAAGTCGTCCCCGTCGGCGACTCGCTGCGGGGCGCGACGGTCGAGACGCCGACGGCGTTCCACGACAACGACGCCGCTGTCGGCATCCAGTACCGCGACGCGAACCCCAACTCGGTCGGGCCGGGCGGCGGCCGCAGCTCCAGCTGGATCTGGATCCGCGGGGACCAGACGGTGACGTCGACCGACCGCGCCGACTTCATCCACATGCCGGACACCACGTTCGGCTACCCGCTGTGCTCCCTGGCGGCGGGCAACTCGAACATGCCCGGAGGGAGCACGCGACGGCTCTGCCTCGGCGGGAACATCGGTCGTCACGCGAACCAGGTCATATCGAGCGGGTCGATCTCGACGCCGATCGATCCTGCCGTCCTCCCGCAGCCGACCGGTAGAGTCGCGGCGCAGTTCGGCCAGCCGTGGAACTTTCAGTTCTGGCACCGCGAAGCGAGCCTGGGCCAGGTTCCTGAACGAAGCCTGCTTGCAGGCTTCGTTCCCACTGATCCGCGTGAAGGCAGCACAGCGCTACGATGTCGCGGAGCTCCGTGAGATGGTCAAGACGGCTCTGCCGAAGGGCGCGACACGCTCACGCCCCAGGGGCAAGCCCAGCAAGGGCAAGGATGGCAAACCACTTGGATGGACCTGGAAGCGACTGCGATGACATAGTTCTTCCTGCTTCACGTAAGCATGGTTGCGGCACTCGAAGCCTGAAGCTTCGCCAGAATGGTCTCCGGGGTAGCGTCGATCGCCTTCAGGGCCCCAATCGCTCGGTCTCGCCACGCCAAGTCATCGATGCTGCCCATTTCGTCGCGCAGCTGCCGAACGACACGCATCACTTCTCTCCCCCATTCGCAGAACTCGACGGCGCCCCAATAAGCAACCGCATTCAGGTGCACGGCCGCTCCTTCATGTACCCGCTTGCACGGCGTGACCAGTACTGGATGTACGTGTGCGTTCTCTGTGAACGCGAGGCCGTCAACTTCCGCAAGCAACCAATTCGGGTGCCCCGCAACTTGCCGAGCCTTGGCCGCGCTGACCTGACCAGAGCTCTTGGCGCCAACATTGTCCTCGAACACGAACGCCAATTCGTCATCGACGACCCACCAGGGATCTGGAGCGCCCTGGTTGGTGGAGTTCCCCACGACGTAGCCAAGCAAGCTCCCAAGGCGGCATTGTGCGTCCTCGAAGCGGTTCGATCTGGCCTGACGTTCCTCTTCGCTCTCCCCCTCCGGTGGCTCGACGTATCTCAGGTGGTCATGGATGAACCGCTCCTCTTTCACGAACGACGCATCGTTGGTCATACCGAAGGACTCGATACGCGCCTGCATGCGTTCAACAACGACGGAAACCTTCTGGGTGTCGTCGACCTCGACTTCCGCTCCTGATAGCCCACCAGCTCTTGACAGGCGGTGTAGCCATGGCACGCCCTGAGCAGCGCCCGCTGCCTGTGAGAAGAACTGTCGGGCCGCCGTCTTGGCAGCAGGCTCATCTTCCCCCTGAAGCGTGGCCGCTGAACCAGCGAGGTAGCTCCACAGGCCACGATACCCGCGAAGCATTGGATCGTTCAGACTGGCGAGCACCCGTCGAGCACACCCAACAGCACTCGCATAGTCTCCAGCCCACAGCCATTGCTGGAACTCGATTTCGTTCGCAACAGACGCCGAGAGATCGGTCAACTCTTCTCGCTCGACACGTGTTGTTTCCTCTCGAACGCGCCGAATCTCGGCCTCCGCCCTATCCCAGTCCTCGTCGTGTTCCCAGAACGCATCAAAATTCTCGAGAAAACCGTCGGTCTTCTCTGCTTTCGACTGCTCCGTGCCGAACTCGACCTCGGCCTGTAGCTCAGGGTGCAGTTGCTCACGCTGCGTCCGCGATGCGAGCAGCTTCTGGAAGTCTTCTCCGAGCACGACGACAGCGGCGTAGTCCGTGTCCGCGCGCGTACAACGACCGAATGCCTGAACGACCCGTGTGAGGATGCGGTCGGATAGCAGGGCATTTGCTGCCATCCTCTGCACGAAGAAGCGCTCTTGCAGGTTCGTCGCGCTCGGGAGGCTATCGACAATGAGCAAGCGGCACTCATCATGGGCTAGGTCGATGCCGTCGTACCGGCTCGCTGCGACACACACGGCGTTATCGTTGTTGACAAAGCCGCCCTTGTCCTGCTCAAGGTCAGATCCGTCGTACGCCGTGGCCTTCAGATCATCTTCGACCCACTCGCGCACGATCGATTCGCGCGTGGAATCCGGCACCAGATAGAGAGCTCTTGGAACCCGATTCACTAGATCCGTGACTAGCGAAGTGCACTCATTCTTCTCGAGCGAAGACTCGGGGAAGATGAAGAAGCGGCGCCCTACCCCGCGCTTCTCGTAAGCTTCAAGCGGGTCCAGGCGGTGGATGTCTGGACGTCCAGTGAGACGCTCCAAGTCACCGCCAGCACCAAGTGTCGCCGACATGTAGACACGTTGCTTCGCGTTCGCAAAGGGCCCATGCTCCCACGTCGGGGGGATGAGGGGTCGGATCAGGATGCTACGTGGCGAAATGTAGAGGTGACACGCGTCGAGACGATCCTTGATTTGAATCCAGCGGAACTTGAGTTCGTCGTCAGTGTCACAGTGCTCATCTAGAAGTCCACGAAGGCTTGGCAGCAGGCCGATCAGCTCCGGCGTTGGAATCTTCTGGACCATCGTCTGGTTCCATGAATCGTCTGATTCGCCCTCGATCGCGGCTAGGTCTTCCGCACTCAGAACGTCTGCGAGCACATTGACGATGACGGTGAACAGCACGCCGTGATCGCTGCGTCGAATGTCCAAAGACCAGTTCGAAGCGATGTAGTTCTCCGCAGAATGGGCATCGTCCAAAAGCACGAAGTCCGGGTCATCGAAGAACGGGTTCGAGTTGAAAAGCGACGCATAGGTTGTGATCGCGACCCGATCTCCGTGCCGGTACGCGGTCTTAGATGTGGCGGTGTATTTCTGCTTGGAACCAACGAAGGGCTCCACCAGGAGAGCAAACTTGTCCTTCGAAGCGTTCGCCACCTGCAAAACAAGCTGCTTCGTTGGGCATAGATAGACCGCCTTCTCACCGTACTTACGTCGACGCCATTCCGCGATCAGCAGTCCGACGAGAGTTTTTCCGCTCCCGGTCGGCATCTGAATGGCGACATCGTACTCCTTCAGGGCCCGGATATAGTTCCGGAGAACCTCACCTTGCTGGTCGAGAAGTCCGGCGATCTTCCGCCCCTTGAGGTCTTGCAGGAGCGCCTGTGGAGACTCGGGGGCCGGGTCAGCGCGCGATACCTTCTTGAATGCCATCGTGAGTTAGATTGGGGACTTCGAATCAGAGTTTGCGGGTCCCATCGAGCTTCCGATGGACCAGTGAGCCCGTCGTATTCAACGCGTGAATCCCGCCGGAGCCTCTGTTGAGTCGGGAGTTGTCAACCACTTTCGTGCGCACAGTGCGCCTCAACAGAGACATCCGATGGGTGAAGACCAAGGTACCCGTTTCCAGCCCGACTTCAACGGCTCGCTTCGCATCGAGGGTCGGTGCGATCGGCTGACGTCCCACGCCGGCGTCGTTCTGCTCCGCGAGATCGACGAGAAGCTCGGCGTGACGTCCGCGCTGAATGCGAGCGTGGCGGACCCGCGCGACCCGAGCCGCGTCACACACTCCCAGAGCGAGCTCCTGCGCTCATGGCTCTATGCAATGGTGTCGGAACGGACGACGGCGATCGCCGTTTCCGAGCGCATCGACGATTCCGCGCTGCGCGTAGCGTCCTCGGATCGGCGGGGCGTCTCGATGCTCGACAGCGACGATGGCCGGTTGGCTTCGCAACCGACGCGGTCGCGTCTGCTGGCCAACCTCGCTCGCGAGGGGAACCTGGCTGCGGTCCGGACCGCAGTGTTCGACTCGGCGGCCCGCGCGATCCGAGCCATGAACGACGGAGACCGGCTCGACGAGTGCACGCTCGACATCGACTCGTTCCCGTGACCTGACCCCGCGGAACTGATCCAGGTGCTGTGAGAGTCCCCAACCCGCCCTCCGGGGCATCATGGAGACCCTCATGGCCCGCAAACGCCACACGCCCGACCAGATCCTGGCCAAGCTCCGCGACGCGGACG
>JBCDGE010000017.1:0-84870 GCA_038757895.1 Planctomycetota bacterium | reverse complement strand
GCTGAGCATCGAGAGGTCGCTGGCGACGCGCTCGAAGAGCTCCTTGATCGTGGCGGTGGCGACGTGGGAGACGTGGGAGGACATGGCATCGGGGCGATCGTCCGACGCCGCGGGCGCGCATGAGCGCGGGCGCCGGAAGTCGGCCAGCGCCCCCTCCGATGTCTCAATACGACTCGGATTCGTTCGGGAACTCGCGCGAGCGGACGTCGGCGGCGTACCGCTCGAAGGCGTTCTGCATGTCGCCCGCGAGGCTCGCGTAGCGCCGCACGAAGCGCGGGTTGAAGCGCGTGCAGATCCCGAGCATGTCGTGGCTGACGAGGATCTGGCCGTCGCAGCCGCCGCCCGCGCCGATCCCGATGACCGGCACGTCGACGCTCTCGGTCACCTGTGCGGCGAGCGACGCGGGCACCTTCTCCAGCACGATCGAGAATACGCCCGCGTCCGCGAGGATCTTCGCGTCGCGGCGCAGCTCGTCCGCCTCCTCCTCGGTGGTCGCGCGGACCTGGTAGGTGCCGAACTTGTGGATCGACTGCGGCGTCAGGCCGAGGTGCCCCATGACCGGGATCCCGGCGCCGACGATCCGGCGGACGGTGTCGGCGACGACGTGCCCGCCCTCCAGCTTGACCGCCTCGGCGCCCGCCTCCTTGACCATGCGGCCCGCGTTGCGGAGCGCCTCGTCGGAGTTCACCTGGTACGACATGAACGGCAGGTCCGCGACCACGAGCGCGCGGTCGACGCCGCGCCGGACGAGCGTCGTGTGATAGAGCATGTCCTCCATCGTCACGGTGACCGTCGTCTCCAGTCCCTGCATCACCGTCGACACGGAGTCGCCGACGAGGATCAGGTCGACGCCCGCGGCGTCGAGCAGCTGGGCCATCGTCACGTCGTAGGCGGTGAGCGCTGCGATCGGGACGCCCGCGCGCTTCATCTCCTTGAGCCGGTTGGTCGTGACCTTGCGGCCGTGGAAGCGCGACGGGCCCGGGTCGTCGTCGTCGGGGTGCTGCGACATCCGCGATGTTGTATCCGAATCCCGCGGCGCCGGGCGGTCAGCGGGGGACGCCGCGGACGGCGGCTGCCGCCCGCACCGCCTCGTGGGCGCACCGGGCGCCGTCGATCGCGGCGCTCATGATCCCCCCCGCGTAGCCGGCACCCTCGCCGGCCGGGAAGAGGTTCGTGAACCCCTCGGCGGCGCGCGTCGCGCGGTCCCTGGGGATCCGGACGGGCCCCGAGCTGCGGGTCTCGACGCCGACGAGGAGCCCCTCAGGCCCGGCGAAGCCGGGGATCGTCCGCTCGAAGCGCACCAGCGCCCCCGCGAGCGCCTCACGGACCCGCGGCGGCAGGAGCCGGTCGATGCGGCCCGGCACGGCGCCGAAGCCGTAGCTCGTACGGAGGTCGCCGGACGACGCGCTGCCCTCCAGGAAGTCGCTCGCCCGCTGGGCCGGCGCCGCGTAGTTCCCTCCGCCGGCGGCGAAGAAGCGCTCCTCCAGCTCGCGCTGCAGCTCGACCCCGGCGAGGTCGCCGGTGTGTCCGAGCGCGGCGACGTCGTCCGGCGTGAGCGTCGTGACGATCGCCGCGTTGGCCCAGCGCGACGAGTGGGTCGAGTTGCTCATCCCGTTCGTGCAGAGCCGCCCGGGCTCGCTCACGCTCGCGACGATCCGGCCGCCGGGGCACATGCAGAACGAGTGCGCGGGGACCTCGCCCTTGCTCTGGAGGTTGTAGGACGCGGGCCCTAGCCGCTCCGCGCGCGGGTCGGGGCCGTACCGCCCGCGGGTCACGAGCTCCTGGGGATGCTCGATGCGGACGCCGACCTGGAACGCCTTCGGATGCAGGGGCACGCCGTCACGCCGCAGCCAGTCCCAGGTGTCGCGCGCGCTGTGGCCGATGCACAGCACGAGCGCGTCGAGCGGGAGGTCGCCGTCGGCGGTGCGCAGCGCGCGCACCTGCGAGCCCGCTGCCGTCTCGTGGACGTCGAGGCCCGTCGCGCGGAGGTCGTAGCGGAACGTGACGCCGAGCTCCTCCAGCCGCGCGCGCAGGCGCGGGAGGATCCTGTGCAGCCGGTCGGTGCCGATGTGGGCGCGCGCATCGAACGCGATGTCGGCGGGCGCACCGGCGGCGACGAGCTCCTCCAGGACCGCCGGCTCCAGCGCGTCCGAGACGCGCGTGTAGAGCTTGCCGTCCGAGTACGTCCCCGCCCCGCCGTCGCCGAACAGGAGATTCGTGTCGGCGTCCGGCTCGTTCCCGCGGTGGAACGCGACGACCTTGCGCCCGCGCCGCTCGATCGGCGCGCCGCGCTCGACGAGGGTCACGCAAGCGCCCGACGCCGCGGCGGCGAGAGCGGCGAAGAGCCCGCCCGGACCGGCGCCGATGACGACGACGTGCGGCGCAGGGCCGACGCCGATCGACTCGTCGAGCGCGAACCCGACGTGCGCCGGCGCCTCCTTGACGCGCCCCGAGCGCACCAGCCGGTCGAGCTTCTTCCCGCTCAGCGAGCGGGGTGCGACGACGTCGACCTGGCAGATGAAGTGCAGGTCGCGCCCCCGACCGCGCGCGTCGACCGAGCGGCGGGCGAAGCCGGTCGCCACGGCGGCCTCGGGCTCGACCCCGATCGAGCGGGCGGCCCGGTCCAGAACGTCGCGGTCGGGCTCCTCCAGCTCCTGGCGCAGCCCGCCGACCCGCCACGTCACCACGCCTTCCCGCGCCATCTCGCGCGCAGTCTATCGGTGAGCGAACGGATCACGGGGAATCGGGTCCGGCCGCGCCCCCGGACGTCCGATGCCCCCCGCGAGGGGGCGGCGCCACGTCGGCCCCGGATCCACCCCCGAGGTCACGCCATGCGCCCCCACCGCCTCCTCCGCACAGGTCTCGTCTCCGGACTGCTCCTCGCGTTCGCGAGCGGCTGCTACTCCGTCTCGTCGTCCGTGATGGTCCCGGACGACGTCGAGATCGAGCAGACGTTCGGGGGCTCCGTCCGGATCGACACCATCGGCTCGGACCGCCAGGCCATGATCGGCAGCCGGCTGATCCCCGCCGAGGAGCTGGAGGAGGCCGTCCGCGAGGTCGTCCTGCGCCACGAGCTGTTCGACGAGGTCGTCGAGGAGGGCGCCGCGGACAACGTGCTCGTCGTCGAGTTCGAGTCGATCGAGGAGCCGGAGGTCGGCCTGGACGCCGACTGCACGCTCCGGATGCGCTGGCGCCTCATGAGCGGCGACGGGTCGCGCACGCTCTGGGAGGAGGTCGTCACGTCCGACGAGACCGTCAACAGCTACCAGGAGCGCAGCTCCGAGCAGCGCAGCAAGTCGGTCATCGAGAAGGCGGTGCGCTCCAACCTGCGCGACGGGGTCGAGCGCCTGTCGGTGTCGAACCGGGTGCCGATGCGACCGGCGACCGACGGATGACCGACGACGCGAGCGAGGGGGACGAGGGGATCCCCGAGCTCGACCCGAACGGCCAGCTCTTCTCCCTGCTCGGCGCGCCGGACCGCGATCGCTGTCCCGGCGCGCGTCCCGTGGTGGCGGTCGACGAGGACGACGACCAGGCCTACATCGACGAGGTCCAGTCCCTGTGCGTCGCGGCGCCGCGGCTCGTCCGCAGGGGGGCGTTCCACGGCAACTGGGCCGAGCTGCACGACTCCCTCGCGTTCGTGCCGCGCGACCCGCTCGCGACGCTGGCGCAGCGGTTCGAGGACGCGCGGCCCATCGTCCTGCACGACGCGCTTCCCGACGATGCGCTCGACGCGGCGCTGGGGCCGAGCTCGACCGACACCTGGTACGACGCGCTCCGCGAGGAAGGCGGCCTGGACGAGCTGCTCGAGGCGCGCGCCTTCGTCCTCGGCCCCGAGTTCCGCTCGACGGGCGCGCGCACGCCGGCGGTCCCGGACGAGCGCGACATCGCGTCGACCGGCATCGCCTGGCGGGCACCCTCCGGCCGACCGACGCGCGGCCCGTCGGAGGTCGACGACTTCTGGGTCAAGACCCAGCGCCTCTCCACGCACGAGGACGACGCGTCCGTGCGCGTGCGCCTTTCGTTCGGACGCGAGGTCGAGGACGACGCCAGCCGCGACCGCGCGCGCCACGGCCTCGTCTCCGAGCTCGCGGCGCGGCTCTTCCCCGAGGCCGCGGCGATCCAGGCCGACAGCGAGATCCCGGGCCTGATAGGCGACTGGATCGGCGGACGCCCACTCTTCACCCAGGCGATCGCGTACTGGAACGCGCCGGGCGGCGGCGCGCTCTTCCACCACGACGCGTTCGACGAGCCGGCGCGCGGGAGCCAGCGCGGCGTGCTCTACGCACAGCTGACCGGATCGACCGCGTGGATCGCGCTGTCGATCGAGGACCTGCACGCGCGGGTCACCGAGTTCCTGGAGCTCATGGCGGACGGCACGTTCCCATGGCTCGTCGAGGGGCGCTTCGGCGGCGGGGGGGGCGTGGAGGACCTCCTCGACCTCGCACGCGACCGTGGACGTGCGCTGGCCGAGCTCGCGAAGCCGGGGAGCGGAGCGCTGGGGCCGGTCGTGGACCAGGGCCCCGAATTCACGTCGCTGCTCGCCATCGCGGGGCACGCGTACGTCCTCGGGCCGGGCGACGTCATCGTCCTCCCGAACCACGGGCTCGAGCGGACGTGCATGCACTCGGTGTTCTGCGCGGACGAGGAGGTCGCGTTCTCGCTCTCGCTCGCGATCCGGGACGGCTCCAGTCCGGCGGGCGGAGGTCACGGCAGGCGCGGCGGTGGACGCCGCGGACGCGGGCGCCGACGGGGCGGCCGCGGCCGGGGTCCCGGATCGAGCCGGCGGCGCCGCCGCTGACGCGATCCGGTTCCGCGGCGTCGCCCTTCCGGCCCGCTCGGCCGGATACCCTTCGGCACCGCCATGCCAGCCCCTGCCCCTAGCCCCAGTCCGGCACCCGATGACGGCGGCCCCGCGCCGCGCAGCCAGCGCCCCGGACCGCACTCTCCGCGCGGCCCGCGGGTGACGGCGGAGGAGCTGCGGCCGCTCTTCGAGGCGCTCGAACTCACCGCTGACGACGTGCGTCCGCTCGGATCGGGCGGGACCCCGGGACCCCGGTTCCTGGCGGTCGACGACTCCGACGTTCTCGTCGGTCGGCGGTTCGAGGGGCTCTCCGACGAGCTCGGCGAGGACGCGCCGTTCCTGCTCGTCGTCGAAGGCTCACCGGACGATCGCAGACTGGCGATGTGGCGCAACGCGCTGTGGCCGCTCGTGCACGTCGGCGCGGTGGTCCGCTGCTCCGGCGGCAGCGCACGACTGAGGACCCTCGGCGGTCAGGAGCCGATCGAGGGCGGCATCGACCTGACGGGCTCGATCCTGTTCGGCCGCCGCCGCAAGCACGTCATGTCGCCCGGCGCGACCGTCGAGAAGTTCGACCGGAACGCGGTCGGCTGGGACGGACGCCCGGGCAGCGCGGGCTACCCGCACTTCCGCTGGATGCGGCGCCTCGTCGGGTGCTTCGCCCGGCCCGATCGCGAGGCGGCCAGCGGAGGCGCGCGCATGCGCGTCCTCGACTTCGGCTGCGGCGCCGGCTGGGTCGGGATCGAGGCGGCGAAGACGCTCGGCGACGTCGAGCTGTGCGCGTTCGACCCGAGCCCGGAGATGGTCAAGATCGCGCGCGCGAACGCGGAGAAGGAGGGCATCGCCCACTTCGACGGCCGCGTCGGTTTCGGTGAAGACCCGCCGTTCGTCGGCGAGGACGACGCCCCGTTCGACCTCGTGCTGAGCTCGGGCGTCGTGAGCTTCTCGCCCGACGTCGAGCGCTGGATGGACGGGCTGGCGGCGATGCTCGCGCCGGGCGCGGACCTGATCGTCGGGGACATCAACCCGACCTCGCAGGGGTTCCGTCGCCGCCGGCGCCGCAAGCCGCTCCTGCCCGTGCGCGAGATGAATGCGCGCACGCGCGAGGAGATCCGCGCCGGGCTGGAGTCCCGCGGGTTCGCGCACGTGCGCAACGGCGCGTACCAGCTCTCGCGTCCGGTGCCTGAGGCGATGCACGTCAACGAGACGAAGCTCGGTGGCGCGCTGACCTACCCGCTGCTCTGGATGAACCAGGTCGCGACGTTCGTCGACGGCTCCTTCGGTTCACCGCTCCAGGATCGGTTCGACTCCTGGGTGATGCACCTGCGGGGCCCCGCGTAGCAGGGATCAGCTGCGGGGCTCTTCGACGGCCTCGACCTCGGGCTCGTCCTCGGGCTCGTCCGCCGCTTCGGCCTCGGGCGCATCGACGTCCGCGGTCTCCGGCGCGGCTTCGGCCTCCGCCTCGGCTGCATCGTCCTCCGCGGGCTCCTTCGCCTCGTCTTCCGGCGCGGGCTCGGGCTTCGGCCACGCCGACGTGCCGAAGTCGAGCAGCATCGCGAGCCGCTCGCGCATCTCGTCGCGGTTCACGATCGCGTCGATCTGGCCCTTCTCCAGGAGGAACTCAGCGCGCTGGAAGCCCTCGGGGAGCTCCTGCTTGATCGTGCTGGCGATCACGCGCGGGCCGGCGAATCCGATGAGCGCGCCAGGCTCTGCGAGCGTCAGGTCGCACACCATCGCGAACGACGCGGTGACGCCGCCGGTCGTGGGATGCGTCAGCACGCAGATCGAGAACCCGCCCTCCTCGTTGAGGCGCGAGAGCGCCGCGGAGGTCTTGGCCATCTGCATGAGCGACAGCATGCCCTCGTGCATGCGCGCTCCGCCGGACGCGGTGAACAGGATGAGCGGCCGGCGCTCCAGCCGCGCGATGTCACACGCGAGCGCGATCTTCTCGCCGACGACCTCGCCCATCGAGCCGCCGAGGAACTTGAAGTCGAGCACGCCGAGCACGACGGGCCGACCGAGGATCTCGGCGCGACCGGCGATCAGCGCCTCTTTCTGGCCCGTCCGCTTGACGGTCCTCTCGATCTTGTCCGAGTACGGACCGCTGTCGACGAACTTCAGTCGGTCGAGCGCGGTCAGGTCGGCGTGCAGCTCGTCCCAGGTGCCCTCGTCGACCGTGTGCCGGACGCGGTCCTGGCCGGGCATCGTGAAGTGGAAGCCGCACGACGGGCACGTGTACGCCTTCGCCACGACCTCCTTCCGGAAGATCGTCGCGGAGCAGTTCTCGCACTTCAGCCACAGGCCGCCCGGAAGCTCCTTCTTGCGGAACCTCCACCGACGCGCCTCACGCGGTGCGTCCTCGGCGGCGCCGTTGTCGCCAGGTGCCGGCTTCGGGTCGTCCTTCGCCATGCTCGTCTCGCTCATCCGACGCGGGCCGACCCGCGGACGGCCTCCGAAGCCCGCGCGCGGAACGACGCGATCGTCGCACGTCGGTCGGCGGCGCCGAAGATCGCCGAGCCGGCCACGAAGACGTTCGCGCCGGCCTGGGCGCAGAGGGGAATCGTCTCGGCGTTGAGTCCGCCGTCCATCTCGACGTGTCCGTCGAAGCCCTGCTCGCGGAGCCAGCGGGTCTTCTGCAGGACGTGGTCCATGAAGCGCTGACCGCCGAAGCCGGGGAAGACGCTCATCACGAGGACGAGGTCGACGTCGGCGAGGATCTCACCGAGCGGCTCGACGGGCGTGTTCGGGTTGATCGAGACGCCGACCAGCGGGACGCCCGCGTCCCGGAAGGCGCGGATCGCGACGCGCGCGCCGCGGGCGGTGCCGCTGCCCATGGTCTCCCAGTGGAAGGTCAGGACCTCGGCCCCGGCGGCGACGTACTCGGTCGCGTAGGCGACCGGGTTCGAGACCATCAGGTGCACGTCCAGGGGCCGCTTGGCCGCCCGGCCCATCGCCGCGACGAGCGGCGGGCCGAACGTCATGTTCGGGACGAAGTGCCCGTCCATCACGTCGACGTGGTGCCAGTCCGCGCCCTCGTCCTCGATCGCCGCGATCTCCTCCCCGATGCGGGAGAAGTCGCAGGAGAGGAGCGACGGGGCGATGATGGGCTCATCGGCCCCGCGCGCGATACGGGGGGGTCGCGGCTCGGGCATGCCGCCCATCTTAGGCGCCGAGGGCTGCGATTCCCGGCAAGACCTTGCCTTCCAGGAGCTCCAGGGAGGCCCCGCCTCCGGTCGAGACGTGGTCCACGGCGTCCTGGAGACCGAGGAGGTGGATCGCGGCCACGGAGTCCCCGCCGCCCACGACCGTGGTCCCCTCGCACTCCGCGAGCGCCCTGCCGATGGCCTCGGTGCCCGCCCGGAAGCGGTCCATCTCGAAGACCCCCATGGGGCCGTTCCACACGACGGTGCGCGCGGAGCGGATCCGGTCGGCGTACAGCTCGCGGGTCCGCGGGCCGATGTCGAGGCCCATCCGGCCGTCCGGGATGTCGACGTCGGTCTCGATCACCTCGGCGTCGGCAGCGAAGCGGTCCGCCGCGACGTGGTCGACCGGCAGGAGCAGGTCGACGCCCTTCTCCTTCGCCTTGGCGAGCGCCGCCTTGCACACGTCGAACCTGTCCTCCTCGACCAGCGAGGCGCCGATCGAGTGGCCCTGCACCGCGAGGACCGTGTAAGCCATCCCGCCGCCGACCAGGATCGCGTCGCAGCGGTCGAGCAGGCTGTCGATGACGGTCAGCTTGTCGCTGACCTTCGCCCCGCCGAGGATCGCGACGAGCGGGCGGGCCGGGTCGTCGAGGACGCGCCGGAACGCCTCGCACTCCCTGCGCAGGAGGTGGCCCGCCGCCGACGGCAGGAGCCGGGCGACGCCGGACACGGACGCGTGATCGCGATGCGCCGCGCCGAAGGCGTCGCCCACGAAGCAGTCGCCGAGGCGGGCGTAGGCCGCCGCGAGGTCGGCGTCCCCCTTGGTCTCGCCAGGGTGGAACCGGACGTTCTCGCAGAGGACGGTCGTCCCC
The DNA here is from genome assembly GCA_038757895.1 of Planctomycetota bacterium. GTDB lineage: Bacteria > Planctomycetota > UBA1135 > UBA1135 > Saltatorellus. Next base: position 76,054 of record JBCDGE010000017.1, on the reverse strand, counting down.
GCCGGAGCCTCGGCGACGGCGGCCTCGACCTCGGGCCCGGTGCTCTCGCGGAGCGTGAGCACCGGGGATCCGAGGAGCTCGCCGAGCCGTTCCCCGATGCGCGTCACCCTCAGCTCCTCGACGACCTTCCCCTTGGGACGGCCGAAGTGGACGAGCACGACGGGCCGGCCGCCGGCCTCCAGGAGGGACCGGAGGGTGGGCAGCGCGGCGCGGATGCGGGTGTCGTCGGTGATCGCGCCGTCGCCGTCCACGGGGACGTTGAAGTCGGCGCGCACCACGACGCGCTTGCCCTCGATCGGGCCGAGCGCGTCGATGCCGGGGACGTCGAGGTTCATCGCGTGGGAGCGCGCCGCAGCGCGTGGATCAGGCCTTCGCGGTCACCTTGCGGGCGGCCTTCTTCTTCGCGGTCTTCTTCGCAGCGGGCTTCCCGGCCGCCTTCTTCGGGCCGCGCAGACGGTGCGCGACCTTCATCAGCTCGACGACGCGGTTCGAGTAGCCCCACTCGTTGTCGTACCAGGACACGATCTTCACCGTGCGGTCGCCCATCGCCATCGTCGCGAGGCTGTCGAAGACCGAGCTGTGCGGGTTGCCGATGATGTCGCTGGAGACCAGCGGGTCGGTGCTGAACTGGAGGATGCCCTTCAGCGGCTTGGCCTTCGCGGCGGCCTGGACGGCGGCGTTGACGTCCTCGGCGGTCGCCTTCTTCTTCAGGCGCGCGACGAGGTCGACGACGGAACCGTTCGGGACCGGGACGCGCATCGCCATGCCGTCGAGCTTGCCGTTGAGGCGCGGGAGCACCTTGCCGACGGCGCGGGCGGCGCCCGTCGAGGTCGGGATGATGTTCATCGCGGCGGCCCGGGCGCGGCGGAGGTCGCCGTGCGGCAGATCGAGGATCCGCTGGTCGTTCGTGTAGGCGTGCACGGTGGTCATCATCCCGTGCTCGATCCCGAACGCGTCGTCGAGGACCTTGGCGACCGGTGCGAGGCAGTTCGTGGTGCAGCTCGCATTCGAGATGATCCGGTCGTCGGCCTTCAGCGAGTCCTCGTTGACCCCGAGGACGACCATCGCGTCGATCTCGTCCTTCGGCGGGACGGTCAGGCAGACCTTCTTGGCCCCGGCGTCGAGGTGCTTCGTGCAGGCCTCGCGCGAGCGGAAGACGCCCGTCGCCTCGACGACGAAGTCGACCTTGTTCTCGGCGTGCGGCAGGTTGGCGGGGTCGCGCTCGGCGGTGATGGCGATCTTGCGCCCGTTGACCGTCAGCGCGCCCTTGCCGGCGCGGACCTTCCCGTCGAAGCGGCCGTGGATCGAGTCGTAGGCGAGGAGGTGGCCGAGAGTGGCCGCGTCGGTCAGGTCGTTGATGGCGACGACCTCCATGCCCGGCGTGTTCTCGATGATGCGGAAGACGTTCCGACCGATGCGGCCGAAGCCGTTGATCGCGATGCGCATGTCTGGTGTGTGGGGTCGGGCGCCGGGTGTGCCGGCGGTGGGCCCAGGGGAGAGGCCCCGCCCGGGGACGAGTGCCCTGGCGGGGGTGGGAGGAGCAGGGGTTGGCTGGACGCCCGAGGGTTTCCCCGGGGCCAGGAAAGGGACCGCGAAAAGGGACCCCGGGTTGGGGGCATCGAGGTGGCGCGGAGGACGCCACGGGCGCCGTCCGGGGAGCTGCCGACGGTCGAACTGCGGCGCGCAGCGGGCACCGGACCGGAGCCGGCAGCACGGAAACCGGGCGAACGGCGGAAAGAGGGTACGGAGGGCCGCCGAAGGGATCAACGAGAGCGGCCGATCCCCCCTCGCGTCGCTCGCCCCCCCCACGTCTGGCACAGCTCCTGGATCGACGCCGCAACGGCGCCGACCGCGACCCGCGGTCGGAACGTTGGGGCGAGACCCTGGAACTCGAACGCTCCACCTCGACACAATGCCCCCCCGCGGGCGCGCCTCGATGAGAGGTGCCTCCGCCCAGAGGGGCCAGCCGGCGGCTCGGGCCGCCCGACACCGTGACCGGAAGCGCAGCATCGCCCACACCCTCGTTCGAAGGGCCGTTCCCCGATCGCCAAGGATCTGCCGACCCCTGGCGTGATCGCTGGACGCGGCTCTCCCGTGGCCTCGGCCTCGGCCCCAACACGCCCGTCGCGATCGCCCTCTCCGGCGGCGCGGACAGCGTCTACGTCCTGCAGCTCATCGCGCGCGCCGATCCCAGGCCGCGCGCGCTCGCGATCCACGTCGATCACGGCCTGCGGGGCGAGGAGTCCCGCGCGGACGCCGAATTCTGCGCGCGCACCTGCGCCCGACTGGGCGTGCCGTTCGCGCGCCGCGTGGTCGACCTCGACCCGGACGCCTCCGACCTGGAGGCACGGGCCCGCGAGGCGCGCTACCGCGCCCTCGCCGAGGAAGCGACCGCAGCCGGGATCGACGTCCTGCTGACGGGCCACCACGAGGACGACGCCGTCGAGACGCTCCTGATGCGCTGGATGCGCGGGACCGACATGGCCGGCCTCGCCGGCCTGCGCCGCGAGACGGTCCTCGGCGCCAGCCACGGCAAGACCGAGGCCGGCCGCCCGCTCTGCGTGCTCCGCCCGCTGGTCGGCATGCGGCGGGAGGAGGTGCGCAGCGCCCTCCGCCGCGAGGGCATCGCATGGCGCGAGGACTCCTCGAACGCCGCGGAGCGCTTCACGCGGAACCGCGTGCGGCACGAGGTCCTCCCCCAGATCGAGGCCGAGTGCGGCTCCGAGGGCGTCGATCAGTTCTTCGAGTTCGCGCGAGCGGTCGAGTCCTTCGAGGAGGAGCTCGCCGACCGCACGGCCCACATCACGTGGCAACCGGTGGCCCACGAGGCCGCCCGCCGTCCGGCGTCGATGCCGGACGTCGGCGGACGCGTGCCGCGCGAGCAGCTCTCGGACCTGAGCGCGCCGCTGCTGCGCCGCGCCCTGGGACGCCTCGTCGGCGAGGGCACGGGCCGTCGCCCAACCCGGGACCAGCTCCAGCGCCTGAGCGACGACGTCGTCGCCGGCCGGACGGGCCGCATGGAGGTCCACGAGGGCTGGACGCTCCAGCTCCAGTCGGACGCGCTGCACCTCACGCCGCCCACGTCTGGCGGCGTTGGAGCCGCGGTCGCGGCTCCGGTCGCACCCCCGGTCGCACCGAAGGTGCGCCCAGAGACGAAAGCTGCCCCCAGCCCCAGCCCCAGCCCCGGCCCCAGCCCCGGCCACGCCAAAGCCGAAGCGGCGCCCCCCGCCGAAACCCCAGCCCAAGCCCCCCTCCCCACCCGAGACCCCCAGGCCCCGATGACGGGCACGGGCCTCACCCTGGGCCTCCCCGGCTCCGTCCAGCTCGACGACGGCCGTTCGATCCACGCCGAGCCCATCGCCGGCACAGCCACCGGTACCTCGGCTCCCCCGATCTCCGTAGAGATCGACGCCGACGGCCTCACCGACCTCCGCGTGCGCTTCGTCCGCCCCGGGGACCGCTTCCGCGCCCTCGGCGCCCCGGGCCACAAGCCCGTCCGCCGCTTCCTCGGCGAGAAGGGCATCCCGCGCGAGGAGCGGGGGAACGTCCCCCTGGTCCTGCAGGGAGACGAGATCGTCTGGATCGCCGGCGTCGAGATCGCGGACTCGGTCCGCGTCCGGCCCACGACCACCCGTCGCGTCCGTCTCTCGCTGGGAGGCGTGCGGGGCAGCTGAGCGGCGGTGACTCGCCCGGGGGTGGGGGCTATGCTCCTTCCCCCGTGCAGGAGCGCCCCCGATCCCCCAAGCCCGCATCCCCCGCTGCTTCGCCCGCCGGGTCCGCAGCGAGCGACGACTCCCCCGCACCGGAGGGGCCGCTCGTCGCGCTCCTGCGCCGCAACCTGGCGTCGGTGCGTCACCGCCTCGACGCCGCCGCCGCGCAGACCGGGCGACCGCAGCCGACCCTCGTGGCCGTCACCAAGACCGTTCCGAACGAGGTCGCGCTCGCGCTCCACTCGCTGGGCCAGGACCACCTCGCCGAGAACCGCGCTGACCCGTTCGTCCAGAAGGTCGCCGCGTTCGACGCCGCGGGCCAGCGCCCCGTCTGGCACTTCGTCGGGCACCTGCAGCGCAACAAGGCGCGTCGCGTGCTCGAGCGCACGGACGTGCTGCACTCCGTGGACTCCGCTCGCCTCGCCGACACCGTGATCCGTATCACCGACGAGCTCCAGCGCGACGTCGACGTCTTCCTCCAGGTCAACCTGACCGGAGAGACCGAGAAGCACGGCCTGCAGCCCGAGGAGGCGCGCGACGTCGCGACGCTCCTGGGTCTGGCGCGCCACGTTCGCCTGCGCGGGCTGATGGCGATGGGCCCCCTGACCGAGCGCGAGGGCGCCCGGACCGTCGACGAGGTCTTCGGCGAGGCCGCCGCCCTGGCGCGCCACCTGGAGCGCTCCGTCCCCGAAGCATTCGTGGACGATCGCTGCGAACTCTCGATGGGAATGAGCGGGGACGCCGAGGCCGCGATCACGCACGGGAGCGACTTCGTCCGCGTTGGATCCGCGCTGTTCACCGACCTGGATCGAATCGACCTGGAGGGCGCGAGCCGGGCGTCATGAAGAGCCTCTTCATCGAGATCGTGGGCGACGACGGCGGCGCGCCGGCCGAGCTGCCGCGCCAGGGCCGACTCGTCATCGGCTCCTCGGACGACAAGGCGTCGTACGTCGTCAAGGGCCAGGGCGTCGCCGACGTGCACTGCACGATCGGCCGGATCAAGGGCGGCGGCTGGGCGCTCAAGGACCTCGGCTCCGAGTTCGGCACGATCGTCAACGGCGAGAACGTCGAGACGAAGCGGCTGGAGGCGGGCGACGAGATCCTCATCGGATCGCGGAAGCTGCGCGTGTTCTCGCCGGACGAGGCGGCAAAGCCGAGCGCGCCGAAAGCAGCGCCGGCAACGCCCACAACAGCGACTCCCGCGCCCGCAACGACCGCCAAGGCCACTCCGCCGAAGGGAACCACGCCACCCACGACGTCCCGCAGGAAGTCGTCGAGCCCCGGCGCCGAGATTCCCCAGATCACCGGCTACAAGGTGGATCGGCTGCTCGGTCGCGGCGGCATGGGCAACGTGTTCCTGAGCACGCAGGAGAGCCTGCAGCGCCGCGTGGCGCTCAAGGTGCTCAAGCGCAAGCTCGCGAGCGACCAGACGTTCGTCCAGCGCTTCAAGGACGAGGCGCGCGCCGCCGCGCGGCTCAACCACCCGAACATCGTCACCGTCTACGACGTCGGCGAGGAGGGCGGCAAGCACTTCCTCTCGATGGAGTTCATGGCGGGCGGTTCGATCGAGGCCCGCCTCGTCGAGCTCGGTCCTCTGCCGTGGCGCGAGGCGCTCGACGTCGTCCGCGACGCCGCGGCGGGGCTCGTCTACGCGGAGTCGCGGGGCATCGTCCACCGCGACATCAAGCCCGAGAACCTGATGCGCAACCAGGACGGCGTGACGAAGATCGCCGACCTCGGTCTCGCCGTGCAGGTCGAACAGGAGATCGTCGACGGCGGCGGCGGCAAGGTCTTCGGCACGCCGCACTTCATCGCGCCGGAGGTCATCCGCGGCCAGCCCGCCGACGCGCGCTCCGACCTCTACTCCCTCGGCGTCACCGCGTACCGGATCCTGTCCGGGCACACGCCGTTCGAGGGCGGCACGTCGCGCGACATCCTCCGCGCCGCGCTGAACGACGAGCCGGCGCGACTGGGCGGCCTCGTCCCCGGTCTCCCCGCGGCCTTCGAGCAGGCCGTACATCGGCTGATCGAGAAGGACCCCGAGAAGCGCCACCCCTCCGCATCGGTCCTGCTCAACGAGCTGGAGCGCATGCGGGCTGGCGAGCTCGACGCGCCGGCGGCGACCCAGGGCGCGCCGAAGCGCACCGTCGGCCTCGCGGTCGTGGGCATCGTCGCGGCGATCGTCGGCGTCGTGCTCTTCGGCGGCGGCGGCGGCGACAAGAAATCGGTCGACGACACCACTGCGCGCACCTCGGGCACGGGCGGAACGTCGTCCACCACCGGGAACGGCGAGCCTGGCGACGGTTCGAACGGCACCGGCACCCCGACCGAAGACGGCTCGGAGGACGGATCCGAGGACGACGGCGGTCAGGATGGTTCGGCCGGGAACGGCGCGGCCGGGGGTGGTTCCGCCGGCGGAGGCGCCGACGACCCCCCGCCGGTCGACGTCGAGTCCGAGGTCGAGTTCGAGGCACAGCTCGCGTACCAGCAGCTGTCCGACGAGCTTCTCACGCCCAAGGAGAAGGTCGCGCGCCTGCGTGCGCTCGCGGACCGCTGGGCGGGCACCGACACGGCGCAGAAGGCCCTCGCGGAGGCGGCCCAGCTCGAGAGCGGCACCGTCGCCGTCGAAGAGGTCGCGGCCGAGCGCGAGGAGGGCATCGGCCAGGTGATCGCCGCCCTGCGCATCGCCGCCGACCTGGAGGCCGACCCGTTCCACCCGGGACAGGCGCTGCGCGCCATGCGCCTGGTCACGGGCCAGGACCGCTTCGAGAACGACCCCAGCTTCATCGCGAAGCGGCGCGAACTCGTCGACGAGGTGCTGAAGAAGGGCGTCGCGCGCGGCAAGGCCGCGACCGCGGCCGCGAACGCCGCCGAGGCCGACGGCGACTTCTCGGGCACGCAGACCGCGCTGCGTGGGTTCCTCGCCGCGACCGACCTGCCGACGGCGGAGGACGCGCCGCTGCTCGTCGGCGAGGGCGCTCCGGAGTCGCTCGCCGAGTTCCAGGGCCTCGCGAAGTCGGTCCAGGAGCGACTCGATGCGCTCGCCGGTCGCGAGGGCGAGTTCAAGGCGCTGCGCGAGCAGCGCGAGATGACGGCGATGGCCGGCCAGCTCGGCGCGTCGCTGGAGACGAGCCTGACGACCTTCGACCTCGCGGACGCGGCCGAGCGCGTGCGCGGCGCCGCGGGCGCCGTCAGCGACGCCGACCTGCGGGCCGAGCTCACGGGCGCCGCCGACGACCTCGCGCTGGCGGCCACGGCGCTCGACACGCTGATCTCCGCGTGGGACGGCGCGGGCTGGCGCCGCCGCGGCGTGCTGGATCCGCGGCCCGAGCAGTCGGGGACGATCGACGTCGTCGGCGTCGCGCCGGGCTCGCTGATGCTCGGCGACGGCGGCGCGCCGACGCGCGTCCCGATCAGCATGTGGTGCGGCCGCACGCGCGCGCTGGAGAACCTCTTCCGCGGCCGTCTTGCGCGCGACTGGACGGCGGACGAGAAGCGCGGGATCCTCGTCCTGCTCACGGTCAGCGCGACGGTCGAGTCCCTGCGCGAGCTCGATCCGGCGCTCCAGCCGGAAGCCCGGCGCCTGACGGAGTCCTCGGTCGAGTCGGCGCTGGATCCGTTCCGCGAGGCGACCGAGTGGGCCGAGGGCGACGCCGCGCTCTCCGCGCTCGCGGAGCGCCAGCGGTCCTCGGTCGCGAGCCTCGCCTCCGCGCTCGTCGCGCGCGAGAACGGCGACTGGGGACTGTCGGCGGAGCTGCTCTCGCGACTCCTCGACGAACGGCGTTCGACCTGGATCGTCATGCTGCTGTCCGACGGAGGCGCGCGTTGACGAGCGAGCAGGGCGAGCGCACGGATGCGGGCTCGCTCGACGGGGCGGTGCACGCGGCCGCGGACGCGCTCGCCGGCGCCGGAATCGGGGCGCCCGACGCGCTCCTGCTGCTCGCGACCGGGACCCGCGGCGTGGGCTCGCTCCTGCGCTCCAGGATCGAGGTGCCGCTGCACGACGTGCCGTCGGCGCCGCGGCGCTGGCACGACGTCCCGCTGCTCGCGGGCGAGCTCGACGGCTCGGCCGTGTGGCTGGTCGAGGACGCCCCCGCCCAGGACGACGCCGCCCCCGCGTGGACGCGTGCGTTCCCGGTATGGCTGGCCGCCGCCGCCGGCACGCCGATCCTCGTCCACACGTCGGCCGGCACGGCTCTCCGCCAGGACGATCGCGACCCCCTGGGCGTCGGGACCGTCGTGCGCATACAGGACCACCTCAACCTGTCGGGGACGACGCCGCTGCGCGGGCTGGGCGAGAGCCGCCTCGGGCCGCTCTTCCCCGACCAGACCCGACTCCACGACGCGGCGCTCGCGCGGATCGCCGGGGACGCGGCGCGTGAGACCGGAACGGAGCTGGCCTCGGGCGTCGCCGCGTGCGCCATCGGCCCGGCGCTGGCGACGCCGGCGGAGCTCGCGTGGTTCGCGCGCGCGGGCGCCGACGTCGCGGTCCAGCGCCTCGCCGGACCGCTGATCGCCGCCGCGCACGCCGGCCTGCGCACGCTCGCGCTGACCGCGGTGACCGATGTCGCGGGCGAGTCGATCGAGGTGAACGAGCTCGTCGACCGCGCCTCGCGAACGGCGCCGGCGCTCGACGGGCTCGTCGTCGCGATCGCGAGCCGACTCGGCGCGCACGCGCGCGCGCTCGCGGAGGAGACCGGGCCGTGACGCGCCAGCTCGCCGTGCTGGTGTCCGGCACCGGCCGCCACCTGGAGAACCTGGCGAAGCTCGCGCGCGAGCGCCGCGACGACTTCGACGCGGAGGTCGCGCTCGTCCTCTCGAACCGCGAGGGCGTCAAGGCGCTGGAGCGCGCCGCCCGCTTCGACCTCCCCACCGTCGTCCTGAAGGGCGAGCCCGGCGAGACCGACGAGGCCTACGGCGCGCGCGCGTTCCACGAGATCCGCGAGGCGGGCGCGGACACGGTCGTGCTCGCGGGCTTCCTGAAGAAGCTCTGGATCCCGGACGACTTCGCCGGGCGGGTCCTGAACATCCACCCGTCGCTGCTGCCCGCCTTCGGCGGCAAGGGGTACTACGGCAACCGCGTGCACCGCGCCGTGCTGGAGCGCGGAGTCCAGGTGACCGGATGCACGGTCCACCTGGTCGACGAGGTCTACGACAACGGCCCGATCCTGCTCCAGCGCTGGTGCGCAGTCGAGCCGGACGACACCGTCGAGACCCTCGCCCACCGCGTCTTCGAGGAGGAGCTCGTCGCGCTGCCCGACGCGCTGCGCCGGCATTGGGCCGCCCGCGCCTAGAGCAGGTCGGGCACGCGCACCTCGACGCGCTCGTCGAGCTGGCGCGCGAGTACCGCGCCGAGGGGAGCACGAGCCTCGAGCCCCTGCCGGACGACCCGGACACGTACCTGCGCCGCGTCCGAGACATGCACGCCGGCGTGGGGCTCGACCCCGGCCACGTGCGCAAGACGTCGTTCGTCCTGGTCGACGGCGAGCGGGTGCTCGGCACCGGCCAGCTCCGACACGAACTGACTCCGGGGCTGCACCGCGACGGCGGGCACATCGGCTACGCCGTCCGCGCGGGCGAGCGCGGGAAGGGACACGGGCACGACATCCTCCGGCTCCTGCTCGTCGAGGCGCGTGCGCACGGCCTGCCGCGGGTGCTGATCACCGTCGCGGAGACGAACGCGCCGTCCCTGCGCGTGGCAGAGGGCGCGGGTGGCGTGTTCGACGGCACGATCCTCTCGCCGCGCGGCCCGCTGATGCGCCGGTACTGGATCGAGCTGCCGCCGTCAGAATCCGGGATCCCGCCGCAAGGATCCGGGGACGGCGGCATCTTCGATCCGGATGGCACACCTGGACCTCGATGAACTCGCCGGCGACGTCGGCGCGATCCGCGCGATCGCGCTCGACGTGCTCGGCGATCCCGCCGGGGCCGAGGACGTGGTCCAGGAGACGCTGGTTGCCACGTGGCAGCGCGGTGCGCTGGAGAGCCAGGCGGGCGACAGCGGGATCGAGCGTCTCCGGGCCTGGATGCGTCGCTGCGCGAAGAACGCCGCGCTGCAGCGGCTCCGCGGCGCGCGACGTCGTCGTTCCCGCGAGGAGCGCGCCGCGTCGCCCGAGGCCCAGGCGTCGGCCGAAGACGCCCTCGACCGCGTCGCGCTCCAGCGGCGCGTGGCCGCCGCCGTCGAGGCGCTCCGCTCGCCGGACCGCGAGATCGTCGCGCTCCGCTACTGGGACGGCCTTCCGCCGAAGGAGATCGCGCGGCGGCTCGGCCTGACGCCGAACGCGGTGTCGACGCGCCTCGCGCGCGCCAAGGCGCGACTGCGCGCCGACCTGGAGGAAGAGCAGCCGTCCTCGGGCGCGTCATGGGCCGTGGTGGCCGCTGGCTGGCCTTCGCACCCCGCTCCCACAGCTCCCCCCTTCCCTCTCCGCTGGATCCCTGCAGGGACGCTCGCCGTGAAGAAGACCGCCGTGACCGCCGCGGGCTGCCTGGCAGCCGTCGCCGCCCTCGTCTGGCTCCCCGACCTCGTGTTCGTCGAGCGCGACACGGCGCCGACGGCGGACGCGAACCGCATCGCCGAACTCGCGGCGGTCGGCGAGGATCCGATGGTCGTCGTCGAGGAAGGGGACACCGCCCGAAGCGCGCCCGAGGTCCCGACTTCGACTCTCCCGGTCCCTCCCGCCCCGGCGGGCACCGCGGCTCCCGCGATAGTCCCGACGACCGGCGCGGTCGCGGTCGAGGTGACGGACGGGTCGACCGGCGAACCGGAGCCCGGGATCGGACTCCACCTCTTCGTCTCCTCGACGCTCACGTGGCACGACTCGGTCCGCGCGGTCACGGACTCCGAGGGCGCCGCTCTCTTCGAGGGTGTCCCGCGGGGTCGAGCGGTTGTGTACATCCACCGCCCCTCGGCTCCCAACGTGTTCGGCTCCGAATGGGTCGAGGTCGTCGCGGGCGAAACGGCCGAGGTTCGCTTCTCCGTCGCTCCTGGGACGACGGTACGCGGCGTCGTGCGCGACGCAGCGGGTCGACCTGTGCCACGGGCGGATATCTGGCTCAACGACGGAGCGGGCGCGCCGCACCGCGGCGACATCGTGGCCGTCACGGACGAGGACGGGCGCTACGAGCTCGACCACGTCTCGACGATCCAGTGCGTCGCCGCGCGCGCCGCCGGCAATGAACCCTCCCGGACGCGGATGGTGAGGTTCGGCGAAGAGGAAGGGGACGACCTCCGCGTCGACATCGTCCTCCCGGCACTCGGCGGCGCGATCGAGGGCGTCGTCGTGGACGAGTCGGGCGCGCCGGTACCAGGTGCCATGGTCGTCATCGGGTGGTCGGGCAGGCTGGACCATCGGAAGGACGGCGACGCGCCGAGCTGGGGCGCGCCGTTCCTCGCCATGAGGGCCGACGCGGACGGCCGGTTCCGCACGGACCGCATGGGCGCCGGGACGATCCCGGTCATGGCGCGCGCCGCGTCGAGCGGTCTGGCCCGCGAGAGCGCGCTCGTGCCCGTCGGGGGGACGGCCGAGGTGGTGCTGCGGCTGGAGGCTCCGGCGGTCCTCCACGGCGTCGTGCGCACGGACCGCGGGACGCCGGTCTCCGACGCAACGCTCAGCTCGGCGACCGGGCTCGACGTTCTGACGAGGTTCGATGCGCGCGCGGATGAGGAGGGACGATTCGAGATCGCGAGCCTGTCCTCCGGCGAGGTCCTGGTCGAGGTGAACAGCGATCTGGAGAGATCGTCCATCGTCGAGACGCTCGAGCTACGCCCTGGCGAGCGACGCGAGTGGAACCCCGTGCTCGCGACCTCGAGCTCTCTGTCCGGACGGGTCGTCTCGGACGCCGGCCCGCCCCTCGCGGGCTGGCACGTGCGGCGCAAGGCCCAGGGCGATGTCGGCGGGCGCGCCAGCGGCTCGACGCGGACCGACGCGGACGGCCGCTTCACGCTCGACGGGTGCGCGGACGTCCCGCACGACCTGACGGTCCACCCTCCTGGACGTCTGTTCAGCAGCCCGGCGGCGAAGCTCGAAGGCGTCACGCCATCGGACGATCCCCCTACCCTGACCGTCCCGGCGGACGCGATCCCCACCGCGAGCGTCTCCGGCCTCGTGGTCGATCAGGACGATGCACCGCGGAGCGTGACCTTCAGCTTCGAGAACCTCGAGATCGACACGTTCGAGGACATCGTCCACCTGCGGGTGGCGTCCGACGCGTCCGGCCGCCTGCTCGTCGAGCACCTCCATCCGGGGCGCTACGGGCTGCGCGTCACTTCGGACGACCCGGAGACGTCGCTCGCTCTGGATCCGATCGAGGTCCTCGACGGTCAGACCTACGAGCTCGGCACGATCGTCCTGCCCTGACGGTCCGGGCCGTTCGGATCGCCCGGAACGGGAGCGCCCCCGCGCTCGCGGCCTGCCGAGCAGGTCGCGACCGCGGGGACGCGCTGGATCAGCGATCCAGTGGGATCACTCGAACGTGATGCCGATCGCTTCGGTGAAGTTCGACGTCGGCATGCCCATCGACGTGTCGCGGTACCACATCTGCCAGTAGCGCGTGTCGCCCGCCATGACCGAGATCGTGCCGGTCGGCTGCGGGATGGCGGTCAGGTCGACGACCATCTGTGCGACGCCCGTCGCGTCGGCGGTCAGGATGTCGTTGACGTAGCGGCCCATCGTGAGGCTCGCGATGCAGAGGTCGCCCTGGCTGCCGCCCGGGTTGACCACGAGGAACTCCTCGGCGGAGGTGCCGAAGTAGCCCATCGAGCCCGCCGGGAGGTCGCAGACGACGAACGTCAGGTCGTTCTCGACGACCTGGGTGCTGCCGAAGGCGACGGCCTGCGCGCCGACGCCGGTCGAGTTGGGCTGCCCGTTGCAGACCGTCGAACCGATGACGCCGCCGAGCTCGATCCGGAAGATCGACTCGCCGATGGAGCTGCCGGAAGCGTCGCGGGCCGTGCAGTTGAAGAGCGCGACGAGGCCCTGGGCGCGGTTGCCGAGGATCATGTCGTCGCCCGCGAAGAAGTTGAGGAACGCGTCGTCGTCGAAGAGGCCGTTGCCGTCGACGTCGACAGGGTCGCCCTCGCGGGCCACCACGCGCTGACCGTTCAGCACGATCGCTGCGTTGCGGTCGCCGTCGGCGTTGTCGGTGACGCCTGCGATGAGGTAGTCGCCGTCGTCGTTGATCTCACAGCCGAAGATCGAGTCGGACCACGCCTCGGTCGTGCCCGGGTGGATCGGGTCGCCGGAGCGGGCGATCACGTTGCCGTCGATGACGACCCAGTCGAGGTTCTCGAACGGCGGGTCGAGGTCACCGCGGGCGATCCACGAACCGTTGTTGTTGATCTTGTGACCGAAGATGCCGATCGTGTCGACGATCTCGGTGGCCAGTCCGCCCGGGAGCGGCTGCAATTCGCGGATGACGACCTCGCCGTCGACGATCAGGCAGTCGTCCTCGGACGTGTTGCCGGTCAGGTCGCCGCGGGCGAGCCAGTGCTGGCCGTTCTCCGACACGATCAGGTCGTTGAGGTCGACGGTGTCGAGGAACTCGCCGGCCGTGTCGCCGGTGAGCGGCGTCACGCCCTTCTGCACGACGACGGCGTTGCCGGTCACGATGAAGTTGTCGGTGTCCGCGGTGACGGTGCCGCCGGAGACGTTCTCGACGTAGTAGGAGATCGTGCCGTTGTCGTCGATGTTGGCGGACTCCAGCGAGGAGCCGACCGTCGTCCCGGCGAGCGGCGCGAAGGCGTCTCCCTCGCGCGCGATCAGGGTCAGGTTCCCCATCGAGTCGCCCATGACGATCATGTCGTCGGTGGACGCGTCTCCGACCGTGTTGTTCTGGAAGACGAAGTCACCGTTGCGGTTCAGCTCGACGCGGTCGTCGAAGGCGCCGAAGAGGTCGCCCGGAGCAGTGAACGCCGGGTCGTCGCCCTCGCGCACGCGGAGGGCGCCGCCGGCGAAGACGATCTCGTCGTCGTCCGAGTTCGGCGAGTCGATGAAGCCGGTGAACGCAAGCGTGCTGAGGTCGCCGCGGATCGCCGCCATCCGGTTCAGGCCGTCGAAGATCAGCGACGTGCCCGGGACGAAGGACGCGGGCGCGCCGACGATGTCCGTGTAGAGGATCGTCGGGCTCGTCGCCGTCTTCGGCGTCGAGGAGCCGGACCAGCTCAGGTTGTCGTAGTAGCGCCCGGTGTCGGCGAAGTTCGTCGCACGGCTCGCGAAGCCGATCTGCAGGAGCTCACCGGCCCACGCGGGATCGATCGTGATGCGGACCTGCTCGCGGTCGAAGCCGATGTTGGTGGCGGGCGTCGTGTCGTTCCTCAGGAACGCGAGCTCGGCGAAGGTGCCGGTCGACCTTTCGAGCACCTTGATGAAGGCGAACATCTCGCTGTCCTGCTCGCCGTTGGCGCCCGGAGGCGCCGCCTGGACGTCGTAGGCGAACGTCCAGGTCTGGCCGACGTTGCTGGCGTCGATGATCTGCTCGCGGAACACGTTCGCCTCGATCGTGAGGCCGTTGCCGTGGTCGCCGTTGCCGTAGTCGCTGTAGACGTTGATCTGCTGCGCGCCCTGCGCCGGCGTGCCGGAGGCGGAGCTCGCGAGCGACGAGAAGCCGGGGCCGCCGTTCGGCGCGCCGAAGACGCCGTAGCCGTAGACGAAGTTGCCTGCGGGGTCGAAGACGTTGGCGAAGATGAGCCAGCCCGCGGTGTCGAGCGCGGCCGGGTCCATCGCGTCGAGGCCCTCGAAGTCTTCGGTGTACGGGGAGAGCTGTGCGCTGGCAGACGAGAGGAGTGTCGCGGAGAGCGCACCCGCGAGACAGAGCGAGGAGAGTCGCATGAGGAAAGCCGCGCGCAGGGCGCGCATGGGGGTGGGCGCTCGAGCACGTGGCTCGAGGGAAACGAGCCGACCAGTCTAGCACCGCCTCCCTCCGCTCCTCCCGGACCTGCGGATCGGGCGACCGGCCGTCTCACATGGACACGCCGTGGGCCGATCGGGCGCGCGCTCAGCGCGGGCCTTCAGCGCGGGGCGAAGACCTCGATCTCGCAGAGGCGGCTGAAGCTCGGGAACGTCAGGCTCTGGCAGCCGTCGGTGCGAATGCGGACGTAGCGAGCGTTCCGCGGATCGAACGCGTGCTCGACGAAGGACGCCTCGCCGCGCGTTCCCTCCACCGACGCGCCGACCTCGTCGAACGTCTCCCCGTCGGTGGACAGATCGACGCGGTATTGCTCGAAGCTCTTCCCGACCGCGGTCTCGTGCACGACGACGCGCGAGACCTCCTGCACCTCGCCGAGGTCGACGACGATCTCCAGCGGCTCGGGGACGGTCGGGAACCCGAGGAAGTGGTCGAAGCGATCGGTGAGTCCGTTCGTCAGGCGCTGCGGTCCGAAGTGCGGCTGCGAGGCGCCCGCGGAGACGGTGATGGGCCTCGCGAACGCGAGGTTGCCCTCCTGCGTGGCGGGGTCGGCCATCGGCAGCTCGGGGAGTTCGATCCCGGAGAGCGCCAAGACGCGCGGCAGTGTGCCCTCGTAGTCGGCGCGGAAGGCCTCGAACTTCTCCTCGTCGGAGACCTGGCTCCAGTCCCACGCACGCATCGCGACGGCCGCGAACCGCGGGAGGCACAGCGCGAACAGGTTCTCCTCGCGTCCCTCCCACCAGGGCATGCAGAAGCCGACGATCCCTTCGTCCGTGTCGGTCACGTGCGGCTCCGCGAAGGTCGGGATGCCCGCGTTGATGTGGCCGTACCGCCGCGGGTCCCACTCGAAGCACCGCCGCTGGCTCACGGCGGTGAACATCGTTCGCGGGTAGTGGTCGACGACGTACATCGGCTCCCAGGCCGCGTTGACGACCTGGTACCCCGCGTCGAGCATCTGCTGCGCCGGGAACTCGATCGTCCTCCAGTTCACGTGCAGGACGTCGGTATCGACCTTGTTGTCGCCCTCGCCGAGCGACGGTCCCTCCCACACGACCGTGCGACGCCCGCGGGAGTTCACGAACGCGTCGAGCCGGTTGATGAAGTCGCGCTGCAGCTCTTCCGGAACCCCGTACGCCTCGTCGCAGCCGATGTGCACGTGCGTCGCGGAGGTGAACACGCTCAGCATCTCGTCGATGAGCGCCTCGACGCCCGCCTGCGCTTCGGGCCTGCGCGCCAGGTCGGTGGGCGTCTCGCCAAACACGTCGGGGTACTCACGGCGCAGGATCGTCGAGTGCCCGGGCACGTCGATCTCGGGCACGATCGTGATGCCGCGGACGGACGCGTACTTCTCCAGCGCGACGAAGTCGTCCCACGTCCACCCCGCGCGCTCGGAGTAGAGCCTGGGGAAGACCCACGACGGCCACGAGATGATCTGATCGTCCGTCAGGTGCAGGTGCAGCACGTTCCCGCCGTAGAGCCAGACCATGTCGCACACCTTGCGGAGCGTCTCCGGAGAGTGCGGGTTGCGGCCCATGTCGACCATGAAGGCGCGATAGGAGTAACGCGAGGCGAGGATCCGGCGCATCCTCCAACGCACCTCGCCGTCCTCGACCTCGGCCTCCCGCAGGAGTCGCGCGACGGCCCACGCAGCGCTCGCGTCACTGTTGCACAGGACGCGTATCTCGTCCGACGGGGACCTCAGCCCTCCAGGCGGGGGTACCAGAAGGACCGGGATCTTCGAGTCGGCGGGCGCGGGGACCAGAGTGAGCCTCGCGACGGTACCCGTCTCCCCGTCGACCGTCGAGTCGACTCCGAGCGCGGCGAGCCCGTCGCGGAGCAGGCGCGACTGCTCGGGGAACGGAGGGCCGCTCGCGTCCTGGGGAGACGCGAGCGCGGCCGACGTGATGAGGAACGCGGAAGCGACCGATCGGATCATGGCGAGAGCATGACGTGGACTCGCCGATCGGTCACGGCTCCACTCAGCGCGCGGTCATCCGCGCGGCTACGACCAGCGTCGCGTCCGCGCCCGGGACGGGTCGGAGCGCGACGAGCGCCCACTCTCCCTCGGTCGCGCGCACCGAGGTGCGCGCGTGGACGCGCCTCGTCGTGGGGAGCTCGATCGCGAGGTCGCGCCGGAACGTGCCCGCCGCGATCGGCTGCGACCCCGAGCCGCGATGTGCGTTCGGTCCGTACTGAACGGCATCGACCGCGCGCGGCTCGGGCGCCGGCTCGTGCGCCTGCACGTCGAACCACGCGGTCAAGGCCCCGCCCGGAGCGCGCAGCGGCGAGCACCAGAGGGCGATGCCCTCGAACGTATGAGCGACGATCGGGTCGGGAATCGTCGAGCCGCCAGCGATCTGGGAGTCGTGGTCCTGGAGGTAGGCGGACTCCTCTCCTCCGACGAGGAGGAGCGCGTCGCCCTCCAGAGCGGAGCCCATCAGCCGTGGACCGGCCGAGGACGCGAACGCCGCCACGCCGCCCGGCGCGCGCAGCGCGCGAACGCCCGCCGCGGAGAGGGTGCCGTAGCGGACCTCGACGCCCACGGTGCCGATCGACGCGTCCGCCGCGAGCGATTCGACGGCGCTCCGCACGCCCGGCGCGACCGCATCGGGGACCGGGAGCAGGAGCACCGATCCGAACCGCACAGCACCCGCGGCCTCCATCGCAGGCTCGAGCGCTTCGTCGAGCACGCTCACAGGCACGGAGCCGTCGGTCCAGGGCGCCGTCGCCTCGGCGACCTCCTCGCGATCGCCGCCCCAGCCGCCCGACGGTCGCGCGACCTCCGTCCGGACCGGCTCCGGCCGCATCGGCCGCAGCGCGAGCTCACCGAGGGGAAGCACGGACGTCGGGCTCGGCGCCGCCCCTTCGGGCGCGATGCGGACGACGAGCGCGGAGCTCCCGCCGCCGTCGTGATCGATGACGAGCGCACCGCCGGGCTCGACGAGACCGGACACCGCCCACAGCGACGTCGCGACGCGCGGGAGCTCGATCGTCGCACCGCCGAGGCCGTCGATCTCGACCGTCCGCATCGGCACCGCGAGCGAGCCGTCCCTGCCGAGGGCGCGCACGACGAAGCGACGCCCGTCGGCGGCCCGGTCGACCTGGACGGCGACCTCCATCCCGGGGCGGACCGCCGAGACGACGGGATCGGCAGCGACCGCGCCGGACGCGACCTCGACGTCGTAGTCGTACAGGAACGTCCGGACCTCGACGTCGCCGAGACCGACCGGTCGCCCGAGCAGCGCAACGCCGCGCGTGACGGCGGCCCGTTCGAGCTGGAGCGCGAGCGCATCGGCGGCGTCCGGGTCGAGCACCGGTGCCACCCCCGTCGGGAGCGTCGCATCGTCCACGCGCAGCACCTCGACCGCAACGCCCTCGAGCAGCGCGGCGCTCATTGCGTCGACCGCAGCGGCGGCGGCGCGCTGGGCCGCGGCGTCCCCGGTGACGCCGACGAAGCCCGCCTCCGTCCGTACCGCTTCGAGCGCGGCGCCCTCGGCCTGGGCGGCTGCGCGCACGGCGATCACGAAATCCCCGTCGTCGACCGCGTAGTAAGGACCGAGCGCGAGGTTGGTCCTCGGGGGTGCGAGCGCGTCGATGGCCGCCGACGTCAGGTGGGTGCGCAGGTCGACGAGCGGCGGAGCTTCCGCGGAGGCGGCTAGGGCAGCGCGGACGTCGTACCACCGGGTCGGAGCTGCGTCCTGAAGGGCGGCGGCGGGCGTCGAGGCGGACAGCGCGGCGGCCAGAGCCGCTCGGGAGAGGAGCATGGAGGGTGACGCGACCAGGGGGCCGCGCATGGCAGCGAGGGACGGGAACGAGTCCTACCCCACGGCCGCCGTGACGGCTACCGACGGAAGCGGGACCGATCCACGCGGGGCGTCTACACTCGCTCCGGCACCACGGATGGGCACCGCACCCAGCTTCGTCGAGGACAGCTACAAGACCGCCCGCGCGGTCTATCGGGTGATGCTAGGCCTGTGCCTCGCGGTGCTCGCGCTGCTCGCGTTCGAGCGCGGCGACCTCGCGCGGGCACGCGAGGAGCTGAAGGCGCTCGGCGCGGTCCCCTGGGGCGCCTACGGCGACGCCTACGATCAAGGGGCGCTTGGCGGCGCGCTCCAGGACGAGGCGCTGAACGCCGCGATCGCGGACTTCGTCGCAGCGGCGGACGAAGCGTCGCGCGCGACCGGCGTGACGATCCGGACGGAGGACATCGACCCGCTCGACCTCGTCCTCTACTGGTCGTGGACGCCCACGGACGGTTCGACGATCGAGCAGATCCTCTACTTCCTGGAGACGCCCGAGCTCACCGTGCAGGTCCCGAGCAGGGGTCGCCTCCTCGAGGACCTGCGCGCCAACCTCGAGTTCTACGCCCAGTCGGGCGTCGAGGAGGCCGAGCTGCGCGCCGACCGACACGTGACGTTCTACGAGAGCACGGGGCTCGATCCCGCGCTGGCGGGGATCGACGATCCGGGGCGGATGGCGCTCGTACTCACGCCCGTCGAGGACACGCCGGGAAGCTCCGGCGCGCCTCCCATCGAGATGTACACCCCGTTCGACGAGTTCGGGCCGTACCCGATGACCTCGATCGAGGACTGGCTGGGGTCGACGGCCAAGGCGACGGACGACCCCCTGCGCGTCCTGCGCGGAGAGCGGGGCGTTCGGCTGGCCGGCACGAGGACGATCCTCGCCGACGTCCGGGACCTCGACCGCAGGGGCGCGCTCGCATACGTCGTCGAGCGGGAGACCGCGCTCGCCCGGGGTGGGGCGACCGTGTTCGGGGTGCGCCTCGGCGGCCCCATGGCCATCGTCATCGGGACGCTCCTCGTCGTCGGCGTGCTCTTCTACCTCCTCGCGAGCATGAGGCATACGGTCGCGGCGTGCGAGCGCGAAGACGTCCTCCCCGCACACCTCCCCTGGATCCTGCTCCACGGCGGCAGGTCGGGCATGGTCGCTCTGGTCGTGACCGTGTACGCGCTGCCCGCGATGACGCTCGGCGCACTCTCGTTGGACCTGAGCCGGGTCTCCTTGCCGCTGGCGATCATCCCGGGCCTGGGCGCGGTCGCGTGCCTCGCGATCGCCCGGTTCATCGATCGCGCGCTGCCGCGAGGGTGGGGCCCGGGCGCGCGCGACCGTGTCCCTCGCCGCGGCTAGAGAGCCGACTCGCACGCTCGCTCGCCCCACGATCACACTCACCATGCGCCATCGCATCCTCGCCGCCGCCGCCGTCACGGCGCTCCTCACCGGTCTCTCCGCCGCCCAGGAGCGCGTCGACGTCGTCTACACCAAGACGGTCTTCAGCGGATCGCCCCAGCTCGGGGTCATCGAGCTCGACGCGGGGGGGTGCGGCTCCGACCGCACGGATCGACCTGCAGGCCCTCACGCCGTTTCCGATCGAGTCGGTGCCGTGCGTCGAGCGCGTCGGATCGGAGGTCTGGCTCGGAACCAGTGACGGCATCCTCCGCTACGGCGGTTCACCGCTGCAGCTCGTCGGCACCTCGCTCCTGGGGGAGAGGGTCCTCTCCATGGCCCCCACGCCGTTCGGCGCGATCGCCTCGGTCCAGGTGTTCGCCCCCGGTGGTCCGTTCCCTTTCATGGTCGAGCTCGACGGCAGCGGCTCGGAGATCCGGCGCGTCGACACGGCGCCGCGGGCTTTCAGCGATCTCGCCGCGTACCAGGGTGGGTTCCTCGGCCTGCGCGGCGACGAGGTGTTCCGTCTGGACGCGAACTACGCCGTCCTGGGCGAGTTCGCGCCGGACGCTGCGGATACCGCCATACAGCGCGGACTGACCTACTTCCCGGAGCAGATCACGGTGCTCGACGACGGACGCGTCGTCATCACGGCCGCGTACTCGTTCGCGGTCGTCGAGGCCGACGGGACGGTCGACGACGTGTTCTTCGCCTCCTTTGCGCTCGACGCGCAGCCGACGGGCGGCGGCCCCCTTCTGATCCTCACGGCGATCAACACGCTGTGGCTGCACGACGCGACGGACTTCGGCTTCCTGGCCTTCGAGACCGTCGGCCCGACCAACCTCCAGCCGCGCTTCAGCACGCGGTACACGACCACCGCCTCGAGCGCGTCCGAGCGACTCTGCACGCCCGTCGCGAACTCGACGGGCGCCGCAGCGCGGCTCCACCTCATCGCCTCCGACAGCGCTTCCGATCAGACGCTGTCGACGATCGCGACGGACCTCCCGGCCGGGACGTTCTGCATCCCGGTGTACGGGCCCGCGCCCACCGACATCGTGCTCGGCGACGGTCGGCTGTGCGTTTCGCCGTTCACGCCGGGCCTGACGCGGGGACCTGTGGCCGCCGCGACGATCGAGGGCACGCTGCGGACCCGCTTCGACTTCGTCACGCCGGGGCTCGGCGTGTCGTTCGTGGCGGGCACGACGTGGTACCACCAGGTCCTCTTCCGTGACTCCGGGCCGAGCGGGCTGAACGGAACGGATTCGGTGTCGATCCGCTTCGTGGATTGAGGTCGCCGGGTCGTGCGGCGATAGCATGCGGGGGCCCCCTGCCCTCCATTCGACCGATGACCCACTCCAGCTCGACGACGCCCCAGGAGGAGTTCTGGGCCGGCACGTTCGGTGACGACTACATCGACCGCAACGACTCCTCTGCGCTCGTCGCGGGGAAGACCGCGGCCTTCGCGCAGATCCTCACCCGGACCGCGGCCATCCAGAGCGTCGCGGAGCTCGGCTGCAACGTCGGCATCAACCTCCAGGCGATCCGCCACCTGCTTCCCGCCGCGCGACTCGAAGCGGTCGAGATCAACGAGAAGGCCGCCGATCTGGCGCGGCAGAGGCTCGAGAGCGCGACCGTCGTGACCGGCAGTCTCTTCGACTACGAGCCGTCCGCCCCCGTCGACCTCGCCTTCACGTGCGGCGTGATGATCCACCTGGAGCCGAAGTCGCTCCCGCGAGCGTACGAGCGGCTGGCAGCGGCGTCCTCGCGCTACGTGGCGATCGCGGAGTACTACAACCCGTCGCCGATGACGCTGCCCTACCGCGGCAACGACGAGAAGCTGTTCAAGCGGGACTTCGCGGGCGAGTTCATGGACGCGCACCCCGAGTACCGCCTGCTGGACTACGGGTTCTTCTACCGGCGCGACGGCAACTTCCCGCTCGACGACATCACCTGGTTCCTGATGGAGAAGTAGGCGGCTCGGGCGTCTCTCCGGCCCGCGCGTCGAGGCGCGCGCGGCGCGCCTCCAGCGACTCCAGCTGGCGCGCCGTCGCGCCGGTCCGCCGCGCGACGTCGATCGCGCGCGCCGCGAAGGCGCGCGCGTGCTCCAGGTCGCCCACCGGCCGCTCCATCAGCATCGACGCGCCGCGGAAGAGGTCGACGGCGTGGCGGTCGTCCGCGCACTCCTCCAGCGCTTCCCGGTACGCGGCGCGCGCTTCGTCGACGCGGCCCGCGCGGCGCAGGAGGTCGGCCCGGCGGGACTGGACGCGACGGCGGTCCGTGCCCTGGACGTCGCGCGCGAGCGCGCGGTCGAGCCAGCGGAGCTCGGCCTCGACATCGCCCGCCGTCTCGGCGAGCGCCACCGCACGACGGGCGCTCGGGCCGACGAGCGGCTCACCGCTCGCGCGCTCCTCGGTCTCGACGCGACCGAGGTACGCCGCGAGCGCGGCGAGCGACAGCACGTCGTGGTGGTTGTGCTCGAAGACGCCCTCCAGCCGGTGCGGGCGGCCGGCGAGGTAGTCGAACCAGGCCGCCGGCGCGAGGCTGCCGGGCAGGTCGTCCTTCCGCTCGAACGCGAGCAGCGCGCGCTCCATCGTCTGCAGCCGACCGTCGGGCAGCGAGCCGTGGGTCAGGCGCCGGAAGGGATGGTAGAGGTCGAGGTGCGGCGCGCCGGCGAAGGGCGGCTCGACGCCGTGGATCCGCATCTTGTCCTCCAGCCGGTGGCGGTCGAACGCCTTGCCGAAGAACGACACCACGCCCGACGCGCCGCGGATCCGCTGGGCCACGTCGGCGAGCATCGCGGGCTCCTCGCCCGGGTGGCGGAGGAACGACTGCCAGGTCACGAACGCGTCGCCCTCGTACCAGCCGAGCCCGACCATGTAGACGTACACGCCCGCGCCGCCGGAGAGCCCGCTCGTCTCGGTGTCGAGGTACACCGCGCGCCGCAGGTCGAGCGCACCAAGCGCCGGGTCCTTTGCCATCCGCGCGATCGCCGCGAGATCAGCGGCGTCGACCTCGACCAGCGACCACGCGCCGTGCGGCGGGCCGCCGAGGTCGACGCGCGTGGTCCGGGCGCAGAACGCGCCCTCGCAGCGATCGACGACGTCGAGCTGCTCGGGGTCGCCGATCGTCGGCGCGCGCAGCGCGGACAGGCCGTCGGTGTACTCCGCGCCGTCCTCCTTCGGGGCGCCGACCGGCGTCGAGAGGCGCGCGCGAAGGCTGGCAGGAAGGCGGGCCGGCGGCTCTGCAGGCTGCGGCGCAGGCGTCGCATCGCGCCGAAGGCGCGCGAGCTTCGATCGGAACGCGTCGGACATCGCCGGCGAGATCAGAGCCCCTCCGTTGCGGCCCCGCGTAGCATCGGCCCGAAGTCAGCGTCCTCGCCCGCGTCCGCGGGAGCGTCGGCATCGGCGACGTCCGCGTCGATCGGCACGGCCCCCCCGGCGAGGTGCACCAGGAGCCTCTCGGTCATCTCCTTGCCCAGCGGGCCGACCTCCGCGGTCGGACCGACGCACGCGGGGCATCCCGTCTCGCACGAGCAGCGCTGCACGACGTCGAGCGCGGCCGCGAGCAGGTCGCGGTGCGCGGCGTACAGGAGCTCGCCGAGCCCGACGCCGCCCTGGACGCGGTCGTACAGGAACAGCGTCGGCCGGCCGAAGTGCGGCGAGCGAACGTGGCTGGAGAGCCCGAGATCCGACGGCTGACAGCGCACGAACAGCGGCGCCACGCGGCGGAGCAGCTCCCCGACCGCGCGCCAGGCCGCACCGCGGTTCCCGCCGACGAGGCCGAGCTCGTCCGCCGACTCGTCGGACAGCGTCAGGACGAACGCCTCGGTGTCGAGTTCCTCCGGCGGCAGGTGGATGTCGCCCGCGCCGACGTTCTCGCGCGTGTAGAAGCGGATCTTCTTGTAGAGCGTCGCGACGGTCGTGACGTGCACCTCGCCGCGCCAAGCGGAGTAGTCCTCGCCGTCGCCACCCGATGCCAGGGCGCCGCGCGCCCGCCGCACACGCTCCTCCAGCCGCAGCACCCGGACCTCGGTGTCGGTCTGCGCGTCGGTGTAGTAGTCGGACTCGACCTCGGTCACGTACGCGCGCCGGTTGTGGTAGTCGAAGCGCTCGACGCGCCACGTCACGCCCTGGACCTGGTAGATCGCGCCCTCGTGCACGGTCGTGATCGAGTTCTCTCGGTCGGTCTCGCCGATGGCGCGCTCGGTGCCCTGCTCCAGGATCAGGACGTTGTCGATGTCCCCGCCGGCGAGCGACACGTCCTGGGCCGGATACGCGTCCGCGGTCCAGTACCAGGTGTCGTCGCGTCGGTGCAGGAAGCCCGACTCGTCGGCGAGGTAGTCGAGGATGTCCGGCACGTGCGGCGCGCGCTCGAACTCGGGCTCGCCCTCCAGGGTCTCGCCCTCTGGGGCCTCGGACTCACTGCCCTCCGCGTCCTGACGCGCGTGGAACGGCAGCTCGAACGCGCCGCATTTCACGTGCTCGCTGAGCAGCACGAGGTTGTCGGGATCGACCCCGAGGCGCTCGCGCGGCGCGTCGAACAGGTACTCGGGGTGGTGGACGAGGAACTGGTCCACGGGCTCGCTGCGCGCGATCTGCACGACGAGGCTCGTCTTCCCGCGCCTCCCCACCCGGCCGGCGCGCTGCCAGAAGCTCGCCTGGCTGCCGGGGTATCCGACGAGCACGGCGACGTCGAGCGCGCCGATGTCGACGCCGAGCTCCAGCGCGTTCGTCGACACGACGACCTTGATCGAGCCGTCCTTGAGCCCGGCCTCGATCTCGCGCCGCATGTCCGGCAGGTACCCGCCGCGGTAGCCGCGCACCTCGCTCGGCTTCAGTCCCAGCTGCTTCGCGCTCTCCTTGAGGTAGCGCGTCAGCACCTCGACGGCCGTGCGCCTGCCGCAGAAGAAGATCGTCTGGTGCCCGGGCCCGGCGACCTCGCGCGCGAGCGCCCGCGCCTCCTCCAGCGCGTTCGCGCGCAGACCCGCGACCGGGTTCACGACCGGCGGCTCGTAGACGCCGAAGATTCGCTCGCCCGCCGGGGACGCGTCCTCGTCGATGACGGTCACGGGACGACCGAAGAGTCGCTCGGCGTGCCCGCGCGGATCGGCGACGGTCGCCGACGACGCGAGGAACCGCGGCTCGGCGCCGTAGTGCCGCGCGATCCGCAGCAGCCGGCGGAGGACGTTCGCGACGCTGGAGCCGAACACGCCCGAGAGCGTGTGCACCTCGTCGACGACGACGTAGCGCAGGTCGCGGAACAGCTCGGCCCACTTCGCGTGGTTCGGCAGGATCCCCTGGTGGAGCATGTACGGGTTCGTGAGGACCATGTGCCCGCGGTCCCGCAGCGTCCGCCGCACGCTCGGCGGCGTGTCGCCGTCGTAGGTGAACGCGTGCCAGTCGCGCGCGCCGGTCGACTCTCCGTGGCGCTCGACGAGTTCCTCGACGAGCCCGGTCAGGCCGACGGTCTGGTCCTGCGACAGCGCCTTCGTCGGGTACAGGAAGAGCGCGCGCGCCGCGCCGCCGGACTCGATGAGCGAGTGCAGGACCGGCGCCGTGTAGCAGACGGTCTTGCCGCTGGCCGTCGGCGTGGCGACGAGAACGTCCTCGCCGCGCAGCGCCGCCTCGATCGCGTCGGCCTGGTGCGCGTAGGGCTCCTCGATCCCGCGTGCGCGGAAGACCTCGACGAGGCGCGGGTCGAGCCGGTCCGGCCACGGCGACGTACGACCCGGTCGCGCCAGGCTCTTGCGCCAGTGCACGATGCGCCCCTTCCACGGCGGCTCGTTCGCGAGCCTCCGCGCGATCGCATCGACGCTCCTCGCTCGCCCCGCCCGGCGGGCCCCGCCGGACCGGATCGAGGCCCCCCCCTCTGCGCGCTCGGTGTCCCCGCCCATGTTAGGGCGATGATAGGGTCCAGCGCCGAGGAAGCGAAGGCTCAGCCGCCCGCGCCGGACCGATCGGGGCGGCGCGAGACGATCTCCACCAGGTCCGCGTGCAGCTCCGGGCGGCGCAGGGTCGCCCGCATCGCGCCGACCTCGACCTGGACCGAGCCCTCCGCGGTGCGGCCGAACCGGGCGACCGAGGCGTCGCCGCGTCCGTCGATGAAGGTCACGGTCACGACGTCGAGGAGCGCCGGGCGGTCGCCCTCGGCCAGGTGCTCGCCCGCCTTCAGGAACAGGAGGTGGTCGAGGACGACGTCGAGCTCCCGCGCCGGAACCTTCGCGTCGATCGGGCGCCAGTCGTACTCCGAGGCTCGCTGGAAGACGCGCTCGGAGCCGTCCTTCTCGATCTTCAGAACGCGCATCGCCGCGTTCGAGAGGGTCCACAGGTCGCGGTCGAGGAAGTGGATGAGATCGAGGCCCGCGAGCTGCGCGACGGCGGGATCGACCGCTCCGACCACCGAGTCCTGGTCGCGCAGCATCGGCGCCAGCTCGGTCCCCTGCGGCGTCCGCACCGGGTCCGCGAACGCCGCGCCCTGGACGATCCCCTCGGTCGTCTCGATCCACAGGCCGTGGTCGCTCGGCGACCCCTCCTCGAAGAAGTCGGCCGGCGGAGCGTCGCGGAAGAAGCGCACGACCTCCGCGCCCTCGATCGCGGTGAGCAGCGCGTCGACCGCCCGGTCGTCCGCGGGCAGCTCGGCGTCGTAGTCCGCGCGCGTCGGCGAGCTGGCGGCGACCGTCCAGTCCTCGCTGCTCTTCGTCAGCCGCAGGCTCCCGCTGCCGCGCCGAACGAAGACGTGCCGGAGGTTCGCCCGTTCGAAGCGCGCGAAGGCGGCGTCGTAGAAGTTCGAGACCGGCTCCCGGATGCGGAGGGCGTCCTCGGAGTCGATCTCGTAGACCGTCGGCTCCTCCGCTCTGCGCGCGTAGATTCGTCCGTCGTACGACGACACGTGCACGGACTGAGTGGCCCCGCGCGCGTTCGTCACCGTGATCGTCACCCAGGGCTGGTCGAGCGCGAAGCGCTTCAGGTCCACGCCGGGCCGGTCGCTGGTGAAGCGCTTGGCGCGCATTCCCGACAGGAAGCGCGTCCAGAGCGTGAACAGGACGGGGTCGCCCTGGACCCGGACCGGGCTCTCGATCCGCCAGCCGTAGCCCTCGCGGAAGGCCCGCATCCCGAGCGTCTCCTGGGCGTCCTCCTCGTACCAGCCGCCGACCCGCTCGACGGCGACGATCCCCGCCGAGGGCATCGAGAAGACCGACTTCGAGCGGTAGTCGGCGACCGTGAAGTTGAGGAGCGTCTCGACGTTCCGGAGCGTCCGATAGATCGTCCCCTCCCTTCGGACGTACAGGCGCGCGCCGTCCAAGTCCTTGTCACCGATCTCGACGCGCACGCGGCGCGTCTCGCCGTTCTCCAGCATCTCTTCCGTCTCGAGGAACCCGCGGGGGGGGTCGAAGAGCAGGGCGGCGTCCGCGACGAGCTCGTCCGGGATCCGCGTGGCCTGGTTGCCCCGCAGGATCTGCTCCAGCTTCTGCATGAGGCCCGGCTCGGCCGGCCACTGCATCGGGTCGGTCAGGAACCAGCGGCCGGACTCGTCCCGCTCGAACCGCATGTGCCGCGAGCCGCGGATGTTCTCGAGCCGCACGGACTTCACGCGGCGGAGCTCGACGCCGGGGAACAGCGCGACCTTCTCGGCGAGAGGGTTCTCCGCCTCGCGCTCGGTCTGCTGGTAGGCGACGTAGCCCAGCGCGGCGACGACGACGAACAGGACGAGGGTCGTCAGGCGGTTCATGCTTCGCCTCCTTCGGCGTGCACCGCGCCGCCCGCGGACGCGAGCGACGTCGAGGGCAGGCGGCGGCTCCCGCGCACGCGCACGATCCACACGAGGACTCCCGTGAGGAGCGCGAGACCGGGCAGGTAGAACTGGGCGAGCCGGATCACGAACACCATCGCCTCGGGGCGATCCTGCGGCAGGTAGCGCAGGTCCGGGTCGCGCACGGGGACGGTGATCCGGTGCCGACGGTCGACGACCCAGTTGAAGACCGCGCGCGCGAGGTCCGGCGTGCGGAACTGGGGGTTCTGCATCGACGCGTTCGAGAACACGGCGTCCGAGCCGAGCGCGACGATGCGGATCTCTGGCTCGACCTCCAGCCCCGCCGGCGTCGGCACGTCCTGCATCGGCGCGCGGACGAGGGCGACGGCGAGCGGGAAGCTGCCGAACGTCCCGTCGACCTCGGGCTGGTACTGGCGGTCGCACGGGGCGGCGTCCAGCCACGAGTCGGAGGACGAGGTGAACAGGTGCTGCGCGACGCCGTCGGAGGGCTGCTCGCGGATCCGGACCTGGTGCGTGATGGGCATCACGAAACCGCCGCCGGCCGCGCGGATCGCGGCGAGCATCGGGTGCGTCGACATCAGGTCCGCGGTGATGAAGTGCGCCTCGTTCTCGCGACGCCCAGTGATCACCGCGCCCGTTCGAGCGTCGACCCGGGGCACCATCACCCGCCCCTCGCTCACCTCCATGCCGAAGTGCTCGAGGAGGTCCGGGACGTCGCTGCGGCGCAGGTCCTCCGCGCGGGTCCGCGGCGCGACCACGAGGCGGCCGCCGCGCTCCAGGTAGTCGAGGAGCTCCCCGTACATCTCGTCGGGCCAGCCGGCGTTCGGCCCGATCGCGACGAGGACGGCGCAGTCCTCGGGGAGCGGCCCGTCCTCGAGCCGGTTCCAGCGATGGACGCGGAACCCGTCCTCCTCCAGCGTCTCGGCGAGGAGGCCGAGGTTCGCGTTCTCCTCGGAGTCGAGCGCGTCGGGCTCTCCGTAGCCGAAGGTGAAGTACGCGTGGATCTGCTCACCGCGCGTCACGTCGAGGATGGCCTCGACGATCGCCCGCTCGGCGTCGAACTGGCGGACGCGGGGCGGGACGTGGCCCTCCGGGACGGGGTTGCCGATGTCGAACACGGCGAGGCCCCCCTGGAGCGGCACGAACGTGCGCTGCTCGCCGCACGAGACCACGAGTCCGTTCTCGAACCCTCGCAGCCGGAGCTGCTGCTGGGTCATGGCCCACGCGTCCGGGTCGGAGAGGTCGACGGCCTCCACGTCGATGCGTCCGGCGGCCTCCGTCTCCAGCAGCACGAGCAGCTTCTCGACGCGCGTCATTACCTCGCCGCCGAGCGCCGTGATCGGCCACTCCATCGGGCGGTAAAGGATGTCGATCCGGACGTCGTCCTCCAGGCGCTGCACGACGCCGAGCGTCGCCGTCGAGAGCGTGTTCCGCGACGTCGCGGTCAGGTCGACGCGCTGGCGGATGCCGGGTCGGCCCGCGAGCCAGTTGACCAGCAGCACCGCCGCCATCGCCAGCACCACGGTGACCACCACCTGGACCGCCGTCCCGAGCCTGGACAGCCGACCGACGGACTTCGCGCGCGGGGTCCCACCGCTCATCCTCGCCACCTCCGGGCCTCGATCGAACGCGCCGTCAGGAACAGGAAGAACGCGGTCCAGGTGACGAAGAAGACGACCTCGGCCGAGTCGAGGACGCCGAGCCGGAAGGAGCGCTGGAAGTGCCGGATCGCGTCCATGTTCGCGACGACGCCCATGACGCGCTCGACGAGCGCGTCGCGTCCCTCCGGCGTGGTCGTCACGAGCGGGAGGATGTAGTCGAGCGCGCGCGCGGCGAGCCACGGCAGGACGAGCCACGACACGCAGGCGACCATGCTGAGGAATGCGGCGAGGAGCGGCGTCGCGGTGAAGGTCGACGCGAGCATCCCGATCGCCACGAAGACGCCGGACACGAACACCGTTCCCAGCCAGGTCCCGAGCACGGCCGACCAGTCGGGAGAGCCACCGACGCCGTCGAGCGCGACGGCGTAGATCAGCGAGGACGTCCAGAGCACCGCGAGGAACCCGGTCGCCGCCAGGAACTTGCCTACGACCACCGCGGCGTCGCTCACGGGCGCGGTGAGCAGGTACTCCAGCGTGCCGGAGCGCGTCTCCTCCGCGATGAGGCGCATCGAGAGGAGCGCGGGCAGGAAGATCATCCAGACCCAGAAGGCGAGCCCGGTCATCGACTGCTCCAGCGACTCGCTGACGTTGCCCTGCGAGTTCGCGAGGAACAGGCTGAACAGCGCCCCGTTGAGGAACAGGACGACGAGCAGCAGGATCCAGGTGAAGGGCGCCTTGAAGAGCCCGCCGAGCTCCCGACGCGCGACGACGAACGTGCCGTTCATGCGCCGTCTCCCCGTGAGGGCTCGTCGCCCTCGGTCTCCGCGTCGGCGCCGTCCAGGTCGATCGGGAGGGGGTCGACGCTGACGGGCTTCGAGAGGTCGCGCGACGCGCCGCGGTCGAACGGGTTCAGGCTGTAGATGGTCTTCGGCTGCGCGGTCCCGGGCACGCCGAGCGGGAGCGGCTTCGGCGCCGGCGCCGGCTCGTCCGGCGTGGGCTGCGCGATCGGAAGAGCGCTGTCTCCGGTGAACGGCTCGGCGCCGGAGGCCGTCGCGCTGGCGCTGTCCTCGAGGTCCACGCCGGTGACGAGTCGCGTGAAGAGCTGCTCCAGCGTCGGCCGCCGCCAGGTGAGCTCGCGGAGCGCCCAGCCCTGGGTCATCGCGAGCGCGCCGATGTCCTCGCGCAGGTCCCCCTCGCCGCGGACGGCGAAGGCCTGGTGGATCCCGACGCGCTCCCCCACGTCGACGCCGGTGACGCCGGGCAGCGCGCGGAGCAGGCCCGCCATCTCCTGGGGGGTCGCCGTGCTCATCGCCTCGACCAGGACATGACCGCCGTCCCCGCCGAGCGAGTTCACGAGCTCGTCCTTGGGCCCGTCGGCGACCATCTGGCCCTCGTGCACGATCACGACGCGGGGCGCGACGCTCTCGATCTCCGCCAGGATGTGCGACGACAGGAGGACGGTCCGCTCGCTGGCGAGCTCGCCGATCAGCCGCCGCACCTCGCCGCGCTGGATCGGGTCGAGGCCGCTCGTCGGCTCGTCGAGGATCAGCACCTCGGGGTCGGGCAGCAGCGCCACCGCGAGGCCGACGCGCTGCTTCAGCCCGCGCGACAGCGTCCCGACGAGCTGCTTGCGCCGATCGAGAACACCCACCCGATCCAGGGTCTCGCCGATGCGCTGCTTGAGCGTGCCGCGGGACATCCGGTGCAGCCGCCCCTGGAAGCGCATCATCTCGTCGACGCGCACCTCGGGGTAGAGCGGCACGGACTCGGGCAGGTACCCGATCGACCGACGGACGGCCATCGAGTCGCGCTGGACGTCGTGGCCAGCGACCGTGAGGACGCTGGCGCGGGTCGCCGGAAGGTAGCCGGCGAGGATCCGCATCGTCGTGGTCTTCCCGGCGCCGTTCGGGCCGAGGAATCCGACGACCTCGCCCTTCTCGACCGTGAACGAGAGGTCGTCCACGGCGGTCAGGGCGCCGAATCGACGCGTCAATCGGGCGACTTCGATCATGCGAGACCGAGGGGAGGGAGAGCGGGGTTCGGGGGGGGATCCCGGAGGACCGGGGCGGAGACGTCGAGCCCGTGAGAGTAGTGCGCCGCCAGGGTGTTACAAACCGTGTGCCACCCCGTTTCCCAACGACCATGACGATCCCCCGACGCTCCTTCCTCCGCGGCGCCGTCGCGGCCTCCTCGGCCGCCGCCCTGTCCTCCGCTCCCGCCCTCGCCGCCGCTCGGGCCGCCGCTCGCGCCGATGCCGCTTCGTCGGGCGCCGCCGCCGCCGGGACCCCCACCGGGGCCCCCGCGGGCGCCGCACGGCAGGGCGAGCGGAAGCGCGCGCGGTTCGGACTGCGCTACGCGCCCCACTTCGGGATGTTCAAGGCGCACGCCGGGGACGGCCTGGAGGACCAGCTGCGCTTCATGGCCGACGAGGGCTTCGAGGCGCTGGAGGACAACTGGATGACGCGGCGCGAGCCGGCCGTCCAGGAGTCCATCGCCGGCTGGATGGACGAGCTCGGGATGACGATGGGCGTCTTCGTCGCCCACGCGGAGTTCGGCAAGCCGACCTTCGTCGAGCCGCCCGACAAGATCCGCGGCCGCATCGAGAAGGAGATGCAGACCGCCGTCGAGGCCGCGAAGCGCGTCAACGCCCGCTGGTGCACGGTGGTGCCGGGCGCGGTGCGGAACGACGTACCGCTGGAGTACCAGACGGCCAACGTCATCGACAACCTGCGCTTCGCGGCCGAGATCCTGGAGCCCGCGGGCCTCTGCGCGGTCCTGGAGCCGCTCAATCCCTGGGTCAACCACCCGGGCCTCGTGCTGACCGGGATGCCGCAGGCGTACATGATCTGCCGCGCGGTCGATTCACCGTCGGTCAAGATCCTCGACGACCTCTACCACCAGCAGATCACCGAGGGGAACCTGATCGGGAACCTCGACCGCGCGTGGAGCGAGATCGCCTACATCCAGGTCGGCGACCACCCGGGCCGCAAGGAGCCCGGGACCGGCGAGATCGGCTACCGCAACGTCTTCCGACACCTGAAACGCAAGGGCTTCGACGGCGTCGTCGGCATGGAGCACGGCAACCGCTCCGGCGGAAAGGACGGCGAGCGCGCGGTCATCGACGCGTACGTCGCCGCCGACCAGTAGACGCCGACCAGTAGACGCCGACCACTCGCCTCCCTCCGTCGTGGGCTTCAGGGGGCGAGCTCGCTCACGTGGATCCGCACGCTCGCGATCCACGGCGGCTCGCCCTCGGTCCAGTGGCCGTAGGTCGTCGCGACGATCGTCCCGTCGTCGAGCAGCTCCAGCGCGGGGTAGGCGCAGTCCGCGCGCACGAGGTTGTCCATGAGGCGCAGCCGGAGCTGGCCCTGCCGGCCCTCGACAACGTCCTCGAAGGTGCCGACCCAAGCGACCCAGTCCCCCCACCGCGGGCTGTCGAGGCCCGTGTCGCGGAAGCTGACGAAGAGCCGCCCGTCGGGGAGCTCCAGGACCTGGTGTCGGTCGCCGGTCAGCGCGCCGGAGAGCGGCTGCGGCGCGCTCCACGTGCGGCCGTCATCGGTCGACGTGATGAGCTGGCTGTTGCGCTGGCGGCTGTTCTCGCGCAGCAGCAGCGCGACCGTGTCGCCGCGGCGCACGACGCCGGGCTCGCACAGGTGCCCGTGCGGCCAGCGCGCGATCTCCCGCGGCTGGCTCCAGCCGACGCCGCCGTCGACGGACTCGGTCTGATAGACGGCGAACCCGCCCCACCGGCCGCCGGCTCGGAAGAAGCGCCCGTCGTCGTGGAACCACGCGCACGTGCGTCCGTCCTGCATCCGGAGGTGGTCGCCCATGACGACGATCCCGCCCCACGGCTCCTCGGCCTCGACGATCTCCAGCTCGGACCAGGTCGCACCGCCGTCGCGTGAGAGCGCGCGGCGCGCGGGGTGCAGACCCGACCAGACGATCAGGTTCTCCGCGCTGCCGTCGCGGGTCCGGATGCGCTCGATGATCGGCGTCTCCTTGGACGAGGTCCAGGACTCCGGGACCGGAAGGCGATCGCTCCAGGTCAGCCCGCCGTCGGTCGATCGCTTCATGCGGATCGCGCCGCGACCGTGCCCTGAGGGATACACGCACAGGATGGTGCGACCGTCGGGCATCAGGACGGTCGAGGGGTGCCCGAGGTACTGGCCCTCCTCGCGGTCGACGACCACCAGCCGGTCGGTCTGGCCGTCGAGATCGAGCTCGGGGATCGTCCAGCCGCGGGACGGGGCACCGTGCTCGGACAGCAGTCGCGCGCGCGCGGCGCCCGACTCGACGCGCGGAGCGATCGCCTCGTAGACGGCGCGCGCCAGCCACGCGTTCGCCTCGTCGGTCGGGTGGCGCCCGTCCGTCCGCCAGCGCGCCATGGTCTCGGGTCCGCGCGCGCGGTCCGCGTCGTGGACCGCGACGAGCGGAGCGCGCTCCGCCGACGCCACCTGGCGGACGACCTCGGCGTAGCCGATCAGGAGTCGGTCGAAGCCCCACGGGTCATCGACGAGATACGGCTCGGCGCCGAAGCCGCTCCGGATCTCGTCGGTCCACATCGCGGCGCCGGGCTGGCACAGGACGACGTCGGCGCCGGTCGCGCGGATCGTCGTGACGATGTCGACGAGGTTGGACCGGTACGCGCCGGGCGCGATCGCGGGGAAGTCCTCGCCGCGCGGGATCGCGACCTCGGCGTCGTTGATGCCGAACTGAACGACGACCACGTCGGGGTCGCGGTCGAGCACGTCGCGTCGGAGCCGCTGGAGCGCGGTCCCGGTCGTGTCCCCCGGCCGCCCGAGGTTGTCGACCTCGATCCGCAGATCGGGGAAGCGCGCCTCCAGGAGCGCGTCGAGCCGCGCGGGCCACGGGGTCTTCGCATCGCGACGCTGCGCGGTGAACGAGTCGCCGAACGCGACGACGCGCAGGGTGCGCGGGTCGTGGACCGAGGCCGGAGCTTCCGGCGCGGCGTTGGCTGTCCCGGCCTGGGCGGCGAGGACGAGGAGAGAGAACAGCATGGGGAGCTACCGGAAGAGCGCGTCGTTCGGGATGGGCACGTCGCGGCCGACGCCGGGACCGCTCCAGCGCACCTCCAGGCCGGTGCCCCCGCGCGCGTTGAACCAGGACACCCGGATCGGGTGGTAGCCGGCGCGCAGGGCGATCCGTCCCTCGCGTCGCTCCATGCCGTGGAGCCCGTCGTTGTCGACGACGAGTTCGTCATGGAGCGAGAGGCGGCTCCCGTCGTCCGAGACGAGCGCGAAGGTGTACAGCCCGTCCTGGGGAACCTGCACGAAGCCCTGGAACTCGAGCGCGCACATCTCGTCCCGAGTCCGCGCGGACAGGTCGAACCCGTCGACCTCGCGGGTCCCGACGGGCTCGCGCTCCTCCAGCTGGTCGAGCGACTGCCAGCCGCCCTCGTACGCCATGGCGCGCAGACCCGGCGAGGGCGACCTGACGAACTGGATCGCGGCCTTCCACTCGGCGTCGGTCACGACCCGGTAAGGCGCTTCGAGGACGTAGGGGCTCGCCCCGCGGTCGTCGAACGCACGCGCGCGCAGCGTCGTCGTGGCGTCGATCCGTACGGCGCCGTCCGCCCGCGGCGAGGAGCGCGTCGGCGATGACCCGTCGAGCGTGTAGTGGATCGCCGCGTCGTCCCTGGAGCGCAGGGTGACGGCGATCGGCGACAGGGAGATCGTCTGCGCGGGCTCCGCCGATACGCGCGGCGGCGTGAGGTAGAGCGAGAGCCGCGACAGGGCCGGGGTCCCGCGAGCGGCGTCGATGGACACGCGCAGCTTGCGCGTCGACGTCTCGGCCGTCCGCAGGATCCGCCGCGCCCCGATCGTCGTGCCGGCGGCGACGTCCACCCAGCGCTGGTCCTTCGAGGCGCGCACGCGGAAGCGCTCGACGCGCTGGCCGAGCTGGATCGGCTCCTCCAGCCACACCTCGTCGAAGCGCACGGGCTCGGGGAACACGAACTCGACCCAGGCCAGCTCCTGGCCGTCCTCGTCGTGGCCGTCGCTCACCGCCCAGTAGGAGTCCCGCGACGCGTCGATCAGCCCGGAGGGATCGAAGCGCGCCGACGCCCCGCGGATGTCCGAGGCCTGGAACCCGACGCCGCCCCGCTCGGCGGCGGCGCGGAGCTCGTCGCGGCGGTAGGTCCGGCGCACGACCTCGCCGAGCAGTGCGAGGCGCCGGACGTCGACGTCCGGCAGGAGGCCGCGGTCGTCCGGCGGCACGTTCAGCAGGAAGTTGCCGCCCCGCCCCACCGACGCCAGGTACGTCTCGACGAGCGTGTCGATCGACTTCACCTGGTCGTCGAGCCCCGCCCGCCAGAACCAGCCCGGCCGGATCGAAGTGTTGCACTCCGCAGGCACCCAGTGGGTGCCGTCGGCGTGCCCGGTGTTGAGCTCCTGGGTCTTCGAGGTCCCGATGGTGATCTCGTCGCGGCGCAGGAGCGCCCAGTTCGTCTCGCCGCCGATCGCGCGCTCGTTGCCGCACCAGCGCACGTCCGGACCGGCGTCGGAGAAGATCACCGCGTCGGGCTGGTGCTCGCGGACCGTCGCGACGTAGCGCGGCCAGTCGTACACCTGCTTCTTGCCGTTCGGTCCCTCGCCGTTGGCGCCGTCGAACCACACCTCGGCGATCGGGCCGTAGCGGGTCAGGACCTCGGTGAGCTGGGCGACGAAGTGATCGTCGTAGGGCGTCCCGGTGCCGTACTTCGGCTCGTGCCGGTCCCACGGCGAGAGGTACACGCCGAGCCACATCCCCTCGGCCGCGCAGGCGCGCGAGAGGTCCGCGAGGACGTCACCGCCGCCGTCGCGCCAGGTCGAGGCCGCGACGTCGTGCTCGGTCACGTCGGACGGCCACAGGCAGAAGCCGTCGTGGTGCTTGGCGGTGATCACGACGCCGGTCATGCCCGCGCTCTTGAACGCTCGCACCCACTGGCGCGCGTCGAGCTTCTCGGGCTGGAAGACGTTCGGGTCCTCGCGGCCCTCGCCCCACTCGACGCCCGTGAAGGTGTTCGGTCCGAAGTGGACGAACGCATAGAAGGTCCGGTCGTGCCAGGCGAGCTGCCGCGCGCTCGGGACCGGCTCGAGGGGAGCGAGATCGGCGGGCGCGTCCGTTGCCGACTGGCCGGAGGCGGTCCAGGCGAGGGAGCAGAGGAGGAGGGTCGTGCACATCGTGGAGCCGACCAAGGTACCTTCTGGCCATGCGGATCCTCACCGAGCGCGGCCCGGCGGCTGCCATTGCCGCGCTGGTCGCGCTCGTCGGATGCGCTTCGGGCGGCGGGCCCCAGCCCGAGGAGATCCTGCTCTCGCGGGGCGGATTCGCCCCTCTCGACGGGTCCGCGCCGCGCGTCCTCGTCGTGGTGGCGCACCCCGACGACGAGCTCGTCGCGACGGGCGCCCTCTACGTGAACGGCGCGCGGCTGGGCGGGCCGT
This sequence comes from Planctomycetota bacterium, assembly GCA_038757895.1. Taxonomy (GTDB): domain Bacteria; phylum Planctomycetota; class UBA1135; order UBA1135; genus Saltatorellus. Next base: position 39,445 of record JBCDGE010000017.1, on the reverse strand, counting down.
GCGACGTCCTGACGATCACGGACGGCCAGGGCGGGTTCAAGTACGCCACGTTCGCCGAGGCGCGCTACGGCCTGGAGCTGACCCGCGAGGAGGTCGGTCGCGCCCAGCTGCCGGCGATCCGGCGCGACGAGCAGCGGCGCTCCCTCGAGGTGCTCGGCGCTCGCATGCTGGTCCGGCTCAAGCAGACCGACCACCGCTACACGCGCGACCGGTTCGAGGTGCTGGCGGAGGACGCGGGCGTCTGGGACCTCGACGCGGTGGCGGCCTCGCTGGACGTACGGCTGGCGGACGAGGGCTACGACTTCGTCCTGACGCTGGCGCCGACGGCCGAGACCCACGGGCACCACCAGGCGGCGACGCTCCTCGCGCTCCGCGCGGTCGAGCGGATGGCCGTCGCGGACCGGCCGGTGGTGCTCTGCTGCGAGGTCGAGGGCGCAGACGAGCCAGGGGTCGGGCAGCCGCCCGAGGTCCTCGGCGACGAACCCCTCGCCCGCCTGCGCGATGGCGCCGGACCGTACGTCATCGACCGCACCCGGCCCATCGGTCACCGCGGGCGCCTGTCCCTGAAGTCGATCGCGAACGTCGCCATCGCGCAGCACCTGTCCCAGGGCACGATGCTCGGCTTCATCGGCCGCGGCGACCTGGAGGAGTACTGGATCTTCGACGTGTCGCCCGCCGACGCGGCAGATCGCTGCGAGGCGTGGTTCGCGCGCCTGCAGGATCCGGCGTTCCCCGAGCGCGAGTACGGCGAGAGCGCGGGCGTCGGAGCGAGCCGATGAGCGAGAGCGCCGGTGAGAGCGGGAGCGGCGGAGGCCGGATCACGTCGATCGATGCGCTGCGCGGGTTCGACATGATGCTGATCGTCGGGGGGCGCGAGGCGATCCTCGGGCTCACGCTCGCGTTCGGCCTCGATCGGACGCACGAGGTTCTGCTCGGTCAGTTCGAGCACCCCGCGTGGAACGGGTTCACGGCGTGGGACATGATCTTCCCGCTGTTCCTGTTCCTCGCTGGCGCGTCGCTGCCGTTCTCGTTCGCGAAGCGGCGCGAGCGCGGGGATTCGCGGAAGCGCCTGGCGCTGCACGCGGTGCGGCGCGGGCTCGTGCTGGCGCTGCTCGGCGTCGTCTACAACGGCCTGCTCGCGCTCGATCTGGAGTCGCTGCGCGTCGCCAGCGTGCTCGGAAGGATCGGGCTGGCGTGGGCGGGCGCCGCGCTCGTCGTGCTGTTCCTGGGCGTGCGCGGCCAGGCGATCGCGCTCGCGGCCGTGCTGCTCGCGCACTCGGTCGCGATCCTGTTCGTACCCGCGCCTGGGCTCGACGCGGCGAGTCTCGAGCCCGGACAGACGTTCGGCGACTGGGTCGATCGGCAGCTCACGCCGGGGCGGCTGTACAAGGGCGACCGCGACCCCGAGGGCGTCTTCGGCATCCTGCCGGCGATCGGGACCGCGCTGCTCGGCAGCTTCGCCGGGCGCTGGATCGGGCGGCGCGAGCTGAGCGACGGCGCGCGGCTCGGCGGCCTCGTCGGCGGAGGTATCGCGTGCCTCGCACTGGGCGGCGCGCTCGACCTCGCCGGGCTCCCGATCAACAAGAACCTCTGGACGGCGAGCTTCGTCCTGTGGGCGGGCGGCTGGAGCCTCCTGCTGCTCGCGCTCTTCCACTTCGTGTTCGACGTGCGCCGCGCGGACCGGCTGGCTCTCGTCTTCACGGTCGTGGGCGCGAACGCGATCCTGGCGTACCTCGCCGGGGCGTTCATCGACGTACGCGACGTCGTCGAGCTCGTGATGGGCCGCGGCCTGGAGCGCGGCAAGCTGCACCCCGCGCTCGTTCCGGTCCTCGCGCTCGCGCTCCAGTGGGCCGTGCTCGCGTTCCTGTACCGCCGCCGGGTCTTCCTGCGCGTCTGATGGACATCGCCTTCTGCTCCGTCTGCGGCTCGCCCTGCGAGCAGCGCATCCCCGAGGGGGACAACCGCGAGCGCGCGGTCTGCGCTGCGTGCGGGCACATCCACTACGTGAACCCGAACGTGGTCGTGGGGTGCATCGTGGAGGCGGGCGAGAAGATCCTCCTCTGCAAGCGCGCGATCGAGCCCGCGCTGGGCAAGTGGACGTTCCCTGCGGGCTTCCTGGAGTGCAACGAGTCGTCGCCGGAGGGCGCGGCGCGCGAGACCTATGAGGAGTCCGAGGCCGAGGTCGAGATCCTCGGGCTGCACTCGATGCTCGACATCCCCCACATCTCGCAGGCGTACGTCGTCTTCCGCGCGCGGTTGATCGGCACGCACTTCGGCCCGGGCGACGAGTCGAGCGAGGTCGAGCTGGTCGACATCGACGACGTGCCGTGGGAGGAGCTCGCCTTTCCGAGCGTCTCCACGGCGCTGCGCCTCTACGTCGACGACCGCCGCGCCGGCCGGCACAGGACGCACATCGGCGTCGTCGAGTGGAACGGGCGCGGCTCACGCTTCGACGTCGGCCAGTACACCCTCCGCGACCACATCGAGCACTGACCCGGGACCTCGTCACAGTGAAGCGCTCCGAAGCCGCCGTCCTCGCGTTCTCCGCCCTCTACGTCGCGGCCGCCACTCCGATCGCGCTCGCGTCGTCGAACCAGGAGTTCGTGTTCTACATCGCGGTGATGCTCGTCCTCGGCGGGCTCGCGTGGGTCGTGCACCGCCGCGTCGGACTCACCATCCCGACGCTGTGGGGCCTGTCCCTGTGGGGCCTGGCGCACATGGCCGGCGGGCTGTGGAAGGTCTCGGAGGAGACCGGCGTGCTCTACAATCTCTGGCTGATCCCGAACCGGCTGAAGTACGACCAGGTCGTGCACGCCTACGGATTCGCGCTGTCGACCTGGGTCTGCTGGCAGGCGGTCCGCGGCGCGCTTCGCGACCCGTGGCCAACGCCGGGGCTCGTGATCCTGTGCGCGCTGGGCGGCATGGGCCTCGGCGCGGTGAACGAGATCGTCGAGTTCGTCGCGACGCTGACGGTGCCGGAGACGAACGTCGGCGGCTACGTGAACACGGGCTGGGACCTGGTGGCGAATGCGACGGGTGCGACGGTCGCAGCCGTGTTGATCCTGGTGCTGGATCGCGGGCGCGCGACCGATCGCTGACGCGCGCCCGCCCATGGGCCGAGCTCAGCGCGCCGCCCCGACCTCCGGCTCGCTCGCCGCCTCGCCCCTGTGGAACGTCGTGTAGACGTACACCGGGATCCCGAGGCCGCCGAGGTGCTCCTGCACCAGCGGGCGCACGTCGTCCCAGTCGAGGCCGCCGACGCCGGTCGCGAGGCGCGGAAGAGCGAGGCTCTCGATGCCCTCCGACTTCACCTGCTTGGCGAGCTCCTGCAGAGCGTGCCGCACGTTCGGGACGGTCGCCTTGCCGGGGCGGGCGCCGTGCTCGTGCCTCCCCTCCTGGGTCATCAGGTTGAAGATCCGGACGCCGCCGGCGCCGCCCCAGAACCAGACCTCGCCCGGGTCGGGGTGCTCCTGGTGCGCGTAGTGGCGGAAGTCCTTCGCCATGACCGGCCACCGCTCGCGGAGCGCGAGGGCGAGGCCGGAGTCGAAGTGGTCGTTCGGCGCGACGCCGTGGGCGATGGCGTGGGCCTTCGTGAGGAGGATGTCGCCGCTGACTTCGTGGAGGGTCATTCGGAGGAGGTGGAGTGGAAGGCGGTGGGTTCGGGAAGGGGCGTCACTGGAAGCGCACGGCCTCCGTGCGGCGGCCGTGCTCGTCGATCACGAGGCGGCTCGCCTTCGTCCGGTCGTCCTCGACCTCGAAGTCGAAGCGGACGTCGGCGTCGCGCTGGGCGACGAACGAGTGGCGGCCCTGGAAGAGGAGCCTGTAGACGGGCCGATCGGCGACGTTCACGCGCAGGTGGGCATCGGAGCCGAGCGTGACCTCGTACGTCGTGCAGCCGACCTGGTAGCGGCCGAGGAAGGCCTCGGCGTCGGACGGATCGAGCTCCAGGTCCTGGACGCCGGGGAGCGGCATGCCCATCACGATCCGCGACAGGTCCCGCTCCAGCGCCATGAGCGGCGCCTGCTGGTCGGCGACCATCACGACGACCGTCAGCTCGGCTTCGGGGTAGTACGCGAAGTGGACCGTCGTCCCGTCCGCGCTGCCGCCCGTCGTGATCGCTTCGAGCGAGCCGAGGCGGCCGACGCTGACGCCGTACCCGTAGCCGAGCTGCGTGCCGTCGTTGAGGCGCTTCGGCTCCTTGATCGCGTCGATCATCGCGTCGCCCGCCAGAGTCCGCGCCGTCAGGCCCCGGCGGATGCGGAAGAGGTCGAGCGCGGACGCGCTGAAGCCGTCCTCGCCGAAGGGGAACGCGGCGGGCTCGACGTGGATCTGGTCGCCGTCGATCTCCTGGCTGCGCGCGGCCTCCTCCTGGGCGGGCGGCGCCCCCTCGACGTCGAAACCGGACGACTCGGCGCCGGCTTTCGCGAGGATCCCGGACTGCACGACCTCGGCGAGCGGCTTCTGGGCGACCGCCTCGACGATCGCGGCCACGAGAAGCGCGTTCGTCTCGCTGTACGCGAAGCACTCGCCGGGCGCCGACTGCACGCCGAGCTCCTTGACGAGGCCGACGAGGCTCTTCACGTCGGTCCCGACGTCACCCTTCGCACGAAAGGCGTCGGACCATCCGATGAGCCCGGAGGTGTGCGAGAGGACGTGGTGCACCGTGACCTCGGTGCCCTCCCACTCGAGGCCCTCGAGGTACTTGCCGACGGGCGCTTCGAGGTCGATCTTGCCCTCGTCGACGAGCTGGAGCGCCGCGAGGACGGACAGCGGCTCGACGAGCGGCGCGGCGCGGAGCGGCGACGCCGCCTCGGCGAGCGCTCCCCCGGGGAAGCGACCCCAGCCGCGCTCCATCAGGACGTCGTCCCCGACGCCGACGACGACCACGAGCCCGTCGTAGGCGTTCTCGGACACGGCGCGTTCCGCGCGGGCGGTCAGCCGCTGGACGAGCGCGTCGAACTCCTCCTGGGGAGCGAGGGCGGCAGACGCGGGAAGGACGGCGAGGGACAGTGCGGTGAAGGCGAGAGGCTTCATGGCACCCGTGATACCGGCGGGCGCCGGTCGGGAGCCATGGGCCCTGGTGCGTAGAGCGGGGAGCCATTGGGCGATGCGCGACGCCCCGTCGTGCCCCGGCTGCTACTTCACCGTCAGCGCGAGCGCCTCGGTGATCGTCAGCTCGACGCGGTCGCCCTGCTTCAGGCCGCGGATGAACTTCTGACCGACCTCGCGCTCGGCGCGCACGACGTGGAGGATTCCGTCGGGGTCGGTGAAGACGACGAGGTGCTCGGCCTGGTCGACGCTCTCGACCCGAACAGTCATGGTCACGCCCATCGCGAAGCCGGCGCCCGGCGCCTCGCCCTCCGCCGCCCGTCCGGCGGCGACTCCGGCGGACGGCTCCGACGCTTCCTCGTCCCCGTCCAGCAAGCGCGCCGAGCCCTTCTCGACGTACGAGGCCTCGACCACCGAGCCGACCTCGATCTGGTCGAAGTTCCGCACCTCCGGTCCGGCGATCATCGCCAGCTGCGTGCCGTCCTCGCGCTCCAGGGTGATCCCACGCGTCGCCGGATCGAGCGCAACGACCCTCGCGCTGGCGGTGACCTCGTTCTCGATCTTGGCGGACGTGATCGTTCCAGACGTCGTCTGGCAGCCGGCCAGCAGACCGGCGGTGACGAGGAAGAGCGGAGCGATCGGGAGGAGTGTCAGGGTGCGACGGGGCGTCATGGGATGTGCGCGGGGGCTCGACGAGGGGTGATGCCTCAATGTGGGCGGAGCGTCGAGCGCCAAGTCTACGGCGGCGGAGTACGCTTCCAGACGTGTCCAAGGCCTCCCTGTTCGAGTTCCTGATCAAGCCCGGCGAGATGGTGCGCGGGGTGCGGAAGCTCGGTGCCCGCGGCGCAGTGCTCCAGGGAGTCCGCCGCGCGAGCGCGTCGGTCGACCGCGCCGTGCTCGGGCCCGGGCAGCTCCGCATCAACCCGATGGGCGCGGTCTGCAACCACACGTGCCCCATGTGCTGGCTGCAGCAGATGGACCCGGACGAGAAGAAGCGCGTCTTCCGCGAGGACCGGGCGAAGGGCATGACCCTGGAGGACTACGTCCGCTTCTTCGACACCGCGCCGCGCGGGATCACCGAGGTGAACGTCGTCGGCGGCGGCGAGCCGCTCGTGCACCGCGAGTGCGTCGAGATCATGCGGGACGTCAAGCGTCGCGGCTGGCGAGGGTACCTGATCTCGAACGGCACGCTGCTCGACGAGGACAAGGCGCGCGCGCTCGTGAAGATGGGCTGGGATCGCGTGCGGGTCTCGACCCACGCGGGCACCGCCGCGACGTACGAACAGGTGCAGGGCGTCGACCACTTCGAGCGGCTGCGCAGCAACCTGCAGACCTACGACCGGCTACGCCGCGAGGCCGGCGCCGAGCGCCGCTGCGCCCTCGACGTCCACCACGTCCTGCAGCGCGAGAACCTGGGCGAGATCGACCGGATGGTCGAGTTCGCGATGTCGGTCGGCGCCGACCACGTCGTGTTCGAGCTGATCTTCGCGCTGTCCGACGACAAGCGCCTGACGCCCGACGAGCTGGAGGGACTCGCGAATGACCTGCGCCGCGTCGCGGCGACCGCGCCGCTCTCGACGAACGCGCTGGACGTGGTCGCGAACGTCGAGCGCGAGCACGCGGAGACGAGCGCTGAGCTCGCCGCCGCTGCGGCGGCGACCGAGGCTGCCGCGGAGGCGCCGCCGGAGCCGTCCGCTCCGGAAGAGCCGCTCCCTGCGCCCGAGCCTGCCGCCGCGTCGGAGCCGGCCCCCGCGGCGGAACCGGTCGCTGCGTCGGAACCGGTCGTTGGGTCGGGGCCGACCCCGGACGCGGAGCCCGAGCTCGCCTACCGCCCCGCAGCCCGATGCTCGGTCGGCTTCGACTCGTGCTTCGTCAACTCGAACGGCGACGTCGTGCCCTGCTGCTTCAGCAACGAGGTGATGGGCAACGTCCGCGAGCAGAGCTTCAAGGAGGTCTGGTACGGCGAGAAGTACGAGGACTTCCGCACGCGGCTCATCAACGGCAAGTTCGCCCAGTACTGCAGCGACGTCCGCTGCAAGCTGACGTCGTTCCTGCACGACTGACGCGCGCGGCCGCGCCCGTCAGCCCTCGGACGCGATGAGCTCCTGGGCCTGAGCCCAGTCGTACGCCCGCAGCGTCGTCGTGCGCACGTTGCCGCTCATGCCGAGGTGCAGCAGCACCGACGCCGCGCGCTCCTCGTCGGGCGCGTCGATGAGCAGCACGCCGTCGTGGCTCCCGATCGTCCAGTACTGCCCGACGATCTTGACGCCCGCCTTCTCCGCGAACGCGTTGAACGCGTCGGCCCGCTGAGGCGAGTCCTCGAGGTTGCGGATGCCTTGGTCGGTGAAGTCGAGGAGGACGATGTAGGTGGCCATGGAATCGTCGGCTAGGAACGCGTCAGGAGGCGGCGGATCGACCGTCCGCGGGGCGGGCTATGTGTGCAGCGTACCGCGACTGGGCTCGGGCTGACGTTCGGGCGTTGCACGCTCACCTGCCGCGACCGGCTGCTACGCTCCGGCCATCGTCAGCACGGCGACTGAGACTTGGAGGAACGAGGCCCCGCAGGTGATGGACAGAGTGGTCCGACTAGTTCTTCCGCTGACGCTCGTGGCCATCGTCGCCTGCGCCGGTACGAGGTACAGCAAGCAAGACCTCGAGCCATGGATGACCGCGGTCGATGAGCTCAAGGGGGACGTGAAGCCGGACCACCTGCGGGCCGCGGAGCTCTACGACCTCCTCGCCCCGGTGTACACGGCCGAAGCATTCGAGGCCACGTTCGGAAAGCCGTTCGACGAGCTGGAGCCGAAGGAGTCGCTCGCGATCTACCGCTCACTCGTCGAGGCCTACCCCGACGCATGGATCCGCCTCGGGCTCGCGGTGCCGTTCAACACGAGCGAGCGCGCCGTCCCCTACCGAGAGCCATGGCTGCGGCATATCGCGCGCTACGAGGGAGTGTCCCTCGAGTCCGTCATGGCCGCCCGCCGCGACGAGGCGGCGGCCCGAGAGAGCTCGATCGCGGCCGCCGAGGCGCGTCGCGTCGCGGCCGCCGAGCGTGCGCGGGAGAGGCGAGCGGAGCAGAACGCCCGAATCGAGGAGGCGGTCGAGGGACTGACCTCGTGGTTGGCCGAGGAGACTGTCAACGCACTCGTCGACAGAGCCCAGGCCCCCAATCCCGTCGCCAAGCAGATCGGCAGCTCCGACAAGACCTGGTTCGAGTGCGCGGACGCCGCCACACGAGCTCGGGTCGCGACCCACATCTTCGGTGCGAAGTGGGCGTGGAAGGACTACGACGAGCTCATCGACCAGCTCGAGGTCAACGTGTGGGACGAGGGTATGTACCGCGTCGTTCTTAGCTACCGCAACGCATACACGGTGTCCGGCCCCTCCCTGCAAGACGACGAGTGGCGCCCGATCCAGGATGCGGTTGAGGCCATCGAGGTGATCATGCGTGTCCCGCTCTCGCGGTGACGACGCGGGCAGCGCTCAGGGCGTCACCGTGCGACGCTAGCAACGATCGAGCCCCCCGATCGGCGTGCTGCCGGGCGGGGGGCTCTCGATTCCTGAGCTGATCGAGGGGTCGTCAGCTCTTCACTTCGAAGTCGGCGTCCACCGGCTCGTCGCTGTCCGCGCCGGAGCTCGCGCCGCCCGCGTCCGCGCCCGGGGGCGGGGTCGCGCCCCCGGCGCCGCCGGCCTCCTGCTGGGCCTGCGCGTAGAGGACCTCGCCGAGCTTCTGGGCCTTCTTCGCGAACTCGTCGCGCGCGGCCTCCAGCGTCGCCTTGTCCTCGGACGTGCGCTTGCCTTCGAGCTCCTCGAGAGCGGCCTCGATCTCCTTGACGTCGTCCTCGGAGAGCTTGTCCTTGTTCTCGTCGAGCTGCTTCTTCGTGCCGTGCACGAGCTGCTCCAGCTCGTTCTGGAGGTCGACGACCTCGCGGCGCGCCTTGTCCTCGGCCGCGTGGGCCTCGGCCTCGCGCGTCATCCGATCGACCTCGTCGTCCGAGAGGCCGGAGGACGACTCGATCTTGATCGACTGCTCCTTGCCCGTGCCGTTGTCCTTGGCGGTCACGTTGAGGATGCCGTTCGCGTCGATGTCGAAGCTGACCTCGATCTGCGGCATGCCGCGCGGCGCGGGCGGGAGGTCGGTCAGGACGAAGTTGCCCAGGAGGCGGTTGTCCTTCGTGAACTCGCGCTCGCCCTGGTAGACCTTGATGTCCACCGACGGCTGGTTGTCCGAAGCGGTCGAGAAGACCTGGCTCTTCGAGGTCGGGATCGTCGTGTTGCGCTCGACGAGCGCCGTCATGACGCCGCCGAGGGTCTCGATGCCGAGGCTGAGCGGGGTGACGTCGAGGAGCTGGACCCCCGAGACGTCGCCGCCGAGCACGCCGCCCTGGATCGCGGCGCCGAGCGCGACGACCTCGTCCGGGTTGACGCCCTTGTTGGGCTCGCGGGCGAAGAACTCCTTCACCTTCTCGACGACCATCGGGATCCGCGTCGAGCCGCCGACGAGGAGCACGTCGTCGATGTCGCTCGGCTTGAGGCCGGCGTCGTCGAGCGCCTTCTGGCAGGGGTCGATGCTGCGCCGGACGAGGTCGCCGATCAGCGACTCGAACTTGGCGCGCGTGAGATTGACCTGGAGGTGCTTCGGCCCCGACGCGTCCGCCGTGATGAACGGCAGGTTGATGTCGGTGCTCGTGCCGCTGGACAGCTCGATCTTCGCCTTCTCGCAGGCCTCCTTCAGGCGCTGGAGCGCCATCGGGTCCTGGCGGACGTCGATGCCCTGGTCCTTCTGGAACTCGGTCGCGACGAAGGCGATCAGCGCCTCGTCGAAGTCGTCGCCGCCCAGGTGTGTGTCGCCGTTCGTGGCGAGCACTTCGAAGACGCCGTCCCCGATGTCGAGGATCGAGATGTCGAACGTGCCGCCGCCGAGGTCGTAGACGGCGACCTTGCCCTCCTTGTCCTTGTCGAGGCCGTAGGCGAGCGTCGCCGCCGTCGGCTCGTTGATGATCCGCTCGACCGTCAGGCCCGCGATCGCGCCCGCGTCCTTCGTCGCCTGGCGCTGGCTGTCGTTGAAGTAGGCCGGGACCGTGATCACGGCGCGGTCGACGGTCTCGCCGAGGTAGCGCTCCGCGGCCTCCTTGAGGTTCTGGAGGATCATCGCGCTGACCTCGGGCGCGCTGTACTGCTTGCCCTCGACCTCGACCTTCACGAGCTCGTCGGGCCCGCCGACGAGGCTGTACGCGACCTGCTTCTCCTCGTCCCCCACCTCGTGGTGGCGGCGGCCCATGAAGCGCTTGATGGACGCGACGGTGTTGGTCGGGTTGGTGACGGCCTGGCGCTTGGCCGGCGCGCCGACGAGGCGCGTGCCGTCGGCCTGGAAGGCGACCACCGAGGGCGTCGTGCGCGCGCCCTCGAGGTTCGTGATCACGATCGGCTCCCCGCCTTCCATCACGGCGACCACGGAGTTCGTGGTGCCGAGGTCGATGCCGATGATCTTGGAGTTGCTGGTCATGGGTCGTCTTTCCTGCGGGCGCTGGGGCCCCCGTGCGGTTCCTCTAGGTATCCCGCCCCGGGGAACAACTCGTGTGCCAAGGCCCTCCGCGGGGTCGAGAGGGCCTCGAAGGGCCGCTCACCCGCCCTGCAGGGCACTGGGGCGGCATACGGCTGCCAAAGCGGCACCCCACCGCGCAGGATGCTGCACAACTGGCACCCGCGGAGCGGGACCGGATCCCAGGGACCAGGGGTCCGGAGGCGGGGCGCTCAGTCGCGGAGCTTCTCGAGCTTGCTGACCCGCCCGTGGCGGTTCCAGTCGAGCACGTAGAGGTTCCCGTCGGCGTCGGCGGCGATCCCGTGCGGCGAGAGGAACTCGCCGTCCTTCCACTCCTCGCGCGGGACTCCGTTCACGGCCCGCTTCTTCGGGTCCGGGTTGTCGCCGAGGTGCGCGACGACGTAGCGCTCGCCCTTCTCGTCGAGCCCGAGGAGCGTCACCCGCCCCGCGAGGTCCGCGATCGCCAGCAGGTCGCCCGCGAACGCGCCGTTGCAGGGGCGCCGGAGCCCGGGCGCCTCGACGCGGACGAACTCACCCTCCTGGGTGAACCGCTGGAGCCGGTTGTTCTCGCGATCGCAGACGAGCACGAACGTGTCCTCGCCGACGGTCTCGATGATCATCCCGTGCGGCGTGCGCATCTTGCCGGGGTCCGTCCCGCCGCCGCCGAACGAGCTCAGGTACTCGCCCTTCGCCGAGAACCGGTGGCACCAGCTCTGCCCGTAGCCGTCGCCCACGAAGATCTCGCCGTTCGGCGCGACGGCGATCCCGGTCGGGCGGTACTGGCCCGCGTTCTCGTACACGCCGCAGTCCTTCGGGTACGGCGTCGTCCAGACGACCTTCCCGTCGAGCGTCGCCTTGGCGATCTCGTGGCGGCCGGTGTGCGCGAGGTAGACGAACTCGCCGCCCTCCTCCTGCACGATCGTCATCCCGTGCAGGCCGCCGGCCCACTCCTCGCCCCAGCTCGAGAGGTACTTCCCGTCCGCGTCGACGATGACCACCGCGTGCTTCGCGTCCGTGTTGAAGAACACGCGGCCCTTCGAGTCGACCGCGACGCAGCCGTGCGTGTTCCCGAGCTCCATGCCGTCGGGCAGCTCGAGCCAGTCCGGCTTCCAGGCGTACCGGTGGCCCTCGGGACCGACAACGGTCTCGTAGAAGGCGCCCACCTTGCCGCCGCTCGCCGCGGCGTCCTGGTGAGCCCGGGGATCGACGTCGACGGGAGCGGACAGCGAAGCGACGAGGGGGAGCAGCAGGAGCATGGAGCGGAGGTGGCGTCGGAGTGGGCGGGAGAGGGAGCGCCCTATTCTTCGCCGTGCAGCCGCGCGCGCCAAGTCGCGTCCGCCGCGCCCGTGCGCCGGACCGCGGTCCGCGCCTCCTCCAGCGCCCGCAGGCGGCCGTCGATCGCCGCGTGGGCGGCCCGCCCGACCCGCTGCTCGACGTCGCCGCGGACGCCCGCAAGGAGCGCAGCGCTGCGCGATCCGAGCCTCGCGCGGATCAGCGCCCGGGCCCCGAACAGCCAGGCGAGCGCGATGATCAGCGCGCTGACGAGGAAGTCGAGCCCGACGTAGGTCTCGCGGACGAAGCCCTCGACGACGCGGAAGAGCACCCAGCCGGCGAGCCCGTACACCGGCAGGTCCACCAGCAGCCGCATCGGCCTCGACACGCCGGCCCGGGCCGCGCGGGGCAGGTCGACCCGCAGGAGCCGGTCCCACGCCTCGTCGACCGCCCGCGTCGCGTGGCCGTCGAGCTCCTCGTTCGAGGGGCTCATCGCCCCGGCGGCGTCCTCGACGAAGAGCTCGTCGGCGGCGAGCCGCGCGCCGACGAAGGCGTCGCGCTGGAGCGCCTCGACCTCCGTCGCTCCGGGCAGGAGCCCGGACGTCGACTCGAAGCTCCGGTCGCGCACCGCGCCGCGCACGCGGTCCGCGGCAACGCTGCCGACCGCGAGCCCCGCCGCGAGCACCGGGTTCCGGCGCGCCACCGCCGCCCCTGCGCCGAGTCCGAGCGCGGACAGGCCGCCGACGCGCAGCGCGTAGCCGCCCGGCCCGTCCCAGACCTTCGACGCGTCGTTCCACAGCATCCGCGCGAGGTCCGCGCGCCGGACCTCCAGCCGCTCGGACGCCGCCCCCACGATGCCGCCGCACCACGCGTTCGCGCCGTCCTCCAGGCCCGAGCGCAGCGCGCCCGCGAGCTCCTCGATCCGCGGCTCGCGCCCGCGCACCTCGCCCGCGATCCGCGCGACGTTGCCGACGGCGTTGCGGCGCCGGACGCTGCCCAGGCGCTCCTCGGCGATCAGGTCCGCGAGCGCGCGGCGGAGACCGGGGAGGCCGCCCGACTCGGGGTCGGCCTTGCCTCGGCGCGCGCTCACCGAGAGCACCGGAGCATCCGGCGCGCGCCACCGATCGCGGGCGAGGCCGCGGAGCTGCTCGAGCAGCTCCTGCTCGGCCGACGGGTCCAGCTCGTCGGTGCGCCCGAGGACGAAGACCATGCCCCGCCGCTCCGCGAACAGGTCCACGAACGTCGCCGACGCAAGCTCGGCGATGGACTGACGGTGCGCGACGACGACGAGCACGTCGGCGCGCGCCGAGAGCTCGCGCACGACGTCGCGGTGCAGCGTCTCGACGCTGTTCGTGTCCGGCGCGTCGATCAGGATCTGTCCGCGCCAGAACGCGTCGCTCCCGCCGACGTCGGTCGACCTGGAGGGCTGGTACGTCACGACGTTCGGACGCTCTCCCGGCAGGCCGGCGACGAGCTCCCCCACGTCCGCGTCCGCGGGCCGATACAGCACCGGCGCCGACGTCGTCGGCCGGTCGACGCCCTCGACGGCGACGTCGCGCCCGACGAGCGCGTTCAGGAGGGTCGACTTCCCCGCGCCGGTCGAGCCGACGAGACAGACGACCGCGGCGGACCGCGCGCGCTCCAGCTGGGCGTCGAGGTCTCCGGCGAGGTCGTCGAGCGTCTCGCGCGCGTCGTCGATCGGCCGCAGCGGGCGGATCGCGTCGAGGTCGCGATCGAGGTCGCGGCGGAGCGCGACCAGGGAGAGGCGCGCGGTGCGGTCTTGCTCTGTCATCGTTCCACGGGTTCGGGATCGCGCTCGGCGCGCCACGCGGTCTCGCGCGCCCAGGACGAGCACTCGGCGTCGATGGCGCGCGCCTCGGCCCGCAGGCGCTCCAGGTCGCGCTCCGCGTCCCCGAGGAGCCCCGTGAGCGCCGCGTCGGCGATGCGCTCGGAGCGGAGCTCGGTCCAGCGGTTGCGCGCGGCGATCGCCACGCCCGTGCCGAGCGTGCGGGAGAGGCGCTCGGCCAGCGCCGCCGCCGCCGCGCCTCCGCCCGCGACCGCGAAGTCGGCGCCGACGCCGCCGGTCTGGACGATCACGGCGCCGGCGACGCCGAGCGGCAGCAGGTGCATCGCGTCGACGGCGAGCTGCAGGAACCACTCGCTCCCGCGCTCGTCGAGTTCGCGTGAGATGATGTCGCGGCACGCGGCGCGGTGCTCGTCGAGCAGCGCAGGATCGAGCGCGAGCGCGTTCGACGCGCGGGCGAGCGCGGCCCGCGCCGAGGCGTCTGCGCCGATCACGCCGCCGAGGACCTCCGTCGCCCGGTCCGGCAGCGCACCGTCGCGCGCCTCGCGCCGGAGTTCGACGAGCGCCGGCTCGTAGAACCCCGTCCAGCGCCGGTCGAGCTCGGTGCGCTCCGCGTCGAGCAGCGTCCGGCTCGCGGAGTCGTCCGCATCCGCGGCCTGACCGCCGGAGAGCTTCGACGCGACCCAGCGCGCGCCGCCGAAGAGCTGCGCGCCCGTCCACTTGAGGCCCTTCCGCAGCTCGCGCTGGACGGCGGTGGGCCGCTCGTCGAGGACCTCGCGGAAGGCCTCCAGGAACGGGCCCATCGGCATCGCCTCGCGCGCGACGGCGCGGCCGAGCGGCAGGGCGCGCGCGCGCGACGCCGCGGTGACGCGCTCGACCTCGGCGTCGACCGACCGGGCCTGCGCGCCGAGCGACTCCAGGTCGTCCCGCAGTCCGGCGAGGGACGCCTCCATCGCGCGGGCCTTGAGGTCCGTGCGCGCTCCGAGGTCGCGCAGCCAGCGCGCGAGCGGGAGTTCGGCGTCTCCCTCGGCGTCGACGCGCTGCGGCACGAGCGCCACGTCGCCGCCGGCGACGGCGACGTCGAACGGCGCGTGGAACACCGCCTCCGGAGCGCCGCCGAGGTCCGACTCGATCTTCGCGGCGTGGGCGCGCGTCGTGTCGGCGTCGATCGACTCGTTGTAGACGAGCACCCACGGGCGGCCGTGGTCGAGCCAGCGCGCGAGGAACTCGATGACGTCGTTGTTCTGGTACGTGTGCCGGGTGACGACGACGAGGGCGACGTCCGAGACCGCGAGCAGCGCGTCGGTGACCAGCCGATTCCCGCGCAGCACGCTGTCGAAGTCCGGCGTGTCGACCAGCAGCAGCGAGTCCGGGAGCGTGTCCGTCTCGACGAGCAGCAGCTCCTGGACCAGCCCGTCCTCCGGCGCGTCCGTCGCCGCGAGCGCGCCCTCCGGCCCGGGCGTGACGCCGCGCATGGGGAACCGCTGGAGCGTCGGCTCGCCTTCCAGGGCCCGACGCAGCGCCGGCGCGAGCGCGCCGACCAGCCGCCGCGTCGCTCCGCCGGTCGCGATCGACGGACTGATGGTCCGCGGTGCGGGCGCGCCGGGCCGCTCGACGCCCTCGACGAGCGCGTTGAAGAGCGCCGACTTGCCGGCGTTGTTCGGCCCGACGACGCCGACGACGAGGTGGTCATGCGCGCCCGCCGTGCGTGGGAGCAGGTCGCGCTCCAGGCGGTCGACGAGCGCGGAGACTCCGGGCCACTCGGCGTCCCGACGCGTCGAGAGCGAGCCGTGGAGCGTGCGCAGTCGGGCGGCGAGGGGAGCGCGGGGGTCGGACATGCTCGGGCCGGGGCAGCCTACGGCCCCGACTTCGCATTCGGAAACGGCGCCCGCGCGTTCCGACCTACTCGTCGCCGCCGTCGCCTTCGCCGTCGTCGCCACCGTCGCGCAAGGCGAGCGCCAGCGCGCGGCGGACCGCGACCGTGATCGGCGCGTCCTCGCCGGCGGCAGCCGCGACGGCCGTCAGGTCCTCCCGCGCGACGTCGAGCTCCCCCGCTGCGACCGCCGCCAGCGCGCGGTTGCCGCGCGTGTCGGTGTCGTCCGGGTCGAGGCGGAGGGCCTCGTTCCACGCCGCGAGCGCCTCGGCGTAGCGCTCCAGGAGGTGCAGCGTGTACGCGCGCGCTCGGTGCGCGAGGACGTTCTCGGGCTCCGCCTCCAGCGCGCCGTCGAAGCGCGCCAGGGCCCCCTCCAGGTCGCCGCGGCCGAGGAGCGCCCGCCCGACCCGGATCTGGACCTCCGCGCTCGCGATCGAAGGGGTGGTGACCCGCGCGAGGTTCAGCTCGCGCACCGCGTCGGAGAGCCCGCGGCGCTCCAGCCTCGACCGGAACCGGGTGAACTCAGGGATGCCGGGCGGGTTCGCCCACAGGCCGGGGTACGGCGTCGAGACGGACGCGCGACGGTCCTCCGAGCTGGAGAGCAGTTCGACGTCGGCCGCGAGGTCCCCCTCGCGCCACGCGCCGGTGCGGATCATCGCGAGCCGGCCGTCCCCCTCGACGACGAGCGACCAGGGTCCGGGCGGCGGCTCGGTCCGGTCGAGGCGCCAGCCGACGAGCTCGGGCAGGATCGCAGCCGAGGACGCGGTCGCGCCGAACACCTCGCCCCGCCAGCCGGCCGCGGCGAGGCGCGTCGCGCCGAGTTCCAGCGGATCGGGCGGGCCCGTGTTCACCGCGGCGAGGTCCATCGCGACGAGGGCGACCCCGGCCTCCTCGGCCTCGGCGACGAGCGCGGGGATGTCACCGATCGCCTCGATCGCGTCCGGGTCGGCGGAGTCCCAGCCGATCACGACGACCGGGCGGCCGATGCCGCGCGGCCCGCGCGGCGTGATGCCGAAGAGCCGTGCAGCGCGCCCGCCGCGAGACCGCGTGAGCAGGCTCGGGAACGACGTCGTCGCGGGCAGGACCACCCGCCGGCGACCGTCCGGCTCGGGCGCATCGGGGAGCGCCGCGGGCGCGTGCAGGAGCGCGGGCGGGGTCGACGACTCACGAGCAGCGCCCGTGCCCTGGGTCAGCACGTAGCGCCGGCGCGCGCGGACGACGCCGAAGTCCTCCACGTCCCCCCCGGGCCAGCGGACGACCAGGTGCACGCGCAGCGACCGCGCGCGGGCCGCGAGGTCGCCGCTCGCGTACGCCCCGAACGCGAACCGCAGCCAGGCGCTCGACTGGCCGAGATAGCCCGAACCGATCGTCCGCGACCGGCGCTGGGTGACGCCCTCGATGAACTCCTCCGGTACGGAGTCCTCCGACGCGACCGGGGTCGCGAAGACGACGGCGCCCGCCGCCTCGCGGTTGGACTCGGTGCCGACGAGACGGACCGCGATGTTCGCCGCGCCGTCCGCGAGCCGGTTCGCGAGGACACGCACGCGCGGGCCCGTCCGGCTCGAAACGACGAGGTCGTCGTCGCCGTCGAAGTCGACGTCGATCCGCGCGGCGCTCCGCCCGTCGTCCGGGTGGTCGAGCCCGAGCACGGGCGCGACGTCCGCGAGATCGAACGGTGCCCCCGGCCGCGGAGGCCCGGACGACAGGAACGCCGCGTTGCGCTCGCCGCCGCTCCAGGACTCGCCGCGCCGCATGCTCGCGTTGAGCCGGGCCCAGCCGTCGAGGTAGCGATCCAGCGGGTCGTCGTCGGACGCGGGATCGTCGGGCGTCGGTTCGAAGGGAGAGCGCGACACCACGTGCCGCCAGAACGCGCTTCAGAGGTCGGGCGCTTCTTCGTCCGTCCCCGTCACGAAGCCGTTCGGCACGTAGAGGTCGAGCGCCCCGTCGCCGTCGAGGTCGATCGGGATCGCGCCCCAGGCCCACTGCCCCGCGGTCGCGAGGCCCGTCTCGCGGAAGCCGCCGTCGGGCGTCCGCAGGAAGAGCGTGTTCCCCTTGGCGTGGCGCCGCAGGAGCGCCCGCGTCGCGTCGTCCGCCCCCGGACCGAACGTCTCCTGCCCGGTCACGCGCCGGCCGGCCGACGACTCCATGTTGGCGACGTAGAGGTCCACCTGGCCGTCGCCGTCCAGGTCGGCGAACGAGGCGCCCATACCGGCGGCGACGTCCTCGACACCGAGGCCCGCGGCCCGGTTCTCGAACCAGCCCGTCCCGTCGTTCTCGTACAGCGCGTTGCGCCCGAAGTCGTTGGCGACGTACAGGTCGACGTCCCCGTCGTCGTCGAAGTCCTCGAACGTCGCGGCGAAGCTGAACCGAGCGGCGGCTTTCTTCAGCCCCGACCGCGCCGTGGCGTCCTCGAACCGCAGCGCGTCGGCCGCGAGCGTGACGTTGGCGAGGAGGAGGTTCTCCTGTCCGTTCTCGGCGTCGTGGTAGGGAACGGGGAACGTCGAGCCGTCGTACGGGTTCGCGTACGCGCAGGCGTAGAGGTCGATCCGGCCGTCCCCGTCGACGTCCGCGGCGGCGAGGCTCGTGATCCCGGTGCGGTCGACGCGCTGGACCTCGCGGTACGAGTCGTTGGTGCGCGCGAGGACGAGGACGCCGGACGCCAGCCCGAGGACGACGTCGCGGTCGCCGTCGGCGTCGAGGTCGACGAACAGCGCGCTGGTCGTCGCGTCGACGAGGTCGAGCCCGGCCGCGGCGGCCGCCTCGATCGCGGTCCCGTCCGGGCGCCGGAGCCAGAGCTGGTTCGGGACGCCGCCCGGCTGGCACAGATACATGTCCTCGATCCCGTCGCCGTTCACGTCGGCGACGGCGACGCCGTGGTGTCCGAGGATGCCCACGCCCACGTCGACGTCGAGCGCGTCCCGCAGGTCCATGATCGAGGGCGAGAGCCAGGCCGCGCGCTCGCCGGTCAGGACGCTCGCGGTCACGTCGACGAACCCGGCGAGGCCCTCGGTCGGCGCATCGCGACGCACGCGCTCGGTGATGCCGCCGGCCCAGCAGACCAGCGACGGCACCTCGCCGGCGAAGCTCACCCGCAGCGTCCAGATCGACGTCGTGGACGCCGCGGCGCCCACCGGGTCGACGCGCGCGTGGCGGACGCGGAACCGGACGTCCCACGTGTCCGGCCCCTCCGATCGAACGCGCGTGACCGCCTTCGCCTTGACCTCGGTGGCGCGCGAAGGGCGCCCGCCCAGCGCAGCCTCGATCGCTTCGTAGCGCGCACGCGCGGCGTCGAGCGCGTCCTCCGGACCGCTCTCGGCGTCGACGCGGAGCGCGTTGTCGCCGGGTCGGGCCGGAAAGCGCGCCACCTCGACGGGCGCGTTCGGACCGCCCGCGCGGAAGCCGGCCGCGGGCTCGTTCGCGGGCTCGTCCTCCAGCGGCGTGCTGGCGTCGTCGCCGAAGAAGCGGTTCGCCGGCTCGCCTGCGAACGGGTCCTCGCCCTCGACGAAGCGCGCGTCGAGCGCCTCGATGATCCGGCCGACCTCCGACGCGACCTCCTCGGCGCGCTCGGCCTCGAGCGTCGCCTCGCGCTTCCCCGCTGGGCTCGCGTCCTGGACCGAGCCCGGGGTGGGCGCGCCCTGAGCGAGCGCGGCGAGCGTGAGTGCGGCGATGAACATGACGAGACCTCGAACCTGCTAGCAGCGCAAGCTCACTGCCCGGGGCGAGGATGGTACCGCGGGACGCACTACCCGGCTCGATCGACGAGCGCCGCCATCCGGTCCCGCACGATCCGCGACCGCGCCGCCGCGATCGGGCGGTCGAAGTAGCCCTCCAGCGCGTCCATGAAGAGCCCGTCGGCGAGCATCCGACCGATCCCGCGGGCGACCGCGGCCCTGAGGTCGGGCGCCGATGCCGCGACCTCGTCGATGACCTCGGGGCGCCCGTCGACGACGAGCACGACGTCCTCGGCGTCGTGGCTAGTCACGGGATCGTCGGCGCCGCGCGACTCGAAGGCCGCGAGCTTGCAGGCGACGAAGTGCGGAGCGTCGACGTGACGGACACGCGCGCCGGACGGCAGCGGCGTCTCGACCGCGGTCGCGACCGCCTCCGCGTACCAGGGGTTCGTGAAGCCGAGGAACCCGCCGACCGGCATGACGTCGACGCAGACCGACTCGCTCCACCACCGGCAGATGGGCTCGTCGTCGCCGCCGCGCTGGCCGAAGCCGCGCTCGCGCAGCCGGGTCTCGAACGCCGTGAACTCTGCGTACGCGATCACGTCGAGCACGAGGTCGACGTCGATCGTCGGGCGGATCGGCGCGGCGCCACCGTCCGTGACCAGGAGGCCGGTCGCGCACCCGCCGACGAGCACCAGCTCGTCCGCGAGCGGGCCGAGCCGCTCCACCGCGGCCTCCAGGCGCGCGAGGTTCGGGTCGGAGGGATCAGGCATCGACGAGCCTCTCCTCCAGCGCGCGGAGCGCGAGCGCGCGCTCGCGGACCCGGCCGACGCGCAGCGCGTCGACGAGCGCGAGCAGCTCGTGGAGACCGGCGTCGCGCCGCGCGGCTTCTGGCACGGACGGGTACAGCGGCTCGACGGCCTGGCCGCGCGCCGTGCCCTCGGCGTCGGGCCAGACGAGCTCCGTCCCGGGCGCGGCCTGGATGCTCTCGCTGAGCGGCGGCGCGGAGTGGGCCGTCGGCACGCCGCGCGTCGTCTCCCCGGGGTGGACGTAGAACGCGTACCGGACGCCGTGGCCGAGGAAGTCGAGCAGCGCGGTGCGGACGGGCGCTGGCTTCTCGGACCGGCCGCGCGCGTCCGTGAGGAGGCCCGCTGCCGCGGCGCGGCGCGTCGCCTCGTTCGCCTCCGAGTCGCTCATGCCGAGCTCGTCGGCGAGCCGGGCGTACGTCCACCCGCCCTCCCGGAACCCCGGCAGGGCGAGCTTCAGGCTGACGAGGAGGTCCTGGGACTTGAGGGGCATGCTCGTTCGCGGTTCGCGAATGGCGAAGGAGAGGGCGCGCCGAGCGCCCCACCACCCTCATCATCGGCCATTATTCGCTATTCGCGAATAGCGAATCAGGCTTTCTTCTGCGCGACCCGGGGCTCAGTGGACCCCGAGCCGCCGCCCGAGGTCCTCCGTCGCGTTCATGACCGTCAGGAACGCGTCGTGCGGCGTGTCGTAGGGGCTGAAGTACTCGTGCACGTCGCCGTCGGACGCGAACTTCGTCGACATGTAGTAGACGTGGTCCGAGGTCGTGAAGTCGCGCCACGTCTGCAGCAGCTCCGGGTCGCCGCACGCGCGGGCGGCGGGACCGAGCGCGTAGATCGCCTCGTGCGCCGCGCGCTGCATGTGGTTGCCGAGCCAGGCCGACAGGTCGCGCTCCTCGTCCGCCCACGAGATCGGGCGCGGGTAGTGGAGGTGCTCGACGACCGGCTCCCGGCGCACGATGTCCCGCGGCGTCGCGAAGTCGAGCCGGTCGGTCGCGCGCGCCAGCTCGGTGAACGCGGCCATGAACTCGAACACGCCGGTGTCCTTCGGCTGGTGCTCGCCGAACGTCTCGTAGTCCATGAAGAGGCCGACGAACGGGCGCTCCTCCGGCAGCGCCTCCAGCCACTCGACGAAGGTCGGCGCGAAGAGCGGGTAGGCGTCCCAGCTCGTGTTGCTGAAGCGGAAGGCGATGTCGTCCGAGAACGTGTAGTCGCGCAGGAGCAGCGGGAACCCGTCCGCGCCCGCCATCCCGTACAGCGCCTGCGGCGTACGCTCCCCGAGGAGCTGGTCGGCTCCCTCCCCCAGCAGCACCTCGAAGCCGAGGTCCCGGACCTGGCGCGCGACGTTCGCGTCGACGATCAGCTCGGTGTTGCGGAACGACGTGGGCGTGACGCCGAGCAGGCGGGAGAGCAGCGCGCGCTGCTCGCCGACCTGGGCGCGGAACTCCTCGGGATCGGCGAGCGCCGCCAGGCTGTGCTGCGAGGTCTCGCACAGGAACTCGACCGAGCCCGTCGCCTCCAGCGCGCGGAAGCTGTCGAGGACCTCGGGTGCCCAGGACTCGAGCTGGCGCAGCGCCGTCCCGGAGATCGAGAACGCGCACTTGAAGGCACCGTCCGAGGCCTCGATCGCGTCGAGCAGGACGCGATTCATCGGCAGATAGCAGAGCTCGGAGACGCGCTTCGCGACGTCCTCGTTGAGCCAGTCGTCGTAGTAGTCGTGGCGCCTGCCGATCGCGTCGTGCGGGTAGGCGCGCACGCGGTACGGCTGGTGCACCTGGAAGTAGAGGACGATCGAGGTCAACGGATCGCCCCCGGCCCCGCAGACGGCATCGCCGCGGGCGGCATCACCGCGGACGACGCGTCGATCGACTCGCGCAGAACCGCCTCCAGCGCCTCGGCGCTGCGGTCCCAGGTGAGCGCGCCGAGCTCGCTGCGCCCGCGCGCGACGAGGCCCTCGCGGAGCGCGGCGTCCCCGAGCAGGCGCAGGATCTCGTCCGCGAGCCCGGCGGCGTCCCAGGGCGCGACGACGGGCGCCGACGGGAGCACCTCGCGCACGCCACACGCGTCGCTGAGGATGGTCGCGGCGCCGTTCTGGAGCGCCTCCAGCGGCGTGAGGCCGAAGGGCTCGGAGATCGAGGAGAGGACGAACACGTCGGCCTCACGGTACGCGCGATCGCGCGCGGCGTCGTCGACGCTCCCGGCGAAGAAGACGCGGCGCGCGATGCCGAGGGACGCCGCGAGCTCGACCAGCGACGCGCGCTCCTCGCCGTCGCCGACCAGGACGAAGCGCACCTCGGGGCGTCGCTCCAGCACGCGGGACGCGGCGCGCAGGAGGAAGCCGACGCCCTTCTGCCGGGTGAGGCGCCCGACGAAGAGCACCGTCGGTCGTTCGGGGTCGCGGCACGACGGCGCGGCCTGCTCGGGACCGATCGTCGCAGCGTTGTGGACGACGCGCACGCGCGACGGCTCCGCCCCGTACTCGCGCACGAGCACGGATCGGGTGTAGTCGCTCACCGCCGCGATCCGGTCGGCCGTACGCACGCCGGCGCGCTCGACCGAGGACACCGTGCCGTCCGACCGGGCGGCGCCGCCGCGGTCGAACGCGGTCGAGTGCACGTGCAGGCAGACCGGTCGGCGGTGCAGGAGCCGGAGGCGCATCGCGGCCGGGAAGGTCATCCAGTCGTGCGCGTGGACGACGTCGAAGTCGCGCCCCTCCAGCCGCGCGACGGCGTCCCGCGTGTAGGCCCTGATCGCCGCGGCGAGGTCGCCGCCGTACAGGCGTGCCGACGCGGAGGCGCGGGCCCCGCGGTCCCGCTCGGGCGCGTCGGAGGTCGCCGCGACGTGGTCGTCGGTGGCGTAGGGGTCCAGCCCGTCGACGCCCGGTGTTCCGTCGGCCGCGGCCTCGCCGCCGAGCAGGACCCGCGTCACTCCAGGGTGCGGAAGCGGCGGCTGGGCTCCATCGCCGGCGGGCACCGCGAGCTGGATCGCGTGGCCGCGATCCGCCAGCGCCGTCGTCAGGCCGTGGCACGCCGCGCCGAGTCCGCCCGCGACCGCGGGCGGATACTCCCATCCGAGGACGAGCACCCTCAACGGGGGGAGCCGCCCTCCCTGCTCTTCGCGAGGAGCTCGCGCACGCGCGAAGCCTCGCCGAAGGCGGGCGGAAAAGCGAGCGTTCCGATGGGCGTCGGTGCGACGCCGGACTCGCACCAGGCCTCCGGCGCGGTCTCCAGGCCCACCAGGAGGCAGCGCCCGAGCCGGTCGCGACCGCGGTCGTGGCCGAAGGCGCGCATCGACGCCTCCAGGTACGGCCCGAGCAGCCACGGCCACGTGGCGCCGTCGGATCGCGAGGCGGGGTCGAACAGCTCGTCCTCCGCGTCGAGCGACCGCAGGCCGAGCGGGGTGAGGAGGCGCTCCTCCGCGGCGCGGACGACGAAGCGGCGCTGGTCCGCGTCGAGCGGCGCATGGCGGAGCGCCGCGGCGAGGACCATGTGCGGCCGGAGGGCGAGCGGAGCAGCGGCGCCCGCCAGGACACTCCCGATCTCGACGTCGGCCAGGCGACGGGGCGTCGGCAGCCAGAACGAGCGCTGGAACCAGCGCCGGGAGCGGACGGTCAGCGCGCGCGCCCGCTCGGCCCGCCCGCGGTCGCCCGCCCTCTCCGCGAGCCACGCGGACTGCGCGAGGAGCTGGTGCAGGAGCGCGGCGGTCTCGACCGCCACGCCGCGCGCCATTGGCGGCGATCCGGCCGTCCCCGGGCGCCGCGCGTCGCTTCGATCGACGGACCCATCGAGGAGTTCGTACCACCGCAGCGCGCCCCGGAAGACGGCCTCCGGCGCGCCGCCGAAGTCGGCCGCGCGCGCGATCACGTCGTCGAACCACCCGCGCAGGGCGGGCTCCAGGACGTCGCCGACGACCTCCGCGGAGCGACGGTCGTCGCCGGATGCGAGGAGCGCCTCCGCGACGTCGACCGCGGCGCGCGCGCGCCACAGAAGTACGTCGTCGCCGAAGCGAGGTCCGCGCGACGCGCCAGCGACCGGACCCGAGAGGCCCGCCTCGAACCACGCGGCGACCTCGTCCGGACCGAGGGCGCCGCGCGCGACGGAACCGGGCAGTGACAGCGCCTCCACGAGCGCACCGCGCGCCGTCCCGTCCCCGGGACGCGCCGCGGCGTTCGACTCGGGATCGGGTGGCTCGACGCGGACGACGAGCCGGAGCGTTCCGGTCGAGGGCAGCGACACGGTGAAGGTCCCGGGAGAGAACCGGTCCTCGCACGCGGACGCGCCGGACGGGTGCCGGACGGCGACGCCGCGGCGCCAGCGCGGGTCCGGTTCGAAGCGCGCCTCTCCGTCGAACTCGATGCACAGCGAGGCGAGCCCGCCGTAGGGACGCATGCGGACCATCGTGCGGCCCTCGGTGACCGTGGTCTCCACGCGACCGTCGAAGCCCTCGTTCTCGAAGGTCACGTCTCCGGCGGGGCGCGCGAGCACCTGGAGGCGCAGGACGGCCCGCTCCGCCGCCGTCCTCCACCGCGCCTCGACGCGCGAACGCACCGGGTCGAGCGAGATCGTCGGGTGGTCCGGCGGAGGGTGGCCGGCCGGAAGCTCGACGTCGACGTCACCGATCCAGACGATGCGCTCGCCGGAGAGCCCGGCGGGGGCCGTCACGAGGAGGCCGTCGTCGGTCCGGTCGGCGCGCAGGGAGCACGGCGACGCGAATCGCCCGCTGGAGGAGGCCGTTCCCAGGGCCTCCGTTTCCCGGTACGGATCGCCCGGCGCGACCCGCCGCGGACCGACGAGCCAGCGCGGCGGTCCCTCGAGACGCACGCTGCGACCGCCGCTCCGTTCCAGCCGCTCGAGGACCGAGATGATCATCCGTAGGCGGGCCCCCGACCCACCGGGCGCACGGTAGTGATCACGGACCGGTGGTTCAAAGGTCGGCCTTGGCGACTCGGGCTCGGAACTTGCCCGATCGACTGTCCGGATCACGCCCGGTCTGTTCTCATCGAGCAGAGAGCGAACGCCACGCTCCCCCACCTCGATGCCGATCAACCGCGCACAGCACCTCAAGTCCACGCTCACGTTCGTCCTCGCCGGCGGACGCGGAGAGCGCCTCAGCCCGCTCACCCACGGTCGAGCGAAGCCCGCGGTGCCGTTCGGCGGCTCGTACCGGATCATCGACTTCACGCTCTCGAACGTGATCCACTCGGGGCTCCGCAGGGTCTTCGTCCTGACCCAGTACCAGGCGTATTCGCTGGAGGAGCACCTGCGCTACGCGTGGAGCTTCCTCCCGCGTCGACTGTCCCAGTTCATCGTCCCGCGGCCGCCGCAGCACGGCGGGTCCGGCAGCTGGTACCGCGGGACCGCGGACGCGATCGCCCAGAACCTGGAGCTGATCGAGCAGGTCGAGTGCGACCACGTCGTGATCCTCTCCGGCGATCACATCTACAAGATGGACTACGGCGACATGCTCATGCAGCACGTCGCCGCCGGCGCCAAGTGCACGATCGGGGCGGTCGAGATCAGCGCCGAGGAGTCGTCGCGCTTCGGCATCCTGGAGGTCGACGCGGAGTCGCGCGTGACCGGCTTCCAGGAGAAGCCACCGCGCGGCACCGAGATCCCGGGCAAGCCCGGGCGCTGCCTCGGCTCCATGGGGATCTACGTCTTCGAGCGCGAGGAGCTCATCCGGCGCCTCGAGGAGGACATGGAGAAGACCGAGGGGACGAGCCACGACTTCGGCAAGGACGTCCTCCCCGCGATGGTCGACGACGGCACGCTGGTGGTCGCGCATTCGTTCGTCGACGTCGACGAGGCCCGGAACCAGGAGGGCGGCGAGCCCTACTGGCGCGACGTCGGCACGCTCGACGCGTACTTCGACGCGAACATGGACCTCTGCCGGGTCACGCCGTCGTTCAACCTCTACGACCGCAACTGGCCGATCTACACGCTCTGGCACAACGACCCGCCGGCCAAGACGGTCTTCGCGGAGCCGGACGGGCACAGCGCGCAGGTGGTCGACTCGCTGATGGCGAACGGCTCGATCGTGTCGGGCTCGCGCGTCCGCCGGTCGATCCTCGGCAACCGCGTCTACACGGGCGAGGACGCCGACGTCGAGGACAGCATCCTCATGAACGGCGTCAAGGTTGGGCCGGGCGCCGTCGTCCGGCGCGCGATCATCGACAAGTGGGTCGACATCCCGCCGGGCACCCAGATCGGCGTCGACCTGGAGGAGGACCGCAAGCGGTTCACGGTGACGGAGAGCGGCATCGTCGCGATCCCGCGCGGGTACGACTTCCACTCGTACAAGTGCGCCGAGGGCCGGAAGGTCCCGACCGACTCGGACTTCGCCGGCGTCTGATCGCCGGGTGACATGCGAGGAGGCCCCGCGGCGCGTGAGCGCTGCGGGGCCTCCCTGCGTTTCACGGAGCGATCAGTCGAACGTGATCGCCAGCGCGGGCGTGAAGTTCGACGTCGCGAACAGCGTGAAGTCGCGGAACCAGGCCTGGAAGCGCCAGGTCTCGCCGGCCATCACCGCGACCGAGCCCATCGGCTGGGGCACGCTGGTGAGGTCGAGCTGGAGCTGGATCGCCCCGGCCGCGCCCGAGTTCATCACGTTGCCGGCGTAGCGGCCGATCGAGCCGCCGAGGCACAGGTTGCCCGAGCTCCCGCCGGCGCCCGGCAGGAACGCCGCGTCGGTGGAGGCCAGGAAGTAGCCCGAGGTGTTGGCGGGCAGCGTCTCCGCGATCAGGAGCACGTCGTTGTCCGCGGCCGTCTCGGAGCCGCGGGCGCGGAGCGTGGCCGGGAACCCGGTCGAGTTCGAGACCGCCGGGCCGCACTCCGAGGTACCGATATCGAGCGGATCACACGTGATCTCACCGACGAGGACCCCGTCCACGCCCGCTTCGACGATCGACTGGGTGTCGTCGTCGTTGGCGGTGAACCGCATCCGGAGCTGCGAACCGACGGTGACGCCCGCGCTCGCGAGCTCGGCCGGCGTGATCTCGTCCGCGACCCAGCCGCCGCCCGTCGAGTCGTCGTGCCGCCGGACCTGCGTCCAGCTGGTGCCGCCGTTGGCGCTGATCTCGACCACGAGCGCGTCCTCGGCGTTCTCGCGCGTGAGCTCGAGGTAGTAGAGGTAGCGCACCGAGGCGGTGGCCGACGCGTACGAGGCCACCGGCGAGGTCAGGCGCACGGCGCCGCCGTCGATGTCGGTGTTGCCGTTCTGGTTCTGGGTGACGTAGCAGCGGCCGCTGCCATCGCCGTCGGAGGCCGGGTCGTACTGCCAGTTCGGGTCGTTCACGGGGACGCCGCGCTGCCACTGGCCGGAGGACGCTCCGAGGATCTCCGTCTGCCAGCCGAGGTTCGTCTGGAAGTCGTCCGCGAACGAGGCCACCGCGGTGCCGACCTCGGCATCGAACGGCCCGGCCGGTCCGGCGGAGGGAGAGAAGACCTGGCCACACGCCGGCGACTGGGCGCTGACGTAGAACTGCGGCGTGTCCCCGCAGGCATACCCGGGCAGGTCGGCGGTGAAGACGCCGTTCCCCGCGTCGGTCATCACGATCGACGAGAACATCCCCGCGGACGACGAGCGCTCGTGGAGGGTCACCGAGCCGGCCGTGACGGGCCCGAGCGGGACCGCTGCGATGGTCGTCGGGACGGCACGGTCCAGGAGCGCCGGCGGGTCCTGGACCTGGATGCCACCCGCGCAGACGCCGCGCGGGGTCGAGAGGGCGCCCTGGAGCGCCGGGTGGACGAAGCTCGTCCCGGAGTTCTGTCCGCCGCCGGAGCCGCAGCCCCCGTGGGTGTGGATGCCGACCGCGGTGCCGTTCTCCTCCCAGATGACGGGCGAGCCAGAGTTGCCCCCGGTCGTGTCGGCCCGGTACTGGACGGTGGTGCCGCTGTTCGTGACGAGCGGGCCGGTGTTGGTCTGCTGGGTCTGGTTCCGCGTCGGCGGCGTGTTGTCCGTGCCGAATCCGGTGATCCGGATCGTCGCGGAGCCGACGGGCGGCGGCGGCGTGAGCGAGAACGTCGAGCCCTGCGCGTCCGCGGCGGTCATGCCCGTCATCCCGTTCTCGAACGTGCCGAAGTACGCCCAGTCGTTGCCGACGCCCTGGCCTCCGTTCGACTGCAGCGAGCTGCCGTCGACGGGGTACTGGTCCTCGGGGCCGGGGTGGTTGATCGACCCGCTGCCCGAGGACGGCGGGACGTTGAACTCGACGACCGAGATGTTGCCCGTGCAGTGGCCGGCGGTCAGGAAGCAGCCGGCGCAGTCGTCGATCAGCCACGCCGTGCAGCCGACGGGGAGGAGTCGACCCGCGCGCGGATCGGTCGACGGGATGCGGTCGTCGGTCGGGCCGCAGATGGAGCGGCTGTCGAGCTGCGGCGGGACGCCCATGTCGACGACGTCCAGCTGGACGCGGCTCTTGCCGGTGCCCGGACGCGCCCAGACCTCGACGACGACGGTGTCGCCGTTGAAGTACGCGGTGGAGCGCTGCCAGCGCTCGACCTCCAGGGCGTTCATCCGCTGGAAGCCGCCGTCCTCCAGCGCGAGCATGCGGAGCTCACCGCCCGTGCCGGCCAGCAGATCGCCCGCCAGCGCGACGTCGGAGAAGTAGAGGCGGAGCCACTCGGCCCCTTTCTGCTCGACGGTGAACGACGCCACCATCTCTAGGGGACCGCCGGCCGCGCGGCCGGAAGGAGCGGCGGGCGCTGCGACCCAGCCGGTGTCGTGGACGTACGGAACGTTCGTGAACGAGGGCGCTTCGACCTGAGCGCTCGCGGCCTGGGCGGCGAGCAGTGCGATCGAGAGCGCTCCCGCGCCGGGAAGGACTCGCATGAGACTGGGGAAGGGACCTGGGCGACCGGGGAGAGAGGTCGAGGATGCCCCGGTCCCGCGCGGATCGAGACCCCGGAGTCCCGAATTCGCTGCGCCCAATGGGCGAACGCGTCAAACTGTCCCGCTCTGACGTCCCACCCCGGTCGAACGTGCTCGATCGTTCAATCGACGAGGCGCTCCCGGAGGTACTGCGGCAGCATCCTGCGCCAGGTGGGCCAGTCGTGGTCCCACTCGTCGCCCCACTCGTCGACGTGATTCGGGATCTCACGCGACCCGAGCACCCGCGCCACGGCCCACGACTCCGCCGGGTCCTCCCAGCGGCCCGTGCCGTGGCGGATCAGGATGTTGCGGCTGCGCAGCTTCGCGAGGGACGGGTGGTCCTCGGGGATGTTCGGAACGAAGTGCAGCGGCGAGGCGAAGTACCAGGCCTCGTCCATGTCGCCGTCGATGAACTTCGACAGCTCGTACGTGCCGGACATGCAGATCGCCTCGGTGAAGAGGTCGGGGTGCCTGCAGATCGCGGCCAGCGCGTTGTACGCGCCGATCGACGCGCCCGTCGCGATCAGGTCGATCGGAGCGTCGCCCTCCGCGTCCGCGTCGACGCCGCAGTCGCGATGGATCATCGGGACGAGCTCCTTCTCGACGAACGCGTCGAAGCCCGCCTGGGCCCGCGTCGCGACCGGCGCCCGGTTGTCCTCCTTGAGCCAGACCATGCCGGGCACGGAGTCGACCGAGTAGAGCTTGATGATGCCCTCCTCGAGGAGCGGAGCGAGCGCGTCCACGAGCAGGAACCGCTCGCACTCCTCCGCGTCGCCGGCGGCGGTCGGGAAGAACACCACGGGCGTGCCGACCTCGCCCCAGCGGACGACCTTGACCTCGCGGCCGACGCGCTCCGAGTGCCACGTCTCCTCGACCCGGGTCATCCCTCCACCTCCGCGGTTCCGGCGCCGGCTCCTGCCCCTGCTCCTGAGGGCTCGCGGACGGCCGACTGCGCGGTCTCGAGCCGCCAGTCCTGGATCGAGCGCCAGAAGTACTCGGTGAACTCCTCGACCTCGTTCTCGGGGAAGAGGGCGACGACCTTCTCGCGGACGGCCTCGCGCGCCTCGGTCGAACCGAAGAACTCCCACGCGATCTCGTCGAGCGGGCCGAGGTGCTCGGCGCAGAACTCGTCGAAGCGCGCGACGTCGAGGCGCTCCTCCGCGATCGCGGCGTACTGGGGCAGCTTCTCGGCGAACGTGCCGGGCCCGTCGGCAATCTCGAAGAAGGGCTCCCAGTCGAGGTTCCTCTGGACCTTGCGCTTCGTCGCGGCGTTGAAGAGCGACCAGCGCAGGTTCCCGAGGACGAGCCACGGAAAGTGCCGGTGGAGCGACGTGACCTGCGAGTCCGGGCAGGGGTTCGCGAAGTCGATCGGGTGCCAGACGCCGCTCTGGTGGAGGCACTCGCACGAGTTGAAGTCCCAGCCGAAGAACGCGTTGATCGTCAGCGTGATCTGCCGCAGGTGCGCGGTGTCCTCGGCACCGAGGTGGTCGTGCTCGTTCGTGTAGCGCTCGTGGAGCGGCGCCGACGGGTCGTACTCGACGATCCGGATGTCGGGACCGATGCCGACGCAGCGTACGAAGTGGTCGTGCGGGAGGACGCCCTTCTGGAGGTGCATCACGAACTTCCCGCTCTCCTCGTACGCGGACTTGAGCGCCTCGGCGTCGTCGATCTTGGTGACGCCGACCCAGCCGCCGCCGTCGTAGGGCTTCATGAAGTGCGGATAGCCCACGCGCCCGCCGATGTCGTCGAGGTCGAACAGCTGTGCGTAGCGCTCCAGCGTCGGCTGGAGGTCCGGCTGGTCCTCGCCGTACTCCTTGGGGGGAACGAGCCACGTGTCGGGGATCGGCATCCCGAGCCGCATCATCGCGCAGTACGACGTCTGCTTCTCCATCGACTGGACCGACCACGGGTTGTTGAGGACGTAGAGGTCGTCCATCAGGACGCCCTTCTTGATCCACTCGCGCGTGTTCGTGTACCAGTGCGTCAGCCGGTCGAGCACGACGTCGTACTTGACCGGAGCGCGCAGATCGAAGGGCTCGATCGTGACGCGGTCGACCTCGAAGCGCACGTCGTCGCCGCCCACGCGGAGCGTGGGGTTCCAGCGCCGCAGGATGCCCTCGTAGCACCGCGGCCAGCACAGGTCGGCCCCGAGGGAGAGCCCGATTCGTCTCGTGATGTCAGCCATTCGTCGTCACTCGTAGACCATCCAGAGCGGCCCGGGGAAGAGCCACGTCAGCCCTGCTCGAAGCCGATCGCGCCAGTTCTCCCAGTTGTGCCCGTCCTGCGCCTCGACCAGGGTCGCCTCCGCGCCCGTTCGCTGGATCATCGGCAGCAGCGAGCGGTTGTAGACGATCAGCGACTCGTAGGTCCCGCACGACAGGAAGACGCGCTCGGCCGGCTTCACCGGCGCGCGCCGGTACCCGTTCACGAACGCCACGACCGGATCGAAGAGCGGACCACGCTCGTGGGGGCCGATGTCGGTGAACGCGAACGACCCGGACTGTAGCAGGAGTTTGTCGAACGTGCCGGAGTGCCGGAGCGCCGTGTGCAGCGACGCGACCGCCCCGAAGCTCGCCCCCATCAGCGCGCGTTCGCCCGGCCCCTCCTGCAGCGAGAACTCGCTTTCCATCAGGGGAACGAGCTCGTCCGCGACGAAGTCGGCG
The DNA here is from genome assembly GCA_038757895.1 of Planctomycetota bacterium. GTDB lineage: Bacteria > Planctomycetota > UBA1135 > UBA1135 > Saltatorellus. The sequence goes on along the minus strand of JBCDGE010000017.1, from coordinate 7,897 downwards.
TGCTGGTCGTTGGCCGCGTACTCGTGGATCCGGTTCGGGGACTGCGTGAAGCAAACGACGAGCGGCGGGATCTCCTGGATGTCGATCAGGTTGTCGAGCACCGTCTTGAAGCTCGTGAACCCGATGTAGTCGAGCCCGTCGTGCACGATGAGCAGCGGGTAGCGACGGTTCTCCCGATAGCGCGGCGGCAGGTAGATCGAGAGCGGCCGCACGTCGCCGAAGACGTCGCTCCGGAGCTGCCGTTCCAGGATCTCCCCCTGGCGCTTCGAGCGATCCTCGAGCGCCCACCAGGGCTCCTCGTAGCCCGCCCCGGTCACGACCGAGTTGGACCCGAACGGGTCGCGCGCGACCGCGTCGTTCAACGGATCGCGCATCAGCCGGCGCTCGCCGCCCTGCACGACCTCCAGCTTGTACTCGACCCTCGCGCCCTCCTGGACCTCCAGCTCGAGCGTCCAGACCGCGGGGTGCGTGCGGTGGAACTCCTGCGCCGACTCCAGGCCGAAGATCCAGTGGTGCAGCCGGACCTCCTCGGCCGGGCCCGCGAAGGCGAAGAGGGCGCGGCCACCGTCGACGAAGGGGAAAGACCGTCCCTCCAGCGCCGCCGGCCCGGACTCCGCGATCCGCGCGCTGAGCTCCTCGATCGTCGGGTGCTCCATCGTGTCGGTCATCGCGCTCCCTCCAGCGGGGCGCCGGCCTCGTCGACCTCGGCGTCCACCAGCGACCCGTCGACGAGGAGCGCCCGCGCGCCGCCGCCGAGCTCCCATCCGCCACCCGCGCGCGAGGTGACCGACTGTCCGTCGTCGAGGGCGACGACCAGGTCGGGCGCGAGGCGTCGCGCGAGGAGAGCCACGCGCGCGCGATCGTCGAGCGCCAGCCGCGTTCCCGCGTGCGGGAGCGCCACGATGCCGCGCGCGAGCCCGAAGCCCGGGCCGTGGATCTCGGCGTCGCCCGGTCCCTGCGGCGGGGAGTCGTGGAACAGCAGGATCCGCTGCGTGAGGACCATCGCGCCCGCGGACCAGCCGACGAGGTGCGTGGTCGGACGCAGCGACTCGTGGACGCCGAACATCCGCATCCGGTTGTACATGATCCCGACGTGGCCCCCGGCGACGAGCAGCGTGCCCGCGCCGTCGAGCAGCCGCGCGACGCGGTCGCGCTCGCGCTTCACGACATCGTGCGTGGCCGCGGCCGCGAACACCTCGTCGTTGACCTCCGCGACGCGCGACGCGTGGTGGGCGTCGAGCGCCTCCAGCGCCTCGAAGGCCGGCCCGAGCGCCGGGCCCACGATCTCGTCCGGAGCCGCCGGATCCGTGCGCCCGAGCAGCGCGCGCAGCGCGTCGAGCTCGGCCGCGAGCCGGATGCCGTAGACCCGCGCGAGGTCCCGCATCCGGTCGAAGCGGTCGAACATGCGCTGGCGGAGGACGTGGTCGGCCTCGAACGCGTCCTCGGTGGCGGGCCACAGGTCGAGGTTGGTCACCGGCGCGCCGAGGTGCTCCTCCAGCGCTCCGGTCTCGGACTCGCGCTCCTGCCACCCCGCCGACACGAGCGCGAACGGCCCCTCCGCCTCGATCTCGTCGAGGACGGTGCGCAGCGTCGGGGTCTGGTGCTGGGGCCCGAGCAGCGCGATGCGGCGGTTCCTGGATTTCCGCCTCATTCGTCGCAGACGATCCGCACGTCGCGGGAGATCCGGTCGGCGATGCGCAGCGTCTCGCCGAGTTCCATGTGGCGCGCCACGCACCACCCGTCCCCGGTCACGACCTGGGTCCAGTCCCGCCGCGGCGCGCCGATCGGCACGAGGTCGACGACGGGCACGTGCTCGCCGTCCTCCGCGAGAACGCGGTCGAGGCCCTCGACGCGGCTGATCGTGCGCCCGCCTCCCTGCGCGCGCTTGAACACGAGCGCGGCGTTGAACGTCTTCTCCATCGACTGCTCGGTGCGGCCGGCGGTGATCGCCTCGGCCCACAGCCGGAACACGTCGCCGTCGGTCGAGTAGTTCATCCCGTGCGAGAGCCGCCCGCCGGGCGCGCGGGCGCCGACTTCTCCGAAGATCGCCTCGCCCGTCTTGTCCGAGCGGTACCACTCCATGTGCGCCATCCCGGTCTCGTAGCCGAGCGCCTTCAGCGCGCGCCGTCCGAGGTCGACCCCGGACGCGATCTCGGGCTGGGTGATGTCCGACAGGCATACCGCCTGCGGGCTCATCCAGGGGTTCTGGCGCGCGATGAGAGGCTTCGGGCGGTACCAGGCCACGTTCTCGAACAGCGTCTCGCCGTTCGCGAGGATCGCGTCGTAGGTGAACTCCTCGCCCTCGATGAACTCCTCGACGCTGACCTCGGGGACGTGGCGCACGGCGTTCAGGACGTCGGGCAGCTCGTCCTCGGAGCGCAGCACGTAGGTGTCCGCGGACCCGGCGCCGTCGATCGGCTTGACGATCAGCGGGTAGCCGACCTTGCCGGCGGCCTCGGCGACCTCGTCGGTCGAGCGCGCGCGGTAGTGGTGCGGCGTGCGGATGCCGGCGGCGTCGAGCGCCGTCTTCATCGTCTCCTTGTCGCGGAACGCGGTCGCCTGCTCGACGCGCATCCCCGGCACGTCGAACGTCTCGCGCATACGAGCGGCCAGCACGACGCCGACCTCCCAGAGGCACTCGACGCGGTGCGGCTGGACGCCGAGCTTCCCCAGCCAGTCCCGGACGGCCGCCACGGTCGACTCCTCGCGCCACAGGTTCTGGACCGGCAGGTAGTCGTCCAGCGCCTCGCGCACGTCGGCATCCATCGAGGCCGAGGCCTGGTCCCCCACGCCGAGGACCCGGACGCCCGGGATCTTGTGCAGGGCCTTGGTGAAGTTCCCGTTGTCCGCCGGGAACGCCGGTGAGATCAGGACGACGTTGAGCGCCATGGGACGGAGTGAGTCGGTTCGGGTCAGACGGCGAGCTCGACCTGGAGGATCTGGACGAGGCGCTGGAGCCCCTCGCGCACCACCTGTGTGTCGGGGTGGCGGAGGACGACGTAGCCCTCGCCCTCGTAGCTGGACGCCTTGGGCTGGCCGGGGCGCGGGATCTTGGCCTCGACGACGAGGTCGCCGAGCTCCTCGCGCGCCCGCTCGATGCCGTGGACGCGGGCCACGCGGCCCTCGCCCTGGCCGCGCAGGTAGGCCGCGCCGGCCGCGTACTTCCGCTCGGGGACCTCGAACCGGTCGAACACCGAGACCTCGGCCCACGCGCGGTAGAAGTCGATGCCGTGCGCCCACGAGATCAGGCTGGAGAACTGGGCGCCGGGCGGACGGGCGGCGACCTCGGAGATCGCGATCGAAGCGTCGTGGCGGCGGAACCACTCCATGTGCGTCACGCCGCTGTGCATCCCGAGCACGTCGAGCACGCGCGGGCCCGCGGCGAGGATGTCGGCGTACTCGGGGCCGTCGATCTCCCGCGGGAGCAGGACGGTCCACTGGATCCACGGCGACTCCATCACCTGGAGCGGGGTCGGCGAGTACTCGGAGATCGAGTGGAAGACGTGCTTCCCGCCGATCGAGACCGAGTCGAAGGAGAATTCGCGGCCCTGGACGAACTCCTCCAGGAGGAGGGGCCGGTCGGGCGTCGGCGGCACGCGGCGGAGCCAGGACTCCAGGTCGGCGAGTTCGTCGACGCGGAAGGTGTCCTTCGCCCCGGCGCCGGCGGGCGGCTTGGCGACGAGCGGAAGGGTCTCGCGGGCGAAGGCCATCGCGCTCCGCGCGTCCTCGGCGAGGTGGTGGCGCGCGCACGGGAGATCGGCGGCGCGCAGCGCGTCCTTCATGTGCGCCTTGTCGCGGAACCGCCGCGCCTCCTCGGCGTCCATGCCGCGGATCCCGAGGCGCTCGCGGACGAGGGCGAGGGGCTCCTGGAGCGGCTCCAGGATCCCGATCAGCGCGTCGACGCGGCCGCCGGCGCGGCCCGCGATCCGGCGGACGGCCTCGGTCAGGGCGTCGACGTCGTGGCAGTCGGCGACCTGCTCGTACCCCGCGAGCCGCTCGCGGCTCTCGGCGCTCAGCTTGGCGGCGAACGAGCCGGAGGGCTCCTGGCCGATCACCGTGAGCCGCGACCCGCCGAGGGCAGCGGCGGCCTCGACGAAGCGGAGCGTGCTCGCCAGGCCGAACGGGGCGACGAAGACTGTGGAGACGTCCATCGGCGACGAGGATACCGCCGAACAGGGCCCCGCTGGCGCACGGGACGGCGGATCGGAGACGCGGTAAGCTCGGTCCATGCCCGCGTCCCTGCGCATCGCCATCGCCGCTTCGGAGTGCACGCCCTTCGCGAAGACCGGGGGGCTGGCGGACGTCTCGGCGGCCCTCGCGCGCGCGCTCTGGAAGCGCGGCCACGACGTGCGGCTCTTCGTGCCCTACTACCGCTCGATCGACGCCAGCGGCCTGGAGACCGTCGACGGGCTGGCCCCCTTCCAGATCCAGTTCCCGGACGTCCACGTGGCTCTGGAGACGAGGAAGGCGCCGCTGGAGGGCGCGGTGAACCCGGACGGCGAGCCGCTCATGGTCGAGTTCGTCAACGCGCCGGACCTGTACGGGCGGGACTCCTTCTACACCGACGACGCCGACGAGCCGGTCCGCTGGGCCGCGTTCTCGCGGGCGGTCCTGGAGGCCTGCCAGCGGACGTCGTGGAAGCCGGACGTCGTGCACGTGAACGACTGGCACACGGGGCTCCTGCCGCTCTACCTGCGCACGGTCTACGCGTGGGACGAGCTGTTCCGCGACACGCGCACGCTGCTGTCGATCCACAACCTCGGCTACCAGGGGGTCTTCCCCGCGAGCGCGGTCGACGACGTCGGGCTCGCGGACGCGCGGAAGTTCTTCCACCAGGAGCGGCTGGCGGACGGCGTCCTCGGGTTCCTGGAGACCGGCATCCTGCACGCGTCGTGGCTGTCGACGGTGTCGGAGACCTACGCGCGCGAGATCCAGACGCCCGAGCACGGCGCGGGCCTCGACGAGCGCCTCGCGAAGCGCGCCGATCACCTCGTAGGGATCGTCAACGGGATCGACGACGACGAGTGGGACCCGAGCAAGGACCCGCACCTGCCCGCGCACTACGATGCCGACGACCTGTCGGGCAAGGCGGACTGCCGCGCCGCTCTCCTGAAGGAGATGGAGGTCGCCCCGGATCCGTCGGGCCCGGTGCTCGGGATCGTGTCGCGCATGACGGGCCAGAAGGGGTTCGAGCTCCTGCCGGACCTCCTCCCGGTCCTGCTCCAGCGCGAGGACGTGCGGCTGATCGTGCTCGGCAGCGGGGAGGAGTCGCACGAGCGCTACTTCCGCTGGCTACGCGAGAAGCTCCCGCACCGCGTCGGGCTCCGCGTCGGCTACGACGAGGGCCTCGCGCACCGCATCGAGGCGGGCTCCGACGTCTTCCTGATGCCGTCGCGCTACGAGCCCTGCGGCCTGAACCAGATGTACAGCATGCGGTACGGCACCGTGCCGCTCGTGCGCGCGACGGGCGGCCTCGCCGACACCGTCGAGCGCTACGACCCCGACAGCGGGACCGGCACCGGCTTCGTCTTCTACGAGTTCACCTCGGACGCGCTGCACGACACGCTGCGCCACGCGATCGAGGTATGGCGCGACCGTGACGCCTGGCGCGCGATGCAGGTGCGCGGCATGCGCCAGGACTTCTCGTGGGACGGCCAGGTCCGCCGCTACGAAGATCTCTACGCCGCCGTGATGGCGGAGATGCAGAGCGCCTGACCGGCGCGCCCCCCCGACTCCTTCCCGGGCCCCCCCAGCGATGCACGTCGTCTTCGTCGAACCGTCCTTCCCGCGCAACCAGCGCGACTTCGTCCGCGCCCTGAAGGAGGTCGGATCGGGGGTCACCGCGATCGGCGAGGCGCCCGCCGCGGCGCTCGACGACGAGCTGCGAGGATGGCTCGACGGTTACGAGCAGGTGCCGTCGGTGACGAACGGCGAGGCCCTGCTCGCCGCCGTGCGCCGCGTGCAGGACCGCGGCTGGGTCGACCGGCTGGAGGCGACCGTCGAGGCGCACATCATGCCCTGCGCGTGGGTGCGCGAGCAGTGCGAGATCCCCGGCACGTCGACGAAGACTGCGTGGCTGTGCCGCGACAAGCCCGCGATGAAGGAGGCGCTGCGCGACGCCGGGGTCCCGACCGCGCAGAGCATCGGCACGTCCGACGTCGACGAGGCCCGCGAGTTCGTCGCGAAGGTCGGCTACCCCGTGATCCTGAAGCCGCGCGACGGCGCCGGCGCCGCGGGCACCGCGCGCGCGGACGACGACGAGAGCCTGGAGACCGCGATCGACGAGAGCGGCCTGCGCGCCGGCCAGAGCGTCGCCGTCGAGGAGTTCGTCGAGGGGCACGAGGGGTTCTGGGACACGCTCTCCGTGCGCGGCGACGTCGTGCACGAGTTCGTGACGCACTACTACCCGAACGTGCTGGAGGCGATGCGGCAGCGCTGGATCTCGCCGCAGATGCTGACCACGAACGAGGTCGACGACGACCGCTACGACGAGGTCAAGGCGCTCGGCCGCAAGGTGATCGCGGCGCTCGGCGTCGAGACGTCCGCGACGCACATGGAGTGGTTCTTCGGGCCCAAGGGCCTGAAGTTCAGCGAGATCGGCTGCCGCCCGCCGGGCGTGCGCATGTGGGACGTCTACGCGGCGGCGAACGAGATCGACATCTATCGCGAGTGGGCCCAGCTCATCTGCCACGGCACGCCGGCGCAGCAGCCGTCGCGCCGCTACTCCGGCGGCATGATCGCGCTCCGTCCCGACGGCGACGGCCGGATCTCGGGCTACGAGGGCGTCGAGGAGATGCAGCGCCGCTACGGCCAGCAGATCATCGACATGCACTTCCCGCCGCCGGGCACGCCGACCCAGGGCGTCGAGGACGGCTACATGGCCAACGCGTGGGTGCGCCTGCGCCACGAGAGCTTCGACGAGCTGCACTCGATCCAGGACTGGATCGGGGAGAACGTCAAGGTGCACGCCGGAGGCTGAGCGCGGAGCGCAGGTCATGTCTCCGCGCCTCCTGGCGATCGCAACGCTGAGCGTCGCCGCCGTGCTTGCCGCGCTGCTGCTCGGCGGCGACCGCCAATCGGCGGTCGGGGCGGGCGGCGTCGAGCGTGCAACCCCGGCGGCATCCGAGCCGGCGGAACGCCCCGATGATGGCCCCACGGCCGACGTCCCGTCCGAACTCGTCCCCTCGCGCCGGGAGGCGGAAGCCGACTCGACGACCCCCCCGGACGAGCCGAGTTCGACTCCCGCGGCGGCGTCCGCCGAGGCGCCGCCGCCCGTGATCCCGGAGGGCACCGCGCTCACGGGCACCCTCGTCGACGCGGAGGGCTCTCCCGTGGCCGAAGCCGTGCTCGAGCTGAGCGCCAACGGTCGCAGACGGGACGTCCGCGTCACCCCGGACGATCTGGGGCGCTTCGCCGTCGCGGTCGACCGGCACGGGGAGCTCGGCGTGGCTGCGATCGCGGACGGGATCGGCCGCTCCGCCGACCTCACCCGCACGGTCCCCGAGGGCGTCACCACGGACCTCGGAGTCCTTCGCCTGCTGGGCGACGGGAGGCTCGCCGGGCGCGTCGTGTTCCCGGGTGGAGAGCCGTTCCCCGGTGTGAGCCTGTCCGCCCGCGCCGTCGACAAGGCCGCGTCGCCGGGACTGCGCCGCGCCAACATGAGGACCGACGACGAGGGCCGGTTCTCGCTGACCGCTCTCGCGCCGGGCCCCTTCCGCCTGACCGCATTCGGCGAAGACCCCCTACCGGTCAACGGGAACGACACCTTCCAGTCGGGGGACGAGGACGTGGAGCTCGTCGTCGATGCGACCCTGATCCGTGCGCGCTGCGTCGACGCGGCGGGCAGCACCGTCCCGATGAAGGGGATCGAGATCGCCACCATCAGCCTCGAGTCGTC
>JBCDGE010000016.1:0-84916 GCA_038757895.1 Planctomycetota bacterium | reverse complement strand
GGTGGTCTTGTTGGGGTGCCGCCCCCCCCCCGGGGTTTTCTGTGTTTTTGTGTGGGGGGTCGGGGTGCAGCAGGGGGTGGCTTACGTGTACTGGGTGGGGTCGGGGGGGGGCCTTGGGGGGGGGCCCGGCCTGGACCGCGTCCGCGAGCTCGTCGACGCGTCGGGCGACGCCCGGCTCACGATCGCCGGCGGCGTCACGAGCAGCGACGAGATCGCCGCCCTCGACGCCATGGGCGCCGACGCGCAGGTCGGGATGGCGCTCTACACGGGCGCGCTCCCGCTCGTGGACGCGTTCGCTGCACCGCTGTGGACCGAGCGCGCCGACGGCTTCTTCGCCACTGTCGTCACCGACGAGTCCGGTCGCGCCCTCGGCCTGTGCTGGTCCAGCCGGCGGAGCCTGGAGTACGCGATCGAGAACGGCGTCGGCGCGTACGAGAGCCGCCGTCGCGGCCTCTGGGTCAAGGGCGCGACCTCCGGCGCGACCCAGGAGCTCGTCCGGATCGGAATGGACTGCGACCGCGACGCACTGCGCTTCGTCGTCCGCCAGTCCGGCCGGGGCTTCTGCCACGAGGGCACCCGGACCTGCTGGGGCGAGGGCCGCGGCCTCGCCGCGCTCCAGGAGACGCTCCACGCACGTCGCGACTCGGCGCCGGAGGGCTCGTACACCCGCCGGCTCTTCGACGACTCCGAGCTGCTCGCGGCGAAGCTGACCGAGGAGGCCCAGGAACTCGCCGAGGCGTCGACGCGGGAGGAGGTCGCCCACGAGGCCGCCGACGTCCTGTACTTCGCCTCGGTCGCCATGGCCCGTGCCGGCGTCACGTTCGCCGACGTCGAGGCCGAGCTGGACCGCCGCGCCCTCAAGGTCTCCCGCCGCCCCGGCAACGCGAAGACCGAACTCCGATCGTGATGACCGACCCCGCAACGACTTCGAGGGCCGACACGCAGCCCCTCCGCGTCCTCCCCATCGGCGAGGTGCGCGCCGCCGCGCCCACTCCGATCGACGAGAACACGCGCCTCGCCGCGCGCGACATCGTCGACGCGGTCCGCACCGAGGGAGAGAGCGGCCTGCGCGCGTTCGCCGAGCGCCTCGACCGTCTCGCGCCAGACGCGCCGCTCCTGTACGACCGCGACGCGCTGCAGCGCGCGCTGGAGAGCGTCGACGCCGACACGCGCGCCCTCCTGGAGCGCACCGCCGCCCGCATCGCGGCGTTCGCCGATGCCCAGCGCGCCGCGATCCAGCCGCTGGACGTCGAGGTCCCCGGCGGCCGCGCGGGCCACGACGTCGTCCCGGTCGCCGCCGCGGGGTGCTACGCGCCGGGCGGCCGCTATCCGCTCCCCTCGTCGGTCCTGATGACCGCCGTGACCGCGCGTTCCGCCGGCGTCGAGCGCGTCGTCGTCGCGTCGCCCGACCCGCACCCCGTCGTCCTCGCTGCGGCAGCCGTCGCCGGCGCCGACGCGCTGCTCGCCACGGGCGGCGCCCAGGCCGTCGCCGCGCTCGCGTACGGGATCCCCGGCCTGACCGAGCCCGTCGACATCGTGGTGGGCCCGGGCAATCGCTGGGTCACCGCAGCGAAGCAGATCGTGTACGGCGACGTGGGCATCGACCTCCCCGCAGGCCCGTCGGAGCTCGTCGTGCTGGCGGACGGAACCGCCGATCCGGACCTGATCGCCGCCGACCTCCTGGCCCAGGCCGAGCACGACCCCGACGCGCGCCCGGCGCTGGTCACGACCGACGCGTCGCTCGTCGAGCGGGTCGAGCGGCACCTCGCCGAACGGCTGGCCGTCCTCGACACGGCCGAGGTGGCGCGCGCCGCGCTCGGCGAGGGATTCGCGACGGTCGCGAGCACGTTCGAGGAAGCCCTGGAGGCCGTCGACGCTCTCGCCCCCGAGCACCTGCAGATCTGCGTGAAGGATCCCGCGGCGGCCAAGGACCGACTGCGCCACTTCGGCGCCGCGTTCCTCGGCGAGCGGTCGGCGGAGGTCTTCGGCGACTACGGCGTCGGACCGAACCACGTCTTGCCGACGGGCGGTGCAGCCCGCTACTCGGGCGGACTCGGCGTTCTCTCGTTCCTGCGTGTGCGTACATGGCTGCGCCTCGACGACGTCGCGCCGGTCGCGACCGACGTCGAGACCCTTGCGCGCCTGGAGCGCCTGACCGGGCACGCCGAGGCGTCGCGCGCGCGGTCGACGGCGCGGTAGCGCGGACCCGGCGAGGAGTGGAGGACGCCCGCGCCCCGCGCACGCCGCGCGTGAGACGGGACGCGGGGTCCTCCGATGTCGCTCCTGCCTTCCCTGGATCCCGGTTCGAACGGAACCATGCGCCCTCGCCGTGCGAAGTGCACGAATGAGCGCGGACCGCCCGGACCGTGTCTCCAGGGGTAGAGACGAACGATGCGAAGTGCGGTTGCAGGTCGAGGTCGGTTTTCTTGGACGTCGGTCGCGCTGGGATCGGTGACGTCGTTCGTCGCGCTGGGCGCCCTCCCGTTGGGCGCAGCCGCCTGCTCGAGCTGCGGCGCCACTCGCCTCGCACCGGGTCCGACGATGCTCCAGAACGCTCCGCCCGACGCCTTTCTGGCTCCGACTGACGTGATCGACGCGGATCATCCGCGGATCCAGGAGCTCGCGCGCGAGCTCACCGCTGGCGCCACGGACGACCGTACCCGCGCCGTACGCCTGCACGATTTCGTCCGGGACGAGGTGCGGTTCGGATTCCAGCCGAGGTTCTACGCCGTGCGCGCCAGCGAGGTGCTCGCAGGGGGCGTGGGCTACTGCAACACCAAGTCATCGCTCTTCATCGCGCTGCTCCGCGCAGCGGGTGTCCCGGCACGCGCTCGCTTCGTCGAGATCGATGCGGGAATCCTGCGAGGAATCGTCGACCCGGGGACCGCGTACGTCGATCACTCCTTCACCGAGGTCTGGCTGAACGAGCGCTGGGTCCGCACCGACAGCTATATCGTCGATCCAGCTCTGGCCGAGTCCGCGCGTGCGCGCCTCGCCGCGGAGGGCCGCGCCTTCGGCTACGGCGTGCACGTCGACGGCACCGGTTCCTGGGACGGGTTCGAGGACGCCTACGGCCAGTGCGTCGAGCCGATCGGGGCGAGCCCGTACACGCGCCGCGATCTCGGCGTCCACTCCGACGTCCTGGCCTTCTACCGCGACGCGCCCGAGCCCTCCAACCGCCGTGGCCTCGGGTTGCGGCTGCTCGGCCGCTGGGCGTTCCCTGCGGCGAGCCGCAGGGCGGACGCGATCAGGCTTCCTTCGGGGAGCTGACCGCGGCGACCGGCGGGCTCGCGACCGCGTGCGCGTCGAGCCAGAGGTCGCCCATGCGCGCCCCCTCCAGGCGCAGTCGGCGAGAGAGCGCCACGGGGCCAGAAGCGGCCAGGCTCGACGCATGAGACTCGACGCCTCCGGCGCGGAGCGCAGGCCCCGCGACGACTGCGACGCGGACGCGTTCGACGACGAGCACGCGAAGTGGATGGACCGCGCCGACATCGGCGTGCGAGAGACCCGGAACGAACGCCGCCGAGAACTCACCTGTCGTGACATCGACGATACGCGCGTCGAGCCCGCCGACCGAGCTGCAGGCCGCCTCGTTGGCCGGGCCGCCGGCGTCCGCGCGGTGTACTCCCTGCTCGACCCGGTAGAGCCCCAGGATCGCGTCCCGCCGCGCGGCGAACGCAGCACGCTGGACGGGCGACCACGCGTCGACCCCGAGCGCGCTCTCGGCGGCCGTCGGCTCGCGATCGTCGCGTCTGTGGTCGCCCACCGCCCACTCGAAGAACGCCGCCGAGGCGAGCGCGCCGAGCGGATCCGCGCCGAACTCGAACAGCACGTCCGCGTCCCCGAAGTACCGCTCGACCGCGAGGCCCAGGTCGTCGTCCGACATCCAGTCGATCAGCGCGTCCAGCGTCGTATCGAGCCGATGGAGCGCCGCGGCCACCGCGCCGCGCGGCGGCGCCGCTCCGGCGGCCGACGCGGCGTCCTTCGGCCCGTCCTCTTCCCGGTGGTCCTGCGGCCCGGGCGTTCCCTTCGGTGTCGTCGTCATGGCATCCACGTGCTCTCCGACACGCCCGACGAACGGAGAGCCCCGCGGTTGCGACCCGCCTGACGATTCGGAGCGAGACCGAGCGCCGGTGGAGCAGCGTGTCGCGGCCCCGGAGCCAGGACCGCGCGGTTGGCCAGGACCACCGGGCAAGGCGTCTGCAACCGAGACGTCCCGCATCCGATCCCGCGACGGATCGGCCGGCCGCGCGACGTAGACTGGTCGGCGACGCGCCGCGCGCAGATCGCCCCCGAGGGAACTGCGCGAACTCCCCGGCCGTCGACGACGACCATGGAACTCCTCCGTCGACCGTTCCCCGCGCGCCCCTCGCTCGCCGTCCTCGCGCTCGCCGTCGCGGGCCCGCTGGCGTGGACGCGGCCCGCTCTCGTGCTCGCGCCGACCCTCGACGACGGCGCCGTTCTTGCGGACGAGTACGCGGAGACGATCAAGCCGATCTTCGAGATCACGTGCTTCCAGTGCCACGGCGAGGCGGACCAGAAGGCGGGCTTCCGGCTGGACGAGCTCGACCCCGACTTCGTCGAGGGGGAAGACGCCGAGGACTGGGACTACGTCCTGGAGCTCATCCGCGGCGGCGACATGCCGCCATCGCGCTTCGAGCGCCAGCTGACCGACGACGAGCGTCGCGCCGTCGTCGGGTGGCTGGAGCGCGGGCTGGAGGCCGCGGCGCGCGCGCACGAGGGCGACGTCGGGCCCGTGCTGCGGCGGCTGAACCGCGCGCAGTATTCCGCCACGCTCCAGGAGCTGCTCGGGCTCTCGATCGACTTCGCGCGCGACCTGCCCAGCGACGCGCGCTCCAAGACCGGCTTCACGAACAACGGCGAGGTGCTGCAGGCCTCGACGCTCCACCTGGAGAGCTACCAGGCGATCGCGCGCGCCGCGCTGCACGAGGCGATCGCCCTTGGCGGGAAGCCGGACGTGACCCGGTACCGGGTGCGGTTCGGACGCGGGATGGGCAAGGGGCTCGTCGCCGGCCGGACCGGCGGCTACCAGTCCGTGCCGCTCCCCACCGACGACTTCACCGTCGAGGTCCTCGACGACGACGGGGCGCCGAAGGGCGCGTCCGCGACCGACGCCGAGCGCGAGGCGCTCGATGCGATCCGCAAGCGGATCAGCGTGGGCCTGCGCGGCTCGGGGCAGAATCGCTTCCGCGTCGCGGAGGACGGTCTCGTGCTCTACGGCGCCGTCCCCCACAAGGAGAAGGCCCCGGGCGCGTGGCAGGGTCCGTCGCCGAACGTGAAGCTGGAGATGCGGCGCGTCTTCCCCGAGCGTGGCGACGTGATGATGCGGGTGACCGCTTCGCGCGGGTCGGTCTGGCGCTCGCGCGAGCCCGTCCTGCTGCAGCTCGACGGGGACCCCGCGCGCGCGACCCTCGCGGCCGCGGGCGATGCCGTCGAAGTCACGGCCGCGGCGGACTCGCTCGTCGCCCTCGCGACGAAGAGCGACCAGCGCAAGAACGCGACGCTCGCGGGCGACCTCGTCCGGGCCGAGGACGTGACCGAGCCGTGCCAGGCGCGCGTTCGGTTCGAGGTCCCCGCCGAGGGCTACTACCAGGTCGACCTCGTCCATCCTCCGGTCCCGCGGGAGCAGATGCCGTCGATCCGCCTGACGTATGCGGGCAAGACGCTCGACCTGCGGCCGGAGCTGACCGAGGCGCAGCTCGCGGAGCCGCGCGTCGTGACGACCGTGGGCGCGGCGTACGTGCGCAAGGGCCGTCAGCACATGAAGGTCGGCGGGCCGTTCTTCCCCGGCTTCAGCCACGTGATCCTCACGCCGCTCGCTGAACAGCACCCGCTCGTGCTGGCGCTGTCCGAGGCGACGGAGGACCTGGAGGCGCGCTACGCCGGCGCTGATCCCGTCCTGCGCGCCTTCGCCGGCACGCGCACGGACGACGGGATGGACTACCGCGAGTTCGCGGGCGCCGAGGTCGTGAGCGCGCCGCGGGGCGCCGCCGAGACGTACTCGTTCCTCGGGCGCCTGGAGAACCTGCCGATCCCCGAGCCCGAGAGCGGCGACAAGGAGATCCTCTCCGGGTTCCTGCTCCTCGGCGTGTGGAACGACTTCCTGATCAAGGATCGACGGAGCCCGGGGCCGCCGCTCCTCATCGAGTCGATCGAGGTCGAGGCGCCTTACCTCCCCACTTGGCCCTCGGTCTCGCACACGTCGATCTTCGTGACCCCGAAGGGCGACGGCGACGAGGACGCCCACGCGCGCGAGATCCTGCTGAGCTTCATGGCGCGCGCGTTCCGCGACTGGGACGTCGAGTCCGACGTCGACCTCTACCACGACTTCTGGCGCGCCGTTCGCCCCGAGGTCGAGACGTTCGAGGAGTCGATCCTGGAGACCCTCGTCGCCGTGCTCTGCTCGCCGCGGTTCCTCTTCCTCGTCGAGCCCGAGCGTGGCGGCGACACGCCCGGCGCGCCCGCGGGACAGGCGGCGCTCGCCGCGCGGCTGTCGTACTTCCTGTGGAACGGCCCGCCCGACGAGGAGCTGAGCTCGCTCGCGTTCTGGGGCCGCCTGGAGGATCGGCTTGAGGAGCAGGTCGACCGCATGCTCGACGACCCGCGATCGCGGCGCTTCGTCGACTCGTTCGCGCACGAATGGCTGCGCCTCGACCGGCTCGACAACATGACGATCGACCCGGACATGTACCCGGCGTTCACGCGCTTCGTGAAGCGGGACATGCGCGAGGAGACGCTGGCGTTCGTCCACCGCGTCCTGAAGGACGACCTCGACCTGATGACGCTCGTGGACTCCGACTTCGCGATGCTGAACCAGAACCTCGCGGAGTTCTACGGCGTCGAGGGCGTCGCAGGGCCTCACTTCCGCCCCGTCGAGATCCCGCGCGAGATGGGGCGCGGCGGGCTGCTGTCGCACGGTGCGTTCCTCGCCGGCCACTCCGACGGTCAGGAGCCGCACCCGATCAAGCGCGCGGTCTGGCTGAAGGAGCGGATCCTCGGCGATCCGCCCCCTCCCCCGCCGCCGAACGTCCCCGACCTCGACGCCGAGGCGCCCGAGATGAAGGGGCTCACGCTGCAGGAGCAGCTCGCGCTGCACCGCGACAACCCCTCGTGCCGCGATTGCCACGCGGGGATCGACCCCTTCGGCGTCGCGTTCGAGCGCTACGACGCCGTCGGGCTCATCCGCGACGAGCGCAAGGGACGCGCGATCGACGCCAGCGTCGTCCTGCCCGACGGGACCGAGGTCGACGGCGTGCGCGACCTGAAGGCGTACCTCGCCGGTCCAGCCCGCGGCGAGTTCGTCGGCTCCGTCGTCGAGCACCTGTTCGCCTACGCCAACGGCCGCGACGTTTCGTTCGCGGACGAGGCCGAGATCGAGGCGATCGCCCGTCGCATCGAGTCGAACGGCGGTACCGCGCGCGCCGCGATCAAAGCGGTCGTGACGTCGCCGTCGTTCCGGCGCTGACAGGGTCCGCGCGACCGGCAGAGGCCCCGCCTGTCTCGCTTTGCCGATCGAGCATCCCTGCGGCACGGCGACGGGACTCGAACGATCGGCGCGCGACTCGACCCGTTAGCATCTGTTCACGCGAGAGCGGCGCCGATTCCGGGTGCTGCAGACGCGCCCGTTCCGCCGATCGAGTCCCCATGAGCCGCAAGTCCTGGCACCTCTCGCGCCGCACCTTCCTGCGCGGCGCAGGCGTCGCCGCCGCGATGCCCTACCTCCACGCGATGGAGAAGGACGTCCGTGCGGCCAAGAACCTCGGCGGAGCGGAGCCGCCGCGGCGGCTCGTCTACGTCTACTTCCCCAACGGCTGCAGCCTGCCCGGCGAGAAGGACGAGAAGAACGGCAAGTGGCGCTGGTTCCCGAGCGGCAGCGGTTCCGAGTTCGAGCTGACCGAGGTGCTCGCGCCGCTGCAGCGCCACCGCGCCCAGATGAGCGTGTTCGGCGGCCTCTCGCACCCGATGAGCCGCCAGCTCCTCGGGCACCTCGCCGGTGACACGTGGCTGACCGCCGGCGACCTGCGCGGCGACCAGTACAAGAACCGCGTATCGGCGGACCAGGTCGCCGCGCGCGAGCTCAAGAAGCACACGCGACTGCCGAGCCTCGTGCTCTCGACGGACGGCGGCGTCGGCTACAAGTCGCGCCTGTCGACGCTCTCGTTCGACGTCACCGGGCGCCCGATCCCGTCCGAGCACCGCCAGCGTGCGATCTTCGAGCGCTACTTCGCGCCCGAGGGCGGGCCGACCGGCGAGCGTCGCAAGAGCCTCGCGCGCGGTCGCAAGATCGTCGACCTCGTGCTGGAGGACAGCCGCCGCCTGCGCGGCAAGCTCGGCGAGCGCGACCGCGAGAAGCTCGACGAGTACCTGTCGTCCCTCGACCGCGTCGAGGAGCAGGTCAAACGCAACGAGGCGTGGCTGGACGTGCCCATGAAGCCGTTCAGCGCGGAGCACCTCGACCTCGACCCGAACCCGCGAACCGCGGCACAGGACTACCTGCGCGCGACGTTCGACCTGATCGTGCTCGCGCTGGAGACCGACCTCACGCGCGTCGTCACGTACATGATGGGTCGCGAGGACGGGATGGGCTTCGGCGACAACTTCCCGAAGATCGCGCTCGGCCTGAAGAAGGGGCACCACACGATCAGCCACGAGACCAACTGGGAGGAGTGGGGATCGTTCGACCGGTGGTACGCGCAGCAGTACGCGTACTTCCTCGACCGCCTCGCCGAAGTGCGCGACGAGCACGGGCCGCTGCTCGACCGGACGCTGACCATGTACGGCAGCTGCTGCAGCACGACGCACAACGCGCGGAACCTGCCGCTGGCGTGGGTCGGCGGGAAGGACCTCGGGATCCGCCACGGACGCTACGAGAGGTATGGAAGCGACGTGCCGATGAGCAACCTGCTGCTCTCCTCGCTCCACGCGGTCGGCGTGCGCCACGAAACGTTCGGCGACAGCAAGGGCGTGCTCCCCGGGCTCGTCGGTTAGCCGCGTAGGGGATCCACCCGATCGGGTACGGCAGAGTTTCCGCCCGCTTTTGGGGCCGTCGAACCGTCCCGCTTCGGAGACTCGGGTATCCCGTCGCCGCCTGCCCCCACTCGACGTGCGTCGAGCGAGGAGTGCGACGCCCACCTGCCGTCACCGACTCAGGAGGGGCTCGATGCCTCGCCCACTGCCGAACGCTGTCGCAAGCGCCAGCGTCGCCGTCCACGAGTTCCGCCAGCTCCTGGACGACGGCGCAGACTCCGAAGCGATTCGCGCTTCGCTCGCCAACGCCCGAAGCCGGCTTCGCACGGCCCTGCTCTCCGCGACCGACTCGTCGGACGCGACGGAGGTGCGCGAGCGGACGCTCGCACTGATCGGCGCACTGCGCGCGAGGCTGGCCGCATCGAGGATGGACGCCGCGCCGCCGGACTGAGGCCGCGCCGACGCCCTATCCTCGGCGCGTGCGCCTCCCCCTCCCCCTCCCCCTCGACCTCGTCCTCGCCGCGACCTGCGGCGCCGTCAGCTTCGTCGCGAGTGAACTCGCCGGCGTGCACCACGCCGCCCGCGAAGACGGTGCGCTCCGGGAGCGCTGGCCGGCCGCATGGTCCGCGTCCGCAGACGCGGCGGCCGCGGCGGCGAGCGAGCGCGACGTCCCGGTGCTCGTCTACGCACGCGCGGACACGTTCGCGTGCCGTGCGCTGGAGGAGGCCGCGGGTGAGGACGCCGTGCTCGGGGAGCGCATGGACGCCTTCGTGCCTCTCGCGCTCGACCTCGCGGGTTCCGGCGGAGATCGGGCGCTGGCCCGAGCCCTCGCGATCGAGGTCGTTCCGGCGTTCGTCCTCGTCGACGCGGGAGATCTCCGGACCGGTCTCGGGGATCCGGGCACGCGCATCCCGCGGACCGGAGTCCGAGCCGGGACCGGGGGACTCCACGAGCCCTTCGGGCTGGCCCACGAAATATCCGCCGAAAGGGCCGCCGAAAGGGCCGACGGCGCAGGCGCGTTCGACGCGGCGCTTGAGGAGATCGAACGCGCGCTGGGCGGCGGCGACGCGGCGACCGCGGACGGCGTGCTCGTGGCGATGGTCGCGGGCGGAGCGTCGCCGAACGATCCAGGGCGCAGGCTCGGCCGCTTCGTGACCGCGCTGCGCGGGCACGTGGTCGTCGGTCCAGCAGACGCCGAAGGGACGCTGGAAGCGTCGCTGCTGGTCGAGGGCGACGACCGCGTGCTCTTCCGCGGCTGGTCGCTGCTCGCGTCTGCGTTCGAGCTACGCGCGCGCGCCGCGGATGCAGCGGAGGACGAGGTGTACCGGGGCGTCGACGCCACGCGCTGGCGCCGCCGCCTGAGGGACGCGACCCGGAGGGCGTGGCTGAGCTGTCCGGACGCGACGGTCGTCCCGTTCGGCGCGCTCCTCATCGAGCGCTACGGCGCCTCGGAGCGCGACCTCGACTCGCTCGACCGCAGGTTCTGCGCCGCCGTCCTGCGGACGCTCCAGCGCACCGCGCCGGACGCGCCGCGCGTCGAGCGGGCGGCAGAGATCGTCGCTTCCCTGCGCTGACCCCCCCGCCGGAGAGTCGCCTCCGCCGACTGCCGCGCAGCGAACCCCGCCCCATGAGAGCGCCCTCCAACCGTCTGTTCGCGGCCAACGACGACCCCGTCCGTGAGGACGGGCGCTACGTCGTCTACTGGATGCTCGCCCAGCGGCGGACCACGTGGAACTTCGGGCTGCAGCACGCCCTCGCGCGCGCGCAGGAGCTGGAGCGTCCGCTCGTGGTGGTCGAGGCGCTCTCGTGCAGCTACCGCTGGGCGAGCGACCGCATGCACGCCTTCGCGATCGAGGGCATGCGGGACAACCGCGACGCTCTGGCCGGTACGCCGATCACGTACCTCCCCTACGTGGAGCCGTCGGACGGCGCCGGGCGCGGTCTCCACGGCGCGCTGGCCCGCGAGGCGTGCCTCTACGTCACCGACCACTGGCCGTGTTTCCACGCGCCGAAATGGGTCGAGCTGGTCGCGGAGGAGATCGACGTCCGGATGGAGGTCGTCGACTCGTGCGGGATCATGCCCGTCGCGGCGGCGCCCAAGGCCTTCGCCCGAGCCGTCGACTTCCGCCGGCACGTGCACAAGACCGGGCACGCGGCGATGACGGAGATGCCGCTGCCCGCGCCGATCGACCTCGCGACGGGGTCCGCGCTCGACGGCTTGGCGGAGGAGGTCATCTCGCGCTGGCCCGCGACCGACCTCGACGCGGTCGACCTCTCCGCGCTCCCGATCGACCACGACGTGGCTCCCGTCGACGGCGCGCCGGGCGGCTCGGTCGCGGCGAGCGAGCGGCTCGGCACGTTCCTCACGGAGCGGCTCGACGGCTACCTCGACCGCAACCAGCCCGAGGCCGACGTCGCGTCCGGTCTGTCCCCGTGGCTGCACTGGGGCCATATCTCGGCGCACGAGGTGTTCCACGCCGTCGCCGAGCGCGAGAGCTGGACGCCCGATGAGATCGAAGGCCGCCCGGTGACCGCCAAGCGAGAAGGCTGGTGGGGCATGTCCGCGGCCGCCGAGGCGTTCATGGACGAGCTGGTGACGTGGCGCGAGGTCTGCCTGAACACGTGCCAGTTCCGCCCGCGCGACTACGGTCGGTACGAGTCCCTTCCCGACTTCGCGCTCAAGACCCTCGCCGAGCACGAAGAGGACGAGCGGCCGCACGTCTACACGCTCCAGCAGTTCGAGAACGCCGAGACCCACGACGCGCTCTGGAACGCAGCGCAGAACCAGCTGCGGCGCGAGGGGATCATCCACAACTACCTGCGGATGCTCTGGGGCAAGAAGATCCTGCACTGGACGGAGAGCCCCCGCGAGGCGCACCGGATCATGGTCGAGCTCAACAACAAGTACGGGCTCGACGGGCGCGACCCGAACTCCTGGGGCGGGATCATGTGGGTTCTCGGCCGCTACGACCGCGCGTGGGGTCCCGAGCGAGAGATCTTCGGCAAGGTGCGCTACATGACGAGCGACAACACCGCTCGGAAGGTGCGCGTGAAGGACTACGTCGCCCGCTACGCGACGGCGGCCGGCACGCCGTCGATGTTCTGAGGCGCCCGAGCTAGGCTCGGGCGATGACCCTTCGCGAGC
Organism: Planctomycetota bacterium; assembly: GCA_038757895.1. Classification (GTDB taxonomy): domain Bacteria; phylum Planctomycetota; class UBA1135; order UBA1135; genus Saltatorellus. Next base: position 72,783 of record JBCDGE010000016.1, on the reverse strand, counting down.
GAGGCGTTCCGGTCTTCTCGACCGAGGCGATGCGCGCCGCCGACCGCGCGACGATCGAGGAGTTCGGGATCGGCGGCTTCACGCTGATGGAGACGGCCGCGCGCGCGTCGGCGGACGCGATCGAGGAGCGCCACGGTCCCGCCGCCAGGCTCGACGCGCTCGTCCTCGCGGGGCGCGGCAACAACGGCGGCGACGGGCTCGCGATCGCCCGCCACCTGGCCCACCGCGGCGCGCGCGTCGTGGTCGTGACGCTCGCGAGCGCGGACGAGGGCGGCGGGACACCCGATGCGCGGCACAACCTCGCGCTCCTGCGCGCGATGATCGAGAGGGACCCGGACCTTCAGCTCGAGCTGCACGAAGTCGCCACGGAGAGCGACGTCGACGCGGTGATCGGCAGGATCGCCCCGGGCCGGATCGATGCGGGCCGGATCGATGCGGGCCGCGCGACGATCGCCGTGGACGCGCTCCTCGGGATCGGCCAGCGCGGGCCGCTGGGCGCGCCGATCCCGCGGCTCGTCGACCTCGCGAACGGCTGCGCTGACGCGGTCGCCATCGACGTTCCGACGGGGATCGACAGCGACACGGGCGAAGCGCTGGAGCCGGGGCACGTGCGCGCCGACCTGACCGTCTCGATGGCCGCGCTGAAGCCGTGCCACCTGTTCGGCGCGGGCCGGGGCGCGTCCGGTGACGTCGTCGTCGCGGACATCGGGATCCCGCGCTACCTGGAGGAGCGCGTGCTCGGCGCGGACGGCTCGGCGGTCGTCCCCACCGACGCAGCGGTCGCCGAGCAGCTCCCGCCACCGCGGGCGACCGGCGCGCACAAGGACTCGGTCGGCCTCGCGCTCGTCGTCGCCGGATCCGAGGCCTACCCGGGCGCGGCGGTCCTCGCGACGACAGCAGCGGGCGGGATCGGAGCGGGGTACGTCGTCTGCGCGACGACGCCGTCAGCGCGCGCCGCGATCGCCGCGCGGGCGCCGATGGCCGCGACGGTCGCACTGCCGACGACCGGATCCGGAGGGATCGCCGTGGACGCGGTCGAGGAGGTCGTCGCGCGGGCGACGCGGGCGCGCGCGCTGCTCGTCGGCCCGGGTCTCGACCGCGACGACGGTACGGTCCAGTTCGTGCGCGAGCTCCTCGCGCGCGTCGAGCTGCCGACCGTCGTCGACGCGGACGGGCTCTACGCGCTCGCCGAGGGAGGCGTCGACGAGTTCCCCGCCGAGGCCCGCGCGCGCTGGGTGCTGACGCCGCACCTGGGCGAATTCCGACGCCTCGTGCGCGGCGCGGGCGACGATCCAGCTGCGCTGGACCTCGAGCGAAGGACGTGGCTCGTCCGCGCGTGGGCCGAGCGCCTGGGCGCGACCCTCGTGCTCAAGGGCGCGCCGTCGGTCACGTCGGATCCACGCGGCCGGACGTTCGTCGCGTCCTCGGTCGAGGCCGCGCACGCGACGGCGGGATCGGGCGACGTGCTCGCGGGCACGATCGTCGGCCTGCTCGCGCAGGGTCTCGACGGCGTGTCGGCCGCCGTGTGCGCGCAGCACGTGGGCGCCGCCGCGGCGCAGGCCTGGAGGGAGGACCGCGATCCGCGCTCGATGCAGCCCACCGATGCAGTCGAAGCGCTCCCGCATGTGCTGCGAGAGCGCTTCGGATTGGAGCGCTGAGCAGGGACGTCTCCCGGGTCAGCGTCTTCTCGTTCGCTGATCACTTCACGCGCTTCATCGAGATCGTCATGACCTCGACCTCGTCTGCACCCTCTCCCATGTAGAAGATCGACTCGTAGGCGTCCTTCCCATGGGTCGTCACGTTGCGGTGCGGCACGAGCGCGCCATCCGGACCGCGCGCGACCCACGAGAGGCGCCCGACGCGCGACTCGTCGTCGAGCGTCCCACGCATCAGGAGCGTCGCGGGGGTCATGCTGTCCGACCACGTGTTCATGAGCTCACCGGTCGCGGGATCGAACGACATCACGCCGAGGCCCTCGTAGGGCGCCCCGCCGAACTGTGACTGGAAGCTCGCGACCGTGTGGTACGGGCCGAGCGCGCGAATGGTCTCGGTCGCGCGCGACTCGCCGGACGGCATGCCGGGGAAGCTCCAGGTCAGGAGCCCCTCCCACTCGCCGACGGCCTTGAGCATCTCGACGTGCTCGGGGGCGGGGCGCTGGAACGCGTCCTCGGTGTCACTCTCCTGGGAGGCGCCGTGCTGGAACGTCGCCGGAGAGAGAGAGGAGGCTGCGACGGCGCCGCCGAAGGCGACGAGCACCAGTGCGGTGATGGTCCGCGCGTCGAACATGGAGTTCGAGGCTACCGCCGATGCGCAGAATCGGGGCGGCAGCCGGCGCGGAGTTCACGCGGTCGCCGCAAGTCCCTGTGACGAGCGCATTCAGTCGACCTTTCTCTTCGCCTCGACGGTGACGGTCAGGATCTCGTCGCGCCCGTCGCCCTCGAAGAACTTCACCTCGAGCGTGTCGCCGCGCAGCCGCTCCTCGCTCCGGTGCGGAACGGGGCCGTCGCGTCCGGACGCGGGGGCCTTCCACGCCATGTGCGCGACCTTCGCCTCGGCGTCGTAGCGGCCCTTCATCAGCGCGAGGTGCGCAACGCGGCTGTCGCAGCGCGTACCGACGAGCGCCTTCTTCACGTCGTCGAAGCCCATGACCACGTGCGCGGCGTACGCCTGACCGAGGAACTCCCCCACGAGGTCGCCGGTCGTCCAGAGCCCTCCGACGGCAGAGATCGTCTCGGTGATCTCGAACTCCATCGCGGGCATCCCGGGACGCGAGATCCGCATCACGCCCTCCCAGACGCCGACGCGATCCAGGAGCCACTCGCGCGTCTCCGACGTTCCGTCGGACCCGAACGCGAGCACACCGGCCGGCAGCACGACGGCCGTGAGGACCGTCGCGGCGAGCAGGACGAGCCCGACGGCCGGACGCAGCTGGAGCATGGAGGGGGTCCCCGGGGGGCAAGGGCGCGGCGCGTCGACCGGGAACGACCCGCGTGGCGGGCCCGGGACGGCCGGGAGGATCAGCGCCGCAGCCCCAGGGCGTGCTCCAGCGCGTCCTCCAGCACGGGATATCGGAACGGGAACCCGGCCCGCTCAAGGGCTGTCGGACGGACTCTGGTGCTCGCGAGGAGCATCTCGTCGGCCTGCTGGCGCCCCAGGGCCGCGCGGAGGGCGAAACGGGGGGCTGGGAGCACCCCAGGGCGCCTCAGGACGCCGGCGAGGGTCTTCACGAAAGCGGCGTTCCGGACCTCCCCGGGCGCCACGAGATTGACCGGCCCGGCCAGGTCGTCGTCGTAGAGGGCGCGGTGGAACGCCCCGAGGACGTCGTCCAGCGCGATCCACGGGAACCACTGCCGGCCGCCGCCGAGCGGGCCCCCGACGCCCGCGCGAAAGGCCGGGAGCATCGTGCGGAGTGCACCACCGCCAGGATCGAGCACGACCCCGAGCCGCATCCGGGTGCCGCGCACGCCGTCCGGGAGGCGCTTCGCCTCGGCCTCCCACGCCTCGCAGGTCTCGGCGAGGAAGCCGGTGCCGAGGGGGGCGTCCTCGGACAGCTCCTCCTCGCCGCGGTCGCCGTAGTAGCCGATGGCGGAAGCGAAGACGACCGTCCGCGGCGGCCGGCGCAGCCGCCCGATGGCGCCTACGAGGGCGCGCGTGCCGCGCACGCGGCTGTCGACGACGCGCGCCTTCTTCGCGGCGTTCCAGCGGGACCCGAAGATCGACTCGCCGGCGAGGTGCACGATCGCGTCGATTCCGTCCAGGCCGTCGGTGTCGACGGTTCCCAGCGCTGGATCCCAGCGCACCTCGTACGCGTGGCGCGGCTCCCTGCGTACGAGCTCGAGCACGCGGTGACCGCCGGTCCGCAGGAACGCGGCGAGGGAGCGTCCGACGAGGCCGCTCGCCCCCGTGATGGCGATCGTCCGCTCCACGAAGCCCGCCTCTGCCGCCCTCGCGTGGGCTTCGAGGTCGTGGAGGAGGATGCGGTGCCGCCAGGCGAACATCCGCTCCAGCTTCGTACGCACCATCCGGCCCCCGAAGATGGCGCCGAGGGGGCCCACCGGGAGCTGGTAGGCGATCCGGTCCGTCAGGGTCGAGGCGGATTTACCGCGCGAGGCGACCTCGTGGCGGTGGATCCAGCTCGCGAACGGACCGGAGACCTGCCGATCGACGAAGAACGTCTTCTCTGCCTGGAGGTCGGAGATCTCCGCCACCCAGTCGATCCCGACCGGGCCGACCCCCACCCGGAGAACCGTGCGAGCCCCCTTCTCCAGGGGCTCGGCAGCGCCCGATCCCTCGACGACGCGGGCGTTGTCCCACGGCGGGAGGAGGCGCCGGAGGGCTCCGGGTCGGACGTGCCAGTCGAAGGTGGCGCGGGCCGACACCGGGCAGTCGACGGCGCGCTCGAACGTCTGCTGACCCATGGCGGAGGGATCTTCGCGCAGCGCCCTGGGGGAAGCGCCAGCCGGATCCGAATTCGAGGGCAGAGGGGTCGTGCCGGGCGTTTCGGGGCCTCAAAACGCCCGAAATGCCCCTCTTAAAGGGCGACATGGGGGGGCGTCACCAATTGGACTCCGGGATGACCGCGTCCCGCTCAGGAGAGCGCCTCGGGGACGACGAAAAACGAGGGTGCGGCTGCCCCGACCCCGACCCCCTTCCCCCGCCGAGGAACGCCGATGAGCCCCCTCCTCCGCGCGCTCCCCGTGGGCCTGCTCCTGTCCGCTGGAGGGGCCCAGGCGCGTCCCCAGGACCCGCTCGACCTCCACGAGGTCGCGTGGGACGCCGACCTCGTGATCGAGGAGCACGACGAGGGGCCGACGGAGCTCACCGATCTCTCCCTGGAGGCCCTGATGGACATCGACGTGGAGGTCACCTCCGCGTCGCGGAAGTCCCAGAGCCTGGAGGACGTCGCGGCGGCCGTGTACGTGATCACGGCCGAGGACATCCGCCGGACGGGCGCGCGATCGATCCCGGAGGCGCTCCGCCTCGCGCCGGGGATCCGGGTCGCGCGCACCTCCGCCGGCCGCTACGCGGTCGCGGCGCGCGGGTTCACCTGGATCTACTCGGACAAGCTGCTCGTGATGGTCGACGGCCGCTCCGCGTACTCGCCGCGGTTCTCCGGTACGGAGTGGGAGACGATCGACCTCCCCGTCGAGGACATCGAGCGCATCGAGGTGATCCGCGGACCCGGCGGGACGATGTGGGGCTCGAACGCGGTCAACGGCGTGGTGAACATCATCACGAAGAAGGCGCGCGACGTGCAGGGGCGCACGATCACGGTCGTCGCGGGGACCGAAGAGCGATTCGACGTCCAGGTCCGCGGCGGGACGCGGCTCGGGCAGAGTGGTTTCCTGCGGGCGTTCGCGCGCATGAACGAGCGCGACGCGACGGGAGGAAACTCGACCGACATCGAGGACGGCCTTGCGCAGACGCGCTTCGGAGCGCGCGCGGACTTCGACCTCGACGAGCGGACGGAGCTGACCGTGCAGACCGACGCGTACTCGGTCCTGACGAACGTCGGCAACACGTTCGTGATCGACCAGCCCCCGTTCTTCCGTCAGGCGGACGACGATCGCAGGACGAATGGCGCGGTGCTGTTCGGGCGATGGACGCGCCGTCACAGAAGCGGCACGACGTCGACCCTCCAGGCGACCTACGCGGGCTACGACACCGCGAGCGAGGTCGTCGACGAGAACCGCAATCAGGTCGACCTGTGGTTCCAGCGGCAGCATCAGCTCGGGAATCGGAACGAGCTCGTGTGGGGCGTGAGCTTCCGGTACACGCAGGTCAACTTCCGCAACACGCCCGTGCTCGAGTGGACGGGGAACCGCAACGACCAGCTCTACGCCGGATTCGTGCAGGACGAATACTCGGCGACGGACGACCTCAGGTTCACGCTCGGCGCGAAGCTCGAGCACAACGTGCACACCGGGCTCGAGGTCCAGCCGAGCCTGCGCGGTCTCTACCGGATCTCGGACGGCTCGAGCGCATGGGCGGCGGTGTCGCGCGCGGTCCAGACGCCCGCGGAGGTCTATCGGGGTGCGCGGGTTCTCTACGGCTTCGTCCCCGACCCCGGCGTTGGCTACGACACGCAGATCGTGCTCAACCCGACCGGCTGGAGCGTCCCCGAGAGCGTCGTGGCCTACGAGGCGGGGTTCCGGACCGGGCTCACAGAGCGTCTCTCCCTGGACATCGCGGCGTTCTACAACGACTACGACAACGTCGCTTCGATCACGTTCGGCCAGCCGTTCCCGGTGACGCCCACGCTCGTCGAGCAGCCGTTCACCGCCGACGGTGCGACCCAGGCGCAGTCGTTCGGCGTCGAGGTCGCGAGTCGCTATCTGGTCTCGGCCGCGCTGACCCTCCACGTCGGCTACTCGTACCTGCGGATCCGGGAGCAGCCCGGGCCCACCGTCGTCCCGTGGGACTTCGACGTGGAGACGCCGAAGCACCTCGCGCACGCCCGCGCCTACTACGACGTGTCGGACGCGTGGGAGCTCGACGCCGCCCTCTACTACATGAGCGAGCGGGGAGGCGATCCGACGTTCGAGGAGCAGCTGCGGGCCGACCTCCGTCTTGGCTGGCGGCCGACCGACGACCTGACGCTCTCGCTCGTCGGCCAGGGCCTCTTCCATGACGGCGACATGGAGCTCCGACCCGACTTCGGCGGCGACCAGCACGCCTTCGACGCCGGCGTGTACCTGTCCGCGACCGCGCGGCTCTAGCCCACGTCTCCGCCCCCCTTCCCGACCTACCCGATGGCTGCGAAGCACAGGATCCGATCCCGCCGGCGAGCGCTGCTCGTCGCGGGATCCGTCGTGCTCGCAGCGATCGTCGCGCTCCGCGGCATGCCCTCGGCGTCGCCGCTCCTCGGTGCAACGGTCACCGGTGGGCACTCCGTGTCCCGCGCGTCTCGGGGGGCGAGCCGGTCGACGGACGAGTACGAGCTCAAGGCCGCGTTCCTCTACAACTTCGCGCGCTACACAAAGTGGCCCGACGACGCGTTCGAGACGAAGAAGTCGCCGTTCGTCGTCGCGGTCGTCGGCGAGGACCTGTTTGGCAAGCACCTGGAGGAGACCTTCCGCAAGCGGACGGTGCGGGGCCGACGCATCGTGATCCGGCGGTACGAGAAGGCGAAGGACATCAAGACCGCGCACATCCTCGTGCTGGGCAAGCTCGGAAGTGAGGAGCGCAAGCGGTGCCTGAAAGAGGTCGACGGACGACCCGTGCTCACCGTCGCCGACACGGGTGGGGTCGAGAAGTCGGGCGCAGTCCTGGGATTCTTCGTGGACAAGAAGAGGATCCGCTTCGAGATCGCGCCGTCGCGCGTGAAGGAAGCGCGTTTGAAGATGAGCTCGCAGCTCCTTCGTCTCGCGAGAATCGTGAGGGTGGATCGATGATGGGCCTGAGACGTCGCACCGGGCCGCCGCGTGTCCCGCGCAGCGTATCGATCCGAACGCGGGTCACGATGGTCACGATGACGGTGACGATCATCGCCCTCGTCGCCACGGGCACGTACGACGTGATCGCGACGCGCTACCGGGCGCTGCACGAGCTGGAGATGGACCTGAGCACGACGGCGGACACGCTCGGCGTCGTCAACCGGACCGCGCTAGAATTCCTGATGCCCGAGAGCGCGGAGGACGGAGCGCACGTGATCGACGTCGTCGATGCGATCCGCGCGGCCGCGTTCTACGACGCGAACGGGGACCTGTTCGCGTCCTACAACAAGGACGCAAACGACAGCCACCCGACACCGCCGTACTGCGACGGATCGGTGGGACGCACGACGGGCGCGTACGTCGAGGTCGTACGCCCGATCGCCGACCAGGGCGAGATGATCGGCTGGATCTTCCTGCGATCGGACCTACGCGACGTGAACGCGTCGACGATGGCGCAGGTCAAGTCCTTCGTCTTCACGCTCGTCGTCGCGATCCTGGTGGCGTTCCTCCTCTCGTGGCGCCTCAGGCGACCGATCGTGCTCCCGCTCATGGCCCTCTCCCGGACCGCACGCGAGATCTCGACGAACCACGACTACGGGCTCCGGATGCAGCGCTACGGCGACGAGGAGGTCCTGCAGCTCATCGACGCCTTCAACGGAATGCTCGACGAGGTCCAGGACCGCGACGCGGCCGTGCGCGAGGCGCGGGAGAGCCTGGAGGCGCAGGTGCAGTCGCGAACCCAGGACCTGATGGTCGCCAAGGAGGAGGCCGAGGCGGCGCTGCAGTTCAAGTCCGAGTTCCTCGCGAACATGAGCCACGAGATCCGCACGCCGATGAACGGAGTCATCGGGATGACGGAGCTCCTGGGCGCCACGGCGCTCGACGAACAGCAGCGCGGCATGCTGACGACGATCGAGTCGTGCGGCGAGCAGCTCCTGGCGCTGATCAACGACGTCCTCGACGTGTCGAAGATCGAGGCGGGCGCGATGGAGCTGGAGGTCATCCCGTTCAGCATCCGTTCGCTGGCGGACGACGCCTGCGCCGTCCTCGCGCAGAAGTGCTCCGAGCGCGGTGTCGAGCTCGTCTGCAACGTGGGGTCGACGGTACCGGACGAGGTGGCGGGCGACCCCTCGCGGCTCGGCCAGGTTCTGCTGAACCTGATGTCGAACGCGGCGAAGTTCACGACGCAGGGCGAGATCGAGCTGTCGGTGTCGTCCGAGGAGGGCGGGTTCGAGCTCGACGGAACGCGCCGCATCATCGCGACGATCGGTATTCGCGACACGGGTATCGGGATCCCCGCCGATCGCCTCGAGGCGATCTTCGACTCGTTCAGCCAGGTCGACGCGTCGACGACGCGGCGCTTCGGAGGGACCGGCCTCGGGCTCGCGATCTCTTCGAAGCTCGTGAGCCTGATGCGCGGACGGATCACCGTGACGAGCGAGCTCGACCGCGGCTCGATGTTCGAGGTGAAGATCCCGCTCCGCGTGGAAGAGAGCCCGATGTTCGAGCACGGGCGGCGCGACACCGTGCTCGGCAAGACTGTCCTCGTGGCGTCGGGCAACGCGACGGTCCGGCTCGCGCTGTCCGAGACGGTGCGCTCGCTCGGCCCCTTCGCGCGCCGCGAGTCGGACGCGAGGGTCGTCGTCCAGGCGTGCGAGCAGCGCGAGTGCAGGGCGCTCGTCCTCGATGTCGCTCTCGTCGGCGACACGGTCGACGACCAGGTCGCGTGGCTACTCGCGCACGAGGCGGTGCTGCAGCCGAGCACGACGCTCCTCTCCTCGGTCGCGGACACGGTCGAGCTGGCCGGGCGCGTCGGCGGGCGCGTGGGAGCGATCTTCGCCAAGCCGGCGAAGCACGAGGAGCTGGAGGGCGCGCTCTACGCGGCCCTCGGCGCGCCCCACGCCGCGCGCGCGCTGGGCCCGGTCGTCGATCCACAGCCTGCGGGCACGTCGCTCTCGATGGAGGCGCTCTCGGTGCTCCTCGTCGAGGACAACCCCGTCAACCAGCGCGTCGCGCGGGCGCTCCTGAAGCGGTGTGGCATCGAGCCCGAGGTCGCCGACAACGGCGTCGAGGCCGTGGCGATGACGTCGGCCGGACGGTACGACCTCGTCCTGATGGACTGCCAGATGCCCGAGATGGACGGGTTCGAGGCCACGCGGCGCATTCGGGCCCTGACGGTCGGCGGCGACGTCCCGATCATCGCGCTCACGGCCAACGCGATGGAGGGCGACCGCGAGCGGTGCCTGGACGCCGGGATGAACGACTACCTGTCCAAGCCGCTGCGCCACGCGGAGCTCCAGACCGCGCTGGAGCGCTGGATGGAGACGTTCAGCCGCAACCGCGGGGAGCGTCCGGACGTCGCGTGACGGAGGCGGCGCGGACCAGTTCCGTCGCGTAGTGCAGCGCCGCGCCGCCGAGCCAGCGCCGTCGGGCGACGGAGGCGGCTCCGAGCGATGCGTCCGGATCGGCAGCGATGTAGCCGAGGTGCCCGCCGGTCTCCTCGACGTGGACGAACACCGAGGAGCCGCGCGCGGCGTCCTCGATCTCGACAGGGTGGATGAAGGGATCGTCCGCGCTCGTGAGGACGACGGTCGGCACGCGGATGGAGGTGAGCCACGGGCCGGCGGAGCAGCGCTCGTAGTACTCGTCGCCGGTCGAGAAGCCGGCGAGTGGCGCGGTCACGACGTGATCGGCCTGGCGCACGGACCAGCGGCGTCGGACGGTGAAGCTCCGGTCGATGTCGCCGCGCGCGATGCGGCGCTGGAGGGAGCGGCGCATGCCCTTGACGAAGTTGCGGTCGTACAGGCGGTTCACGCCCTGCTCGATCCGACGCGCCGCGCGCCCCAGGTCGACCGGCGGATTGACCGCCAGCACGGCATCCGGCGCTCCCGGGTGGTCGCGGTCCCGGCCGGCTCCGAGCAGGACGATGTTGCCGGACAGGGAGAATCCGACCGCGAGGTGCAGGTGATCGGGGAACTCGATCCTCGAGCGCGCGATCGAGGCGAACGCGTCCGCGACGCTCCCGGAGTGGTAGATGCTGCGCGCGAGCCCCTCGCCCGGACCCTGGTCGCGGTGGTTGAACGCGACCACGTGCGCGCCTGCGCGCCGCGCGACCTCGCCGACGAGCCGTACGTAGTTCGAGTCGCTCGATCCCGTGAGGCCGTGGAACAGGTGCACGACGACGCCGTCCAGCGGGCGCACCAGGCCCGATGCCTCGAAGGCCGGACGCGGCGGAGCGTGGACGACGGCGACGCGGTCCCCGTCGTCCAGGTCGAGCAAGCGCATCCGGATCCCCTCCTCGCTCGCGAGCAGCGGCTGCCCCGGGCACGGCAGGAAGTAGCCGAGGAGGGTCTGGGCGTGCCCGCCGCGCGCCCAGCGGGGCGGCTCGCATCGGCTGTCGAAGCGCTCGATCATCGGACCGCCGGATATTCAACCAGACGACCGGCGAGCCGGGGTCAACCAGACGGACGGAGGGCGGGGGGGGGGATCACCCGTCAGCGGATCGTCTTCCGGCCCGCCTCTCGGCCCTGCGCGGCCGGATCAGCGCGGCCGGATCAGCGCGGAACCGAGACCGGGACGATCCGGTCCGTCGGCGTGCCGTCGTCGACGTCCGACCACTCCAGGCAGACCGGCTCGCGCATCGTCTCGATCGAACGACGGAGCCGCCAGCGCTTCAGGTCGACCTCGGTGATCCGATCGTCACGCTGGGTCGCGACCCAGGCGCGCTCACCCGAGGGATCGACGACGATCTGCGACGGGAGCGGACTCCGGCCGAAGGCGGCGGGCGTCTCGACGGGCCGCTCCTTGGCCTGAGCGGGCGTGACGCGGTTCAGGTCGATGAGCGTGCGCACGCGGAGGCTCTCGGTCTCCAGCACGGAGATGTTGCCCTCCTGCATGTTCAGCACGAGCGCGTGCTCACCGTCGGGCGTGAACGCGACGTCGACCGGCATCGCGCCGCATGCGAACTCGAGGCGCTCGTCGCGCTCGTCCGCATCGATGATGCTGATCGAGTTCGTGGTGGTGTTCGTGACCCAGATCTCGTTCCTGGTCGGGTGCAGCGCCATCCCCTGGGGAGAGCCGCCGGCGTCGATCGTCTCGACGACGCGCATCCGGTCGAGCTTCACGACGCTGACCGTGCCCGACGCCCGGTTGCCGACGAACGCGTAGCGTCCGGTGTGGTCGACGACGACGTTGAGCGAGTCGGACTGATCCGCCTCCAGCACGACGTCGCCGATGACGCGCGCCTCGATCAGGTCGACGAGCAGGAGCGCTCCCTCGACGGCGCACGTGACGAGGACGCGCGGCTGATCGTTGAGGAAGACGGCGCCCGAAGGACGGTGGTACGAGCGCCGGCGGACGGAGCCGTCGGCGCGCTGCTCGTTCACCTCGAGCGGGATCGTACGTACGATGTTCGTCGCGTAGAGGTCGACGACGCAGATCGAGTTGCCCGAGATGCGCGTGCCCCGGTTGGTGACGACCGCGGTGCGGCCGTCGGACGACACGGCGACCGACGAGGGGCCGGTCCCGACCCGGAAGTAGGCGGTCCGGTTGCCCGTGATCGGGTCCTGGACGGCGAGGGCGTGCTCGGCCGAGCTGACGACCAGGAGCGACCGCTGGGGGTCGTCGTCGAGCTCGTACGCGTGCAGATGATCGTCGCCGGGCGCGGCACGCACGGAGGGGGCGAGCCGCGTCACACCGAAGTGGCCGGCCGCGACGAGGCACACGGCGGGCGCGATGAGCGTGAGGCGAGGGGGCATCCTCGTTCTGGATCGACCCAGAGGCAGCACGGACCTGAGGAAGGGCCCCGATTTGGGCCTCGAATCCGCGATCGGGATGCGACCGAGTGCCCTGCCGGCAAAGCGACTTCGCACTCTCCCCTGGGCTTCCGGGCGATTTCTCATTTCGAGACGCCCTCCAGGCCGTCTCGCCGTCGCCTCGGGCGGACTCCCGTAGAGCGGATGGGGCTCGTCCCCGCCCTCTCCGAAACGGGAATCTTCCCAGCACGACGGCTTGTGTGCGAACGCGCTCTTCGGGGTTCCCGTGCCCCATCCGTCGTTGCGGGTCCCGATCACCTCCCTCGAGACACTAGGAACGAGCTCACATCGAGGTTCGTCGCGCCCGGCGCTTCGATGAGAGACTCATGAGAAGACCGCGCCGCACGGCCCCTCCAGCGCGATCGGACGGTCCCGAGGATCTCGAATTGCGTGGTAAGGTCGGCCTTGCCATGCCGATCCGTCCCCGCGCAACTCAACCCACACGTGAGCCCGTGGAGCACGTCTTCCCCTCCTGGGGGGTCGACGTCTTCGAGAGCCACCACGCCGCCGGCTGGAGCATGCCTCCCGCCGCGCATGACTTCCTGAAGATCGTGCTCGTGCACGACGGCTCCGGCGCGCTGCGTCACGGAGACCAGCGCACGGAGTGCCGGAGGGGAGACGCACTGGTCGTCCCCATCGGCCAGAGCCACGAGATCGTCGACGCAGAGTCCGACCCGATGTCGCTCTACGTCGTCAGTATCCGCCCGCGCGTCCTCGAGGCCGCCTGCCTCGATGCCGGCGTCCTGCCCACGGGCGTCGTCCGCCTGGACGACCATGCGGCGGAGAAGGTCGAGCGCAGCATGCGCCGGCTCCTATTCGAGCAGACGCTCGACACCCCCACGACGGGCGCGCAGATGGTTGCGCTCTCCCTGCGACTGCTCGTCGACATCGCCCGAATCGGCGAGTTCGCGAGCGCGGGCTCGAACGGCGCGGCACCGCGGGCGATCCGCGGCGCCGACAGCGTCGAGCGCATGCGCAGCTACGTGGAGGATCTCTCGGAAAACTTCTTCGAAGCGACGAACCTCGACGCGGCCGCGTCGACCCTCGGCCTCTCGCGCCGGCGTTTCACCCAGCTCTTCCGCGAGATCACCGGGACGTCCTGGCTCGCGTACGTGCGCCGGCTGCGGATCGACCACGCGAAGAAGCTCCTGGAGTCGACCGACCGCACGGTCCTCTCGGTGGCCTTCGAATGCGGATTCGAGGACCTCTCGACCTTCTACCGCGCCTTCAAGCGCGAGACGAACGAGAGCCCCAACAAGTGGCGGACCCACCAGCGAACAGAAGCGCACAGTCACACGGACGAGGTCGCCTGATCCAATGCGGGCGCGCGCGACTCTCGCGCGCGCCCGCTCTTCATTCCGCTCACCCCGACGTCACGCTGGCCCATGCTGGTCGCCTCCCTCCTCGCCCTTCCGCTGCTCACGCCGTCCCTCGAGCCGAGCAGCCCGCTCCCCCCCGCCGCGATCGCGCAGAGTGCGCCCCAGGAGGCCAAGGAGTCGGAGAGCGGGCACCGCTACCCGGTGACCATCGAGTCGACGCTGAGCGAGGCGGACGCGAAGGCCAAGGCTGCGCGCAAGACGCTCGACCTCCTCGGGCTCGGGATCCGCGAGAAGACGATCCTCGCGGTCAACGTCTACTCCTACGTCCTCTACGTCGACCGCAGCTTCGTCGCGGACGGACTCGGCGCGTGGAAGGGCAAGAAGCGCAAGGTCGTCGAGCGTGACGACGCGCTCTTCAAGAAGCTCCTCGAGCAGAACGCGACCAAGGAACTGCGGCTGCGCTTCTGCCGGAACGTCGCGGCGGACGACGTCGTCGAGGCGTTCGAGAAGTCGATCAAGCCGCGCATCCTGGCGCGGCGGAAGGGGGACCCCGGCTCGGACGCGGAGAAGCTGAAGGACGTCGCGACCTTCCGCGGCTTCTTCCGCCTCGACAAGCTCAAGAAGGGCAACGAGCTGCGCTTCACCTGGCACCCCGACGGCACTCTGTCGACGGTCGTCAACGGCGAGCGCAAGGCCGACCTGAAGGCGCCGGACCTGTGCTGGGCCCTGTTCGACGTCTACCTCGGCGAGAAGCCGATCTCGAAGTCGAGCAAGCGGAAGCTCGTCCGCCGGCTCCCCGATCTCCTGGCTCGCTGACCGGCGGAGAGAGATCCACGTCCCGCGGGTGTTGCGGACCGTCGTCCGCTCCACAATGATCCCATGGACCGGACGCCGCCGACGCTCGAGCTGCTCGAGTCCCGCCACGACTTCCCCGGGCCGTACACCTTCAAGGTGATCGGCGAGGCGAACGCCGACCTGCCGGAGCGCGTGGCGAGCTGCGTCCAGGAGGCGCTCGGGCTGAGCGCCCCCCCGCCGACGAGCATCAAGACCGCGGAGGGCGGGCGGCACGAGTCCGTCACGGTCGAGCCGCAGTGCCCCGACGCGGAGTCGGTGCTGCGCCTCTACGCCGCCCTGCGTGAGCTCGACGGGGTTGTGTTCCTGTTCTGACGCGTCGCCCTCCTATGCGCGCCGCGCGCGAGCGCCATCGCCACTCACATTTCTGGGCCTAGCCGCCGAGCGTGGCGCATGGTCTCTACCCGGCCCAAGACCGAGCGAAGCTCCTCGCTCGTGAACGGCTTCGCCAAGAACGAGTCCATTCCACAGGCCCTCGCCTCTGTCTCGTCTTCGGCAGTCGCGTCGGCCGTCATGGCGATGAGAACGAGAGCGTCCCAGCGAGCCTGCGCGCGGATCTCCCGCGCTGCGGAATGGCCGTCGAGCACGGGCATCTGAATGTCCAGGAGAAGCGCGTCGAAGTCGCCCTTCCGGAGCTGGTCGATCGCGAGCCGGCCGTTCTCGACGATCGTGAAGTCCCAACCGAGCCGTCGGAGCTGGGAGCTGAGGATGCGGCGGTTGACGGGGTTGTCCTCCGCTGCGAGCGCACGCGGACGTTGATCGCGCCGCCCCACTGATCGCGCCACAAGCGACGGGACCCGGGCGTCGAGGACTTCATGCAGTGTCCGGGCCAGTCGGTCGTACGTCAGCGGCTTGCGTACGTGGGCGTCGGCGAAACGCGCGACCTCGTCGTCCTCGGCGGTACCGGTCGAGTTCGTGACGATGATCGTTGGCGACGGTTCCCTCCCCTTGAGGTCTCTGACGAGCGTCGAGATCGACATGCCGGTGAGGTGCTGGTCTAGGAGGACCAGGTCGAATTCCCGGGGCGAGCGCTCGATCCTGTCCATGAGGTTCGTGGCTGCATCGAACGTTTCGTACTGCGCCCCGAGCCGGCCGAGCAGATCTCCAAGCACAACACTGCCCTTGGTCGACCGAACCACGCAGCCCACCCTAGCGCGAGTGACCAATGGACTCCGCGCCGCTCCGTCGTCCGCAGCGTCCTTGACGGGCGGAGAGTGTCTCCGCTCGTCCGGCGAAAACGGCAGCGAGACGCGAAAGGTGGAGCCGCCCCCTAGCGAGGACTCCACGGTGAGCGTTCCTGACATGGCTTCGCAGAGCTCCCGCGAAATCCAGAGGCCTAGACCCGTGCCTCCGTACCGGCGTGCCGTTGTCACCTCGGCCTGACTGAATCGCTCGAAGATCGCGTCGAGACGATCGTCCGGAATTCCGATACCCGTGTCCTCGACATCGATCCCGAGCAGACCGTCGATGCACTCCACGCGGACGAGGATGTGCCCCCGTTCGGTGAACTTGGCGGCGTTGCCCACGAGATTGAAGAGCACCTGACGAATTCGTACAGGATCGCCGAGGAAGTGCGTCGGGACCTCAGGGCCGACATCGACGAGGAGATCGACCCTGAGCGGGTCGACCCTGTTGGCAACGGACGCTACCGCGTCGTCTATGACCTCCGTGAGCACGATGGGCACTCGCTCTACTTCGACCGAACCGCTGGCGAGCTTCGAGAAGTCCAGCACCTGACTGAGGAGCGCGAGCAGGTTCGTCGCGGACCTCCGAGACATCTCGACGAGGTCTCACTGCTGCGACGTCAGATCGGTCTCGAGTAGAAGGTCGCTCGTTCCGATCACGCCATGGAGCGGAGTCCGGATCTCATGGCTCATCATCGACAGCGCATCGACAGACGCGATCGCCTCTCTACGGAGGTCGCGCTGCGTCTCGAGCGCGTCGAGGACCCTGCGTCTCATCGGTTCGAAGATGAGTAGTGCCTCGAGCCCGAGAATCAGGAGAGTCGCGACGCCCATCACGACCTCGATACGTTGAAGGTGGGCCACACGGGTCTCTGTCTCCGCCTGATAGCGTCCCACGATCGAGTGCATGAGTGGAAGGAAGACCTCCTCAGCACGCAGGACGGCTCCACGAGCGAAATCGGACGGATCCTGACCGCCTCGTACGGAGTCCTCGACGCTACGAGCCGCCCTGATCAGGTCCTCGAAGTGTGGCTGGAGACGGGCGAACGCCCGGTCGATCTCCTTGCTGTTCGCCGGGTGCGATACCAGCGCCGCGTGGGCCGACTCAAACTCGTGCAGCGACACGGCGAGCTGCTGAACCGTCCGATCGGCCAGCTCCTTCCTCGGGAGGAGCACGTACTTGGCTATGCGCTGCGAAAGCATGCGCTGGCGCCCAGAGAGGTTGATCAGGAGCGCGTCGGAGTCGGAGCGCGCGATGGAACGGTGGACGACCACCTGCGCTCCAATCGTAAGCAGCGCAACCAGTGAGAGCGCCGTCAGATAGGAAGCACGAAGCCGATCGATGGAAGCGAGCATGAACCGAGCGCGGATTGCGCTTCCTCGATATCGATTGCGAGATCGACCGCCTTGAGCACTCCATCGTGGGCACGATCCTCCCCGCGACGTTCCACCGCTCCCGCGTCGACGAAACAGCACGCAGCAGCCCATCAGGAATCACGAGAACGAACGCTCAGCCGCTTTGTTATCGAGAAACGGTCGAGCTGTTCCGCCCGATGCCTACGACGCCATCGCGGGCGCGGGCTCGTTGGCCTCGCTCGCGTGGAACGTCCCCCCGCTCTCGGCGAAGCGACGCAGGAAGGCTGCGGGCTCGAAGCGCTCCGCGGCCGCGCCGCGTGCGACGACGTCGGGCGCGACGCGGTGCCGATCCATGAGATCGCAGACCGTCTTCGCGCCGAGCGCGTCGGCGTAGCGGAGGAGCCCGCCGCGGAACGGCGCGAAGCCCGTGCCGAACACCGTCGCGAGGTCGAACTCGGTGGCGGTCGCGACGACCTTCTCCTCGAACGCTCGCGCGCCCTCGCCGATCATCGCAAGGACGATGCGCTCGACGATCTCCTCGTCGGTCATCGACATCGCGGACGTCCCGCGCTGGAAGGTGGTGAGGTCGTCCATCAGGGCCGGATTGCCCTTCGCGCGGTGGTTGTAGAACCCCTTGCCGGTCTTCTTCCCGCGCCGGTCCGGCGTCATCAGGCCGTCGATGGCGTCGCTCGGCGTCATCCGGTCGCCGTAGCCCTCGTGGAGCGATCGGGCGGCGTGCGCGGCGATGTCGAGCCCGACCTCGTCGAGCAGCGTGAACGGCCCCATCGGCATCCCGAAGGACACCAGCAGACGATCGACGCGCACCGGGCTGACGCCGTCGACGAAGAGGCGGACCGCCTCGTCGAGGTACGGGCCCAGGAGGCGGTTGACGAGGAATCCGGGGACGTCCTTCGTCACGACGGGCGTCTTGCCGAGCCGGACGGCCAGGGCCGCCGTGCGGGTGATGGTCTCGTCCGACGTCTTCGCGCCGCGGACGATCTCGACCAGGGGCATCTTCTTCACCGGGTTGAAGAAGTGCATCCCGACGATGCGCTCGGGGTGGCGCGCGGTCTCCTGGAGCGCGGTCACGCTGAGCGAAGAGGTGTTGGTCGCGACGATCGCGTCGGGCCGCATCTGGTCCTCCAGCTCGGCGAACACGCTGCGCTTGACGTCGAGGATCTCGGCGACGGCCTCGACCGCGATGTCCGCCCGCTCGATCGCGTTGATCCCGGTGGACACACCGAGCCTGTCGATCGCCGCGTTCGCCTCGTGGGACTGATAGCGGCGCCTGCGGCGCTTCTTCTCGACGTCCTTGCGGTGCTCGATGACGGCCGCGTCGAGGGCGCCCTGGGAGAGGTCCGCGAGGCGCACCTCCATGCCCTTCTCCGCCATCTGACTCGCGATCCCGCCGCCCATCACGCCGCCGCCGATGACGGCGCCGAACTGCATGGCGTCGGGGCTCGAGCCGTCGTCGAACTTCGCGAGCTTCTTCGCCGCCTCGGACGCGAAGAAGATCGACACGAGGTTCTTGCAGACCTTGCCGGTCGCGAGCTCCGCGACCGCGTCGGCCTCGATGATCGCCGCCTCGCCGACGGGCTTGCCGTGCGCGCCGAGGACGATCTCCAGCGCCTGGTACGGCGCGGGGTAGTTGCCGTGCGCCTTCGCGTCGACCTGCTTCTTGGCCTGGCTCGCGATCACGAGCCGCGCGACCGGGTTGCGGTCGACCAGCCAGTGCGACCACTTGCGCTTGCGCGGCTTCAGTCGCTCGCGCTTCATCGCGATGTCGCTGGCGACGCGGAGCAGGTACTCCTTCTTCGTCAGCCGATCGATCATCCCGAGCTTCTTCGCCTTCTTCGCGGGGTACAGCCGCCCGGTGAGGATCGCGTCGAGCGCGCTCGGGATGCCGACCCGCCAGGGAAGGCGGTGGGACCCGCCCCAGCCGGGGATGATCCCGAGCTGCGTCTCCGGCAGACCGATGCGAGTCTTGGAGTCGTCCGTCGCGACGATCGCGTCGCAGGCGAGGCTGATCTCGAACGCCCCGCCGGGGACGGGACCGCCGACCGCGGCGACCGTGAACGCCTTCATCCGCGCGAGGCGAGCGAAGAGGTCGTGCACCTGCATCACCGCCTTGCGGACGACGCTCGGGTCGGTGATCTGGGCGATGGCCTCCACGTCGGCGCCGGCGAGGAACTGGTCGGGCCGGCGACCCGTCAGGACGACGCCTTCGATCGCGGCGTCCCCCTCCAGCTCGGTGAACGCGGCGTCGAGGTCGCGCAGCATCGGCGCGTCGAGCACCGGGAAGCTCCGGTGCGGCGGGTCGAGGACGAGGACCGCGAGCCCGGGCTCGGGCCGGTCGATCCGCACGCAGGCGCCGGGCTCGGGCGCGTCCTTCGGGCTCGGGAACTGGCTGAGGTCCATCATGACGAGAAGCGCTCCAGGAGCACGGCGCCCCCCTGGCCGCCGCCGATGCAGAGGGTCGCGAGGGTGAGCTCGTGGTCGCCGACCTCGAGCTCGTGCGCGGCGGACAGGAGGAGCCGCGCGCCCGTGGCGCCGACCGGGTGGCCGAGCGCGATGGCGCCGCCGTTGACGTTCGTCTTCGCGGGGTCGATCGCGCCGACGGCCGACGAGCGGCCGAGCCGGTCGCAGGCGAAGTCGTTGCTCTCGAACGCGCGCTGGCAGGCGATGACCTGCGCCGCGAACGCCTCGTTGATCTCGATCGCGCCGATGTCGGACAGCGTGACGCCGCTCGCCTCCAGCACCTTCGCCGTGGCGTAGACCGGACCGAGCCCCATGCGCTCGGGGTCGCAGCCCGCCCACGCCCACGCCTTGATCCGGGCGAGCGGGTCGAGGCCGAGGTCCTTCGCGCGCTCCGCGGTCGTCACGACGAGCGCGCCCGCGCCGTCGGTGATCCCGCACGCGTTGCCGACCGTGACGACGCCGTCGGGCTTCTCGAAGTACGGGCGGAGCTTGGCGAGCTTCTCGGGCGACTGGTCGTCGCGGATCGAGTCGTCGTGCAGGAGCGACGACTGGCCTTCCCGCGCGCCGAGCGGCAGGATCGGGACGATCTCGCGCTGGAAACGGCCCGCGTCGCGCGCCTTGGCGGCGCGGCGGTGGCTCGCGGCGGCGAACACGTCGCAGTCCTCACGCGTGATGCCGAAGTCGCGCGCAAGCAGCTCGGCGGTCTGCCCCATCAACAGGTCGCTGATCGGATCGGTGAGCCCTTCCATGAGCGCGATGCGCGGCGCCAGGAACGACGGCCGGAAGGACGCGATCGCGGAGAGCTTCTTGCCGACCGACCGCGCCGTCGCGAGCTTCGCGAACAGGCCCGTCATCTTGTCGCCGAAGAGGAGCGGGTACGCGCTCATCACCTCGACGCCCATCGTCAGGTAGAGCTCGCCTACGCCGGCGCGGATCGCCTCGGCGGCGGTCGTGACCGCCTCGATCCCCGACGCGCAGTTGCGCGCGACGGTGCGCGCCGGGACGTGACGCGGGATGCCGGCCCGCAGGGCGATGACGCGCGCCACGTTGGCCTGGTCGTGCGGGGGGCCGACGCAGCCGACGACGACCTCGTCGAACGCGGCCGGGTCGATGGCGGTGCGGGCGAGCAGCTCGCGGGCGACCTGCGCGCCGAGGTGCCCCGTGTCCTCCTTCTTGAAGGCGGCGCCGGCCCGCGCCCACGGCGACCGGATGCCCGCGGCCAGGACGATGTCGGGCCCGTCGGTCTGATTGACCTGGATCATGGTGGCCGCCCCCCGGCGGCGGAGTCGCTGGTGACCGCCCCGCCGGGGCGGGGCAGCCGATGTCTCGTTCCGAGAAGCGAGCGGAGCGAGGAGGGGGCCGCAGGCGTCCCCCAGGCTTGCGCATCTTCCCCGGGGACGGTCTTCGACCGGAACCTCGTTTACAGTTTACGCTGTCAACCTAGTCCAGCCGATCCCTCCCTTCGGGAGCCCGCGTCGGAACGACCACCGCGGCCCGGACAGCCAGACTGAATCAAACTGAGACACGCTCCCCTTGCGAGCCGCTCGGTAGCCCCGCACGCCACCACCCAAGAGCCGCCCGCTCCAGCCGAAGACGCAGACCGCATGCCGCCGAGCCGCTCCACCCGCAGCACAGGGACCGACCTCGAGCTCGCGATCCTCGACGAGGCGCGGCGGGTCCTCCTGGAGAGCGGCTACGCGGCCCTGTCGACCCGCAGGATCGCCTCCGCGGTGGGCTGCACGGCGACGAGCATCTACCTGTACTACGCCAGCAAGGACGCGCTGATCCACGCGCTGATCGACGAGGGGTTCGTCGAGCTCAACCGGCGCGTCCTCGGCGCGACGGAGGCCGATGGAGAGCCCCTGGAGCGAATGCGCCGCGCCGCCATGGCGTACGTGGACTTCGCGTTCGAGCGGCCTCAGTACTACGAGATCATGTTCATGCTGCGCGCCGATCAGATGGAGCGCTATCCGGCCGAGGCCTACCGGCGGGCGCGCCGCCCGCTGGAGCTCCTCGCCGAGATGACCGGCCTCTCGGAGGAGCAGGCGCTCCTGCGCGGGACCATCGCGTGGACGACCCTCCACGGGCTCGTCTCGCTCCTGATCGCCCAGCGCATCGACGTCCGCTTCGACCGCGACGCGCTCGTCCGCGACACCGTCCACGCCGCGTGCGTGGGCGCGCTCGCCCCCCTTCCGGGGGACGCCTCGCCTGAACTCCGGAAGACCTCGCCCTGACAGGGACCGCACGAAAGGAGATCCCACCGGCCGGGACTGCCCATCACCGGCCGCGCTGACCCGTACCGACAAATCGCCATGATCGCTTCGCTCGCGCTACTCGGATTCCTCCACCCCATCGGCTGGCTCTGGCTGGTCCTCGGCACCGCGCTCGTCGCGCTGGCGCTGGGCTACAAGGCGGCGCCCATCGGCGCCTGGACGGCGTTCGGAGCCGTCCTGGTCGCGGGCCTGCTCTCGTGGCCGTGGTTGATCGCCTACGGCCTCGTGATGGCGGTGTTCAACGTGCAGGGCCTTCGGTCCCGGCTCGTGTCCGGGCCGGTCATGGCGACCATGAAGGCGCTGAAGTTCCTCCCGGTGATCTCCGACACCGAGCGGACCGCGCTCACCGCCGGCGACGTCTGGATCGACGGCGAGCTGTTCAGCGGCAAGCCGGACTGGAACCGACTCGTCCACGAGCCCTACCCGGACCTCGACGACGAGGAGCGCGCGTTCCTCGACGGTCCGTGCGAAACGGTCTGCCGCATGACCGACGACTGGGAGGTCTGGCAGTCGCGCGACCTGCCCGAGAACGTCTGGCAGTACCTCAAGGACGAGGGGTTCTTCGGCCTCATCATCCCGAAGGAGTACGGCGGCAAGGGCTTCTCGGCGTCGATGAACAGCGCCGTCGTGTCGAAGCTCTCGTCGCGCTCCGGCCCGCTCGGGATCACGGTGATGGTCCCGAACTCGCTGGGTCCCGCCGAGCTCCTGACGCACTACGGGACGCAGGAGCAGAAGGACCACTACCTCCCCCGTCTCGCGCGCGGAGAGGACATGCCGTGCTTCGCACTGACCGAGCCGAACGCGGGCTCGGACGCCGGTGCGATGACGTCGAGCGGTGAGATCTTCGAGCGCGACGGTGAGCTCTGGGTGCGCCTCAACTGGCGCAAGCGCTACATCACCCTGGCGGCGATTTCGACCGTGCTCGGGCTGGCGTTCCGCCTGCGCGACCCCGAGAACCACCTCGGCAAGGGCGAGGACATCGGCATCACCTGCGCGCTCATCCCGAGCAACGCGAAGGGCGTCGTGCTCGGCAAGCGCCACGATCCGCTGGGCGTGCCGTTCTACAACTGCCCGACCGAGGGCCACGACGTCGAGGTCAAGCTCGACGAGGTCGTCATCGGCGGCCGCGAGGGCATCGGCGAGGGCTGGAAGATGCTCATGGAGTCGCTCGCCGCCGGCCGCGGGATCTCGCTGCCTGCTTCGAGCACCGCGACCGCCAAGATGATGACGCGCGTCGCCGGCGCGTACTCCGCCGTCCGCAAGCAGTTCGGCGTCGAGATCGGCAAGTTCGAAGGCATCGAGGAGGGCCTCGCGCGCATCGCGGGCAAGACCTACGTCCTGGAGGCGGCGCGGCGGACCACCTGCGGCGGTCTCGACGAGGGCGCGAAGCCGGCCGTCGTCACCGCAATGGCGAAGTACAACTTCACCGAGATCGCGCGCGAGACGCTCAACGACGCCATGGACGTGCTCGGCGGCAAGGCGATCTCGATGGGACCGCGGAACCCGGTCGCGGCCGCCTACATGGCGACGCCGATCAGCATCACGGTCGAGGGCGCGAACATCCTGACCCGCACGCTGATCATCTTCGGCCAGGGCGCGATCCGCTGCCATCCGTACGCGTGGGACGAGGTGCAGGCGGTCGAGCGGAACGACCGCGACGCCTTCGATCGCGCGTTCTTCGGCCACATCGGGCACGTCGTCCGCAACGTCTCGCGGTCGGTCGTCCTGTCGACCTCGCGCGGCCTGTTCGCGAGCTCGCCGGTCACCGGCCCCGCGGCGGGCTACTACAAGAAGCTCTCCTGGGCGTCCGCGTCCTTCGCCACCATGGCCGACATGGCGATGGCGATGCTCGGCGGCGATCTGAAGCGCAAGGAGGCGCTGACGGGGCGCTTCGCCGACGTGTTCTCGTGGCTGTACCTGGGCAACGCGGTGCTGCGACGGTTCGAGGCGGACGGGCGGCCCAAGGAGGACCTCCCGTACCTGCACTGGTCGATGCAGACGTGCCTCGCGGAGATCCAGAAGGGCTTCGACGGCATCTTCCGGAACTTCGACGTCCCGCTCGTCGGCTGGTTCTTCCGGGGACCGATCGCCACGTGGTCCCGCCTGAACTCGATGTCCGCCGGTCCGTCCGACCGGACGATGCAGAAGGTCGCCAAGGCGATGCAGAAGCCCGGCGAACAGCGCGAGCGCATGACGTCGGGCATGTACGTCCCGACGGCGCTCGACCAGACGCTCGGCCAGCTGGAGCACGCGCTCGTGCTCTGCACCGAGGCCGCTGCGGTCAACCGGCGCATCCGCGACGCGGTCAAGAAGAAGAAGATCGCCAAGCGCGGCGCCACCGCGATGGCGGAGGACGCGCTGCGCCTGGGCATCATCAGCTCGGCGGACCGCGACCTGCTCGACCGCGCCGAGGAAGCGCGCGCCGCCGTCGTGGCTGTCGATTCGTTCACGCTCGACACGTACGCCGAGCGCGGCACCGAACCCACGGTCCCGATGGGTCTGAGACGTGTCGAGAAGACGTCCGGCAGCGATGCGTCGGACGACGAGACGAGCGCGGCCTGAGCCAAGTTCGAGATCGAGACTTTGCGACCCGCGCGCCGCTCCGAGCAGCGCGCGGGTCGCGGTCTTCTCGGGAACTTTGCACAATGACGCCTTGGCTCTTCGGAGTCATCCCCCCGCCCCCCCATTCCCCCAAGCGATGCGGTCTTCACCGATCCGCATCCGCTCCGGTTCATGGCACTCGTCCCGCGCGCTGCGCTCCTCCTCGGCCTCGTCCTTCCCGGCATCACGTCCTGCCAGCTCATCGAGAAGGACATCTCGTTCCCCGAGGACATGGCGGGCAAGAACGTGATCGGGATCTCGAGCGGCTGGGCGTTCGTCGAGGCGAAGGTCAACCTGGAGAACGGTCAGGGGCCGCTCGCGGATCCGATCCTCGGCGGCAGTGACTCAGGCAGCTCGACGACGACGCTGGACCCCGTCTTCGGCGTCGGGATCAAGTACCTGCGGTACATCACGAACAACTGGCTCGTCGGTGTGATCTACGAGTACCGGATCTTCGATCCGCAGTCCACGCGGCCGCTGAACGCGGACGTCGACATCGACTCGTTCGGGACGAACCACTTCATCATCGAAGGCCGGTACCAGTTCGACCCGATCGACAAGGCGCGCCGCTTCCGCCCGTTCGTGAGCGTCCAGCTCGGGATCGTCCCCGAGGTCACCGCCGACGGGACGGTCTCGTACGAGTCCATCCCGGCGCTGGGGATCCCCGCGACACAAGAGCAGATCCGGCTCAACGGGAGCAGCTTCATCACCCTCGGCTTCGTCGCTGGCGGCTCGTACCTCATCCGGGAGGCGCTGACGCTCGACTTCAGCATCTTCTACGAGTACGCGATCACGCCGACGGAGGACGTGCTGACGCTGAACCCGTACCCGAACAACCCGCCGCTCGACCAGCCGACGACGTACGACGGCGAACTCTTCGAGCGCGGCCTCTACCTGACGATGGGCCTCTCGTACGTCTTCTAGGGCGCCGGCGCGGCGCGCGCCGCTCAGGCGACCGCGCGGCGGCCGCCGTTGGCGCGCAGCCGCTCGATGAACGGCTCGCTCTCCAGGGGCGGGCAGAGCATGAAGCCCTGGACGGCGTCGCAGCCGTAGGAACGGAGCAGCTCGAGCTGCTTCTCCTCCTCCACGCCGGCGGCGACCGTCTCGATCCCGAGCACCTTTGCGAGGCTCATCACGCCCTCGACGAGCGTCGCGGCGCTCTCGGACGAGGCCACGTCGAGGATCAGCGTGCGGTGCACCTTGATCGCGTCGACCGGCAGGCGGCGCAGGTCGGCCGCGGCCACGTCCTCCTGGCCGAAGTCGTCGAGAGCGACGGACACGCCACGGGCGCGGAGCGCCGCCATCTGCTCCTCGGCGGCCTCCAGGCGCGCGAACGCGTCGGGCGCGCGGACCTCGACCTGGATCCACTCGGCGTCGACGCCGTGCTCCTCCAGGATCTCCGTCACCTGCTCGGGGAAGCCGTCGGAGAAGAAGAGCGTCGGCCCGACGTTGACCGAGATCGGGACGTCGGGGACCTCGGCAGTCCGGCGCTCTGCGATCTGCGCGACCGCCTTCTCGAGCACCCAGCGATCGAGCCGGCCGAGCAGGCCGAACCGTCTCGCGAGCGGGATGAACTCGGCGGGTCCGATGGGCCCGAGCGGGCCGCCGTCGTGGCGCAGGAGCGCTTCGGCGCCGATCAGGTCGTTGCCCTCCAGGGCGAATTTGGGCTGGTAGACCAGGCGGAAGCCCTCGCCGCTGGAAAGGGACGCGGCGACGCTCTGCATGACGTCGGCCTCGCGCACGCGCTGGGCCTCCTCGTCGGAGCGGAACGCGCGCGCGCCCCCGCCCCGGCTCTTGGCGTCGTTGAGGGCGAGCCCCGCGAGGCGGATCGCATCCCGGACCGAGTTCCCCTCCGCGTCCGCCTCCGCGAGGCCGACGGCGGGCGTCGGCAGCTCCAGGTCGGCGTCGCCGAAGTACGCCTCCATCGCCTCGGCCACCGTGCGGGCGACCGGCGCCCAGGAGACGCCGTCCGGCAGCACGAGGACGAGCTCCTCCCCGCGCGCAACCGTCACGCCCCCCTCGGGCGTGTGCGACTCCTGGACGGCGCGCCGGGTGGCGTCCACGGCGTCGTCCACCGCGTCGTCCCCCCGGTCGCGCGCCACGCGCTCCAGGCCGGGGACGAGGATCCGGCAGAGCGTCTGCCGGCTCGCGTCGCCGAGGAGCTCCTCGACGCGGGTGGTCCAGGTCTCGACATCCAGGACGTCGGCCTCGGAATCGTCGTTCGCCTCCGGGCCCTCCTCGGGCTCACCGTCGGAGTGGAGGGCGTCGACGCGCGCGAGCGCGGGATCGTCGTCGTGAGTCTCCCGGTCCTTGGGGTCCGGGATCGACGGAGGCGTGAGATCGTCCATGGCGTGGAGAGGCTGTGCGTCCAGGCCCCTTCGGACGTCCCGGCGCCGGGACCCAAGCCGTTCGCCCGACAGGTCGAGTGCGTCCCGATAGCACGCCTCCGCGCCGTCTCGGGACGGTCCACGTCGCCCGTCCCTGACCGGGACGGGCCACCATGACGCCCGCGGCTACCCCGCCGCGTCCTCTCGGTCCCGCAGCTCGCGCCGGAGGATCTTCATGACCGAGCTCTTCGGCAGCTCCTCCAGGAACTCGACCTTGCGCGGGACCTTGTACGCGGCGAGGTGCTCGCGGGAGTAGGCCTCGACCTCCTCCGTCGTGAGCGTCGCGCCCTCATGGAGCACGATGAACGACTTCACCGTCTCGCCGCGGTCCGGGTCGGGCACGCCGATCGTCGCCGCCTCCAGGATCGCGGGGTGCGCCATGAGCACCTCGTCCACCTCGTCGGGGAACACCTTGAGCCCCGAGCAATTGATCATGTCCTTCTTGCGCCCGACGATCCGGAAGAAGCCCTCCTCGTCCATCGACGCGAGGTCGCCGGTGTGCATCCAGCCGCCAGCGAGGGCCTCCTGGGTCTCCTCCTCGCGGTTCCAGTAGCCCTGCATGACCTGGGGTCCGCGCACGAGGAGCTCGCCCTCCTCGCCGACCGAGAGTTCCTTCGAGTCGTCCTCGGCGTCGACGACCTTCGAGTCCGTGCTGGAGACGGGGATCCCGATCGAGCCGATCTTGCGCGTCCCGTAGAGCGGGTTGACGTGCGTGACGGGCGAGGTCTCGCTCATCCCGAAGCCCTCGATGATCGTGGACTTCGTGAGCGCCTCGAAGCGTTCCTGGACGTCACGCGCGATCGGCGCCGAGCCGGAGAAGCATGACTTGACGCTCGTCATGTCGAGGCCCTCGATGCCCGGGAAGTTGTTGATCGCGTTGAAGAGCGCGGGGACGCCGGGGAAGAGCGTCACGCGGTGCTTCGTGATCGCCTTGACGAGCGCGGGGATGTCGCGCGGGTTCGGCACGAGCACCATCTTCGAGCCCGCCCACACCGACCAGTTCATCGCGACCGACAGCCCGAAGACGTGGAAGAGCGGCAGGCAGACGAGATTCACCTCGCGCCCCGGCTCGACCTTCGGGAACCACGCGTGGATCTGCTGCGCGTTGCAGGACAGGTTGCGATGCGTGAGGATCGCGCCCTTCGAGAGGCCCGTCGTCCCGCCCGTGTACTGCAGGACCGCGATGTCGTCGATCCCGACGTCGACCGCGGGCGGCGTCGGCGGCGCGCCCTCGACGAGCTGCTTGAACTCGTGTACGCCCGGCGCGGGGTTCACCTTCGCGTAGCGCTTCGGCACCTGCTTCTTGAGCTTGATCGGCGCCAGGAGGTTGAGCGGGAACCGCAGGTAGTCCGGGATGTGCGCCACGACGTACGTCTTCGGCCGGAGCTTGGCGCGGTTCGCCTCGATCGTCTCCTCCCAGATGAAGTCGGCGACGATCGCGAGGTCGCAGCCCGAGTCCTCCCACTGGTGCTCGATCTCGCGCAGCGTGTAGAGCGGGTTGGTCATCACGACCTCCGCGCCCGCGCGCAGCGCGCCGTAGAAGGCGATGACCGTCTGCGGGATGTTGGGGAGCTGGATCGCGACGCGCGACCCCTGCTCGACGCCCAGCCCGCGGAGCGCGGTCGCGCATCGGTCGACCTTCTCGGCCAGCTGCGCGTACGTGAAGTGACAGTTGAGGAACGCGAGCGCAGGTCGGTCCCCGTACTTCTCCGCGGCGCGCTGCATGAAGCGGTGCAGGGGCACCTCCTCGAAGGGCAGGTCCACGGGGACGCCCTCGTCGTAGTGGGCGTGCCAGCGCTTCGTCTCCATCGGCGTCGAGGTCATGATCCGAGCATACCTCGCCGGGAGCGCGGAACCGAAGGCCCGCTGCGCCGCCCCCCACTCCCCGGATCGACTGGCGCTGGCGCCCCGGACGCCCCAGACTGTCCCGCCCACGATGGCGGCCACGGAACGTCAGGAGAACGGGCCCTGGCCCTCGCAGGACGCGTTGGAGGATCCGAACGCGCGGGCGCCGCTCGTGGTTCGGGCGATCATCCGCTGGGGCTCGCTGCTGGTGCGGAGCCACTACCGCGTGACGATGCGCGGCGAGCCGTTCCCGCGGGAGGCGCCGGTGCTGCTCGTCCAGAACCACTCGAACGGGCTCGCGGACGCGCACTTCGCGATGGTCGCGACGCGGCGGCCGATCCGGATCCTCGTCAAGTACAGGCTGATGAAGACGCCGGTCATCGGCTGGATGCTGCGCCAGATGGACGCCGTCCCGATGTACCGGAAGAAGGACGGGGTCGACACGCGGAAGAACGCGGACTCGTTCGAGGAGATCGACCGCGCCCTTGTCGAGGGCTCGGTCATCGTGCTCTTCCCCGAGGGCGAGAGCCTGAACGCGATCGGCATCCGCCCGATGAAGTCCGGCGTCGCCCGGATGGCGATCAGCGCGGAGACGAGCACCGGCGAGCCGGTGGGCGTGCTCATCGTTCCGCTCGGCGTCACGTACGAGGCGCGCGACCGGTACCGCTCGGAGGCGAGCGCGGTCCTCGGCACCCCGATCGACGCGCGGGCGTTCATCGACGCGCACGGGGAGGACCGCCGCTCTGCCCTGATCGAGATGATGGGCGAGATCCGCAGCTCGCTGGAGTCGCTCACGCTGCACGCCGAGACCGAGGAGGAGCACGCCGCGGCCCTCGCCCTGGAGCGCATCCTGGAGGCCGACGACGCGCCGCTCGGGATCCGCCGTCGGCGCGCGGGCGCGCTCCTGCGCGAGGACGTCGGCCCGGACGCCGAGCGTCGGCGTCATCTCCTGCGCGACCTCGGCGCCCGGATGGAGCGCGCCGGCCTGCGCGGGGACGACGTCGTCGGCGAGACGCCCGGGGCGGCGGCGGTCGCGCTCCCGGTGCTCTGGGCCGGGCCGCTCGCGTTCCTCGGCCTCGCGACCTGGGGGCCGCCGATGCTCCTGGCCGACCGGATCTCCAGGCTCCGCAAGAC
The DNA here is from genome assembly GCA_038757895.1 of Planctomycetota bacterium. GTDB lineage: Bacteria > Planctomycetota > UBA1135 > UBA1135 > Saltatorellus. The sequence goes on along the minus strand of JBCDGE010000016.1, from coordinate 43,104 downwards.
GCCCGACAAGCTCGTGACGCTGCGGCTGCTGTTCTGCTTCGCGGGGCACATGATCTGGATCCCGATCCTCCTCGCGCTCGGCGCGATCGTCGGCGGCATCGAGGGGTTCGGTGTCGCGGCGGCGGTCGTCGCGATCGGGCTCGCGACGTTCACGCGCTCGATCGACGCGTTGCGCGGCGCGCTTCGGGCGGCGCGCCTGCGCGCGCTGCACAGGAGCGCGCGCGGGAGCGACGTCGTCGAAGCGGTCCGGGCGATCCGTCGCTCGTTTCCCGGAAAGGTGGCCGAAGCGCCGACCGAAGCGCGTCCATAGAAGGGCATTCGGCGGTGGGGCGCGTCGCGCGATCGCACGTAGACTCCGCCCCGCGCCGCGCGCCCTCCCCGTGCTCCTTCGCCCCGACCAGCTTCGCCTGCAGGTTCGCCCCTGCCGCACGCGCCTGCCCTTCCGCTTCGGCATCGCCACGATGACCGAGGCGCCGATGCTCGTCGCCGAGCTGCGCGCAGACGGCGAGGGCGGTGCGATCCACGGGTACGCCGCCGAGCTGCTCGTGCCGAAGTGGTTCAGCAAGGACCCGTCGACGAGCCTGGAAGAGGACCGCCGCGCGCTCGTCACCGCGGTGCGCGACGCGTTCGAGGCCGTCCGCGCGCACGCCGCTTCCGAGGGCGGCGCGACCGCGTTCGACCTGTGGCTGCACGCCCAGCACGCGTGCGTCGAGCGGCCGGACGTCCCCGCCGAGGAGCGCCTCGTCCGCACCTTCGGCGTCGCACTCGTCGAGCGCGCGTTGATCGACGCGGTGTGCCGCTCGGCGGGAGTGTCGTTCTTCCGCGCGCTCCAGGACGACCTCCTGGGGATCCGAATGGAGCGCGCGGACGCGCGGCTCGGCGGGTGGAGCGCGGCCGACCTCGGCAAGCGCGCCGTCGGAACCCGCGTGCGCCACACGGTCGGGCTCGTCGACGCGCTGGTGCCCGAAGAGGTGCCGGATGATCAGCGCGAGGGCGACGACCACCCGCTCTCGCTCGTCGACGACGTGCGCGCGTACGGCCTCGACTGCTTCAAGGTCAAGGTGTCTGGGAACGCCGTTGCGGATCTCGACCGCCTGCAGCGGATCGCGGAGCTCACGCCCGCGGGGTCGCAGGTCACGCTGGATGGCAACGAGCAGTACGACGACCCGGCAGCGCTCGCGGACCTGCTCGACGAGCTGGAGTCGCAGGGCGCCGCGAGCGGACTCCTCGGCGGCCTGATCGCGATCGAGCAGCCGGTCCACCGCGCCCGCACGTTCGACCCGGCGACCCGGGACGGCGTGGCGCGGCTGGCTGAGCGCGCGCCCGTGATCATCGACGAGGCGGACGCCGACCTCTCGGCGTACTCCCGCGCGCGCGAGCTCGGCTACGGCGGCGTGTCGATGAAGGCGTGCAAAGGTCCGTTCCGCGCTCTCCTCTCGCGCGCGAGGATCCAGGCGGACGGCGAGGGGCTGCAGTCGGCCGAGGACCTGACGAACCTACCGGCTCTGCCGCTGCACCAGGACCTCGCGCTCGTCTCGGCGCTCGGCCTCCCGAACGTCGAGCGCAACGGGCATCACTACTTCCGCGGTCAGGACCACCTCGCGCCGTCGGAGCGCGAACAGCTCCTGCGCTACCACCCTGACCTCTACGCGGCCGACGGACGACTGATCATCGAGGGCGGCCGCCTCTCCCTCGCGTCGCTCGACGTGCCCGGGTTCGGCTACGCCGGCCCGGTCGAAGCGAGCACGGGTACGCCGGCCGAGGAGGCCTTCGCGTGAAGTTCCAGCTCCCCGGCAGCTTGAAGAGCGCCGACGCCCTCCGCGCGCGGATCGCCGAGCTCGGCGTGTCCATCGATGTCGATGACGACCTCGAGCCCGGCTCGGACGGTCCGCTCGGTCAACCGCTGGAGTGGGCGCCCGGCCGCTTCGCCGCGAACCGGTTCACGATCCATCCGATGGAGGGCTGGGACGGAACGCGCGAGGGCGCGCCGTCCGACCTGACGCGCAGGCGGTGGCGCCGCTTCGGGCGCAGCGGCGCCGCGCTCATCTGGGGCGGCGAGGCGTTCGCCGTCCAGGCCGACGGTCGCGCGAACCCGAACCAGCTTTTCCTGCGCGACGCCGACGACTCCACGCGGGAGCTCGCGGCGCTGCGCGAGGAGGTCCTGGAGGGACGCCGCGAGATCGGCGTGCCCGAGGACCTGGGGCCGATCGGGCTGCAGCTCACCCACTCGGGGCGCTGGTCGCGGCCGGACGGTCCGCCGGCGCCGAGGCCCGTGACCCGCGACGCGCTGCTCGACGCGCGCGCTGGCGGGGACGAGCCGCTGCTGACGGACGACGAGCTCGTGGCGATCCAGGACCGCTACGTCGCGGCGGCGCACGTCGCGGCGCGCGCCGGCTTCGACTTCGTGGACGTCAAGGCGTGCCACGGGTACATGATCCACGAGCTGCTCGGCGCGCGCGGGCGGGAAGGGCGCTACGGCGGAGCCTCGTTCGAGTCCCGGACCTCGTTCCTGACCGAGACCATCGCGAGGATCCAGGACGAGCTGCCGGACCTCGCCATCGGCTGCCGCGTGTCTCTGGCCGACGTCGTCCCCCACCGTCCGTCCGACGCCGAGGACCGCCACGGCGAGCCCGCGGCGACCGCGTGGGACCACGGCTTCGGCGTCCGCGGCGACGCGCCGACCGAGTTCGACCTCGACGAACCGCACCGTCTGCTCGACGCGCTCCGGAGTCAGGGCGTGACTCTCATCAACGTCACCCTCGGCTCGCCCTACTACAACCCGCACCTCCAGCGGCCGGCGGCCTACCCGCCGAGCGACGGCTACCAGCCGTTCGCGGACCCGCTGCTGTTCGTCGCCGCGCACCTCGACGTCGTGCGGCGCGCGAAGGCGGCCCACCCGGACATGACGCTCGTCGGCACCGGCTACACGTATCTGATGGACTGGCTCCCGAACGTGGCGCAGGCCGAGGTCCGCGCCGGCCGCGTCGACTCGGTCGGCCTCGGGCGCATGGTGCTCTCGTACCCCGAGATGCCGCGCGACGTGCTGGAGGGCAAGCCGCTCGCGCGGAAGCTCGTCTGCCGGACGTTCAGCGACTGCACGACCGCGCCGCGCAACGGGATGGTCAGCGGCTGCTACCCGCTCGACGACGACTACCGCACGCGCCCCGAGCGCGAGCGTCTGAAGGAGATCAAGCGCGCCTTCAAGGAAGGAGCGCGGCCGTGACGGATCAGAACACGGCACCTGCGCTCGACGAGGAGCGGGCGTTCCTGGAGCGCGCGCGGTCGATGTCGGGACCGGCGCGCTTCTTCGCGTATCTCCGGCGCGGCGGACCGGGCTACCTGCAGAGCGCGATGACGCTCGGCGGCGGCACCGCGATCTCGTCGATCTACGCCGGCCGGATGTTCGGCTACGAGCTGCTCTGGGTCGCGCCCGTCGGGATGCTGATCGGCGTCCTGATGCTCGGCGTGCTCGGCGGACTGACGCTCGGCGACGAGCGGCGTCCCTACGTCGCGATGGGCGCGAGCGCGGGCAAGGTGTTCGCCGTCACGTGGGCGCTCGGCGCGCTCGTCGCGTCGATCATCTGGCACTTCCCCCAGTACGCGCTCGCCGGCGCGGCGCTCAGCGACGTGGCGACTGTCGCGGGAACCGATCTCTCCCCCGCGGTCGCCGCGGTGCCCGTGCTGCTCGTCGCCCTGACGATGTCCAGCCTCTACGGCCGGTCCCCGCGGCTCGTCCGCGCGTACGAGACCGTGGTGAAGGCGCTGATCATCGGCGTGATCCTGTGCTTCGGGCTCGTCGTCGCGGCGACCGCGGCAGAGACGGACTGGGGCGCCGTCGCGCGTGGCTTCGTGCCGTCGCTGCCCGAACCGAGGGGCAACACCTCGTCGGCGACGATCGCTACCAGCGGCCTGGCGGCAGCGGTCGGCATCAACATGGTCTTCCTCTACCCGTATTCCCTGCGCGCGCGGGGCTGGGGCGGGGAGCACCGAGGATTCGCGAGGTTCGACCTCGTGGCAGGGATGCTCGTGCCGTACACGATCGCCACGACGCTCGTCGTGATCGCGACGGCCAACACGATCCCGTGGGAAGAAGGAGACCCGGTCGAGAAGATGATGCCCGTCGACGCGGCGCGCGCCTTCGGGAGCGTGCTCGGCGCGACGAACGGCAGGCTCGTGTTCGACCTGGGCCTCGTCGGGATGGCGCTGTCGACGATCGCACTGCACATGGTGTGCTCGGGGCTCGCGCTGGCCGAGCTCTGCGGCGTCGGGCCGGAGAGCCGTGCATACAAGGTCGGGCTGCTGCTCCCGGTACCCGGCGTGCTGGGCCCCGTCTACTGGGACAACCTCCTTTGGCTCGTCGTGCCGACGAACATCGTCTGCGGGCTGTTCCTGCCGCTGACGTACGTCGGGCTGATCCTCTGGGCGAGGCGAGCCAATGGCGCAGCGCGACCGCGCGGTGCCACGGTGGCCGCGATGGCGGTCTTCACGCTCTTCCTCGTCGCGATGCTCGGCAAAGAGGTCTTCAAGCTCCTCGGGTGACCCCGCGATGAAGACCACCGTCCAGATCCCCGGCGAGGTCCACGGCCGACGGACGATCGTCCTCGACGACGGCGTCCTCGACCCGTACGTGTCGCTGGTCGACGCCTCGACGCCGCTGCCCAGGCGCTGCTACGCCGCCGGGCACGTCGTCATGTCGGCCGACTACGCCGACGTCTCCCACTCCGTCGAGCACCCCGGCAGCGCCGACGAGATCGCCGCCTCGATCGACTGGGACGCGACGCTCGCGCACCGCGTTCGGCTCGACGCCCAGGGGATGGGGATCGCCGAGTCCATGGACACGGCGCAGCGCTTCGAACTCGGCTGGACGGGCGCGCGCGAGCTGATGAAGCGCACCAGCGAGCTCGGCCTCGCCAACGGCATGGTCGGCGCCGCGTCGACGGACCACCTGAAGGCCATCGAGAGCTTCGACCATCTGGCGCGCGGTCTGATGGAGCAGGTCGCGTTCGTCCGTTCGATCGGAGGCCTCCCGATCCTCCTTCCGCAGCCGTGGCTCACCGAGAACGGCGCGACCGAGGACGACTTCGTGCGCGTCTACACGGACGTGATCGACGCGTCGAGGGGCGAGGTGCTCCTGCACTGGCTTGGCGAGGTGTTCCATCCCGCGATGCGCGGCTACTTCCCGGGCGACGCGGTCCGGCGGATCCTGGCGCACGACCCGGACAAGGTGCGCGGGATCAAGCTGTCGCTGCTCGACCGCCCGCTGGAGGAGACGCTCCGCGCGGAGATCGCGGACCGTGGTCAGGTCGTGCTGACGGGCGACGACCACAACTTCATGGCGCTGCTGGAGGGCTCGTCCCAGGACCACGTCGCCCTGCCGCCGCTGGGCGACCTCCCGCTGCGCGGCGGCGCCTTCAGCCATGCGCTGCTCGGGATCTTCGACACCGTGGCGAGGCCCGCGGCGCTCGCGCTCCGCCTGCTCGACCAGGGCGACGTCGACCGCTACCGGGAGCTCATGGGCGCCTGCGAGCGGCTCGGTCGCGTGATCTTCGAGGCGCCCGTGCAGCGCTACAAGGCGGGGATCGCCTTCGTCGCCTGGCTCAACGGCCAGCAGGCGAACCCGATGCTCGCCAATCACGAGGAGAGTACGCGCGACCTCGATCACTACCTGCGCGTCGCCGAGGCCGCGAGCGAGGCCGGGGTGCTGGAGAACGCCGAGCTCGCAGCGGAGCGGATCGGCAGCCTGATCGAAACACGCGCGGGCGCCTGACGCGGGCGCGGGGCGGGCCGAGAGGCCGCGTCGCGGCCTATCATGGCGCGCATGCACGCTCCCCTCCATCGACGCGAACTGCTCACGGGCGCCGCCGCTGCAGCCGCCGCCCTCTCCGCCGCTCCAAACGCGCTCGCGACCACCGCGCTTCGCCGCACGCAGGAGGGTGATGCCTCCGCCGCCGCGCCGGCGAAGGCCGTCTTCAGGAAGGCCCTCAAGTACGGGATGATCAAGGAGCCGAGCGCGAAGACCGTCGAGGAGCGCTTCGCGCTGGTGAAGGGCCTTGGCTTCGACGGCGTCGAGCTCGACAGCCCGTCCAACCTCGACGAGGACGAGGTGATCGCGGCGCGCGACAGCACGGGCCTCGTCGTCGAGGGCCTCGTCGACTCGGCCCACTGGCGGGAGAACATGGGCTCCGCCGACGTCGAGACGCGGCGTCGGGCACGCGGAGCCCTGGAGCACGCGCTGCGCCAGGCGGTGACGTTCGGTGCGGACAGCGTCCTGCTCGTGCCGGCGGTCGTGAACGAGTCGACGAGCTACGAGACGGCGTGGAACAACTCGCTGGACGAGCTCCGCGGCGTCGCGCCCATGGCGGAGGAGCTCGGCGTGCGCATCGCGCTGGAGAACGTCTGGAACAACTTCCTGGTCTCGCCGATCGAGGCGCGCCACTACCTGGACGAGGTCGGGAGCCCCAACGTCGGCTGGCACTTCGACGTCGGCAACGTCCTGCGCTACGGCTGGCCGGAGCACTGGATCGAGGCGCTCGGGGCGAAGTACGTCTTCAAGCTCGACGTGAAGGATTACAGCCGCAAGAAGATGAACGACGAGGGCCTGTGGAAGGGCTTCGACGTGAAGATCGGGGACGGCGACAGCGGGTGGCCGCGCGTCGTGGCGGCGCTGGACGCGATCGGCTTCGACGGCTGGGCGGCCGCGGAGGTCCGGGGAGGCGACGCGGAGCGCCTGGCGGACGTCTCGGCCCGGATGGACCGCGTCCTGGGGCTCGCCTGAGCGCTCCAGGAGAACCACCCGATTCGCAGCGGGGAACCGTGAATGCCGCCCTGACGGCGGCGTAGGGCTCTCGGTACTCTCTCCCTCCGTCTCGGATCGATACCCATCTCGCCATGAAGAGCATCGTCATCGTCGCCATCGTCGCCGTCGCGGGGTTCCTCGCGTGGCAGAACTTCCCGGGGCTCCGCACCTCGATCAGCAAGGCCACCAACGAGTACGGGGGCTGGACCGAGGAGGCGCGCAAGGAGGACCCCGTCGGGTTCATCCAGCACGCCCAGAAGAAGCTCGCCGCCGACATCCAGAAGTTCGAGGAGGCTCGCGACTCCCTCGACGAGAACAAGCGGAACGCGGAGACCCAGCTGGAGTCGTTCCGCAACGACGAGGCCAACGCGGACCAGCTCGCGAACAAGTTCCGTGACCTCTACCAGGACGCGGAGGCTTCCGGGGCGTGGCCCGTCGACTACCTCGGTCAGTCGTACAACCGCGAGAAGCTGATCCAGCAGGTGACGGATCTCCGCACGACGCAGACGAATGCGACGGAGCTCCAGGCGAAGTACGTCGAGGTCATCACGAAGGTCGAGCTCACCCGCGAGGAGCTGCGCGATCGCATCTCCAAGTCGAAGTTTCAGCTCCAGCGTCTTGAGGCGGAGGAGGCGATCGTGAAGGTCGAGAAGCTCACCTCCGATACCGAGGAGCTGCTCGCCCAGGTGAACGAACTCGTCGAGGGCAACTCCAGGATCGCGGAGGATCCGGTCCGTACCGTCGCCGAGCTCCTCGACGCGGCGGAGAAGCAGGCCAGCGCGGAGGAGAAGACCGCCGCGAGCGCCGGCGCGTCCTCCGACACCATGGACTTCCTGAACGCGCGCCCCTCCTCCGCGGCCACGACGTCGAACAAGGACGGCGATGACGCCTGAGACCCCGCTCCACTTCGCGGTGATGACCCCGCTCGATTGGGGCATCACCGCCGCCGCCGCCCTGATGCTGCTCTACGCCGCGCGCACGTTCGTGAGCGGCAAGGGCAAGTCGCAGATGGGCGCCAGCTTCGCGTTCGTCGCGGCCCTCGTGTGGACCCTCGCGCTGGGCCGGCACCTGGACGGCTTCTCGTTCCTCGACGGCTTCCGCGTCGCGATCGGCGTCCTGCTGCTCGTCCCGGTTCTGCGCGTCGCGTTCTCCCACACGGGGGGCAGCATCGTGTTCGCGGTGATGTCGCTGATCCTCGCCTCGGTGATCGCGGGTCCCGTCGTCGGACGGTTCGCCGGACAGCTCTCGCCGGGAGGCGCGCCGCGCGTCGAGTCCATCGAGTCGACGATCGCCGATCTCGACACCGAGATCGAGCTTCAGTCGGAGACGCGCAAGCGCGTCGCCGGATTCCTTGTGGAGGAGCGCGACAAGCTGCAGGCGACGGGTCTCAAGACCGCTGCCGAGATCGACGCGAACCCCGAGGCCTTCGACACGCTCCGACGCTACGCGCGCTACAAGCAGGAGCACCAGAACCTCAGCGAGGTGATCGCGCAGCTGGAGCAGCGCAAGGACGAGCTGGAGCGGACGCTCGTCCTGATGGAGTCCGGCACGTCGTCCGAGATCGCGTCGAAGACCGACGCGCAGCGCATCAAGGAGCTCGTCGAGGCGGACATCGCGCGCGAGCAGCCGGTGCTGGAGAAGTTCTCCGAGCGGGGCGAGGTGCTGGAGCTCTTCGAGAGCGAGTTCGGGGACGCCCAGGACTGAATTCGAGACCGGCGCCAGGCAGCCCGGGCGACCGGATCACCACGGAAGCGGCGAGAAGGACCTGCGTCCTCTCGCCGCTTTGCATTGTTGTTGAGTTCGGAGAACATCGAAGTGTCCTCGGCCGTCCTGATCCCGAGCTGCGCCGCTCGAGGCGCCGCGGACCCCAGGCCCCGATCCCCCTTCGATGCACTCCCTTCCCATCCTCCCCGCGCGTCGCGCCGGCCTCGTGCTGGCGCTGAGCGCCGCGGCGGCTCCCGCCGCGCTCTCCCAGTCCGCCCGCATCACGTTCCCCCTCCAGCCCGACGGCTCCGGCGATCGCATGGGCTCGCCGATCCTCGCGACCGACCTCGCGAGCGTCGACGAGCTGACGCGCCACGAGCGCGTCCTGCTGACGGAGATCACGCTGCCCGGCGGTGACGTCGTCGCGCTCGACCTGGAGCGCATCGACGTCGAGCGACGTCGGTTCGGCGTGCACGTCGACGGTCAGCTCGAGCCGAACGCGCTCGATGGCCTCGACATGACCGTGTGGAAGGGCTCGATCGCGGGCGACGAGCACAGCCAGGTCATGCTCGGCTTCTCGACCCACGGGTCTCGCGGCTGGATCCGCACGCGGACCGAGCTCGTCCACCTGCTCGCCGCTCCCGCGGCCGACGGCACGTGGCGCGCCGCCTCCGGCGTGCTCGTGACCGAGCGGCACCTCAACGCGCTCGGGCACACCTACGACGGCGACTGCTCCGCGCGGCCGCCCGCCGTGCCGCCGGTCCCGGGTGCCGCCGATCCCGCGCCGCCGACGGGCGCGCTCCGCACGATCGACTCGATCGGCCTGCGCGAGTGCACGATCGCGATGGAGACCGACTGGCAGCTCTACCAGCTCTTCAACGATGTCAACGCAGCGACGACGTACCTGACGACGCTCCTGTCGTTCATCTCCGATCGCTACGAGACGCAGGCCTCCACGGTCCTGACGTTCCCGTACCTGCAGATCTACACGACGTCGAACGACCCGTGGTCGACGCCCGACAACGGCGGCAACTCGATCGACATGCTGAACGAGTTCCGCGCCGCCTGGCAGGGCAACGTCCCGATGGGCGCGACGCTCGGGCACATGATGAGCGGAGCCGGCCTCGGCGGCGGCGTCGCCTGGCTCGACGTGCTGTGCAACAACTCGTTCAACTTCGCGGTCAGCGGCAACATCGGCGGAAGCGTCAGCTTCCCGGTCGTGCAGCAGCCCTCGAACTGGGACTTCATGGTCGTGGCGCACGAGCTGGGGCACAACTTCTCCTCGCCGCACACGCACGACTTCTGCCCGCCGCTCGATCAGTGCGCGCCGTCCGGCTACTTCGGCCAGTGCCAGTCGTCGCAGCAGTGCACGAACATGGGCACGATCATGAGCTACTGCCACCTGTGCAGCGGCGGCACGGGGAACATCACGACGTTCTTCCACCCCGAGGCGGCAGCCCTCATGACGAATGCGTCGGCGGCCTGCAACCCGGCGGTCTTCGAGGTCATCGTCGACGCCCCCGACGTCGTCTCCGACACGGCGCCGACGCAGACGATGCTGCAGGTCACGACGGGCGCGATCACCTCGCCTGTCCTGAACCACCGCATCGCCGGCGCGCCGAGCTTCACGCAGGTCGCGATGACCGCGATGGGCGGCGGCGCCTTCATCGCCGACATCCCGCCCGTCCCGTGCGGTGACACGGTCGAGTACTGGTTCGAGTTCGACGTGACCGGGATCGGCGCCACCGTCGCCCCCACGGGCGCGCCCGCGTCCCTGTACGACGCGGTCGGTGGCTTCGACCAGATCCTGTTCGCGGACGACTTCGAGTCCGACCTCGGCTGGCAGGCCACCAACCTCGGCGCGTCGACCGGCGCGTGGGAGCGCGGCGTTCCGGTCAACGACTCCGGATGGTCGTACGACCCCGTGAGCGACTTCGACGGCAGCGGGAGCTGCTTCCTGACCGAGAACCAGAACGGCAACACCGACATCGACGGCGGCGCGGTCGAGCTCGTCTCGCCGACCTTCGACATGAGCGCCGCCGGCGCCACGGTGTCGTACGCGTACTACCTCTACCTGACGAACGAGGACGGCGCCGACCGGATCCTGGTCGAGGCGAGCGTCGGCGGCGGCCCCTGGGCCGAGGTCACGCGCCACGACTCGAACGCGGGCCTCGCCTGGCGCACGGCCACGCTGACCGGTGCGGACTTCCTCGCCGCAGGCATCACGCCCGGCGCGGACACGCAGCTCCGCTTCACCGCCAACGACGGCGACCCGCAGAGCATCGTCGAGGCGGGCCTCGACGCTTTCCAGGTGTCGTACATCGACTGCGGAGGACTCGGCACGAACTACTGCGACCCCGCCAACGGCAACTCCACGGGCGTCCCGGCCACGATCAGCGCCGAGGGGAGCGACGTGGCCTCCGACAACGACGTGACGCTGACGGCGGACTCGCTCCCGACGAACGCGACCGGGTTCTTCCTGACGTCCACGACGCAGGGCTTCATCCCGAACGCCGGTGGCAGCAGCGGCAACCTCTGCCTGGGCGGATCGATCGGCCGCTACGTCGGACCGGGCCAGGTGCAGAGCTCGGGGACGGCGGGCAGCTACTCGCTCGACCTCGACCTGACGCAGACGCCGCAGCCGAACGGCTTCGTGTCCGTCGTCGCCGGACAGACCTGGAACTTCCAGTCGTGGTACCGCGACTCCTTCGGCGGAGTCCCGACCTCCAACTTCACCGACGCGGTCGAGATCGTGTTCCAGTGAGGCGCGAGATCTGAGGAGAGACGCCGCACCTTCGCATGCCAACTCGCGGCCCGTCGGAGGAGTCATCCCGCACCGGGACCTCCTCCGGCGGGCCGCACCTCTATCTCCTGTTCGCGCTCGGGCATCTCCACCTCGCGCGCGCGGGGCGGAGGGTACGATCGCATCCGTGGAGCGCTCGTCCGGTCCGTCGACGCACGATCGCACCCTCGAGGCGATCGTCGACTCGTCCCGAGCGACGGGGCGGGCGTACGTCGTGCTCGCGCTGGACGCCGAGGGCGCAGATCCCGATCGCCTGCGGCAACTCACCTCGACAGCGCTCGCGGCGATCGAGCACGAGGACGGCTGCGATCGCGCGGCGGCCTCGATCGGACTGCGCCAGAACGGCGAGGAGGTCGGGCTCCTCTGCGCCGAGGTCGGACCTGGCGTGGACCCGGCGGTCCTCGGGACCCGCATGGCGATGAGCCGCGTCGCCGTCGGCGTGTCGACGAGCGCCGGGCACCCCCACCTCGAGCTCGACGACGCGATCGCTGTCGCGCTGGAGGGGCTCGACGTCGCGCTGACCTCCGGAGCCTCCGGCGCCGTGCACAGCGAGCTCTACGACCTCGTGATCGGTCGGCCCGCGGCGAGCGTGCGGGCCGTCGGCGAAGGGCTGCATGCCGAGGCGGCGACGGCGGCGACGCCTGCCAAGGAGGAGGACGATCCGTTCGCCCGCGACGTACCCGGCGACGCGGACGCGGCTCCGCCGACGGAGCCGCGCGTCCCGGCGCGCGAGCGCGCCGAGCTCGTCCTGGAGATCGAGGCGCTCCGGGACCAGGCCGACGAGCTCCGCGAACAGGACCGCCACGCGCGCGCGCTCCTGGAGCGGCGGATCGCAAAGCTCGCGCGCGAGCTGGAAACGGCCGAGGCGGAGATCGGTCGCCTGCGCGACACCTACGAGGGTGAGACGGGTCGCCCGTCGGCGTACCGCAAGGTGCAGGGGCTCGACCCCGACGAGCCGATGGCGCCGGTCAAGAAGCGGATGATCGAAGGCGTCTTCCGCGAGAACGAGGACGCCTGAACCGGGCCGCCGGTCAGCGGGTGGCCACGAGATCGGACAGCTCGGTCACGACGCTCCGCAGCGCACCGGTCATCGCCTGCGCGACGAGCGCGGGGTCGTCGCCGTCGATCGACTGACGACCCTCGATGATCCGATCGAGGAGCGACTCGTCGCGCGAGGGGTCCACGAGTCGGACGCCGAGCCGCACGATCGCCTCGTGCCGCGGGACGTAGGTCTCCTCGAACGCGATCACCGAGACGCGGAGCCGGCGGCGCGGCGGCGTCGTCGCGCGCAGGAACCCGCGGCTCCGGAAGAGCTCCGCCTCCAGCGCGCGCAGCACGACGTCCTCGACCGGCTCGACCCAGCGGACGAGCTCGTCGTAGGTGACCTCGAACTCGGTCCGTCGAGTCGCCAGCTGGTCCGTGACTCCGTCGGAGACCTCGACCCGCTCGATCTGGAGACGCGGCTGCTCCGGCGGTGCGAGCTCCGTGCTCCCGTCGGGCTCCAGGTCGCCCAGGTTGATCCAGCGGATCTGCGGGCCCTCCTTGGGCTTCAGGTCGATGCACGCCGGCGCGAGCACACCGAGCGCGAGGCCCAGGAGCACGGTGCCGAGGGAGGGAAGACTGGGGCGTCGGGTTCCGGTCATCGTTCGGGGGCTCGCGGGGTCACCGCTTGTTCGCGAACGCGCGGCCGCGGAGGATCGCGCCCGGGTCGCGCTCCAGGAGCTCGGCGAGCCGCTGGATGGCGCGGAGGGCCTCGCGTAGATCGCTCAGCGCCATGGTGGCCTCGTCCCCGGCGGGACGGAAGCCGTCGGCGAGCGCCGAGGCGGAGTCCGCGGCGACGCGGATCGACTCGCTGGTGGCGGGGATCTCGGCCGCGACGAGGATCCGGTCGATGTTCTCAACCGTCGATTTCATCTCAGCGGCGACCTCCTCGATGCTGGAGAGCCCGCGGTCGGCCCACCCGCCCTCGCCGGACATCTCGGTCACCACCTGGTCGAAGCGCGCGGCAGCACTGCGGAGTTCGCGGACGAGGCCGATCAGCTCGGGCCCGAGACCCGAGGTCGCGGTGCCCTCGATCGCGGCCGACAGCGATTCGGCGAGATCGGCGAAGGAGGTCGAGAGGCGCGCGGTGTCGACCGCGGCGAGCTTCTCCTCCGTGGTCCGCGTGAGAGCCCGGATCTCGCGCATGAGCGGCGGGATGTCGTTGGCAAGCTCGCGGATGGCGTCCTCGACGTTCTTCAGGGTCGACGGCGCCGAGGGGATGTAGTTGTCGGGCGGGTCGAACGTGAGCTCGATCGTCGGCGAGTCGACGGGAAAGAAGTCGGCCTCCAGGAACTTGATCCCGGTGATCCCCTGGGCTGCGACCGTGATGCGGATCTCCGGCGGGACGTCCTCGCTCGTCTGGGACGGCACCTCGTCCTTCTCGAGGACGTGGAGGCGGCGCATCGACTCGACGCGCAGGTCGGCGTGCACCTCGACGAGGCGGCGGTCGGGCGCGAGGAGGATGTCCGTCACCGAGCCGATCGTCACGCCGCGGATCTTGACCGGCGCGCCGACCTCGAGCCCCTGGACCGACTCGTCGAGGTAGGTGACGCGCTTGACGACCTCGACGTCGAACTGCCTGGCGCCCAGCCAGAACAGCGAGGCAACGAACGCGGTCACGCCGCCGACGACGAACGCGCCGACCTTCCACTGGTTCGTCCCGCGCGCCGTCATCGAGCCGCTCCTGCGCGGGCGACGCTACCGCGCGACGCGCGGTGGAAGAACGCCTGGACGCGCGGGTCGTCCGACTCGTCGCGCAGCTCGGCGGGCGAACCGTTCGCGATGATCCCGCGCGTCGCGCTGTCGAGCAGGATGCAGCGCGTTCCGATCCGGTAGATGCTCTGCAGTTCGTGGGTCACGACGACGAGGGTGCAGCCGAGCGATCGATTGAGGGTGAGGAGCAGGTCGTCGAGCTCGGACGAGGTGACCGGGTCGAGCCCGGCAGAGGGCTCGTCGAGGAACAGCAGGTCGGTCTCCAGGGCGAGCGCGCGAGCGATCCCGGCGCGCTTGAGCATGCCACCGGAGAGCTCGGCGGGGAGCTTGTCTCCGGCGCCCTCGAGGTCGACGAGACGCAGCTTACCGTCGACGATGCCGGCGATCGTGTCCGGGTCCAGATCCGTCCACTGCTCCAGGGGCAGCGCGACGTTCTGCGCGATCGTCATGGAGCCGAACAGGGCCCCGGACTGGAAGCTGACGCCGAAGCGGGGCCTGCGACCGGAGAGCCGGGATGGATCCCCCACGCCCTCGATCTCGATCGATCCGCCGAGGGGCGTCAGGCGGCCGAAGAGCGACTTGAGCAGCGTCGACTTGCCCGTGCCGGAGCCGCCGAGGACGAGGAAGACGTCCCCACGATCCACCTCGAAGTCGAGGCCCTCCATGATCGGCCGGTCGTAGCCGATCGAGAGGTTGGTGGCCCGGATGAGTGCACTCATGACGCGGCGAGCGCGCTCAGTAGACGTTCCAGAGGTCGAAGAGGATCGCGAACATGGCGTCGAGCAACACGAGCCAGAAGAGCGTGCTCACGACCGCCGACGTCGTCGCGCGGCCGACCCCCTCTGCGCCGCCGCGCGCGGCGAGGCCGCTCTCGGCCGCGATGCCGCCGATGAAGAGCCCGAAGACGGCGGACTTGACGACGCCACCCAGAATGTCCGCGAACCCGAGCGCCTCCTGGGTCGAGATCCAGAACTGTCGGAACCCGACCTCCAGGATCGAGGTCGCGATGAACGCGCCGCTCGCGATACCGACGAAGGTCGCGAGCAGGGAGAGCAGCGGAAGCACGACGACGAGCGCGAGGATGCGCGGGAAGACGAGGAATCGATGCGGGCAGACGCCGAGCGTGTAGAGCGCGTCGACCTCCTCGGACACCTTCATCGTCCCGAGCTCGGCCGCGATCGCCGCGCCCGACCGGCCGGCGACGACGATCGCCGTCATGAGCGGCGCGAGCTCCCGCGCGAGCGAAAGGCTCACGAGGTCGGCGACGAACACGTCCGCGCCGAACCGGCGGAGCTGGATCGCGGCCTGGAACGCGGTGATGAGCCCCATCAGCCCGCCGATGACCGCGACGATCGGGAGCCCGTCGGCGCCGTGCCGCTCGATCTGCCGGCCGACGGAAGGCCACTCGATCGAGCCCGGCCGGCGCAGCGCACGCAGCGCGGCGGACGTCGAGTCGGCGACGAACGAGAGCATCCGGCCGAGGGTGTGGAACAGGTCGATCGTCGACGCGCCGACCTGTTCGAAGAACCCGATCCGCTTGGGTGCGGGCAGCCGCGCGGGGCACTGTCCCTCGACGGTGTACAGGTGCAGGACCGCGAGCACGTCGGGGCGCGCGCCGATGACCTCCGGGATCTCCCCCGCGCTGCACAGGGAGTCCGCGAGCACCGAGGCCGCGCCGCCCTCCAGCCGCTCGACGCCCGTCAGGTCGACGCGCTGGATCGGTCCGCGCGACAGCACGCGCATGACGCCGCTCCGAAGCTCGGACGCACCCGAGAGTTCGAAGGTGCCTTCGAGGCGGAGGGCCCGTCGTCCCTCCGCATCGACCGTCTCGTCGACCACGGCGACCATCGCGCGCGATTGGAGCAGGACGGCCGCGGCACGTCCACCGTCGCCCCCGACCGTCGCCCCCGTCGAGCGCTCAGTCGCGGACGAGACGCGTCAGGAGCACCCGCCCGCCGGCGGCCTCGACGGTCGCCATGAGCGCGCCGCCGATCTCGGCGACGTCGACGTCCGTCGGCGCGTCGGGACGCGCGACGACGCCGGCGAAGACGGGCGCGCTCGGGCTGCCGAGGTCGTGCGCCACGACGAGACCAGCGCCCTGGAGCGCAGTCACGAGGACGGGCGCGCCACCGGGGACGTCGGACGTGATCGCGACCGCGCGCGGCTGGATCCCGCTCTCCGTCGCGGCGGCGCGCTGCAGGTCGGGGCGCTCCAGGGCCGCCCGTGCGACGAGCCGCTCGCCGGACGACCAGAGCGGCGCGGCGGCCCCGTCGAGCACGCCGATCGAGCGCGCGCCGAAGCTCTGGAGCCGATCGACGAGCATGTTGCCGTTGGAGTCGGCTCCCAGGTCCGAGACGAAGAGGTCGCCCGCCACGTCCGGCTGCTGGAGCGCGGCCGCGCCGGGAAAGACGAGCGTGTCGAGCGTGAGGTCGCGCACGCGCCGCCGCTCGTCGAAGGGCGGCGGGCCGCCGCCGCTCGGGAGGACGCGGGGGAACCCGCCACCGGCGTAGGCGATGCGCGGCTCGCCGCGATCCTCGTACGCGACGAGGTCGAGCGGCTGGACGAGCCCGACGATCGGGAGCTCGCGGGGCGCGAACCCGGCCCCGGCGCTCGACACGTCGACGCCGTCCGGCCGGAGTGAGAGCCGCGCGACCGAAGTGCTGGCCGAGGCGCGGCCGACGATCCGGCCGGTGCCGGGAGCCACGCTGGCCTGCGCGAGCCCCCAGTCGTCGTCGAACGTGACGACCAGGTCGCTCCCGAGCGTCACGACGCCGCTCGGCCGGCCGGAGCCGCCGAGGCCGACGTCCGTGAGGTCGACGACGGGCGTCTTGCGCGCGGGGACGATCGGCGTCGGGAGGTCCGCCAGGTCGCCCGGCAGCGTGGACTCCAGGACCGCGTCGACGGCGGCGTAGTCGGGCGGCGAGAGCGACCGCAGGTTCGTGGCGCCGCTGACGTCGAGCGCGTGCAGGACGCGCGCGCCGGCCGGATCGCTGGCCGCTTCCAGCAGCACGTACGCGCCGTCGAACGGTCCGCCGGTTGCGCCGAGCGCGAGCCCCTCGAAGGCGTGGTCCGGCCCGTCGAGGACGAGGGCGAACTCGCCGACGCACGCGCCGGTGGAGGCGTCGACCTCGACGAGTCGCACGATGGACGAGGCCCGCGACACGGTCTCGTTCGCGTCGTCGGGGTTGTCGAGCGGCAGGCGCGTTACGGCGGCGACGAGCCCGCGCCCCGCGTCGTACGCGATGCCGCCGAAGCCGCCGAAGCGCCGGCCGGGCTCCAGCGTGAGGTTGACGCGCCGCGTGGCGAAGGCCGGCGGCAGCGTGTCCGACCCGAGGTTCGACGGCGTCCCCTCCGGAACGAAGCGGGCGATGAGCCGTCCGGTGACGTCGAAGCGCCAGAGCCCGCAGCGGCGGGGATCAGCGAGCCACAGGTCGCCGTTCGCACCGATCGTCGCGCCCGCGAAGCGCGCGCCGAGCAGCGACGTCGCGACCGGGCTCCCGTCGAGGTCCACGATCGACTCGTCGCGCCCCGCGAGGCCGGACGGCACCGCGCCGAGGTTCGCGCGACCGGTGACCGCCGCGCCGCTCGTGCCGGTGAGCCGGACCGACGAGGAGAGCTCGACCGCGCCGGAGTCCGCGTCGACCACGAAGCGATCGACGGAGAGCTGACGATCCGGGTCGACCATCGGGAGGTCGAGCGTGCTGTCGCCCGTGGTCTCGACCGGTGCGAGCGTCGGCCCTGCGCCCGCGACGACGGTGAGCGCGAGCGACCCGCCCGCGAGCTCGATCGCGCTGGCGATCCCCGCGATCCCGCCGACCGGGATCGCGTCCCCGGCGGGCGTCGTGGCGAGCGTCGGCACCGCGGTCCACGCGGTCCGCGTGGCGGTCGTCGACGCGCCGGCGGCGAAGGTCCCCCACGCGCGGTCGTCGAGCGGCACGCACGCGATCGGCACCTCGATCTGCGTATCGATGACGAGCACCGCGTCGTTCTCGGGGCACGCGGCCCACGCGGTCCGACCGTCGGGGGAGAGCGTGACGGCGCGCGGCGTCAGCTCGACGGACGCGCGCGGCGAGTTCGGGCTGAACCAGCGCACGCCGGCCATCGCGAGGTCCGCCTCGCGGCCGTCGAAGGTCCCGAACGGGATCGGCACGACGTCCCGGTGCACGTCGACCGCGCCCGCGCCGCCCGGCGGGATCCGGACGATCGTGACGTAGCCGCGCCCGTCACCGCCGCCGGTGAACGGGCGGTTGCCGGCGCACGCGACGGCGAACAGCGAACCGTCGTCCGCCGCGTCGATGTCGACGGGGTTGGCGCCGAAGGTCGTCACCGCCGAGAGCTCGGCGAGAGTGAGGGGATCGATCAGCTGGATCCGACCGGGAAATTCCAGCGTCTCACCGGACCACGTGATCGCGACCGGCCCGCTCGACCCGCAGCCGACGTCGAGCGCCGGGCCCGGGTCGAACCCGAACGAGGGCGAGGGCGGGAGGACCGCGCCGGCGAAGCTCGGCGACGAGGGATTGCTGACGTCGTACACCACGACGTCCCCGTCGACGCCATCGACGACGAACAGCCGCGCGCTGTCCCGATGCAGACAGGCCGACGTGGCCCGGTCCGCGCCGCCGCCGCGGATCGCGATCGAGGCGACGTCGATCCCGCGGAGCTCGGGGCGAACGGCCTCGACACGAATCGACACGCGGTCGACGCCGAGCACGTCGCCCGTGGCGCCGAGGCCCGCGACCTCCAGCGTGAGGACGGAGTCGACGTCGGTCGTCACCAGGCCGACGGTCGCGGAGGACGCGCCGGCGTTCGGGTCCAGCGCGAGAGCCGGCCCCCCGACCTGGCGCCAGGTGAACGAGTCGACTCCGACTCCCGGGGCGGCCGATGCGGTCGCGAGCACGAGCGTGCTCGCACCGACGGTCCGGTCCCCGCCCGCGAAGACGAGCGGCGTGGCGTCACCCCCGCCACCACCACCTCCTCCGCAGGAGGCGAGGAGCGTGGCGACGACGAGCGCGGCGGAGGTTCGTGCGCGGCGAGCAGCGAGCATTCGACGGGGAGGGTATCCGGTCGGCGTGAACGAGTGACAGGTTGGACGCGATGGGTCAGGACGGAACCCTGAAGCCCTCCCGTGCGTCGCGCCC
Source organism: Planctomycetota bacterium (assembly GCA_038757895.1). GTDB lineage: Bacteria > Planctomycetota > UBA1135 > UBA1135 > Saltatorellus. The sequence goes on along the minus strand of JBCDGE010000016.1, from coordinate 23,909 downwards.
CGCTCCCGCCGGGAAGGTCGGAGTGGGTAGGCGCGACGGCGCTGCTCGTAGCCCTCGTGACCGGACGACACAACATCCACACGCTCCCTCGCCTCACGGCGGGACCGGCCCGCTGGCGGCCCCACGCCAGGACGGCCGCGATCGGCGGGATGGCGGTGCTGTTCGTGAGCGTGGAAGCTCGCTGTCTGGCCGCCGGGTGTCCGTCCGTACGAGTCGACGGAGGCCCACTCGACGCCGTTTGGACTGTCGACGCCGTCTAGACCGAGGGTGTCGGATGTCAGAACTCTGGGACGCAATCGTCGGAGGCGACACGGATGGACTCGTTTCCCTGCTGGCTGCGGGCGGTGATCCGGACGAGACGGTGTCGGGCCTGACCCTGCTCGACCATGCCGTCCTGGAATGGGCCGTCCTGGAATGGGCCGTCCTGGATGGGAAGCCTGGAGTCGATTGCGTCCGCGTGCTGTTGGAGCACGGTGCCGACCCGAATCTCATCGAGACCGGCAGGGGATGGACGCCACTCTTCTTCGCAGCGCAGGCGAACGAGTTCCGGATGATGCGTGTCCTGCTCGACGCGGGCACCGATCACTCGGTCGTCGACGTCGACGGCAAGACGGCCCTGCACGTGGCCGTCGTGAACGCCAGGGGCGATCTCACGGGCGTGAGGATGCTGCTCGGCGCCGGCGCGGATCCGGACGCGGAGGATCGATTCGGCAAGTCGCCTCGCGCGATCGCCGAGCTCATCGCCAACTTCCACACGAAGGACGCCTTCGTGGGGCTCTGAGGCGCCTGACGGCTGCCAAGTCCTCGACCGAGTGGACGGCCCTGAGGTCCGCCCGGCGCCCCATGGGTGACTGCCCGGGAGGACGCGAGGAAGGGCGGAGAAGGAAATCAGGAGAAGCGCGTGAGTCGGAGGTGCGCCGCGCGCCTGCCCGCGCAGGTCCCGATATCTCTGCCCGACTCAGGCCGCCATGCTCAAACCTGCCGCCTCCTCCCTCGCCGCATCGCTCGTCCCCCTCGTGGCCCTGACGCACTCTGCGCTAGCGCAATGGGCCCCCCCCGTCAGCATCCATCCGGGCATCGCACCCGTCGTCGTGGCCGTCGGGGACACGGTTCTGATCGCGGGCGGGATCACGTCCATCTCGACCAGCGGTCCTGGCTGTACCGCGGAAGTCGCGGTCTATCGAGACGGCCCCGGGACGTGGACGACGGAATGGCTCCAGTATGCCCGCTGCGGGCACGCGGCCGCGGTCGTAGGCTCCAGGGCGATCTTCGTGGGCGACCATGACCTCACGCCCTACGGGTTCGCGGACGTCTACGACGACTCGACGCAAACCTGGTCGGTGATGCCCGCACTGTCCGTGCCGCGTACCCACCTCTCTGCAACGAGCGTCGGCGACATCGCACTGTTCGCCGGGGGATTGGATCGCCTCGGGATGCCGAGCGACGTGGTCGAACTGTACGACGACGCAACGGGCACCTGGAGCAGGGCGACCCTCTCGCAGGAAGGCATCATCCCCGTCGCAGCATCGGTGGGATCGAAGGCGCTCTTCGCGAACCCCTTCGGGACGACGAGTGACGTCGTGGACATCTACGATGCGTCCGTCGGCCAGTGGTCGACGGCGACCCTGCAGGTACCGCACTCCAGCACCGCTGCGACGACGCTCGGCAGCAGGGTCTACTTCGCGGGAGACGCGAGCGGTGCCGTCGACATCTACGACGACTCGACCGGACAGTGGTCGACGGTGACCTGGCCTCAGACGGCAGAATGCGTCACGGCGACCACCCTTGGAACCAAGCTCCTATTCGCCCTCCGTGCGCACCCCACCGTCATCGTGAACACCTACGACACCGCGACGGGTCAGTGGACGTCCGACGCCTGCCCGGTGCCCTCCATCGCGATCGACTCGGCGACCGTCGGTACTTCGGCCCTGTTCTCGGGTGGGCTTGCGGTCCACCGATACGACGACGCGATCGGAGTCACGTACTGCGCGCCCGCCGTGGCGAACTCGACGGGGGGTCCAGCCCGGCTCACCGCTCAGGGATTCCCGGGCACCGTCGCGCAGGGCTACGCGCTGCTCCGGGCGGTCGACCTGCCCCCCCAGACGACGGGCTACTTCCTGAACTCGAGGGACCCGCCCTTCGTGGTCGGGCCCGGAGGCAGCCAGGGGAACCTCTGCCTGGGCGGCTCGATCGGACGCTACTCGTCGACACCGTTCGACAGCGGCACCTCCGGTACGGCTTCGTTGCAGCTCGACCTCGCGAGCACCCCGACACCGCTGGGCGCGGTCTCGATCGTCGCCGGTGAGACCTGGAACTTCCAGGCGTGGTACCGCGACGCGAACCCGGGGCCGACCACGAACTTCACCGACGCGGTGAGCGTAATCTTGCAGTGACCCCGATGCGGTGTTCGGCTCAGTCGGATTCCAGGCGCTGGCGTATCTCGGCCAGCCTGGGGTCGCCGGGCACCGTCCGCGTCTCCCAGAACGTCAGCGCTGCCTGGAGGTGAGGCTTCGCGGCCGCGGTGTCCCCCTCGTCGTGGAGGGAGAGGCCGAATCGATAGCGCGCCTCGGCGTCCACCTCGGGGTTGAGGATGCCCCTCGTCGATCCTGAGAGCAGCGGCTCCAGGATCTCCCTCGCGAGCTCGCCCCGCCCCGTCGCGGCATAGACCGTCCCGAGGAGGCAGGTCGACCTCGTGTGCTGACGCTGCATGTGCCCCAGGTCGAGGCCGATGCGCTCGTGGACCTCGATCGACTCGAGAGCGTACTCCTCCGCCAGGTCCCACTCCTCCCGCTGCATGTGCAGGCGGGCCAGGAAGTGCAGGCTCGACGCCAGGAAGTCGTCCAGCTCGTACGTCCGCGAGAGCTCCGCGGCGCGGGCGTACTCGAGGTTGGCGTCGTCGAAGCGTCCGAGCCGGAAGAGCGCCGAAGCCATGTCGTGGCGCAGCATGGCGAACGTGGGGTGCCTCTCGCCCCGGTTCCAGGCGAGGACCTCGATCGCCGCCTGGTACGAGTCGACCGCTTCCTCGAGCCGCTGCAGTGCGACGAGCGCGCGCGACTGCTCCCACAGCGTGTAGACCTGGAGCTCATCGCGCGGATCGAAGAGAGCGGACTCCTCCACCGCCTGCCGCGCCGCGGCCAGACGCTCTTCACGCTTGCCCTCCTGCCCCATCAGGCGAGACCAGCCGACGAGGGCGGCGATGCGCAGGGCGTGACCCGGGGCGAGGTGCTCCAGCGCGAACGTCCGGGCCTGCTCGGTCGCGGCGAACGCCTCGGCCTTGCGGGAGTCGGACATCTGCTCGAGGTCGGCGCGCACGTTGTACGACGTGGCGATGAGCTCTGCGTGCCGCGGGCTCAGCGCTCCCGTCTGCTGGTCGCGGGGCACTTCGGCGATCTGCAGATCGGCACGGTCCAGGAGTTCGCGGGCCTCGTCGACGCGAAGCTGATTGAGCGCGAGCATGGACCGCAGCGCGAGGATCCAGGCCTCCTGCGAGGTCGCCTGAGGAAGCGGCTCCAGGTCCGCGAGGCTCCCGGTCAGCCGGTCCAGCTCGGCGGCGGCCTCCTCGTACCTCCCATCCTCGATCGACACCTGGACCGCATCGATCTGCCTGTCCATCGCCTCGCTCAGATCGCGCACTCGTTCGGCGCGTTCATCGGCGCTGGACCAGGTGCTCCAGAGGAGCGCTCCGCTGACGAGAGCCAGGACGCTAGCGAGAGCGAGCCATGGGCGACGCCGCACGCTCCGCAGCCAGCGCTCGATGCCTCCGACCCTTCGGACGCTGATCGGGCGGGCAGCGAGGTAGTTCTCGATGTCCTGGCAGAGCGCCTGGACGCTCTGGTACCGGTGCTGCGGGCGCTTGGCGAGACACTGCAGCGTGATGGCGTCGAGATCGCCGGAGATGCGGGTCCCCGAGGTCTCCGAGTACCTGCTGGGAGGCCGGGGCTCCTGGTGGCAGATGGCCTGCTCCAGCTCGAACACGCCGTCGCCCGCGACCGTCCACGGCCCTCGACCGCAGAGGAAGTGGTAGAGGAGGACCCCGAGCGCGAACAGGTCGCTGCGCTCGTCGATCGTCTCGCCGCGCACCTGTTCGGGACTGGCGTACTCGGGAGTGAAGAGCCGGCTCCCGGTGCGCGTCAGCGGCTGCGCATCGGCCTCCGCATCGGCTCTCTCGTCGGCGCTCTGCCCGTCGCGTACGCGGGCGATGCCGAAGTCCAGCAGGCGGGGCGCCCCGTCGCTGCGCACGAGGATGTTGTTGGGCTTCAGGTCGCGGTGCACGTAGCCCTGGTCGTGGGCGTGCTGGACCGCGGCGCCGATCCTCAGGAACAGCCGGAGGCGCTCCTCCAGGGGCAGCCGCGCCGCGTAGGCATCGACGGGTTCACCGTCGACGTATTCCATGACGAGGTAGGGCTCGCCGCGCTCGGTGCTCCCTCCGTCCAGGAGGCGCGCGATGTAGGGGTGGTCGAGGCGCGCCAGCGTCTGGCGCTCCCGCTGGAAGCGGAGCCGCATCTCCTCGCTCAGCCACCCGTCGCGCATCAGCTTGATGGCGACCTCGTGCTCGTAGGCGCCGTCGGCCCGCCTGGCCACGTAGACCTCCCCCATGCCGCCCTTGCCGGCCGAACGGAGGATCTCGTAGGGACCGATCCTCGTTGCGGCACGGGGTCGCTCACCCGCGCCGGGTCGCACCACGTCCGCCTCCGGACTCGCGTCGAGCAGGCTCTCGACCTGAGCGGCCACGGCGGGCTTCTCGGCTCTCAGCCGCTGCAGAGCAGCGAACCGCTCCTGGGCCTCCATCTCGTCGAGGTCGAGGAAGTGCTCTCGTACCTCGGCCCAATCCGGGTCGGTCTGGTCCGTGCGATTCGAGTCCATGCGCGGCTCTAGCCTGATCGATCCCCGCCCGCGGGGCCAGAGCAGTAACGCGCGCCGGAGCACGCGGATGGACGAGCGGAGATCCGCACGACCATGTCCCAGATCGACCTCGAAGCACGGCGCGCACTCGCGACGACGATCCAGGAAGCCCTGGAGGACCGCTTCGGCGAGACGTCGCGACAGGTGACCGAGGACAGAGCCGTCCTGGAGATCCACGACCGGCTCCTCGAAGACTTCGACGAAGACGGTGAGCGGACGCCCTGGTCGGCGTCCAGGCGAAGGAGCGCCGAGCGCGCGGTGCTCTTCCTCGGGACCGATCTGCCCGGCCCTCCGCCGATCTGGATCGAGCGGATCCCCGGTGGGTTCCCGATGGGCTGGATGCTCATCGGCGTGGTCCTCGCCTTCGTAGCCGAAGCGTTCGACGCCCCCGACGTCCTGGCCTACGTCGGGCTCGCGATCTTCTCGATCGGCGGCCTGACGCTCGGCGGAATCGGAGTGTGGATCCTCTGCATCCTGCTCTTCGCCGAGCGGGTCGACCCGAACGTCGAGCAGCCGGACGAGTGCTGGCCGTTCCCCGACCGAGCGACCTACGAGTCGATCCGCGATACGGTGTACGTCACCGTACCGATGAACGACCCCACGCCCCCTCCCCTCGAGCCCGGCCTCGCGGAGCGCGTGCTGACGCCCGCGCTTGTCGTCGACCTCGCCGCCGTCCGACGCAACGTGGACGCCGTGCTCCGCCTCACGGCGGGGCCGGCGCGCTGGCGGCCCCACGTCAAGACGGCCAAGATCCCGGAGGTCTTCGCACTGTATGCGGCCGCGGGGATCCGACGCTTCAAGTGCGCGACCACCCGCGAAGCCGACGTGCTCGCCCGCGTGCTGCGCGACGCGTCGGTGCCGGGCGGAGACGTCCTGGTCGCGCACCACCTGTTCGGCGCGGCGCTGGCGCGGCTCGACGATCTCGCTTCCGCCTGGCCCGGCGCGCGATTCTCGACGCTCGTCGAGTCGGTCGATCAGGTCGACGCGGTGCCCGCCTCCGTCGGCGTGTTCATCGACGTCGACCTCGGGATGGGGCGCACCGGGATCGGGCTCGCGCGGCGCGACGAGATCGTCGAGATCGCACGAGCGGCAGGGTCGCGCTTCCGCGGGCTGCACGCGTACGACGGCCACCGGCACGAACTCGACCGCGCGGAGCGCACCCGACTCGTGCACGCGACCTACGACGAGCTCGTCGGTCTCGTCGAGGCGCTCGCCGAGGAGGACCTGCGGCCGAAGGAGGTCGTGACCGCTGGAACGCCCGCGTTCCCGCCCGCGCTCGAGCACATCGGACTCGCGACCCTCGAGGGGACCGTGCACCGGGTCTCGCCGGGGACCGTCGTCTACCACGACCTGCGCTCGGCCGAGCAGCTCCCCGACCTCGACAAGGAGTTCGCCGCGACGGTCCTGACGCGCGTCGCGAGCCTGCCGGGCGAGACGACGTTCACCTGCGACGCCGGCTCGAAGGCCGTCGAGGGCACGGGCCCCGACCGCATCGCGGAGGTCATCGGCGAGCCCGCGTTCGTGGCCCTCGGGCAGAGCGAGGAGCACACGGTTCTGCGCGCGGCCGAAGGAGAGCGCCCCGCGCGCGGGACGGTGCTTCGCCTCGTTCCCGGCCACGTTTGTCCAACCGTCAACCTGGCCGAGTCGGTCGTCCTCGTCGAGGACGGTCGCCACGTCGGGACCGTGGAGGTCGCGGCGCGCGCGCACGAGACGCTCGTGCAGTAGCGGCCCGGCGGCGGCAATGCGCCAGGGCGACGCACTTCGTCGGCGCTGTGTACGCCGCGTGTATCGCTGACGAAGCAGATCGAGACGGGGCGGCGCCGGCTCGACACGGTGCCTCGGACGACGGATATCGTCGGGGGCTCGCGTGCGCTCTTCGCGCGCGCGATCCCCCACAGCTCCTCGACACGCTCTCCACCGGCGAACATGCACGCGTCCCTCGTCCTAGCGCTCGTCCCCGTCGCTCTATCCGCCGCCGCCTCCGCTGCTGCCCCCGCGGAAGGCGACGCGACGCCGATCCGCCTCCCCGGCTCCCCCGCGATCTCGCCCGACGGGCGGACGATCGCGTTCACCTGGCACGGTGACGTCTGGACCGCCGACGTCGCGGGCGGCGCCGCCACGCGCCTGACGATCCACCAGGCGAACGACTCCAGCCCGCTGTTCGATCCGTCGGGCGAGACGCTCTACTTCACGAGCAACCGGTCAGGACGAACCCAGATCCACGCCATGCCCGCCACGGGCGGCGCGGCGCGTCAGATCACGTTCGACTCGAACACGAAGTCGATCCACGACGTCACCTCGGATGGCCGTCACCTGCTCGTCAGCATGTCGACGGACCGCGGCTGGCACTACTCCGAGTCGCGCCGCGCGTACCTGCTCGACGTGACGGGCGAGACGCCGCCGCGGATGCTGTTCGACGCGGGCGTGCGCGACGCCGCGATCAGCCCGGACGGGACGAAGGTCCTCTTCTGCCGCGGGCGCTCGAACTGGAACCGCAAGGGCTACGAGGGCCCGCAGGCGATGCAGATGTGGCTCGCCGACCTCTCGACGACGCCCGCGACGGTCACGCGCCTGTGCGAGGATCGCGAGCACTTCCAGAACGTCGCTCACATGGACCCGATGTGGGCCGACGACGGGCAGAGCTACTACTACACGAGCGACCCGGACGGGACGTTCGACATCTACCACCGCCCGCTCGAGGGCGGTGAGGCGCGCCGCGTGACGAACGTCGGCGCGGGCGACGGCAGCGACGACGGCGTCGCGTTCCCCGTCCTGTCGCGCGACGGCGACACGCTCCTGTTCCGCCGCCGCTTCGACATGATGACGTGCGACGCGAAGAGCGGCGCGACGACCGACGTGCCGCTCGTCGCGACCGGCGACGGCGTCGCCAGCGCGATCGAGCGCACCAACGAGGAGCGCGCGAGCCGCGTCGCCTTCACGCCCGACGGCAAGCAGATGGCCTTCGTCGCGGGCCGCGACATCTGGGTCATGGACCGGATCCTCAAGGAGCCCGTCCGCGTCACCAACAGCGAGCACGACGAGACGAGCCTCGTCTTCAACTCCGACGGCTCGAAGCTGTACTTCGTGTCCGACGTGGGCGGCGAGACCGACATCTACGAGGTAACCGCAGACCAGGAGGACGGCATCTGGTGGATGGCGGAGGACTTCACGATCCGCCAGGTCACCGACGACGCGGCCGTCGAGTCGAGCCTCGATCGCAGCCCGAACGGCACGCACATCGCGTTCATCCGCGGCACGGACATCTTCGTGATGGACGACGACGGCACGGACCACCGCCGCGTCGCCGCGATGTGGTCGCGCCCGAGCTTCGACTGGGCGCCCGACGGCAAGTGGATCACCTACGCGACCCAGGACGACGACTACAACAGCGACGTCTACGTCGTGTCGCTCGATGGCATGACCGAGCCGTTCAACATCTCGCGCCACCCCGACCGCGACGGCGCGCCCGCGTGGTCGGGCGACGGCAAGCGCATCGCCTGGGTCGGCCGCCGCGACGGTGAAGAGGCCGACATCTACTGGGTCGAACTGACGAAGGCCGAGGACGAGTCGACCGAGCGCGACGAGACGCTGAAGAAGGCGCTCGAAGCGATGAAGGACAAGAAGAAGAAGGGCGGGAAGAGCGCCAGGGGCGACGGCAAGAAGAGCGACGGCGAGAAGGCCGAAGGCGGCGACGAGAAGAAGGACGAGATCGAGAAGAAGGAAGAGGACGCGAACGCCGTCACCATCGACTTCGACGGCATCCTCGATCGCATCGACCGGATCCGGATCCCCGACTCGTTCGAGCGCGGGCTGATCTGGGGCAAGGACGGCAAGACTCTCCACTTCACGGCCTCTGTCGACGGTGAGACCGCCGTCTACACCGTCTCGTTCCCGCGCCCGGAGCGGCCCAAGCGCTTCGCTCGCTCGTCGCTCTCCAGCCAGGAGTACCTGCCCGGTTCGAAGGAGTTCGTCGGCCTCTCCAGCGGCAAGCCCGCTTCGATGGGCGCCAAGGGCGACATCGACACCTTCGACTTCCGGGTCCGCGTCACCCACGACTGGGCCGAGGTGCGTCAGATCGCGTTCGACCAGGCCTGGCGCGCGATGCGCGACCGGTTCTACGACGAGGCGTACAACAACCGCGACTGGTACCAGGTGCGGGCGAAGTACCGCTCCGTCGCGGCGCAGTGCCTCGGCGCGAACGAGTTCAGCCAGCTCTGCAACATGATGCTCGGCGAGCTCAACGCGTCGCACATGGGCCACCGCGGCGGCTCGGATCCGCTCCCGAACTTCGACGCCCAGAACGACTGGTCGCCGACGACGTACCACCTCGGCCTGCGCTACGTGCACGGCGGCGAGGGCCCCGGCCTCGTGGTGGAGAGCGTCATCCCCGGCGGCCCCACGTCGAAGGCCCGCAGCCTCGTCGAGGCGGGCGAGACGCTGCTGGCGATCGACGGGACCGCCGTCGGTCCCGACGTCGACGTCGACGCACTGCTGACGATGGAGAGGGCCCGCGACGTCGCGCTGACGGTGAAGTCCGCCGGCGGTGAGGAGCGCGAGGTCAGCGTCCGTCCCGTCTCGTCGGTGCGCCGCCTGCTCTACCCCGAGTGGGTCGAGAACACCCGCGCGAAGGTCGCCGAGCTGTCCGACGGCAAGCTCGGATACCTCCACATCCAGGGCATGAACTTCACGAGCTTCCGCCAGATGGAGGAAGACCTGTACCACGCCGGCGTCGGCAAGGACGGGATGATCATCGACGTGCGATTCAACGGCGGCGGCAGCACGACCGACCACGTGCTGACGGCGCTCACCCAGCCCGTGCACGCGATCACGCGCTCGCGCGGCAGCGGCGAGGGCTACCCCCAGGACCGCAAGATCTACGCGTCGTGGAGCAAGCCGGTCGTCGTGCTGTGCAACGAGCACTCGTTCTCGAACGCCGAGATCCTCTCCCACGCCGTCAAGCAGCTCGGGCGCGGCCGCCTCGTCGGCATGCGCACCGCGGGCGGCGTGATCAGCACCGGCAGCCAGGGCCTGCTCGACGGCAGCTCGATCCGCATGCCCACGCGCGGCTGGTACCTCGTCTCGACGGGTGAGGACATGGAGCTGAACGGCTGCGAGCCGCACTTCGCGTTCTGGAACGACCCGACGTGGAGCTCGCCGGGCGGCGAGGACGCGCAGCTCGAGAAGGCGGTCGAGGTCCTCGCCGAGGACGTCGCGGCCGCCAAGGCGGAGGGCGGCGTCGAGCTCGTCCCGGCCTCGGAGCTGCGGCGCTGACGAACAGCGCGTCAACCGGATCGGCCGCGGCGTCACGCGCCGCGCCGATCAGGGCTGCGGTCATCCAGTCCGCTCCGGTCGCCTTCGACCTGGAGCGGACGCTCGGCCGCGTCGCGGAACGCGCGGCGGACGCGGCGGCGGACGGCGCGCGGCTCGCCGTGTTCCCGGAGGCATTCATCGGCGGGTACCCGAAGGGCTCGGACTTCGGGATCCGCCTGGGCACGCGCAGCGACGAGGGCCGCGCCGCGTTCGAGCGCTACCACGCGGGCGCGATCGAGGTCCCCGGGCCCGCCGTCGACAGGCTCGGCGAGATCGCCGCCGACCACGGGCTGGAGATCGTGATCGGCGTCGTGGAGCGCGAGCGCGGGACGCTCTACTGCACGGCGCTGTTCCTCGGCGCGGACGGCGCGCTGCGCGCGAAGCACCGCAAGCTCGTCCCGACGGCGCTGGAGCGGTGCATCTGGGGCCGCGGCGACGGCTCGACGCTCTCCGTCGTCGACACGCCGCTGGGCCGGATCGGCGCCGCGATCTGCTGGGAGAACTACATGCCGCTCTACCGCGCGACGCTGTTCGCGCGCGGCGTCGAGCTGTACTGCGCACCGACCGTCGACGACCGCGACGTCTGGCAGGCGACCGCACGGCACATCGCGGTCGAGGGCCGCTGCTTCGTGCTCTCCGCGTGCCAGCACATGCGGCGCTCGGACCTTCCGTCGGACTGGAAGACGGACGCCGGCTCCGCGCCCGACGACCTCCTCATCGGCGGAGGGAGCGTGATCGTGGATCCGTTCGGCGAGGTGCTCGCGGGCCCGGTCACCGGCGAGGACGCGGTGCTCGTCGCAGACCTCGACCCCGGCGCGATCACGCGCGGGCGCTTCGATCTCGACGTCTCGGGGCACTACGCGCGGCCCGACGTGTTCGACCTCCGCGTGGACGAGCGGCCGAAGGACACGCCGGGCGAACCGGACGCTCGCCCACCCGGCCCGTCCCGTTCGGGCGACGATCCGGGACAGTAGTGGGACGGCGACCCCGTCCGAGGCGAAACCTCCCTGGCGGATTCGCCGCCCCCACCGCAGGCTGCGGGTCATGAAGCCTGCCCTCCTCCCGCTGGTCCTGCTCTGCCTGCCCCTCGCCGCCACCACGTCGTGCGGAGGCGCCGCGGCCTCCGAGCCGGACGCGCTCGCCGACCTGAAGCTGGAGACGAAGGGAACGATGCGGGAGATCGTCGCCGTCCTGGAGACCATGAAAGACGTGCCGAGCGCCGAGGCGGGCGACCCGAAGCTCGCCGCGCTCACCGACCGCATCGTTGCGCTCCGCGAGCGCGAGGAGGGCATGAGCGCGGAGCAGCTCAAGGCGATGAACGAGAGCGACGAGGAGCTGATGGACCTCTACGGGTCGATGCTCAACGAGCTCATGCGCCTGTCGCTCGACGAGGACCTCGCCCCCTACGTCGAAGAGGCCTACGCGCGCCTGGAGCGCTGATCGGCGCGGGCAGCGCCCCCGCGAGTCAGACCCCGTCCGTCAGACCCCGTCCGTCAGGCTCGCCCCGCCGCCTGGATCCGCGACCGCAGCCCGTCCTCGGACGGGAACGGCAGAAGGATCAGGACGAGCGACAGGACGACGGGAGCGAGCAGGAGCGTGTTGCCCGTCAGGAGGAGGACGACGCAGGCGAGCAGTCCGAGCGACTCCCCCATCGCGGCCGGGACGATCGTCGCGACGCGCAGCTCCTCTGGCACCTCGCCGCGGTCGACCGCTTCGAGCGCCTCTCCGCGCCGCGCGCCGACACGTGCGTCGAGGACGCGCCGCAGGAGCAGCGTCCCCGGGATCACGAGGACCGCGTAGCCGAGGACGATCCACTCCAGCAGCGCGAAGAACGAGGCGTCGGACGACTCGCCGTCGACTTCGCCTCCGACCTCACCGCCCGCGCCCACCGGATCAGCTACCGGGCCGACCACCGTCGCGACGACCGCGAACATCGTCACGCCGGCGACGAACGCCAGCAGCATGATGCGGAGGCCGAGGACGCCGTTCATCTGCGCGGTCTTCCTCACGTCGGACGGATGAACCATGCGAGCGATCGTACAGCCCTGCGCCCTCGTGGATCGCGCGTTCTCGCCGGGCGGTGCCCCTACGATGGGGCGATGAAGCACGCACTGATCGCCCTCGGCGTGGCCTGCACGCCTCTCGCCGTCGGACCGCAGGAGCGACCCGTCGAAGATCTCGCGGGCTCCGTCGCCGCGCACTACGACGGGCACCTCCGCGCTCTCTTCGAGCACCTCCACGCGAACCCGGAGCTGTCCTTCGTCGAGTTCGAGACGTCGAAGCGCCTCGCCGCAGAGCTCCGCGCGACCGGAGCGGAGGTCACGGAGGGCGTCGGTGGGACCGGCGTGGTCGGCATGCTGCGGAACGGTGAGGGACCGCTCGTCCTCGTCCGGGCGGACATGGACGGCCTGCCGATCGCGGAAGAGACAGGCCTTCCCTACGCGTCGGAGGCCGTTTTCATGACCGAGGCCGGCACGGCGCTCCCGGTCATGCACGCGTGCGGGCACGACGTGCACATGACCGTGCTCGTGGGGACCGCCCACCAGCTCGCGCGGCGCAAGGACGCCTGGTCGGGCACGGTGATGCTCGTCGGGCAGCCGGCGGAGGAGCGCATCGGCGGCGCGCGGGCGATGCTCCGCGATCGGCTGTACGAGCGCTTCGGCGTCCCGGACGCCGCGCTCGCGATCCACGTCTCTGCCGGCAAGCCCGCCGGCAAGATCATGCTGTCCGACGGGCTGCTGGCGTCGTCGTCCGACAGCGTCGACATCGTCGTGCGCGGCATCGGCGCGCACGGTGCGAGCCCGCACAAGGGCAAGGACCCGATCTACATCGGCGCCCAGATCGTCGTCGCCCTCCAGGGGCTGGTCAGCCGCGAGCTCAGCCCGCAGGAGCCCGGCGTCGTGACCGTCGGGTCGTTCCACGGCGGCACCAAGCACAACATCATCCCCGAAGAGGCGCGGCTGCAGCTCACGGTGCGCTCCGACTCGGAGGCGACGCGCAAGACGCTGCTCGACGGCATCGTGCGGATCGCCGAGAACATCGGCCGCGCGAATGGGCTCCCCGAGGACCTCCTGCCGACGGTCGAGCTCTCGACCGAAGCCACGCCGACGACCGTCAACGATCCAAAGCTCGCGGGCCGGGTCCGCGCCGCGATCGTCCGCGGGATGGGCGAGGGAGCGATGCACCCGTTCCTGCGCGAAGGGATGGGCGCCGAGGACTTCGCCTACTTCGTGCGGACCAAGGAGAGCGTCCCTGGCGCGTACCTGCAGGTGGGCGGCACGGCCCAGGCCGACCTCGACGCCGCGCGCGCCGGAGGCCCGCCGGTGCCCTCCCACCACTCGCCGATCTTCCGCATCGAGCCGGAGCCCTCGGTGAAGAAGGGCGTCGAGGCGATGACCCTCGCCGTGATGGACCTGCTCACCCCGCCGGACTGACGTTCGTTCAGGCCGCCGCCTCGACGTGCTTCTCGCCGCTCCACCGCATCGCGGTGGACAGCAGCAGCGGCACGAGGATCAGCGTGAAGATCGTCGCCACGACGAGGCCGCCGACGACGACAGCGCCGAGCCCGCGGTACAGCTCGGATCCCGAGCCCGGCATCAGGACGAGCGGGAGCATGCCGCCCACCGACGTCAGCGTTCCCATCGCGATCGGCCGGACGCGCGAGCGCACCGACGCGGCGATCCCGTCCTCGATCGACATCCCGTCGCGCCGCACGAAGTGCAGCGCCTGGTGCACGATCAGGATCGCGTTGTTCACGACGACGCCCGCGAGGATCACGAAGCCGAGGATGGTCAGAACGTCGAGGTTCTGCGTCGGGACGTAGCGGCTGAGCGCGCTGAGCTTGTGCACGATCGCGAGCCCCGCGAAGCCGCCGAACGTCGCCAGCGGAACGCTGATGAGGATCACCAGCGGATACGCGAAGCTCTGGAAGAGCACGACCATCAGCAGGTAGACGATCACGAGCGCCAGCGACAGCGAGCTCGTCGCCGTACCGAGGACCGTTCCGTCGCCCGCCAGCGCCTCCTTGATGTCGTTGAGCTTGCCCGCCGAGCCCGAGAACCGGACCTCGACGTCGGGCGGGATCGCGCCGGCCTGGCGGAGTCCCCCGACGGTCTCGTCGATGCGCCGCAGGACGTCGCCGAGCGGCTGCCCGGGCGGCGGCGTGAGCTGGATCGAGATCGCGCGCTGGCGGTCGACGCGCTTGATGCGGTCCGACGCGGTCGTGCGATCGATGCGCGCGACGCTCCCGAGGTCGACGATCCGCCCCTCGGGGGTCGCGAGCGGCGTCGCGAGCAGCGCGGGCACCGGGTCGTCGCCGCGCGACTCGGGCGAGACGATCTTGAGGTCCTTGAGCTCGCCCTCCAGCTCGAACTGGCGCGGGATGATCAGGCCGTCGCCGTTCGCCTGCACCGCGTAGCCGACGTCGCGCCGCGTGAGCCCGGCCTCGCGCAGTCGCTCGTCGTCGGGCGAGATGCGCAGCTCGGGCGACGGCAGACTGAAGTTCGCGGGATCGGGCTGGACGCTGAACGGGCCGAACTCGCCGATCAGCGTCCCGAGCAGCGCGCCCGCCGCGGGCACGATCGCGTCGAGCTCGCGCGCGGTCATGTCGATGCTGACCGCGGTGCCGGTGTTGCCGCCCGTCTGGAACAGCGGCATCTGGATCGCGAACGAGAACACGTCCGGCACGATGTCCTGACCGGCCGCCCACTGGAGGAGCGCGACGACGTCCACGACCTTGGAGTCGTCGGCGCTCACCGCGCCGTGGAACATCTGGCCGCCGATGCCGACGAGGAAGTAGTTCTCGACCGGCGGCGGGGTGACCTCGACCATCCCCGCGCCCGTGAAGGCCATGATCGGGTGCCGCTCGTCGCCGGGCGCAGGCCCGCCGTTCCGCGCGACCTCCTCGACCTGGAACTGCGCGTCCGCGGCCTCCCAGAACGGCCGCATGCGGTCCTCGATCCGGTCGCCGATCTCGCCGAGCTGATCGAGGTTGTAGGCGGGCGGCGGGAACAGGATCCCGAACGCGATGTTCCGGTTCCCCGTCGGCAGGTAGTCGAGGGGCGGCATCAGCGCGAAGATGCCGGCGATCGTGGCAACGCCGAAGCCCGCGATCGCGCCGAGCTGGCGGAGGCGGGTCTTCGCCAGCCACCGGTACAGCCGCGCGATGTGCGCGGGCAGGTCGAGCAGTCGAGCGAACAGGCCCGGTCGGCTCCCCTTCGCGCCCGCGGCGCTCGCGCGCGCGGCGCCCACGCGCTCGTCGCGGAGCAGCGTCGCCGCCGCGGACGGGATGACCGCGATCGACACGACGAGCGAGATCCCGACCGCCGCGACGATCGCGAGCGCGATGTCGCGGAAGAGCTGACCCGCCGAGTCCTCGATGAGCAGGATCGGCACGAACACGACGACGGTCGTGAGCGTCGAGGCGAGCACCGCGCCCGCGACCTCCTCGGTCCCGTCGACGGCTGCCTGCTTCACGCGCTTGCCCATCTCCAGGTGCCGGAAGATGTTCTCGATGACGACGATCGCGTTGTCGACGACCATCCCGACCGCGAACGCCATCCCCGCCAGCGAGACGATGTTGACGGTCCGGCCGAGTGTCACCAGCACCACGATCGCGACGACGATCGAGATCGGGATCGCCAGCGCAATGATCCCGACCGTGCGGAACGAGCGGAGGAAGAGCAGCAGGACGAGCGTCGCGAGCGCGCCCCCCACGACGATGTTCCACCGCACGAGCGACAGCGCCTGGCGTACGTACGTCGTCGCGTCGTAGGCCTTGACGAGCTCGAACGTGCCGTTCGCGCCGAGCCGCCTCGCCTCCATCTCCAGGAGCCCGCCGGGAGCATTGAGCTCCTCCAGCTCGACGTCGATCCCGGACATCGTCTCCAGGAGGTTCGCGCCCGTCTCCAGCTGGAAGTTGAAGTACGGCATCGGGAACCCGCGCGACCGCACCCAGTCGGTCGGTTCCTTGAACCCGATCTCGACCGTCGCGACGTCGCGCAGCAGCACCGGCCCGCCCTCGGTCTCCCGCAGCACGAGGTTCTCGATCTGGCGCGGCTCCTTGAACCGACCGACCGCGCGGACGCGGACGTCGTTCTTGCCCTCGGGCAGCTTGCCGGCCGACCAGTTCCCATTGTCCTCGCGGAGCGTCGCGAGGAGCTGGGAGTAGGTGATCCCGCGGTCGGCGAGGCGGCGCGGATCGGCGAACACCTGGAGCTCGCGCTCGCGCGCGCCGAGGAAGCCGACCTCGGCGACGCCCTTGATGCGCTCCAGGCGCGGGATGATCCGGCGGTCGACGAAGTCCTTGAGCGTCGTCGGATCGAACTCCGGGTCCGTCGACGACAGCGCGACCCACGAGATGTAATCGACCGACTCGGGGTCCACGTCGACGACGACCGGGTTGAGGACGCCCTCGGGGTACCCCGGAACCTCGGCCAGCCGCAGGTCGACCTCGGTGCGCGCGTCCGCGATCGGCGTGCCGGTCGCGAACTCCAGACGGATCGTCCCGCTGTTGGGCGCGCTCTCCGAGGTCATCTGCACCAGCCCGGTGAGGCTGCCGAGGCGCTCCTCCTGGGGTTCGATGACGTCGGTCTCGATCTCCTGGGAGGACGCGCCCTCCCAGAACGTCGTGATCGAGATGACGACCGATTCGACCTCGGGCGTCATCTGGATCGGCACGCGAAGGACGGCGATCAGGCCCGCCAGCAGGGCGAGCAGGATGCCGACCGCGACGGTGATCGGCTGCGCGACTGCGCCTCGGACGATATTCACGGTCAGTCGATCGGCTGGGGCGACTTCGCGTCGATGCTCGCGGCGACCGGCGTGCCCGGGAAGAGCCGCTCGTTGCCCTCCACGATCACCGCCGCGCCGGGACGGACCGCGCCGGGCGCGATCGCGACGTCACGGTCGGTCTCGAACATCACGGTGACCGGCATCAGCGCCGCGACACCGTTCACGCTCGCGCCGCCCTCGTCCTGGCCCATGACGACCATCACTCCGGTGCCTCCGGGGCGGTACACCAGCGCGTCCTTGGGGAGCATCAGCGTCTCCTGCTCCTTGCCGACGGGAAGGTACGCGCTCGCGCTCATGCCCGGCGAGAGGCCGCGGGCAGACTCGCCCTCGATCCGCGCGACGAGCGAGAACATGCGGCTCTTCGGGTCGATGCGGGGCACGACCTTGGGCTCGGTCGCCACGACCTGGAGCCGGTCCGCGCCCGCGGAGATCAGCATCGACGTGCGCGAGGAGTCGATCCGCTCGGCGAGCCGCTGGGGCACGTCCAGCCACACCTCGAGCTTCGACACCGAGAGGAGCGTCACGACCGCGTCGCCCGGCACGACCCACTCGCCGACCTCGACGTGTCGCTCGACGACGACGCCGTCGAAGGGCGCGCGGATCGTCATGTCGTTCACGCGGATGTCGAGCAGCAGGAGCTCGGCCGCCAGCGCCTCCTCGCGCTTCACGGCTGCCTGTGCATTCGCCCGCGAGACCTTGAGCCGCGTGCGCGCCTGGCGCAGCTCGCGCTCGGAGATCGCGTCTCCCCCGCGGGCCTTCTCCAGCGCGGCGGCGTCGAGCTCGGCGTCCTCGACCTCGGCGTCCCAGCGGATCCGGGTCGCCTCGGCCTCGGCGGCCATCGCGACGGTCATGGCGCGGTTGGCCTGCAGGCGGCGTGCGTCGAGCTGGGCGAGCACGTCGCCCCTCTTCACCACGTCGCCTTCCCGGACCTCGAAGGATTCGACGGCGCCGTTCTCGCGCGCGGCGAGGCGCGCGTCAGACGCGGTGCGGAGGCTCCCCGAGACCGACTCACGCTGGACGACGGAGCGGACCTCGGCCCGGACGGCCCTCACGGGCGTGGGCGGCGGTCCCTCCTGCGCCGGTGGTGCGGCGTGGCCGGGGAGGAGTGCGGTGGTCGCCGCAACGGCGAGGACGGAGAGCGGGCGGCGCATGGGAAGGGCCGGATCGAGCGAGGGAGGAGGGAACCTCTGCGCATGATCGGACTCCGGACGCCCGAGAGGGAGTTCGACCGGGAAGAAGTCGGCGAAGCGGCGCGCTCCCCCCTCCTCACCGGCTGCCGATCAGAGGGATCCCAGCTTCGCCAGGACGGCGCGCGTGTCGCTCGCCACGAGCCGATCGCCCTCGTACAGCACCAGCGAGGGGAGACCTCTGATTCCGTGCTGTCGCGCGACGGGGCTCGACCAGGTGCCGATGTCGATCTTGCGGAGCCGCAGCGCGTCGTTCTTCTTGGCGAGGCCCTCCAACTGAGGGCCGATCTGAACGCAGCCGGGTCACCAGTCGGCCGTGTACTCGAAGAGCGTCCAGGTCCCGTCGGCGGCCAGGTGGTCGGCCAGTTCGACGGGCTCGCCCTTCGAGATCGTCACGACCGCGCGGTCGTCCGCCGAGGCGCCGCCCAGGCCGAGACCGGACGAGGCGGGCGGCGGCCCGCTCGCCCGCGAGAACATCACGACCCCCGCGACGATCACGGGCACCAGCGAGCCGACGGCGACGACCTTCATGAGCATGACGAGGTCGTCGGCCCCGCGGCCGGGTCCGCCGTACGCGATCCAGCCGTTCCGCGCCGGCGTATCCGATCGGGACGAGCGCGGCTCCCGGGATCGCATCGACGGGGCAGGATGTCGGGATGCCGTCCCACAAGACCCTCCGCAGCCGCGTCCACTTCATCCTCGAGGTCGACCGGCTGGGCGACCCGCTGAGCCGCGCCGTCGATCGGGCGCTCGTCATCCTGATCATCGCGAACGTCCTCGCGTCGATCCTCCAGTCCGTCGAGGAGATCTACGACGCGATGCCGCTCGCGTTCACGGTCTTCGAGGACCTCTCGATCGGCGTGTTCGCGCTGGAGTACGTGCTCCGCGTCTGGTCGTGCGTCGAGCAGGAGCGGTACCGCGATCCGGTGCGCGGGCGGCTGCGGTTCGCGGGGACGCCGATGATGCTCCTCGACCTGGCCGTGCTGGTGATCCCGTCCGCCCTCGACCTGCGACCGCTGCGGATCCTTCGGCTGCTCCGCCTCGGGCGCTACTCGCCCCAGCTCCGCCTCTTCGCGCGCGTCGTGGCGGAGAAGCGGGACGAGCTGTTCGTCGGGCTCTTCGTCGCCGTCGTGATGCTGGTCGCGTGCTCGACGGCGATGTACCACGTCGAGTGCGACGTCAACGACGCCTTCCACTCCATCCCCGAGACCATGTGGTGGGGTGTCGCGACTCTGACGACGGTGGGGTACGGCGACGTGTACCCCGTCACCGTGGCGGGCAAGATCCTCGGCGCGATGGTCGCGATCCTCGGAGTGGGACTGTTCGCCCTGCCGGCAGGCATCCTCGCCAGCGGGTTCTCCGAGGCGATCGGTCGCGAGCGCCAGGAGCGGCGCAACATGCGTCTCACGGCCGCTTCAGGGCCCGAAGAGGGCTCCGAGCGGGCTTCCGAGCCTGGATCCGGCGGTGCCCCGAGCGCATCGGAGAGCGGGAAGAGTGTCGCAGCAGGAGAAACTACGACACGTGTGCAAACGAGCGGAACTTGCCCACACTGTGGTGCGTCCATCTGAGATCGCGCGGGCGTCGCGTTCGGACCCGGTCGGGCCCCTTCGCTGCCGCCCGCGTAGCCTTGGAAGCCGCATTCCTGGACCTGCTGGCCCCGCGATCCCACCGCAGCGGGCCGGCCGGTGATCCAGCGCGCGCTGGACCCATTCTCCCCGGATCCCCACCGGCACTCCGTCAAGACGTCCGAGTCGTATCCGACGCCTCGGACCCCCTAGATTCCAGATGCTCTCGATCCTCACTACCCTCACTCTCGCGGCCGCACCGCAGGCCGTCGAGCCCGTCGGCAGTCTTCAGCTGCTGGACGTCCCCACCGATCCGCAGGGCGTCGTGACCATCGACGTCACTCTCGACGACGTGCCCGTGGAGCTCGTGCTGGAGCGCCACTCGCTTCGCGCCGCGGACTTCCGCCTGTACGGGACCGCCCCCGACGGCTCGCTGATCCAGCTCCCCGCGCCCCAGCACAACACCTGGCGCGGCTACGTCGACGGCTGGTCCGACTCCCAGGTCGTCGCGACGATGAACGACGAGGGCCTCAGCGCCGTCGTGGTCGACGAGGCCACCGAACTCGAGTGGCAGATCCAGCCCGCCGAGGGCATGAGCGCTGGCACCTACTCGGTCGCCCTGTCGACCGAGGTCGTGGCGCCGCCGGGCGTCTGCGGCACGGACGGCGTGACGATGGACCCGGTGACGGGCGGCCAGACCGCCTTCGCCGGCACCGGGCTCCAGCTCTGCGAGCTCGCGTGCGACACGGACTTCGAGTTCTTCCAGCGCAACGGCAACAGCGTCCAGGCGACGCTCGATGACATCGAGCGCGTGATGAACCGCGTCGACACGATCTACGTGCGCGACTGCGACGTCACGTTCCAGCTGACGAACATCATCATCCGGAACAACCCGAACGACCCGTACACGACGAACGACGCGGGCAACCTGCTCGGCCAGTTCCGCAGCTTCTGGAACGCGAACTTCAACGGGACGCGCAAGGACCTCGCCCACCTCTTCACGGGCAAGAACCTCCAGGGCGGCACGATCGGCGTCGCGTTCCTCAACGCCGTCTGCAACCAGACGCTCGGCTACGGCCTCTCGGAGTCGCGCTTCACGGGCAACCTGACGAGCCGCGCCGGCCTGACGGCCCACGAGATCGGCCACAACTTCAACCGGAACCACTGCAACGGCTCCAGCGACTGCCGGATCATGTGCGCCTCGCTGGGCGGCTGTGCCGGCGACGTCTCGCGCTTCGGCGCCGCGGCCGGAGCCGGGATCCGCAGCTACGCGATCAGCCGCGGGTGCCTCTTCGACCTCACTCCGCCGCTCGCCCTCCCGGTCCTCGACGAGTTCACGTCGACCTCGCTGAACCGCGACATCTGGATCTCCTTCCAGGGTACGGACATCAACGCAGCGGCGAACGGTGAGCATTCGGCGCCCAACTCCATTCACCTGAGCGCGCAGAACGGCGGCGATCTTCGCGACGACTTCCTGATCTCCAACTACCTGCTCCTCGACGGGCTCAACAACGTCACGGTCAGCTTCTGGTCGCAGCGTCGTAACGTCCCGAGCGGCAGCACGCTCGACGTGGAGATCCTCGACAGCTCGAACGACTGGCAACCGCTCGTCAGCCTCGTGTCGGACGGCGTGACCCAGAACACGTTCACGTTCCACTCGGCCCAGGTGCCCCCCGGCGCCTACCACGACGAGGCGCAGATCCGGATCCGCGTCGACGTCGACGGGAACGGCCAGGACTGGCACATCGACGACTTCATGATCGATGACAACTCGTGCGGCGGCGTCACGCCGTACTGCGTCGGCGCGGCGAACTCCGCCAGCCCGAACGGTGCGGTCCTCGGGCTCAACGGCTCGACGAGCCTCTCGGCGAACGACCTCATCCTCGTGACGACGTCCTGCCCGACGATGAGCTTCGGCATCTACATCTACGGCGACCAGCAGACGCAGACGGTCCTCGGCAACGGGTTCCTGTGCGTCACCGGCAACCCGCTGTTCCGCCTGGCGATCGTCCAGGCCGACCTGTTCGGGAACAACGTGTACGCGCTCGACAACCAGAACCTGCCCCCGGGCAGCGTCATCAACCCGGGCGACACGCTGAACTTCCAGCTCTGGTACCGCGACTCGATCGGCGCGGGCTTCAACCTGAGCAACGGGCTCGAGGTCAACTTCTGCCCCTGATCGCCCGCGAGGCCGCGTGATCCGGAGGGCCCGCCCTTCGGAACGCCACACCGAGGAGCCCCCGTCGCGCCAAGCGCGGCGGGGGCTCCTCGCATGGATCGCTGCCTCCGCTTCCGGGAAGGAGCCCGATCTGCGTGCACTCCGTTCCGCGATCCGGGGAATCGAGGCCGACCCCGACCGACGCTTCCGCCTTCCCACCGGCGAGCGACGCCTCCTGCGCCCGATGCGCCACCGCGCACGGCTGCGTGTGGAGCCGCGACCGGCCGACGCGGGATGAAGGCGACTTGACGTCTGCGCGCGCTCCTGGAACCCTCGACTCAGAGCCAGGGCAGATACCGCTGAAGCGCGCTCTGCCGTGGCGCTGATGACATCTCCAAAGCATCCCCTGACGTGGATGCGCGCTCGCGCGGGCCTGCCTACCCATGCTCCCCGAGCGAAACCGGCGGGGGCGCAGCCCCGTCGCACGTCGCCCCGCCGCCCCTCGACTCCCCCACACCGCACTCCCCCACACCGCACTCCCCCACACAGCCCGCCCATGAGCGAAGACCGGGACGATGCCGACCGGCCCCTCCGTCCATCCGTGCGCCCGAGCGCGCGCGTGACGACGCGAGGGCATGACGCGACGCCGGGCCACCACGCCGCGCTTCGCGAACTGCTCGAAGGAGACGTGGACGCGCTCATCGAATCGCTGGCGCAGGGCCACCCCGTCGACCTCCCGAGCGAATGCCGGGACTACGTCGAGCGCGCCGCCTACCTCGTCGACAGCGAACGCGTCGCCGCACGTGCGATCGCACGCCTGGCCGCACTTGCCGGCCCCAACACCGACCGCGCCCTACGCGCGCTCGATGCCCTGGTCGAGAACGCCGCGGCGGACGTGCTCCGCGACGGACCGCGCATGTTCGACGTGGCTGGCCTCGTCGACGATCCCCTGGAGGACGACCCGCCGCTCCCGATCCTGCTCGCGCGCCGCCTCGGCGTCTCCCTCGAGCGCGTGACCGAGGTGGTGCCGCGGCTGAACGCACTCAGCTACGGCGATCGGCACGTCGTCGTGCATTGCATCGTCCGCGGGATGACCGCGCGGGAGTATGCGAGCCGGTTCGGGGACGATGCTCGGCTCGTCCAGGCGATGGTCGATCGCGTACTCCGCCTAGCGGTGGGCCGCTGAACTGGCTGGCTTCATTGTGCTTGCCGCCTGAGCGAATCCCGGCGGTCCCCCGCAACCGCGTCCGAACTCGATCGGTCTCCCTCCGGACCGGGCCCCGAGGCCCACCTCCGGAGGATCGATCGATGTTCACGCCGCCTCGCTGCCCCAACCGGGACTGCTCGCAGTTCACGAATCCCTCGCCGGGCTTCTACACCCACAAGGGCGCCTATCGGGTGCTCTGCCGGCCGCATCCCATCCCACGCTTCCAGTGCAACGCGTGCGGGCGCGGCTTCTCCCGCCAGACGTTTCGCTCGGACTACCGGGACCACAAGCCGTACCTCAACGCGGCGGTGCTGGAGCACCTCTGCGACGGCCTCGGCTTCCGCAAGACCGCGCGCAAGGTCGGGCTCACCCGCCGCTGCCTCGAGCTCAAGGCGCGCAAGCATTCGCGCACCGCGGCGCTGCTCGACGACAACCTGAAAGAACGCATCGCCGTCTGCGAGCCCAAAGGTCCCGACGGAGTCCTGCGTGTGCACTTCGACGAGTTCGAGACCTACGAGACCCGCCGCAACACGCGGCCCATCACGATCGCCGTCGCGATCGAGTCGACGACGCGCCTGCACTTCGCCGCCGTCGCAGCTCCGATCCGCCCGCGCGGGAGGATGAAGGAGAAGCGCCGCGCCGCCATAGAACGCGAGGAAGCGCTGTACGGGCCTCGCCGGAATCGATCGCGCGCGGCATGCCGAATCGCGTTGGGCAAAGCCGCAAAGCTGCAGCCCGAGGCCGGGCTCGTCCTGCTCTACACCGACGAGAAGACGACCTACCCGAAG